>CANSDP010000001.1 GCA_947645675.1 uncultured Bacillota bacterium
TCCGGAACACCAGGAAGCCCACCACAGCGGTGATGGAGTAGCCCAGGCCGGTGGCAATGGCCGCCCCCTGGATGCCCAGGTCGAACAGGGCAATCAGAACATAGTCCAGAATGATGTTGGTCACGCCCCCCGCCACAGTGCAGAGCAGGGACAGGGCGGACTTGTCGGCGGCAATCAGGTAGAGGGAGAAGTTATACATCAACAGGATGGGAATGGTGAACAGCAGGTAGTTGCTCAAATAGGTATGGCAGTAGCCGAACACCGCTGGGGAGAGGTCCATGGACCCCAGCAGAGTGTCCATGAACGTGTAGCCCAGCAGCATCATTACCGCGCCCACTACTGCGTTGGTGAGAATGAGGAGGGTGAAGTCCTGCCGGGCCTCCTGTTCCTTGTGCTCCCCCATCTTTTTCATCACCACGGCGCTGCCGCCTGTGGCCAGCATCCCGGAGATGGCCGTGATCAGGGCGATGGCCGGGGCGGTGAGGTTGATGGCGGACAGGGCCTCCATGCCAATGAGGTTGGAGACGAACAGCCCGTCCACCATGGTATAGAAGGTGTTGAACACCGTCATGACGATGGTAGGAAAGGCGAAGCGCAGGATGTTTTTGCCCGTGACGGGCAGGTGATAAGAGTCTGTTTTTTCCATGATGTGCTCCTTTCAGTTTTGTGGTTGAAAAGTTTTATAAAATCGGCTTGCGTTACTTTAAAGCCAATGCTATAATCGCCCTGATAAATCGGATTTGTGGAGGAGATCCTACTATGAAAGACATCAATCCAATTTGCAGAATCGCGTTGGTACAGGCAGAGCCTATACTGTTCGATAAAAAATCATCACTTGCGAAAGCGCTTGCATACATTGAAGAAAGCGCGTCCAAAAAGTCGGATTTAATCGTTTTCCCGGAGCTTTTTATCCCCGGCTATCCGATTGGAATGAACTTTGGCTTCAGTATGGGCAAGCGGACAGAAGCCGGGCGCTCCGATTGGAAACGCTATTACGATACCTCCGTTGTCGTGGGCGATGTGGAATTTCAGGCACTTGCCGATGCGGCAAAAAAAACAGGCGCTTATATCAGCCTTGGTTTTTCGGAGCGTGATGCGGTCAGCGGAACGCTTTATAACAGCAATGTCATTTTTGAGCCAGATGGCGCGTATCAGGTGCATCGCAAGCTCAAGCCGACAGGCTCCGAACGAGTGGTCTGGGGCGACGCCAACAAGGGCTATTTCCCCGTCACACAAACGCCGTGGGGCCCCATCGGCAGTTTGATCTGCTGGGAAAGCTACATGCCGCTTGCGCGGGTCGCGCTCTATCAAAAGGGCGTTACGATCTATATTTCACCGAACACAAACGACAATCCAGAATGGCAGGCGACAATCCGGCACATTGCTGTCGAGGGTAAATGTTATTTTATCAACGCGGACATGATTGTAAGGAAAGCCTCTTATCCTTCTGATCTGAATGAAGTGGAGTCGATTTCCCGGCTGCCGGAAACGGTGTGCCGAGGCGGAAGCTGTATCGTGGACCCCTATGGTCATTATGTGACGGAGCCAATCTGGGATAAGGAGACGGTCATTTATGCGGAGCTCGATATGAATCTTCCAGCGTCCTGTAAAATGGAGCACGATGCGGTGGGGCACTATGCGAGGCCCGATGTGCTGGAACTGAAGGTCAACGAACGATAGAAATTCTGACTCTGCAGCTTTCAATTTATCGGGGGACTGCCTGGAACGGCGGTTCCCCGTATTTTTGTATTTGACAGGCTCTTTGTCAGAGAGTATGATAAACCATGTGGCCGCCACGCGGTCAAGGGGTATTTTGTAATTTGGGGAGGAAATTTTTATGGAGCGGAAAAAAGGCTGGCTGACTTCGGGAGCCTTTGCAGCTCTATGCGGTACAACCAAGGAGACCCTGCGGCACTATAAGGACATCAGCCTCCTCTCCCCGGCCCATCAGGGGGACAACGGCTATTTCTACTACGACGTGGAGCAGTTCTACGATTTTTACGCCATCGCCATCTTCCGCCAGACAGGGACGCCCCTGGAGGAGGTCCGCCGCTGCCTGCGGGGGCGGGACGCCGCCCAGACGCTGGCGCTTCTGCGGGAGCAGCGGGGCCGTTTGGAGGCGGAGCGGCAGAAGCTGGAGCACATGGACTTCGTGCTGTCCAGTGCGCTGCGTAACCTGGAGTTCGGCCCGGTTTCGGATATGACCCCCCAGACCGCGTGGTTTGAGCGGGAACATCTGCTGGCTCTCCCGGTGGAGGAGCTGGAGGGTCTGATGGCCCCAACAGCCAGCGAGGACGAGATGCTGATCGCCGTGCTGGAGCGGTGCCAGGAGCTGTGCGGACAGTATGGGATACAGACGGATTTCCAGCTGGGGGCCATCCACCGGCCAGGAGAAGAGGGCGGGCCAGGTACCATCAGCCATCTCTACACCCGTATCAAAGAGAAAGCGGACTTTCCCTATTACATGGAAAAGCCCGCCGGGCACTATTTATATCTCTGCTGCCGGGGCCGCTGGGACATTTCTGAGGGCTATGCTGTCCTCAAAAACTATATCCTGGAGCAAGGCTTAAAAGTTACAGGGAGCTTTTACGCCTGCGATTTGGCAGGGTTCATCCTCAACTCGGTGGAGAAAAACGCGGCGTCCATGATTTCCGCGCGGCGATTGGACGGTTCCGCAAGCTATAGCAGTATTCAAAAATACTGACAATAGATGCTGAGTTTATTTTTGTTTCCAGCCCGTATCCGGCAAAGGAGGCGTTTAGCGCGCTGACGGAATAATCTCGCTGAACCAGGATGCTGTTCTTGATGCAGCACATCATTTCCTCGGCCACGTTGGTGTCGCGGATGGTGGACTCGGCGTCCTCACGGGTGGCAATGCTCAGGCCGGCAGTGCCAATTTAGGGGCTGAAGTATGGAAATAGACTGCCGATATGTAATATTGAAACGGCAATAAAAGCGCGGCCAGGTTGTATACAATCTGGCCGCGCTTTTTGTCGTATTCTGTGCAGCAAATATCCTGAAGCACATATTTTTTATATATTTATTGCCGAAAACCCGTTGAAAACCTGTTCCGTGCACCTCAATACACCGTATAATATTTGTCGTCCCCAAGAAAAAGAGAGGAGGATCGGGATGTCAAGTATGATGTACGGCTATGCCCGCGTATCCACCCGCAGCCAAAAAGAGGACAGGCAGGTGGCAGCACTTCAGGAGTTTGGAGTGAACCTGGAGCAAATCACGGTAGAAAAGCAGTCGGGGAAAAACTTTGACCGGCCGCTGTACCAGCGATTGGTTCAGGTGCTCCAGTCCGGAGATGTGTTGGTGGTCAAAAGTATTGACCGGCTGGGGCGGAATTATAAGGAGATTTTAGAGCAGTGGAGCTATATCACAAAGACCCAGGGCGCGGCTATCGTCGTGCTGGACATGCCGCTGCTGGACACCCGGGAGGGCCGGGACCTGACCGGAACGCTGGTTGCGGACATTGTGCTCCAGCTTTTGAGCTATGTAGCTCAGACAGAGCGGGAATTTATCCATCAGCGTCAGGCGGAGGGCATTGCGGCCGCTCTGGAGCGAGGCGTTCGCTTTGGCCCCGACCGAATCCCCATGCCGGAGGAATTTGAGGAGCTGGCGGAGGACTGGTGGAATGGATACGTCACCGCTACCGACGCCGGAAAAATGCTGGGCATCTCCCGAAAAACCTTCACCCGCCGGGCAACGGAGTGGGGAGCCGGCCGGGGGCTCACAAAACAGGTAATCTGCTGAGAGGCAAGGGGCAGAACCATAAAACACCAAATCCAGACCGGACAGGAGCCCGCTTGTTCTCATGAGATCATCCTCCATAATCAATGCGGGCCATTGGTGTATGGAGACGTACAACTTTTCCGCCATTCGCTTCAAGGGCAGAGGACATAGAAGGGAGTGAAAAGATTGTTCGTATTTTACGCAAATAAAAATCTTCTGACCGTCCATCAGAAGGAGCCCATCACCAGCGGTTCAGCCAATACCTACCGGGTCCAGTTTGAGTTTTCCCCGGATTGGGACGGGATGACCCGGACGGCCTGTTTCCGGTCCGGGGGATCGACCGTCTCGGTGCTGCTGGACGAGACTGGCCAGTGCGTCGTTCCCTGGGAGGTCACCGGACCGTGCGACAGCGGCAAGCGCCTGTTCGCCGGGGTCTGCGGCTCAGACATCTCCGGGACGGTCCTGCCCACAGTTTGGGCGGACTGCGGCGTGATCCAGCCGGGGGTATCCGGCGAAAGCGCCGCCAAGCCGCCCACGCCCGGGCCGCTGGAGACCGTCATGAAAAGCAAGGCCGACGGCCTCTCTCTGGACGGGCGGGCCCTGCGCCTGCTTTCCGGCGACCGGGAGCTGGCGGCGGTCGCTCTGCCCGACGGCCCAAGCAGCGAGCTGATCGCCACCGAGGAGGACGTATCCCAAATGCTCAACGACGTTTTTACCTATTAGACCGCAGGAGGGGGCCGGGATTCCGGCCCCCTCCTCAGGCTGTCGAAAAAAGATCTGCCGAAGAAGTTCCAGACAGGCCGTTGAACAGAAGAAGATAGAGCAACAACGAAAGCGCGGAAGGGACTTGGGTATTAAGCCGGTGGGCCTTCCAATTTGCCGGCTTCTTGAGGTTCGTGGCAACGAATTTAAGCCTTACACAATGCCATGCGGAAATCTTGTCCAGAATATGATCTATAGCAGTGTTCAAAACTACTGACAATAGATGCTGAGTTTATTTTTGTTTCCACCCCCGGAGGGGGTGGAAACAGTGGCAGCAATTCTGAAGATTGCTATCATTTCTGGCCGGATGGACCACTAGATCAAGGTTTTCTCGTTTTCCGCAAAGAGCTTATCGTTGATCTTTGACAACGGCGTGTGGTAAAGGATGCCGTGGCTGATGATGGCGTCCCGTTTCAGCCTGGGGTAGATGGGGGCGTAGCCCATCCCCTTCAGAAGAAGCTGGACGTCCTCCAGCCCGGCTTCCAGCCCCACGCACAGACACAGCAGCCGGTCCCGAGAGGGCTTTCGCCGCCCCGAAAAGACCTGGTGGAGGTAGACCTCGCTCATCCCCGACCGCCGGGCCAGCTCCGACTTAGTCAGCTCACGGGCTTCATAGAGCTTTGCCAAAACAGCGGTCAAGTCGGTCTCCAGAAAAAACGCCTCGTTTTCCTTGATGTACTGGTCCAGGTCGGCCTGTTCCATCAGCTCCTGCTTCAGATCGTCGGTGGATTTCTCCCACATATTCCGCTCACTCCCTTTACTTCTCTGATTAAAACTGATATAATATATTTGTACTATATCAAATGTCGGAACCAAATACAATATCCTGGCTGCATAGTATTTGAGTTTTTTTGTGGGGGTGGCCGCCATCTACGCCTGGCTGTCGCAACAACTGGATCGTGAATTTGAGGAGTTTCGGCTTTTGAAAGAAAGCCCCCGGGGCAGCGTGGAGCTGATCCGCCACCGCCAGAGCGGCAAACAGTTCATCCTCCGCCGCTTCACCGGCAACGGGGAGGTCTACCGGAAGCTGCTGGACTGCTCCTGTCCCTGTCTGCCCCTGATCTATGAGGCGGCGGAGCGGGACGGAGAGAATATTGTCATCGAGGAGTACATCCAGGGGGACACCCTGGACTTCCTGCTCCAGGGCGCTCTGTGCTCCCCGGCGGAGACCAGGCAGATCGTCCGGCAGCTGTGTCAGGCCCTGTGGGTCCTCCATTCCATGGCCGCTGTCCACCGGGACATCAAGCCGGAAAACGTGATCCTCCGGGGAAATGACGCAGTGCTCATCGACTTCGACGCCGCCCGCCTCCACAAGCCGGAGACGGAGGCAGACACTCAGATTTTGGGCACCACCGGCTTTGCCGCCCCGGAGCAGTACGGCCTGGGCCAGTCGGACACCCGGACGGATATCTACTCACTGGGTGTGCTGATGAACGTAATGCTCACCGGACAGCATCCCTCCAAAAAACTGGCGGAAGGCCGGCTTGGCCGGGTGATTCAGCGGTGCACCCAGGTCAACCCGGCCAAGCGGTATAAGGACGTAATGAATCTGGCGGAGGCGCTGTCATGAACCAGCAGAAAACCTGTCCCTACTGTGGAGCCCAGCTTCCGGATGCGGCCTGCTTCTGCCCCCACTGTGCACAGGATATCAGCGAGCGCAAGAAGATATGCCCCCCTCGGCGTATGCCGAGGAGGGCGCTATATAATGCCCTGATAGTCTTTTTTGTCCTGGCTGTAGCCCTGGCGGCCTGGAGCTATATCAGACCCAAGGTTTACGACAACGGCACTGCCGAGGTGATCTATACCGACAGCGACGGCTCCTACCAGCTGCTGCTCAACCACTTCGGGGACCGCTTCCAGCCCATGACCGACTACACCGAGGAGGTGGAGGAGGGGACCACCTCAAACAAGCCCTCCCGGCTGTTCATTAACCATGTGGAAACCGGCGTAAACGCCAAGGAGGCCTTTCTCCGCAAGGTGGAGGCCATCACCGTGGAGCTTCTCCAGGGCGGCGACAGCCCGGAGCCCTGGCAGTACACCCAGCCCCAGGCCTCGGACTACGACCTGGAGGCCGCCGCCCGAAGCATTTTGACCTACACCGACCGCAGCGGCGACATGGAGCTGCGCTGGAATATCCGCATGCAAAACGGCGACACCATCCGCCTGTACCAGCGGATGGCGTTGGGGGTGGTTCCCACCCGGCACTTCTACCCGGAGGACGTACCCATGGACACCATGGAGGACCTCCAGGCCCTGGTGGACGAAATCAACGGGACCATCACCTCCGATGTGATTGTCTACATCCATCTGCCCGCCGTCACCTATGAGGGGAGCTTGGTGCTGGAGGAGCGGTCCATGAACCTTATCGGCAGCGAGGGCCCGGACGGGGCACGCACCACCTTCACCGGCACCCTTCAGGCCACCGCCCAGAATGGCTACATCTGCCAATTTCAAAACCTGTGCTTCACGGGAGACGGCGAGGGGGTGGGGGTGTCCGCCTCCGCCCAGATCAACTTCTCTGACTGCCAGTTTGCCGGGTGGCGCACCGGCGTGCTGTGCTATGGCGATTCCTGGGTGAACATCAAAGACAGCGTCTTTGAGGACAACGCCGTAGGCTTCCACTTCAACTCCACCAGCGACAACCGAAACGACCACATGTACAGCGGCAACCTGTTCCGGCGCAACGACACGGCTGTCCTGCTGGAGAGCGTCCCCGGCGACCAGGCATTGTACTTCGAGGGCACCCGCTTCTCCCGCAACGGCGCGGACATCGACAACCGCTGCGGACATGAGGTGAGCATCGCCGCCGCTATCTTTGAGTAGAGAGGATATATCAACCATGAATGAGGAGACAAAGTCCTGCCCCCACTGCGGGGCACAGCTTCCAGAAGGGGCGTCCTTCTGTCCCCACTGTGCGCAGGATATCAACCAGCGCGAAGAGGTATCACCACCCCGGCATATGCCGAGGTGGGCGCTGTACAGCGCCCTGATGGTCCTCGCCGTCCTGCTGCTGGCCGGGGGGCTCTACCTCCGCAGCCGCCCCCAGGTCTGCGACAACGGCACCGCCGAGATTCTCTATACCGATGGCGGCGTCACCTATCAGGTGCTGGCCGGCTGGATAGACGACCGGTTCAACCCGGCCCAGCAGATCTATCAGCCGGCGGATGTGCGCGACGAGATGTACACCTTCCCCCAGTGTCTGTATATCAACCACCTGGAGAGCGGCGCCAACGCCAATGACGAATTTATGGAGAAGGTGGAGCGGGTTACCGCCGCCTTTGTTGAGACGGACAGCGAGGAGCTGCCCTGGACCTGCGACGAGCCGATCCCCCGACCGGGCTATGTCCCGGAGGCCGCCCTGGTCTCCTCCATCCACTTCTACTCCGGCAGCGGTCAGGGCACCCTGCAGTGGACCGTCGAGCTGAAAAATGGGGACGTCATCCGCCTCTATCAGACCATGCAGTCCATCCCCAAGGAGGTCTACCGCTTCACCCCGGAGGACACGCCCCTGAACACGGAGGAGGTACAGGCCCTGCTGGACAGCCTAAATGAGATCACAGAGGGCGAGCAGAACATCGTGGAGATCCATCTGCCCCCGGTGACCTACGACGGAGGTCTCACCATCCCCCGGGCGATCAATCTCTACGGCGCCGAGGAGGGTGGACGCACCATTTTTACCGGCCCCGTCCGCGTAGCGCCCCCAGTCACAGGGGTCTCCTGGATCTATGACATTGACTTCGTGGGCAGCGGAAACGGCGTGGGCTTCTCCACCTCCACTCGGACGTTCCTCCAGCGCTGCCGCTTCTCCGGCTGGCGCACCGGCGTGCTGGTACAGGACGCCTGGGTCAGCGCCTTTGATTGTACCTTCGAGGAGAACGAGATCGGCCTGCACTTCAATCATGACAGCGGAAACCCCATGGATAGCCGCTACATGGGGGACGTGTTCCGCAACAACGGCACCGCCGTCCTGCTGGAGCGGGTATCCACCAAGGAGTCCCTCTCCTTCCCCGAGGCGGTGTTCTCCGGCAACGGAACCGACATCGATAACCGCTGCGGGCAGGAGCTGGATGTGAGCGAGGCGATTTTTGAATCGATGAACCAGAGCGGTACGGAGTGAGCGGCGGCACAGATTGATAATACAGCAATTAAAAGGCCGCAGACGGTTGGGCTGAACCGTCTGCGGCCTTTTCGATTTCTAAAAACCTCTGTGCGGGCTGCGCAAAGCCGGGGAAGGGAGGCTTAGAAATAACTCATACTGATAATGATGAAACCGAAGTCGATGCTGGGGTCGGCGGCCACCATCACATGGACGGCGAGCCTGCCATCGGCTGTGTTTTTGACCATCATGTCGTTCGCGCTATCATGATCTATGTTGCTGCCGAGGGGGTTGGAGAAACCAAGCGCAACAAGCTCATTCAGATAGCGATTGCGAAGATTGACCAACTCAACGGCGGTGTAACCCCCCGGGCCCAGATTAAAGTGATACCAGTAGGAGTCCCGTCTTCCTTCGTCCAGTGTGGAGGTGGAGTATTTAGGGTCGTATCGAATGCCGTTGATCCGCCCAAAATCGGGGACCTCGGAGAAGTTGGGGTAGGTGGCGTCCGGCACCGCTTCGCCCGGGGCGTAGTTCAAGAGCATTTTGCCGTTTGAGTCAAGCTGGGCCCGCCCGCCGGTGATGGTGGTGGTGGGGACGGGGCTGTCATTCATCTCCCCGGTAGTGGTATCGCCTCCGGAGGGGCCGGTGGTGGCGGGAGGCGTACCCTGTCCGCCGTCACTGCCCAGATTGGAGATATTGCCCAGGGTGATATCATAGCTGTCCCAGGAGGCGTCGTCGAAGATGCGGAAATCGCCCCCAATGGTAGTGATGGTGCTGACATCCGGCCCATTGTAGTCCTGGACCGAGATGTTCACACGGCCAGTGGAACAGGGCAGCACGGGATCGGACATGATGGTGTTCTCATAGCTCCGCCGTTCCACCTTCACCGTGTCATTCTGAATCAGCAGGGTCTTGGAGGTCTTGTTGCGCACCATCAGATAGATCTCAATGCTGTTTCTATCGGAGGAGTATTTTTCGTACTCGGCCCGATCAAAGTAAATCTCCAGCTTACTGTCACTGTAGAGAGCGGTGCGGTTTCCCGCGGAAGGGATCGTACTGTCAGTCTGACCGGTGTAGATGTTCCGGGCGGGGAACAGGGCTTCGTAGCTGTCGCCATTGGCCGAAATAATCCGGAACTGCCCCCCCACGGTCTCCACCTTGTTCAGGCTCACCAGGGAGAAGTCAATCTGCTCGATGGTGACATCCACCGTGCCAATGCTGTCGGCAGAGACATCGTCGCTCATGATGATGCTATTAAAGCAGTATCCGTTTAGGCTCACCGCGTCGCACTGGACCGTGATCTTCCCGCTGGTCTTGTTGTCCACATCCAGGTAGAGCTCAGCCTCATCATCGTCGTATTTGGACTTCTCCACCCGAACAAAGTTGATCTTCACATTGCTGTCCTCATAGAGGGGGGTATCGCTGATGGTCTTGGGCTCCTCCGGTGTGGGGGGCTGGACGGAGCCAGAGCCTGTCTCAATGAAGATGCCCTTCTCCACCGACCAGTCCACGGTAAAGCCCAGGGCCGCGCCCAGGTCCCGGAGTTTATAGTAGGTATAGGCCCCACCGTCGTCGTCCAGGAGGACGATGGCCTCCAGCGCGGCGGCCTGACCGTTGATGCTGGTGGGGGCTGTGGCGGGGGAGTAGGCCCGGTCGCCGGTGAAGGGAGTGCTCATCTCGGCGCCGGTGGAGGTGTAACTCTTCCCGGTCTCAATGTTTACCGCCCCGTTCCAGCCCACCTCAAACTGGGCGGCGGTGCCGTTCAGGATCTGAGCCACATCCCGGAGCTTCACATAGTTGGTGTCATTGCCGTTGGCGTCCTTCAATGCATAGGCCTGAAAGACCACGGAGGTGCCGTCTACCAGAATGGTCTGGGTGGAGGCGTAGGCGGTGCCTCCACTGGCGTAGGCGGCGGGGACCAGGCCCAGACATAGCGTCAGGGCCAAGGCCAGGGACAGTGCGCGTTTCTTCATGTTTTCTCCTTCTTTCTTTGAAATTTCCCAATTGACAAGCCCCGGCTGGCAGCCAGGGCCAGAAGGGCAGGCTTACTGCGCTTTTTCATACCATGCGTTTCCTATGCTAAAACAGGATCTTTTCCCCTTCGGAGAACAGCTTGTCATTGATGCCGGTCAGGCTGGTGTGGTGGACGATGTCATGGATGATAATGGCGTCCCGCTTATTGGCAGGGTAGAGTTGGGCGTCCTCCGGCCAGAGAAGACCGGACCTCGCTCATTCCCGCCTGTCTGGCCAAAACGGCCTTGAAAGTGGGTTTGCGCTGAGACAGCTCTCCCGGCAGCCCGGTAGCCGTCCTGTCTACAAAGTCGGTGGTTCTCTTCCTCATCCCTGTGATCTCCGCTCTACCTTTAGTCATTACTTTTTATAACCATTTTACAGGCTGTTCCGGCAAAAAACAATATGCTGGCTGCATAGAAACGCATATTTTTTGCTGGCAGCGGCGGAGGCGGGCCCACAAAGCCATTCGGTTTTGCAAGGGGGGCATTTTTCTTATTCTGAAATTTATTGAAAAGCAAGGGATATAACCTGAAAAAGAAAGTTTCGTCTCTCCCCCTCATATAGATAGGGGAGAGGTGATTTTTATGGCGGGAAAACCCCGGCGTTTGGGATTTTTGGAGCGGGCGGCGGAGGTGTTTGACCTCCCGGCGGACGCGGTTGCGGGGGTTCCCCGGCTGGAGCTGGTGGGGGACAGGGAGCTGCGGGTGGAGAACCACAAGGGCATCCTGGCCTACGGCCGGGAGGAGATTCACATCAGCGGAGGCGTTTACATCATCAAGGTGGTGGGTCAGGAGCTGGAGCTGAGGGCTATGACGGGGCTGGAGCTGCTGATTACAGGGAAGGTTTTACAAATCTCGTTGGCGTGATGGCAAACAATAAGGCTCCCGCTCAAAGGGAGCCTTTTCGGATTGGAGGGGCAACCTATGCGGCGTTTGATGAATTATCTCCGGGGTATGGCTGTCGTCCGGCTGACCGGGCTGTTCCCCGAGCGGCTGATTAACCTCTGCGCCCAGGAGGGAATTGAGTTCTGGGCCATGGAGTGGCTGGACGAGCACACCGTCCGCTTTACCACCCGGCGTTACACCCTGGGGCGGCTGGAGGAGCTGGCTGGACGGGCGGGGTGTGAGGTGGGACGGGAATCCAGCCGGGGCCTGCCCGATTTCCTGAGCCGGTTCCGCACCCGGTACGCCTTTCTGGCGGGGCTGGCCTTCGCCCTGTGTGCGGTGAGCGTGCTGTCCCGCTTTGTCCTCACTGTGGAGGTGACTGGCAATGAACGTGTCCCCACCGCCGTGATCCTGAGCCAGCTGCGGCAGCTTGGGGTGCGCCCTGGGGTCTACGGCCCGTCGCTGGACTGTAAGCAGCTGGCTCAGGACGCCCTGCTGGGGCTGGAGGACCTGTCCTGGATGGCCATCAATCTCCATGGGACCCGGGTGGAGGTCGTGGTTCGGGAGGCGGTGAAGCGGCCCGAGCGGCTGGACGAGTCGGGCTTCTTCCACATCGTGGCCCAGGCGGACGGCCTTGTGGTCCACATGGAGACGGAGCGGGGGGAAGCCGTGGTGCGGGAAGGGGACGTGGTGGCCAAGGGGGACGTGCTTATCTCCGGCATTGTCTCCATGGAGCCGCCCCAGTACACCGATATGCCCATTGTGGAGTATCAGACCCACGCCCGGGGACGGGTATGGGCCCGGTCCTGGCGGACCCTCACCGCCGCAATCCCGGTTCAGACCGGGGTGAAGGAGTACACCGGGGAGGAGAAAAGTGTCTGGTCGGTAAATTTTTTGGGACATCGGGTGAAAATTTTTGGAAACACTAGCATTTCCTGGCCGCGGTATGATAAAATAACCTCAGTACGTCAGGCGGTCCTGCCCGGGGGACGGGAGCTGCCCCTGTTCTGGAACCGGGAGACCTTTCGGGAGTACGCCCCCCGCTCCATCGAGGTGGACCGGGAAGCCGCCCGCCAGCTGCTGGAGGAGGAGCTGCGGAAGCGGCTGGACACCCTCATTGGCGAGGACGGCCAGGTGGAGCAGACCCGGTACTCCGCCCGGGTGACCGGAGGGAGGCTGGAGGTCACCCTCACAGCCCAGTGCCTGGAGGAAATCGGGGAGGAGGCACCCGGGGCGGAGGGGGAGAATCCGTAGGGCGGGACGACTCGGCCCGCCGCTTTGAGAGAACAGCAAGAAAACGGCGCGCCGGGGTCGCCGCGCCCTACAGCAGATGTAGGGGCGCATATTATGCGCCCGCCGTCACGCACCGGAGTAATTCGGGCGGATTATATCCGCCCCTACAGAAGATTTTAACCTAAGCAAGGAGATCAGTTACCCATGACAGAACAGACCATCAGTTTAGAGCGTCTGGAGGAGACCATCAATGTGTTCGGCTCCTTCGACGAAAATATCCGCATCATTGAGCATGAGCTGGGGGTCACGGTGGTAAGCCGGGATTCCATGCTCAAGGTGGCGGGGGAGGACCCGGAGGGGGTCATGTACGCCGTCAAGGCCATTGAGAATCTGATGACCCTGGCCTCCAAGGGGGAGACCATCAACGAGCAGAACGTGCGCTACATTGTCCAGCTGGTGCGGGAGGGCAAGGAGGGACAGATCGTCCAGCTGGCGGGGGACGTGATCTGCGTTACCGCCAAGGGCAAGCCCATCAAGGCCAAGACCCTGGGGCAGAAGAAGTATGTCCAGGCCATCCGGGACAATGTGGTCACCGTAGGGGTGGGCCCCGCCGGCACGGGCAAGACCTATCTGGCCGTAGCCGCCGCCGTGGCCGCCTTCCGGGCCAAGGAGATCAACCGGATTATCCTCACCCGCCCGGCGGTGGAGGCGGGGGAGCGGCTGGGCTTCCTGCCCGGCGACCTCCAGTCCAAGGTGGACCCCTACCTGCGGCCCCTGTACGACGCCCTCTTTGAGATGCTGGGCCCGGAGACCTATCAGAAATATCTGGAGCGGGGCAACATCGAGGTGGCCCCCCTGGCCTATATGCGGGGCCGCACCCTGGACGACAGCTTTATCATTCTGGACGAGGCCCAGAATACCTCCCGGGAGCAGATGAAAATGTTCCTCACCCGCCTGGGCTTTGGGTCCAAAATCGTCATTACCGGCGATATCACCCAGATTGACCTGCCAGCGGACAAGGTGTCCGGCCTGCGGGAGGCCATGCGGGTGCTGAAGGGGGTGGAGGATATCGCCCTCCTCCGCCTGGGCGAGGCCGATGTGGTCCGCCACGCCCTGGTCCAGCGGATTATCAAGGCCTATGAGGTGGACGAGGAACGCAGGAGCAAGAAGAAATAACCCGGGTTATTGGACCCTTTGTAGGGCGGGACGACCCGGCCCGCCGTCCACGGAGATCGGATACCCTCGGGAGAACGGCGCGCCGGGGTCGTCGCGCCCTACGGTTCCCACAGACAGGCTGCCCCCAGCTGGAGCCCCATCCGGAGCCCGCTGTAGAAGGTCCAGAGGCCGTGGCCTCTTACGGGATCGTTTTGCATCTCTTCGGGCCAGAAGCTGGGGTCCGGTCCTGTGACCATGCCGGCGTAGAGCAGTTTCACAATCATAGGGATTTCGTGTTTCATTATGATTCCCTCCGAGACATAATACAAGCCACTAGTTGCCTATATTATAATATGCAAGTAATTGCTTGTCAAGAGGTATTTATATGATTTTTAACGAAAGATTGAAAATTCTCCGTGAGGAGAAGCGTTTGACCCAAGAGAGTACGGCCAGGGCCTTGGACATGCCTCTGAGAACGTACAATCGCCTGGAATCTGATGGCGCTAAAACGCATTATGATACTCTGCTGAAGATTGCGGACCTTTATGAAGTTTCCGTGGACTGGCTCATGGGCCGGACGGACAGGCGTGAGATCAACCGGTAGGGGCGGCTCTAAAACCAGGGTAATTAAATGAGTAGATCAATTGTGAACGGCCGCAGTCCAAAAGCCTCCCTCTTAGAGGGAGGTGGCGCGGCGAAGCCGTGACGGAGGGAGTCCTCCGAAGGTCTGCGGGGAGTTCGGGGGGACTCCCTCAGTCAGCTTCGCTGACAGCTCCCTCGGAGAGGGAGCCTTTGGGTGCGGCAATGATACATTGTTCAATGTTCACCCGTTCAATTACCGTGGCCCTGAACCGCCGAGCGGTTGACAAAGGAGCTTGGAGAGGATAAGATAGAGGTGTTCCCAGATAGGAGGACAGGTATGGAGGCGGTACAAATGACAGACAAGCAGTTCGATAAGATCATCAAGATGATCCGTATGGTCCTGGACGGCTGCAAGGACCTGGACGAGGCAAAAAAGAAAGTAGAGGAACTGCTGGAGGACCAGCACGAAAAAGGTGAATAGCAGAAGTCCCGCCGGAGCGCTCCGGCGGGACTTTTTGGCTTATGACGCTTTTTTTGCCTCCTGCGCGGCGGGGAGGACAACGGTGATACGGGTGCCCACGTCGGTGCGGGAGACGATCTCGAACCAGCCGCCGTGGCGTTCCACAATCCACTTGGCGATGGACAACCCCAGGCCCGTCCCGCCGGTTTTGCGGTCCCGGGACTGGTCGGTGCGGTAGAAGCGCTCGAAGATATGGGGGATGGCGTCGCTGGGGATGCCGATGCCCTCATCCTGAACTGTGAGGCGGATATAGCTCCCGTCCCGGGTGACCCGGAGGTAGATGCGGCCCTCCGGGGGGCTGTATTTCAGGCTGTTGTCCATCAGGATGCGCAGCAGCTGTTTCATCAGCCCGGGGTCAGCGTATACGCTGACGGGGTCCTCCCCCCAGCGGGGGAGGAAGGTGCGTTCGGGGTGAATCATCTCCTCCTCCCGCAGCACCTCTCCGGCCAGGTCGGTGAGGTCCAGGGATTCCGGCTTCACCGGCTGGGAGTCGTTGTCCCCCCGGGCCAGGAACAGTAGCTGTTCCACCAGCCGCTCCATGGAGGCGGCCTCCCCCCGGATGGCGTCGATGGACTCCTGCAAAGCCTCCGGGTCGCTCTTGCCCCACCGGTCCAGGAGGGCGGCGTAGCCCTGAATGACGGCGATGGGGGTGCGCAGCTCGTGGCTGGCGTCGGAGACGAAGCGCATTTGCGCGCTGTAGGCCTGATTCACCCGGTCCATCAGCTCGTTGATGGACTGGGCCAGAGAGCGCAGCTCCTTCTGGGTGGGGGGCAGGTCAATGCGGCTGTCCAGGTGGGCGGCGTCGATCTTGTCCAGCTCACCGGCCAGGCTCTCAATTTCCCGCTTGGACATGTGGGCCATGGAGTTGAGGCGGGAGGCGGTGGCGGCCAGGTCCTGAATGGGCCGGAGCACCTTCCGGATGGAGCGGTCGCTTCGGAACAGGTTGGTCAGCAGGGACAGCCCCTGGCAGATCAGAAGCACCACCCCCGCCCAGTACAGACCCCGGAAGATGCCGGACAGGTCCACCGTGATGGCGTAGGGCTGGCCGTCGTTGGCCAGCTCGACGGTGTAAAATTCGCTGAGGTCCCAGGAGCGGTACCCGCCCCGGGTCTCCTGGCGGTTGGGATCCAGCAGGAGGGCGCCGACTTTGGTATCTCCGCGGGGTTCCCGGTCCAGAGGGGTGATGGTGTAGTCGCTGGCCTCCATCCAGGAGAGGGCGTCCTCGGAGGGCACCCCCCGCTGGCTGACCAGAAGGGCTACATCGGCGCACCGGTTCTCCGCGTAGTAGACCAGCCCCAAAGCCGACAGCGTCAGCAGAAGCAGGTCCATTACCAGGAAAATGCCCAGCTGCCGAAGGAAAAAGCCAGAATTCAGCCGGAAGGCCAGGGAGGAGTCCCGGGCGGCAGCAAGGGGGTCCTCCGGCGGCGGAGTCTGGAATTTATGGTGCTTTCGGGCCATAGCGGTCACCTCCCTACAGGGTTTTCATCCACTCCTGAACAGGCTTCAAGTTCTCATAGGCCACATAGCTGCCGCCGTGAATGAGAAAGTTCAGCTGCTGATCCTCCTCGGGGGAGCGGCGGGAGCCCTTGCTTTGCAGACCCTCCCGGATGGACTTGGTGGCCACGCCCACCATCCGGCGCTTGACCCACCCCACCTTCTCCGGGGCCCAGCCGCCCTGAAGGTAGAACAGCGCCCCTCCGGCGGTGTAGTTGCTCTTGGCGAGCAGGTCCATGACCTGTTGGGAGGCGGGGGACATACCTACCCCGCACACGCCCTTGACCTTGTATTTCTTTACAGCCTTGTCCAGCCCGGTGATGTGTCCAGCCATGAGGGGGCCCATGAAAAAGACGAGCTCCTCCAGCCCTGCCGGGGCCTCGTCCGCGCTGTAAGCCTTTAGCTTCTCCGCCTTGGCCAGCATTTCTGCGTACTGCCGGGTGAAGCCGGTGTTGGAATGGTAGATGATGACCATAGGTCCCTCTCCTTTAATCCTCTTTGATGACGTACCCCACGCCCCGGACGGTGTGGATGAGCTTCAAGCCGAAGGCGTCGTCCAGCTTGCTCCGCAGAAAGCGGATGTAGACATCCACCGAGTTGGTCTCGCCCACAAAGTCGAAGCCCCACACTGCATCTAAAAGGGTCTCCCGGGTGAGCACCCGGCCCTTGTTCTCCAGCAGGCAGTGGAGCAGATCGAACTCCTTCTTGGTCAGCTCCACGCTCTGGCCCCGAACCAGGACCTGGTGCTTGTCCACATCCATGACCAGGGGCCCCGCCGCCAGGGGGACGTTCTGGGCGCTCTGGCCGTTTTTGTTCCGCAGAGCGGCCCGGATGCGGGCGAGGAGCTCCTCAATGGCAAAGGGCTTGGTGATGTAGTCGTCGGCCCCCGAGTCCAGACCGGCCACCTTGTCCACCACGCTGTCCCGGGCGGTCAGCATGATGACCGGGACCTGGCTCTCCCGCCGCAAGCGGCGCAGGACCTCCATCCCGGACAGCTGGGGCAGCATGATGTCCAACAGCACCAGGTCGAACCCGCCGCTCAGGGCCAGGTCCAGCCCCCGGCGGCCGTCCAAAGCCTTTTCCACCTCATAGCCCTCATATTTCAGCTCCATCTCCACCATGCGGGCCAGCTTTTCCTCGTCCTCCACCAGAAGGATGCGTTCTGACATATCGGTTCACCTCATACGGTTCTGTGGGGCGGAGCATATCCGCCCTTACTTTTGGTCCTTCTCGTCGGAGTGCCAGTCGTGCTTCAGCTCTTCCATGACCTTGTGGCCCAGGTCGGCGGCGGTGTCGGCCACCGAGCCCATCATGCCATTCAGGTCGTCCCGCTCCAGGTCGGGGCCGGAGAAGCGGTAGCGGAAGCCCAGAAAGAGCCCCAGAGCCAAAACGGGGATGGTCACCCAGGGGGCGCAGACCAGCAGGAGAAACAGAATCAGCACCGGCAGGGCGGTGATGGGCTGTTCCCGCCGCCAGATCTCCAGCTCGTTGTCCACCAGCCAGCGGCGCAGGGTGTGGAAGAACCGCCCCGCACCCCGCCCCTTGGCCTGGGGGAGCTTGGGGGCCTTTTGTTTTTTATGCTTCGCGGGCAGCTGGGCGGGCAGAGGCTCGGCGGCTGGGGGCGGCTGGGGGAGCTCATTCCGGGTGGAGTAGTAGGCCCCCTCAGTCCGGGGGATGGCACCCTTCTCCTCCAGGTAGATCAGCGCGTCCAGCAGGTTGCCCCCGCTGTACTCCAGCGCCGCCTTGGCCTGGGCGTAGCTGACGTTGGCCTTCTCCTTCAGGCGCTCTACCATTTCCAATGTGATATCCATGTGCGCAGCTCCTTTCCGCTGACCGTGGTTATGTTACAGGGAAAGTGTATCACAGCCAAGTTGAAGGACCGTTTAGCTTTTATTAAGATTTCCTTAAAATTCGCCCGTCATGGGCGGATGTGAAAATTTTAAATGGAACCCAGGGGAAATGTCAAGAGAAAAATTGCGGGGCGGGCGGCATTCAGCCGCCCGCCCTCGGGAGTAGTTGGTGATTCAGGAGAGGGCGGAGAAGTCAAAGCTGTCCGCGATGGCCTCCAGGCCGGCCCGGTCGATGGGGCCGTCGGAAAAGGTTTCGTCTCCCTGGGTACCGTCCAGGACGTTGACAAAGAGGAAGCCCTCCTCCAGGTCGGCCCAGATGAAGCTCCGGCTGGGGCCCAGGGACAGCTTCACCGTCACCCCGCACCGGGTCTGATAGTCCCAGTCCTGATAGTCCTCCAGGCTGCCCACGTTTAGGACCACCGTGTCCAGATAGCCCTTCCGGGCGTAGTGGAACTGGTAGTCCACCAGGCCGTAGCCGTCCAGGGTCAGGTCGCCGTCAAAGGCACAGGTGCCGTCGTCATAGGCGTAGCCGTAGTAGCCCATGTTTCCCTCCGCCAGAAAGTCGGGACCAAACCGCTCCAGCCAGGCCTCCCGGCCGGGCACGTCCTCCATGGACTGATGGAGCTTCAGGCCGTATTTTTCCACGATCTCGTCAAACCGTTCCGCCATTACATCGTCGTAGACGGAATACATACTGTACCGCCCGCCCTCGTCGTAGATGTCGTTGCTGAAACGGCGGTCAGCGGTATACTCCTGATAAAAATTTTCCCACTCCACACAGGCCTGGTTCTCCGGGGTGTTGGCGTAACCCTGGAGGGAGATCATGTCCACCACTCTGTCCTCATAGCTGATGTCGCCGGTGGAGCCGTCCACATGGGGAACCTGGATGGCGGTCTTTTTCGGAAAAGCCAGGTCCCGCAGTCCGAAGACGTTGAAGGCCACGGCGGCGGCGGTCATGGCCGTCAGCAGGGCGGCGGAGGCGGCCAGGACGGCCAGGACGCGGGTGGGGGTACGCTGTTTTTTCGTCATTTGAAAGTCCTCCAAATTGATTTGGACGGAGGTATGGACCTGGGAAAAGACCTCCCGGTAGAGCTCCTTATTCTTCATCGTTCCATACCTCCGTCAATTTTGTTTTCAGCTTCTGCCGGGCGCGGGACAGCCGGGTGGTCACGGCGGAGGGCTTGACCTGCAGCAGGGCGGCGATCTCGTTCACTGTCAGCTCCTCATAGTAGAACAGGTACAGCGCCGTCCGGTACCGCTCGGGCAGGGACATGACCTGCCGGTAGACCTCGCTTTGCTCCGGCGTCTGGAGCTCCACCGCCGCGGTCACGGCGTCCAAGTCCTCATGCCGCCGCAGCTGGGCCCAGCGCAGGCCGTTCTTGCACTGGTTGATGGTCACCCGGATGATCCAATAGCGGGCGTGGTTCTCGTTGGCGAAGGATTCCTCACGCTGAAACAGCTTCAGCATCACGTCCTGTACCGTGTCGTCCGCGTCATAGGGGCTGCCGTAGTAGTTCAGGGCGATGCGGTATACCGTGTCCTTATACCGCTCGGCCAGGGGGATAAACTCCGCTTGTGTCATGGTATGTCTCACGCTCTTTTCTCTTGGAAGGCCTTCACTAAGAATACACCTGTTGAAGCTCATTTGTCACAGCAAAATAAATTTTTTAATAGCCAGCGCCCCGCCGGAAGGCGGGGCGCTGATTTAATCATTGGACAAAACGTCGTCCACAAGAAAACGGATCTGCGAACACTCCATATTCATCCTGTGGTACAGCTCCTCCTGTTCCGGGTCCTCGGTATTCCACTGGACATCACTGGCGTAATTCATGCTGTAGGTGCCTTTCTCTGTAGAGAACAAGTAGCGGCAGGGGACCGGCGAGATATCGTACAGCTCCTCCGGGGTCATGGGCCTGTCGTAGGACCGGTCCACATAGAACAGCGTCCCGCCCCAGTTCGGGTCCTTCTCCCGGATTGATTTAACATAGACCCAGGTGACGCCCCCGTCAACCTCCACGTCATACAGGCCCTTCCAGCTGTCGGGAAGGATCAGCGTCAGGCCGATGTCGGGCAGTTCGATGGTCTCCGCCGGGGCCTCCTGGCCGGAGGCCAGTGCTCCCGCGGTGAAGCTGACAGCCATCAACGCGGCCACCGCCGCTGCGGCCAGAAGGCGGCGCAATCCGCCTGCACCCCTTCGACGGTACCTGGCTCCCTCGATCAGCTGGTCATCAATGTTTCCAATACGGTCGGCAAATTGTCTCTCATTCATAGCTCAATTCCCTCGCTTTCTAAATAATCCCGCAGCTTTTGGCGGGTATGGTAGAGCATAGACTTCACCTTGCTCTGGGAAAAGCCGGTGCGGCGGCAGATGCTGCTGATGGAATCGAAATACCAGTAGCGGCGGATAAAGACCGTCCGCTTTGTCTCCCCCAACGTCCAGAGAAAGCGGTCGATGGCCTCCTCCACCCGCTGGTTTTCCAGCTCATCCTCCACACTTGGCTTCCCGGATACGCAGTCCCCCAGCTCCTCCAGGGAGCAGACGGTCTCCCGGCTGCGCTTGGCGGCGGTGAGATAGTCAAAGCGTTTCAGCGCCAGGTTCCGGACGATTTTTCCAATAAAGGCGGAGAAGTGGTTGGGCCGCTGGGGCGGGATGGCGTTCCAAAGCCCCAGCCAGGTGTCGTTAACGCACTCCTCGCTGTCCTCCGGACTGGATAGGATGTTCTGGGCGATATACTGGCACAGCCGCCCGTACTTCGCCGAGGTTTCCCGGATCGCGTCCTCCGCCCGCTCCCAGTAGAGGTCAATGATCTGTTTGTCTTCCATTGCGCACCACCTTTTTTCAATTAAAAGCGCTTTCACTCTTATTGTACGGTTTTTGCCGGGAAGGTCGCAAAATTTCCGGAAGGGAATTTCGGTGGAGCGCCCGTGGGCGGCTGATAGCTAAGGATACACCTCAAACACATGGTTTGTCACAGATCAAGAGATATTTTTTAGAAATGTTTTTCGGCTTCTGTGACATTTTTCCCCTCTCAGGTGTATTAGCTATAGAATGTCAAGAAAGGAGCCCATCCACTATGAGAGAAAGAATACTATACAGGCTGTTGACCGCCTTGTCCTATGCCCTGACCCTGGCGCTTGCCTTGGCCGCCTGCGGACCCAAGAGCGGGCC
This sequence comes from uncultured Bacillota bacterium, assembly GCA_947645675.1. GTDB lineage: Bacteria > Bacillota > Clostridia > Oscillospirales > Oscillospiraceae > Lawsonibacter. The sequence goes on from CANSDP010000001.1 coordinate 21,500, forward strand.
GGCAGTCTCCCTTCCCACCTCCGGCGGCGCGTCCTCCTGCCTCTCCCCGTCCGAGAGCGTACCGCCACAGCCCGCCTCCCCCCAAGAGCTGGGGGCAGACGCGGCCAAGGCCTACCGCAAGGCCCTGGAGGACATCTACAACGACCACATCTATCCCAACGGTGACCCGGTTGAGCTGCTGCCGGGCGGGCAGATGGAGGAAAACCATTTTGCCCTCTTTGATGTAGATGGCGACGGCGAGACAGAATTGCTCTATCAAAATGACGACAGCCCCATGGCAGGCATGACAGATAACGTCTACAGCTTCAACAAGGACGCCGGAACGCTGTACCTGGAGCTGTCCGGCTTCATAGGCATGACCTTCTACGACAACGGCGCCGTCCAGGTGATGGCCTCCCACAACCATGGGCTGTCTGGGCGGGACGACTTCTGGCCCTTCGCTCTCTACCAGTATGACATAGGCGGCGACGGCTACCTGATGATAGGCAGCGTGGACGCCTGGGACAAGGATGACTTCCCGGAGGATTGGGACGGCAACCCCTTTCCCGACGAGGCGGACCAGGACGGCGACGGGCTGATCTACCTCGTTACCTACAGCGGCCAGGAGGTCACCACCGCCACGCTGGACGGGCCGGAGTATGAGGACTGGCTGAACGCCTATGTAGACGGCGCGGCGCGGTTAGAGCTGCCCTGGCAGGCCATGACGCTGGAAAATATCCAGGCCGTCGCTCCATAGAAACAGGAATACCGCCGCGGTCCTACGGACTGCGGCGGCTGATTTTTTAAGAACCCCCCGGGAACCGAAATTCCCGGGGGTCAGGTTTAGGCGAATTAGCCCTCGTACATCTTCTGGAGCCGCAGCAGCTTCTCATAGCGCTGCTTGGCGGTCTCCTCGTTGAGTGCGAAGAGCTCCTTGGCGCGGTCGGGGAAGGAGCGGGTGAGGGAGGAGTAGCGGGCCTCGTTGAGCAGGAACTCCTGATAGCCGCCGGCGGGGGCCTTGGAGTCCACGGTCAGCTTGGCGCCCTCGGCGGCGGGGTTGAACCGGAACAGATTCCAGTAGCCGCACTCCACGGCCTTCTTCATCTCGGCCTGACAGTTCGCCATGCCGCCCTTGATGGAGTGCATCTCGCAGGGGGCGTAGCCGATGATGAGGGAGGGGCCGTGATAGGCCTCAGCCTCGGCAATGGCCTTCAGGGTCTGGTTGGGGTTGGCGCCCATGGCGATCTGAGCCACATAGACATAGCCGTAGGTCATAGCGATCTCGGCCAGGGACTTCTTGGGCATCACCTTGCCGGCGGCGGCGAACTGAGCCACCTGGCCGATGTTGGAGGCCTTGGAGGCCTGACCGCCGGTGTTGGAGTACACCTCGGTGTCGAACACGAAGATGTTCACGTCCTCGCCGGAGGCCAGCACGTGGTCCACGCCGCCGTAGCCGATGTCGTAGGCCCAGCCGTCGCCGCCGAAGATCCACACAGACTTCTTGGCCAGGTAGTCCTTCTCGGCCAGGATGGCCTTGGAGTCCTCGCAGCCGCCGGCCGCCCACTTCTCCAGCAGGGCGACCAGAGCCTTGGCGGCCTCGGCGTTGGCCTGACCGTCGTCCTTGGTCTCCAGATACTTGTCGATGATGGCCTTGTCCTCGCCCTCGGGCTGCATGGCCGCTACCTTGGCAATCAGGCGGTCGCGGATGGCCTTCTGGCCCAGATACATGCCCAGGCCGTGCTCGGCGTTGTCCTCGAACAGGGAGTTGGCCCAAGCGGGACCCTTGCCCTCGGACGTAGTGGCGTAGGGGGAGGTGGCGGCGGGACCGCCCCAGATGGAGGAACAGCCGGTGGCGTTGGAGATATACATCCGGTCGCCGAACAGCTGGGTAATCAGACGGGCATAGGCGGTCTCGGCGCAGCCGGCGCAGGAGCCGGAGAACTCCAGCAGAGGCTTCTTGAACTGAGAGCCCTTGACGGACAGGTCGGCCATGTCCTCCTTGGCGGAGACGTTGGCCACCATATAGTTGAACACGTCCTGCTGAGCGGCCTCCTGCTCCTGGCCAACCATGGACAGAGCGTCCACCGGGCAGGTCTTGACGCACACGGAGCAGCCCATGCAGTCCAGGGGGCTGATGGCGATGGAGAACTTGTACTGACCCTTGCCCTTGCCGGCCTTCACGTCCACGATCTTGGCGGCCTCGGGAGCCTTGGTGGCCTCGTCCTCAGTGAGGGCGAAGGGGCGGATGGTGGCGTGGGGGCAGACATAGGAGCACTGGTTGCACTGAATGCACTTGGAGGAGTCCCAGGTGGGCACGGAGACGGCCACGCCCCGCTTCTCATAGGCGGCGGCGCCCAGCTCGAAGGTGCCGTCCACATAGGGCTCGAAGGCGGAGACGGGCAGGCTGTCGCCGTCCATGCGGTCCACAGGATCCAGGACGTTGTTCACCAGGTCCACCAGCTTGACGGGGCCGGTGTGCTTGTTCTCCTTGGGGGCATCGACCGCGTCCTTCCAGGAGGCGGGCACGTCGAACTTCTTGAAGGCGGTGGCGCCGGCGTCGATGGCCTTGTGGTTCATGTCCACAATGTCCTGGCCCTTCTTCAGGTAGGAGTGGGTGGCGGCGTCCTTCATATACTGGATGGCCTCGGCCTCGGGCATTACCTTGGCCAGGGCGAAGAAGGCGGACTGGAGGATGGTGTTGGTGCGCTTGCCCATGCCGATCTCGCGGGCCAGGTCAATGGCGTTGATGGTGTAGACCTGGATGTTGTTCTCGGCGATATACCGCTTGGCTACGGCGGGCATGTGCTTATCCAGCTCCTCGGGGGTCCACTGGCAGTTGATGAGGAAGGTGCCGCCGGGCTTCACGTCCCGGACCATGGGGAAGCCCTTGACGATATAGGCGGGCACGTGGCAGGCCACGAAGTCAGCCTTGTTGATATAATAGGGGGCGCGGATGGGCTGGTCACCGAAGCGCAGATGGCTCACGGTCACGCCGCCGGTCTTCTTGGAATCGTACTGGAAGTACGCCTGCACATACTTGTCGGTGTGGTCGCCGATGATCTTGATGGAGTTCTTGTTGGCGCCCACGGTGCCGTCGCCGCCCAGACCCCAGAACTTGACCTCGATGGTGCCCTCGGCGGCGGTGTTGGGGGCGGCCTTCTCCGTCAGGGAGGTATTGGTCACGTCGTCCACGATGCCCATGGTGAAGTGGTTGGCGGGGGCATCCTGAGCCAGGTTCTCATACACGGCAAAGACGCTGCGGGGCGGGGTGTCCTTGGAGCCCAGGCCGTAGCGGCCGGCCACAACGGTCTTGCCGGTGATACCGGCGCCGGCCAGAGCGGTGACAACGTCCATATACAGGGGATCGCCCAGAGCGCCGGGCTCCTTGGTCCGGTCCAGAACGGCGATCTTCTTGGCGGTGGCGGGGATGGCGGCAATCAGCTTGTCGGCCCGGAAGGGGCGGTACAGGCGGACCTTAACCAGACCCACCTTCTCGCCGTGGGCGTTCAGGTAGTCGATGACCTCCTCGGCCACGTCGCAGATGGAGCCCATGGCGATGATGACCCGGTCGGCGTCGGGGGCGCCGTAGTAGTTGAACAGCTGATAGTCGGTGCCCAGCTTGGCGTTGATCTTGCCCATATACTCCTCGACGATCTCGGGCAGGGCGTCGTAGTACTTGTTGCAGGCCTCGCGGTGCTGGAAGAAGATGTCGCCGTTCTCATGGGAGCCGCGCATGGTGGGATGCTCGGGGTTCAGAGCGCGGGCGCGGAAAGCCTTCACGGCGTCCATGTCCACCATCTCGCCCAGGTCCTTGTAGTCCCAGATGGCGACCTTCTGGATCTCATGGGAGGTGCGGAAGCCGTCGAAGAAGTTGATAAAGGGAACGCGGCCCTTGATAGCGGCCAGGTGGGCCACGGGAGCCAGGTCCATAACCTCCTGCACGTTGCCCTCGGCCAGCATGGCGAAGCCGGTCTGACGGCAGGCCATCACGTCGGAGTGGTCGCCGAAGATGTTCAGGGACTGAGCGGCCACGGTACGGGCGGAGACGTGGAACACGCCGGGCAGCAGCTCGCCGGCGATCTTGTACATGTTGGGGATCATCAGCAGCAGGCCCTGAGAGGCGGTGTAGGTGGTGGTCAGCGCGCCCGCGTTGAGAGAGCCGTGGACGGTGCCGGCAGCGCCCGCCTCAGACTGCATTTCGATGACCTTCACGGTGTCGCCAAAGATATTTTTCTGCCCCTGAGCGGCCCACTGGTCCACATAGTCGGCCATGGGACTGGACGGCGTGATGGGGTAAATGCCGGCTACCTCGGTAAAGGCGTAGCTGACATACGCGGCGGCGTTGTTGCCGTCCATGGTTTTGAATTTTCTTGCCATAAGAAGTTCCCTACTTTCTTCCTAATTTCGCTGGGGTCCTCTGCCCTATTTTACAGGCCTGTCCCCATCTGACCAATCATGAAAACAGTTATAGTTTTCATAGCTGTATGGTTATATCGGGACAGGTCCGCGGCGGCCCCGGCAGACCGGGCGCGCCTTGGATTTCCAAACACATGTAGTTTATCACTTTTTCTTTTGTTTGTAAACTTTTCAACTGAAAAATTTTCCCCATCAAAGAAAGAAAATTCCGCGCCCCTCTCTGCCCGGGGCAGGGCCGGAGGAGAGGGATGAAAAACCGCCTCGCCGGCGCTTGGACCGGTGGGGCGGTGTGATAATAATAAGTTCGGTAAGTAGGGGGATCACTCTCCCAGGGCGGTGTTGGAGATGAGCGCGCCAAACTCCTCAACGTCCACAGGCAGCCAAACGCTCTTTTCCTTGCCATTGATGTCGGCCTTGACCAGTTCAAAGTTTACATCGAAGTCGGCGGTATTCTCGGTGGGAGTCAGGGCGGAGAGGCCTTCGGCCATCTTGTTGATGATGGCGCTGTACAGGGTGGCCTCATCGGCGGAAAGCAGGGTCTCGTCAGACATGATATCGGTCATGATCTGCTGGAGGATATTGTCCATGGCGCCGGACTCGAAGGTGTTGATGGTGCAGGTGACCACGGCGGTGCCCGCCTTCTCGTCGGACTCCTTCACCTTGGCGGTGAGGGTCACGTCTTTGAACATGTTCATGAAAGCGTCTACAACAGCTCTGGCATCCTCAGTGCTGCCGCCCTCCATCTCGGAGACCAGCTGCTCAGCCAGCTCGTCATAGATATTGTCCTCAAGGCCCATATCCTTCCGGGCCGCGGCCTCGTCGGCGTAGCCGAACAGCTCTACGGCGGTGGAGGCATCATTTTTCAAAATCATGTCAAACAAGGCTACCGCCACCTGGTCGGGGGAAGCGATGTCCTCTTTGCTTCCGCAGCTGGTCAGTGTCAGGGAGAACAGCATGAGCATTGCCAGCAGCAGCGCGGGGATTCTCTGGATTTTTTTCATTGAAGTCACTCCTTTTCAACATTCGGTCTCAGACCGCAAACGATATTATACAAGGGGTAGATGGAAAAATCAACTATCAAATAAGAAATTTAGAGAATCTTAATATATCCGCCTATGTTGCATTTTTCCCAAAATACCGTTACAATGGAGCAAAGCGCAAATCTCCTTTGGAGGTGGAGAAAATGGTCCGTTCAATTCAATCCCTGGGGCTACACGGAGTGACCGGCTATCTGGTTTCCGCCGAGTGCGACCTGTCCGGCGGCCTGCCCGCCTTTACGGTGGTGGGCCTGCCTGACACCGCCGTCAGCGAGGCCCGGGAGCGGGTGCGCGCCGCCATCAAGAACTGCGGCTTCACCTTCCCGGTCAGCCGGATTACCGTCAATCTGGCCCCCGCCCATCTGAAAAAGGTGGGCACCCTCTACGATCTCCCGATGCTGGTGGGCATTCTGGCCGCCGGCAAGCAGCTGCGCCTGCCCAGGGAGAACTGCGCCTTCATCGGCGAGCTGTCCCTGTCCGGCCAGCTCCGGCCCTGCGCCGGGATGCTGTCCATGGCCCTGGCCGCCAAGCGGGCCGGGATTGAGGCTTTGTATGTCCCCGCCGAGAACGCCGCCGAGGCCACCTTGGCCGAGGGACCGGTGGTCTATCCTGTCCGGGATGTCATTCAGCTGGAGCGGCACCTCACCGGCGAGGAGCCCATCGCCCCCGCCCAGCCCTGGAAGCCCGCCCCCGCCGCCTTCCAGTGCCCCGATATGGCCGAGGTCAAGGGTCAGGACCAGGTGAAGCGGGCCCTGGAGATTGCCGCCGCCGGGGGGCACAGCGTCCTGATGTCCGGCCCTCCGGGGACGGGCAAGTCCATGCTGGCCCGCCGCCTGCCCGGTATTCTGCCCGACATGACCCGCCAGGAGGCTTTGGAGTGTACCGAGGTCCACTCCATCATGGGCCAGACCAGCGCCAAACAGCCCCTCATCACCCTGCGGCCCTTCCGCTCCCCCCACCACACGGTGTCCTCCACCGGTATGGCCGGGGGCGGCTCAAACCCCCGGCCCGGGGAAATCTCCCTGGCCCACAACGGGGTCCTCTTTCTGGACGAGCTGCCCGAGTTCCCCAAGGAGGTGCTGGAGGTCCTCCGCCAGCCCCTGGAGGACGGAGAGGTCAACATCTCCCGAGCGGCGGGGAGCGTCACCTACCCCGCCCGGTTTATGTTGGTATGCGCCATGAACCCCTGCAAATGCGGCTGGTACGGCCATCCCTCGGGGCGCTGCCGGTGTACTGAGGCGGAGGTGAAAAAATACCTCTCCCGCCTCTCCGGCCCCCTTCTGGACCGGCTGGACCTGTTTGTGGAGGTGGCCCCCCTGGAGTTTGACGAGCTGGCCCAGCGGGACCGGGCGGAGACCTCCGCCCAGGTGAAGGAGCGGGTGGACGCCGCCCGGGCCCTCCAGACCGCCCGGCAGAAGGACACCGGCGCGGCCGGAAACGCCCAGCTCACCCGGGAGGGTCTGGACCGCTTCTGCGCCCTGGACGAGGCCTGCCAGCGGCTGATGAAGGGGGCCTTCGACCGGATGGGCCTCACCGCCCGGAGCTACGACCGCATTCTGCGGGTGGCCCGGACCATCGCCGATTTGGACGGCGGCGGGGATATCCAGCCCGCCCACCTGGCCGAGGCCCTGCAATACCGCCCGCCGGAGTATTTGAGGCGTTGACCGCTAAATCCCCTTCGCCGCCCGATAGCCCATGGCCTTGCCGAATAAATAGGTGTAACAGATTGCCCCACAGGTGTCCCGGTCCGCCACATCACACAGGGCGAGGATGTCATTCAGCCCGATTTGATAGCCCAGCTTTGCCTTTTCGTCCATCTCTGTTTGTTCTACGTACCGCTTGATTTCTTTGATAATGGCTTCCATCTGAAAAACCTCCTTGATTTTCACCGGGAGGCATGGTATTATCAGATTTACCAGACCTCCGGGTGTGGTATCTATAGAGTGTTGGTATGCTTTGTAAGGGGTGCCAGCACTCTATTTTTTAATTCGGCTGTGCTGTTCTTCAATTCCCTTTCGGACTACTTCTGACCTGGAAAGCTTCTCTGCCTCACAGCATTCATCCAACCTGTGAAGCGTTTCTTTGTCCAGCCGTACACGAAGTATGAAGTCTTTAGGATTTTCTGATACAGGACGGCCTCTGCGTGCGACCAAATAATTCACCACCTTTTCTGGTCCCACAACAATTATATGTTGGTACCACAAAAAAGTCAAGTGCTTTTTTAAAAACCGCTCAGATGGGCGGCAGAATTTGACAAAGCACGACACACGTGATAAAGTAAAAGCACCCATCAATTCGATGGGTGCAGACTGTGCGCTGTTACATAAAAGGCGGTTGGCCCACCGTTTGAACCCCTAGCAAATCCGAACAGGGGGAGGTGGTTGCTGATGGGAAACGATTTTTGGAAGGTTATCTTTCGTTTCGTGGTGTGCTCGAGCGTTGTCATCATGATTTTGCTCCTCACCGCCCCAAAAGCTTGTTAGCCGCCCGGATGGCACCCGAGCGGCTAACATTTTGTTAGCGTAATCCTTGGGCCAACCGTCAGTAACAGCGCCCTTCTGCGTTTATTGTACCAGACAGTCCCAGCCTTTGTCAAGATAAATGAGCAAAAAACCGGTTATCCCTTTCTCCACCGCTTCAAGGTTGGGAACCAACCCCGCATCATCTTCTCCGCCTCCTCCTGGGGGCCGAAGGGATGGCCGTTCTCCTCGTTGAATTTCAGGTTGAAGGCAATGATGTCGTCCATAGTGGCATCGGGGGCGGTAAAGGCCCCGTTTTGGTAGCAGTAGCGGCAGTAGTCCTCGCTGGGGATGCCGCCGGACTCGGTGCCCTTGTCCTCAGGCTTGTCCAGGGGCATAGCGCAGCACTGACAAAACTTTCTCTCTTCCATTGGAAAAACCTCCTTATAATGGACGGGGTCTGCCCCGTCTCTGATATAAGGATACGCCCTATAATCTGACAGGGTGTGTCAGGTTTCATAGACGCCCAAGGATTTTTTCAGCTCCTCTGCCAAAATGTCCCGCCAGTAGGCGGGGGAGAGCACCTCCAGCTGACTGCCAAAGGACAGGAGGAAGGACAACAGCCACTGGTCCTCCGGGAAGGTGCACGCCACCAGCAGACATCCGTCCGGCTGGGCAGTGATCTCTTTTGGGTTAAAGTAGTCCCGCACCCGCCAGGCGGCGGAGGGGGCAAAGCGCAGCCGCAGGTCCACGCCCCGATAACCGTCAGCCTGAGGGGCCTCCAACCGCTCCGGAGGCTTTCGGGGCGGACAGGTTTCCTCCTCCAGAGAAAGCCCCTCCATCCGCACCAGACGGAAAACGCGCCAGGCCTGCCGGGTCTGGCAGTAGGCCGACAGATACCAGCAGCCGCTTTTGAACACCAGCCGGGCGGGCTCCACCGTCCGGCGGCTTTTTTGTCCCGCAGAGCTGTAGTAGGTAAAGGACAGCAGTCTCCGCTCCAAAATGGCCCGCTTGACCAGGGAAAAATTCTCCCGCTCCGCCGCCCCGCTGCCCCAGTCGGTGAAGTCCACCTCCAGCCAGCCGTCCCCCTCCCGGCGGAACAGGGCGGACAGCCGGGACAGGGTCTCCCCTTCCGCCGCCCCGCCGGTGGCCAGGACGGCTTGGAGGGCAAACAAAATCTCGTCCTGCTGTGCTTGAGACAGCAGAGCTTTGTCCAGCACGAACTGGTCCATCAGCCGGATGCCGCCCCCCCTGCCCTTCTGGGCGTAGACGGGGATACCGGCGGCGGAAAGCGCGTCAATGTCCCGATAGATGGTCCGCTCCGACACCTCCAGCCGCTGGGCCAGATCCCCGGCGGTAACGGCCCGTTTCTCCACCAAAAGATAGAGGATCTCAAAGAGGCGGCTGTTCTTCATCAGACGGTAATCTGCCCCAGCACCTGGCCGATGGGCTGGTTGATGGCCAGGCTGGCCCGGTCGTCGTAGGGGGTGGGACTCTTGTTGATGAGGACCAGCCGGTTTCCCCGGAAATAGTTGATGAGCCCGGCGGCGGGGTAGACCGCCAGGGAGGTGCCCCCGATGATGAGCAGGTCGGCCTCCCGAATGTCGGCCACCGCCCCCTCGATGGTGGCGCTGTCCAGACCCTCCTCATAGAGGACCACATCGGGCTTGACGGTTCCGCCGCAGGAGCATTTTGGCACCCCGGTCCCCGTTTTGATGTCCGTCACCGCATAGGGCCTGCGGCACCTCATGCAGTAGTTGCGGTGGACCGACCCGTGGAGCTCCCAAACCCGCTGGGACCCAGCCTTCTGGTGGAGCCCGTCGATGTTCTGGGTGACCACTGAGCGCAGCTTGCCCGCCGCCTCCAGCTCAGCCAGCTTTTTGTGGGCGGCGTTGGGCTGGGCGTCCAGACAGAGCATCTTGTCCCGGTAGAAGCGGTAAAACTCCTCGGGCTGGGTATCAAAAAAGGTTCGGCTCAAAATCTCCTCCGGAGGCCAGGCGTATTTCTGATTGTACAGCCCGTCCACACTGCGGAAGTCGGGAATACCGCTCTCGGTGCTCACGCCCGCTCCGCCGAAAAAGACGATTCTTTGGCTCTCGTCGATCCACTGCTGCAGAGTCCTCATTTTTTCATCCATGGATGCACCTCCTCACATCGTTCAGCTCCCTCTCTGAGGGAGGCTTTTTATAATCTGGTCTCCATCGGGATGGACACGATATAGTCGCTGCTTCCGAGCTGGCGGAGAAGGACGGGCAGGACCCGGGCGGCGCTGTCGCCGCCCTCCAGGGTGAGGTAGACCGGGCCCTGACGGTTTTTCAGCCGCCGGATGGTACTGGAGGCGAAGGAGCTGGGGCTGACGGAATCGTTGGGCTGGAGACGGGCGGTCTCAGTCCAGCATACCCAGCCGGCCTCCTTCAGGGCGGCCCGCTGTCCGGCGGGGACGCAGGCCAGGGTGGTCCGAGTGCGGGCGGACATCTCCAGGGCGGCGGTTCCCCGGGCCAGCAGTTCCTCAACCGGCTCCCCGCTGTCGGCCAGGATGCCGACGCTGTGCCCGGTGCCCAGGGCCCGGCGGACCAGGTCCCCCTCCTCCTCCAGAAGCCGGGGGGTGAGGAAGAACACGGCGCTTCGCCCGGCGGCGTCCAGGGCGTTCATCGCGGCGGCCAGCCCCTCGGCGCTCTCACAGCGGAGGGCCAGATAGGCTACCGTCTCGGTCTCGTCAGGCTCCTCCGGGGCGGCGGGCGGGGTGGTGGGGCTGGTTGTCCCGGGATTGGTCCCAGGGGTGGTTTCTGGATTGGTTCCGGTTCCCGTTCCCGGGGTGGTTCCGGGGGTAGTCCCAGGACTGGTCCCCGGCCCCGGGTTGGTCCCCGGCTTGACGCTGGGGTTGGTGGTGTCGGCGGGGCTGAGGCTCTGGGTGTAGTCCCGCAGGCGGTTGTTGATGACGGTCTGGGCGGCGTCGATAAAGCTGGCATCGTCGCTGACCGCGTCGGCGCTCTTGATGCGCACCAGATAGCCCTGGGAGATATAGGGCAGCTGGTTATAGCTGTAGCTCAGCCTAAAGAAGGAGCTGACCATGTTCAGGGGCAGAAAGGCCGTTCCACCCCGCATGACCGCCCGGGCGGAGTAGGTTGTCCCCGTCATTTCGTCCCAGCAGGTGCCCTTGCTCAGGTCAAAGACCAGCATCTGCCGCAGATTGAATAGCGTAATGGTGTTGTTGCTGCGGTTATAGCTGGTGTAGAGCCCCAGGCTGACGTTGATGCCGTTCAGGTTGGCGTCAAAAATGGAGTAGGGTACATAGATGGCTCCCCCCGACCAGAAGGGCATGGTATTGGAGGACAGGGGAGCCACGCTGTTGTTGATGGCGGTAAAATACAGATTGGCCGCCGAGGCGGGGATGGGCCAGGCCAGGCCCAAAAACAGGACGGCGGCGATCAAAAAGGATGAGATACGGTGTTTTTTTATGGTGACTCCCCCCATTCTGCCTGGAGCGATCGTACCCCGCTGGGGGCGGGTGTTATACTTTGCCGATATCAGTCCGGAAATGTATGTCCTGGAAGGCGATGGGCTTGGCGGCGGCGTAGGCCTTGTCAATAGCCTCCTCCAGGGTGCTGCCCAGGGCGGTGACCCCCAGCACCCGACCTCCAGCGGTGAGGACCGTGCCGGTCTCGCCCTGCTTGGTTCCGGCGTGGAACACCGTGGCCCCCAGGGCCGCGGCCTCGGCCAGACCGGTGATGGGGTAGCCGCTCTGGTACTTCACTGGATAACCTCCCGAGGCCAGCACCAGACAGCAGGCTGCGCCGGACTTCCACTTAATGTCCACCTGATCCAGGGTGCCGTCTACGCAGGCCTGGAAGATGTCCATCAGGTCGGTGTCCAGCATGGACAGGATGGGCTGGGTTTCCGGGTCACCGAACCGGGCGTTGTACTCCACCACTTTCGGGCCGTCTTTAGTTAACATAAGACCAAAGTAGATGACCCCTTTAAAGGGCCGTCCCTCCGCCTTCAGAGCGGCTATAGTGGGCTGGAAAATTTCTTTGACGCACCGGTCCGCAATCTCCGGCGTGTACTTGGGGGAGGGGCAGAAGGCCCCCATGCCCCCGGTGTTGGGGCCCTGGTTGCCGTCGTAGGCCCGCTTGTGGTCCTGGCTGGACAGCATGGGGACCAGGTGCTCCCCGTCGCAGAAGGCCAGCACCGTCACCTCAGGGCCCACCATGCACTCCTCGATGACCACGGTGGAGCCGCTCTCGCCAAACTTCTTGTCCTCCATCATCTCCCGGACGGCCTGCTCGGCCTCCTCCACGGTGGAGGCCACCACCACGCCCTTGCCCAGGGCCAGGCCGTCCGCCTTGACCACGATGGGCGCGCCCTGGTCCCGGATGTAGGCCAGGGCCTTGTCCAGGTTGGTGAAGGTCTCATATTTTGCGGTGGGGATGTGGTATTGTTTCATCAGCTCCTTGGAGAAGGCCTTGCTGGCCTCGATGATGGCGGCGTTGGCCCGGGGGCCGAAGGCGGGGATGCCCGCTTGCTCCAGAGCGTCCACCATGCCAAGAGCCAGGGGGTCGTCCGGGGCCACCATGACGAAATCCATGGCGTTCTCCTTGGCCCACTTCACCATGCCGTCCACATCGGTGGCCTTGATAGGCACGCAGGTTGCCACCTGGGCGATGCCCCCGTTGCCCGGGGCGCAGTAGAGCGCTGTCACCTTGGGGCTCTGGGCCAGCTTCCAGCAGATGGCGTGCTCACGGCCGCCTCCGCCTACTACTAAGACTTTCATAAGGGTCCTCCTTTTACATACGTTCCGCAGCGTCGATGCGGTGACCGATTTCACCGGCCAACCGCTGTAAATCGGCAAGCTGGGCGGTGGAGGTGGGGAAAAGGACATAGCTGTCGCTGTCAATGTCGATTGCGGCGACACAGACCCCCTCCCATTGTTCCGTCAGGGCGCCGCACCAGGCGGAGATATCCTCGTCCTCGTCAAGCCAGTCCGGGTCCAGCTCCAGCCCCAGCTTTTGGAAGCCGTGGAGGTTCTGGAGAAAATAGGAAAAATCCTCCAGCTCGTCCTTCCAGTCCCGCTCGCAGACCCAGCCGTGCTCCTCCAGAATGTCCACCAAACCCAGCCACTGGATTGCTTCCGGATCGTTAGGGGAGAGTACGCTCCGCTCCCTGTACCGATCCTGATGTGCCGTAAACCAGCTGGCGGGGTTCTCCGTGCAAGCGGTGATATCGCGGAGAACCGTTTCGTCTCCGCTGGAAATGATCCGGGCGATCTCGGCCACAGTGGGCCCGATTGATTTTACACTGGGCTCCAGAGGTTCCGGAGCCGCTTCATTTTTTTTAAAGTGATCAAAAAATCCCATGATAAACAGCCTTTCTATAACTCGCCCCAGTCAATGCAGCTGGGCGCGCCTTGAGTGTGGAAAAATTCCAGCGCGCAGGCCATAGCGTCGGCGGCTGGTATCACCTGCCAGGCGGCAATTTCATATTGGCCGTCACAAAACGTCACAATGTCTTCCGCATCCTCGTCGCCGAAGGAGACCAGCATCTCACCGCCATTCTCCTCCTCAAAATAGTTGACCACAGCTTGGTCACCTTTTACGAGGATGGACAGGCAGGGATACTTGTTTTCTTCTGTACGGGAGCACCAGATTTCATTTTCCGGCTGAAAGCAGGCCTCTAAAGCGGCCTTATATTCTTCAAGGGAATTGCATGAAAAAGAGCCGGTGTTGCTGCTGATGAACATGATTTTCCCTCCTTAGTGGTGGAACAGCCGCATTCCGGTAAAGGCCATGACCATGCCGTATTTGTCGGCGGTCTCAATGACCTGGTCGTCCCGAATGGAGCCGCCGGGCTGGGCGATATACTGCACCCCCGACTGGTGAGCCCGCTCCACGTTGTCGCCGAAGGGGAAGAAGGCGTCGCTTCCCAGGGTGACGCCGGTGAGCTTGGAAAGCCACTGCGTTTTGAGGGAGGGGGTCAGCTCCTTGGGGCGGACCTTGAAGAGCCGCTTCCAGGCGTCCCCCTGGGTAAAGGCGGCGGAGTCCGCGATATACAGGTCGATGGCGTTGTCGCGGTCGGGGCGGCGGACGCCGCCGGCAAACTGGAGCTCCAGCACCCAGGGGTGCTGCCGCAGCCACCAGACGTCCGCCTTGCTTCCCGCCAGCCGGGTGCAGTGGATACGGCTCTGCTGGCCGGCCCCTACGCCGATGGTCATGCCGTCCTTGACGTAGCACACCGAATTGGATTGGGTGTATTTTAAGGTAATAAGAGCCAGCAGCATGTCGTTTTTGGCGTCATGAGGCAGGCGCTTGGCCTTTGTGACCACATTCTCCAGCATACTCTCGTCAATGGCCAGGTCGTTGTACCCCTGCTCGAAGGTGATGCCGAAGATGCTCCGCCGCTCGATGGGGGCGGGGACATAGTCCGGGTCGATCTTCACCACATTGTAACCGCCCTTGCGCTTGGCCTTGAGAATTTCCAGGGCCTCGGCGGTGTAGTCCGGGGCAATCACGCCGTCGGATACCTCCCCGGCCAAAAAGCGGGCGGTGTCGCCGTCGCAGGTGTCGGACAGCGCCGCCCAGTCCCCGAAGGAGCACAGCCGGTCGGCCCCACGGGCCCGGATGTAGGCGCAGGCGATGGGGGAGAGGTCCCCCTCGGGGGCCAGGTACATCAGCCGCTCTGTGTCGTTCAGGGGCAGGCCCAGGGCCGCGCCCGCCGGGGAGACATGCTTGAAGGAGGCGGCGGCGGGCAGGCCGGTGGCCTTTTTCAGGGCCTTAACCAGCTGCCAGGAGTTGAGCGCGTCCATAAAGTTGATGTACCCAGGCCGGCCGTTGAGCACCTCCAGGGGCAGCTCGCCGTCCTCCATGTAGATGCGGGCGGGCTTTTGATTGGGGTTGCAGCCATATTTCAGTTCCAGTTCGGTCATGTTGCGCTCCTTTCGGGTTTTCTCGTTCCTTTTCTTTGAAAAGAAAAGGAACCGAAAAGAAACTTTTGGGAAAAACTTTGTTTTTCCTCTTATTCTTCAATGGTATCCTCGTTGATGAAGTCGAACTCGTTATCTATGAGCATTTGCAGGTATTCGTCGAAGCTGTCCGCCACGACGGCCATCTCGTCCGGGTCGTGGAGGAAGCGCAGGACCTGCCCCTTTTTGCCCTTGGCGGAGGGGGAGAAGTCGATGAACAGCTGGGAGGTGCCGCCGTTGTTGCAGCAGTCGGAGAAGTGGAGCCAATCCAGCTTGTCCAGGTCCCGCTGGTCCGCCCCGTGAACCACTGAGGAGAAGCGGTCCCATATCTCCTGGCCGTCATAGCTGTAATAGGCCGCTTTCAGGCCGTCGTAGTAGGCCCGAGCCAATTCCTTTCCGGTTAACATAATGTTAATCCTCCGGTGGCGTATACTGCTCCGCGTGGAATTTCCCGTCCGGCCCCCGCATGTAGGCGGTGCCGACAGGGGCGGTCAGCAGGGGGAGAATGTCCGGGTCATAGTTGCAGATGGTGTTCAGGTCGTAGACCTCGGTATTTCGGGCGTCGTTGACATAATCCTCGCTCTCCTCGCCGGAGAAGAACCGCCAGCCGCTGTCGGGGCGGCCCTCGGTGGGCTGTTCCCGGTAGCACCAGCCCACCTTCTTGCCCAGGACAGTAATATGGTCGGTGGCAAAGCAGCCGCTGGGCCCCTCCCAATCGGTGAGGTACAGCTTGAACTCCGGAGCCCACAGCCCGAACTCCTTTTTCCGGGGCGGCACATACCACAGGCCGCTGGCCCAGGCGGCGCCGTCGTTCAGGAGGATATGGGTCAGCTTGGACCACAGCTCCAGCCCCTTGTTCAGCTCGGGCAGCTTGGTGCCGCCCCGGAAGTCCCAGTACAGCTCGCCGCACACCAGGCTGATTGCGAAGTCGGTCCAGTCCTCAAAAATCTGGGCTTGGACGATCCAGTGCTCCGCCATCTCGTCAAATTCCTCCCGGGTGAGCAGACCGCAGGCGTACCCCGTCCGCAGATGGCCGACGCACTCGCTGATGTCCCAGGCCAGATAGCCCTTGTGGCCTACGATGGGATAGAACTGGGCGGAGAAGTCACGGGCCACCTGGAAGAACTCCAGGCCGCCGCCGTTGAGCTGAGACAGGTCGAAGGGGGGACGGCCTTCCCAGAAGCCCTCAAAATCCAGATACTGGCTGTGACAGCGCAGCTCCTTGTTGCAGAAGTCCAGCATGGACTCCTTGTCCGTAATGCCGAAGATTTCCTTCAGGTGGGCCTGGCACGCCAGCTCCTCCACACGGGAGGCGCATTTGGGCAGGGTGATGAAGTAGTTGGGGCCGGATTCGTTGGGGCCGGGGATGCCGGGGGTCTTGCGCAGGGCGGAGACGCCTGCCAGCAGGGCGATGAACTCGTCCCGGCCGCAGGGCCGGCGTCCGTTGGTGTTCAGCTTTCGGAGGTCCGCCTCCAGCGCCCGAACGGCCTCGGCCAGCCCGGTGTCGTAGGGATGGAAGTCGATGAGCTGAGGCTCAGAGGGCTTGTCCTGTTTCTTGAGGCGGTCAAAGAGTCCCATCGAGATTTCCTCTTTTCTGTATTTCCAGTTTTTGCAGGGGCGGCCTTTGGCCGCCCGCATGTCTCGGGAATATCTGTATACGGCGGGCGGCCAAAGGCCGCCCCTATGAGTCAGCTGTGCTTGTTGATGATGCAGATATCCCGCTGACGGCTTTCCAGATCGAAGAGCTGGACATAGAGGGACACCTTATTTTCCCCATTCAGACCGGACCAGATCTCCCGCGCCCAGGACTGGGCGTCTGTGGCGTCGATGGCCACCCGGCGGGGCTCGCCCTCAAAGGAGGGCAGGGGGTCCAGGTTCTCCTGATAGGTGTGAATGAAGTGCCCCGCCCCGGCTGTGGGGGCGTCATACTCAAAGAAGTACCGGCAGCAGCAGGCCGGATCGCCGTCCAGGCTCTTGAGGATGGACAGGTTGTAGGTCCCGTCGGGCTTGAGTACCCCGGAGATACGGGGGGTCCAGTTGGGGCCGTCGGGCTCGAATTTACGGGTGTTCAGGGCGTGGCGGTAGCAGTGGCCCTCCGCAATTGCGTCCCGGATGGTGTCGGTCTGGTCGCCGTTGGTCACCACCAGCAGGCCGTTGGGCAGCAGCCGGACGGGGTGGTAAATAATCAGAGAGGGGTCGGTCATCTTGCTCTCGTCAAAGGCCTTGGTCCGGATGCCGTCCTCGGTGTTTTCAAAAACTCGGTTGCGGCTGTTCTCGCTGCGGCCCATGATGAAGTAGGCGATTGCCGCCTTTTTGTTGTCGGCGGTGCGGCCCAGGACAATGCCCCGGCCAGGGTAGGGGTGTTCGGAGAGGTATTTTGTCAGGTCAATCATGTGGTTACCTCCTGTAGGGGCGGCTTGTGGCCGCCCGTGAAATGAAACGTGGTGGAAAATGCGGGCGGCCAAAGGCCGCCCCTACGGCAGAATGCGGACAGCGCGCCCCTCTACCGTCAATCTGCCCTGGCAGAACAGGCTGACGGCCTGGGGCAGGAGCTTCCACTCGCACTGCTCCATAATCCGGCGCTGTAGGGTCTCCGGGGTGTCCTCCGGGAGGACGTCCGCCGCCCGCTGGAGGATGATGGGGCCGGCGTCGCACTCCTCGGTGACGAAGTGGACGGTGGCTCCCGAGACCTTGACGCCGTAAGCCAGGGCCTTCTCATGGACGTGGAGGCCGTAGCATCCCGGGCCACAGAAGGAGGGGATCAGGGAGGGGTGGACATTGATGACGGCATTATTATAAACCTCAAAGAGTTCATGGGTTACAATAGTCATAAAACCGGCCATGACCACCAGATCAATGGACAATTCCCGCAGCTTTTCCACCAGCGCCGATGTCATAGCCTGGCTGGAGGGGTAGCCCTTCCGGTCCAGCACATATCCAGGGATGCCGGCGTTTTTGGCCCGCTCCAAGGCATAGGCGTCGGGCACGGAGGAGATGACAACGGCGATCTCTCCGTTGACGATCTCCCCCCGGCCCTGGGCGTCGATGAGGGCCTGCAAATTTGTTCCGCCCCCGGACACTAACACAGCGATTTTTTTCATTCGATTGTACCTATATTAGCTCCGATTACTACGCCGTGGCGGCCCTTGCCCACCACGCCGATGGTATTGGCGTCCTCTCCGGCGGCGCGGAGGATGTCCAGCGCCTTTTGCTCCTGGTCCTCAGGGACGGCCAGCACCATGCCCAGACCCATGTTGAAGGTGTTGTACATGTCCCGTTCGGGGATATCTCCTCGACTTTGGATCAACTCAAAGATGGGCAGATGGGGCAGCTTGTCCCCCATCAGGAAGGCGGACAGCCCTTCGGGCAGCATCCGGGGGATGTTCTCATAGAAGCCGCCGCCGGTGATGTGGCTGGCGCCGTGGAGGTCTACCCCGCCGTCGATGAGGGCCAGGACAGGCTTTACATAGAGCTTGGTGGGGGCCAGCAGGGCCTCGCCCAGGGACTTGCCCTGAAGCTCGTCCATGGGGGTATTCAGGCCGGCGTGCTCGATGTCAAAGACCTTGCGCACCAGGGAGAAGCCGTTGGAGTGGACCCCGGAGGAGGTGAGTCCGATGAGGACGTCCCCCTCAGCCACCCTGGAGCCGTCGATGATCTTCTCACGGTCCACCACGCCCACGGCGAAGCCGGCCAGGTCGTAGTCCTCGGGGGCCATCAGGCCGGGGTGCTCGGCGGTCTCGCCGCCGATGAGGGCGCAGCCCGACTGGACGCAGCCCTCAGCCACGCCGGAGACGATCGCTGCCACCTTCTCCGGCTCGTTTTTGCCGATGGCGATGTAGTCCAGGAAGAACAGGGGCCGCGCGCCGCAGCAGATGATGTCGTTGACGCACATAGCCACGCAGTCGATACCGATGGTGTCGTGCTTGTCCAGCAGCTGGGCCAGACGGATCTTGGTGCCTACGCCGTCGGTGCCGGACACCAGCACCGGCTCCTTCATCCCGGACAGATCGGGGGCAAAGAGGCCTCCGAAGCCGCCGATGCCGCTGACCACGCCGGGAATCATGGTCCGGGCCACATGCTTTTTCATCAGCTGGACGCCCTTGTAGCCAGCCTCAATGTCCACGCCGGCGGCGGCGTAGGACGCGGAATGGGAATTTTCCATAGGGAATACCTCCAAATTTATGGTGTAGAGGCGGATATCATCCGCCCGTCTCTATCGTAATCTGACAGGCATCGTGCGGGCGGATAATATCCGCCCCTACAGAGGGGGCCTATTCCTTCCCCGACCAGCAGTAGGTACACACCTTGTCCTTGTCGATACCGATGGCCTCCAGCAGGCCGTCCAGGGACTGGTAACCCAGGGAGTCGAAGCCGAACTTTTCACAAATGGCCTTCAGCATGCACTGGCCACGTTGGGTGGAGGCGTCGGCGTACTCATCCACATGCTTCTGGCCCGCGGCCCCCTCCAGGTCCTGAATGGTTCGGCGGGCGAGGAGGTCCATGTCGGAGTTTCCCCGGGAGAAGTTCAGATACTTGCAGCTGTACATGATAGGGGGACAGGCGGAGCGCATATGGACCTCCTGGGCCCCCGACTCATAGAGGAACTCCACCGTCTCCCGCAGCTGAGTGCCCCGGACGATGGAGTCGTCCACAAAGAGCAGACGCTGGTTTTGGATCAGCTCGGGGACGGGGATCTGCTTCATCTTGGCCACCTGACTGCGGACGGCCTGGTTGTCGGGCATAAAGGACCGGGGCCAGGTGGGAGTGTATTTTACAAAGGGGCGGGCGAAGTGGGCCTGGCTGGCGTTGGCGTAGCCGATGGCGTGGGGGATGCCCGAGTCGGGCACACCGGCCACGTAGTCCACCTGGGGCAGCGTGCCCCGCTCCTGCTCGTCCCGGGCCATAATGGCCCCGTTGCGGTAGCGCATGAGCTCCACATTGATGCCCTCATAATTGGAGTTTGGATAGCCGTAATAGCTCCAGAGGAAGGCGCAGATTTTCATCTCCTGGCCGGGGGGGGAGATGGTCTCAAAGCCTTGGGCGGTGATGCGGACAATCTCCCGAGGCCCCAGCTCATAGGCGTCCTCATAGCCCAGCTTGTGATAGGCGAAGGACTCGAAGGAGACGCAGTGTCCCTCCTCGCCCCTGCCGATGAGGACGGGCAGGCGTCCCACCCGGTCCCGGGCGGCGACGATCTCCCCGCTGGCGGTGAGGATGAGCAGGGTAAGAGAGCCCGCTACCGCCTCCTGGGCGTGGAGGATGCCGTCAACCAGATTGTCCTTCTGGTTGATGAGGGCGGCGGCCAGCTCGGTGGAGTTGACCTTGCCCGAGCTCATAGCCATAAACTGGTGGCCGTGGTCGGAGAAATATTGGTCCACCAGCTCCTCAGCATTGTTGATGATGCCCACAGTGGTAATGGCGTACAGTCCCAGGTGGGACCGCACCAGCAGAGGCTGAGGGTCGGTGTCGCTGATGCAGCCGATGCCGGAGCAGCCGTGGAATTTGGATAGGTCCTTCTCGAACTTGGTCCGGAAGGGCGTGTTTTCGATGGAGTGAATCTGCCGCTGGAACCCGTCCTTGGCGTCATGGAGGATCATGCCGCCCCGGCGGGTGCCCAGATGGGAGTGGTAGTCCACCCCGAAAAAGATATCAAGTGAGACGTCCCGCGTAGAGACGGCGCCAAAAAAACCACCCATATGCTCCTCCCTCAGCCCTTCAGCTCCGCCTGGAGCTTGGCCTCCTTGCCGGCAATTTGCTGCGCCATTTTCTCCCGGGCCTCGTCCAGCCGGGCGGCGAGGGCGTCGTCGGAGACGGCCAGGATCTGAGCGGCCAGCACGGCGGCGTTTTTGGCTCCGTTGATGGCGACGGTGGCCACGGGGATGCCGCTGGGCATTTGGACGGTGGCCAGCAGGGCGTCCAGACCGTCCATAGCGCCCCCCTTCATGGGGATGCCGATAACGGGCAGAGTGGAATTGCCGGCGAAGGCCCCAGCCAGATGGGCGGCCATACCGGCGGCGCAGATCAGCACGCCGAAGCCGTTGGCCCGAGCGTTTTTGGCGAACTCCGCGGCGGCGGCGGGGGTGCGGTGGGCGCTGAGAATGTGGGCCTCGTAGGGGATGCCGAACTCGTCCAGCTGGGCGCAGGCCCCCTTGACCACCGGCCAGTCGCTGTCTGAACCCATGATAACGGCTACTTTTTTCATAAAAAACACTCCTCTTTCTGTTAAAAACGCAGGCTATCTGCGGGTACAGATAGCCTGTAGGATATTATGGGGCGATTTTGAGCGGATTGAGGCCATAGGACCGCCGGGATCGGAAAAAGCGGAACATAATGGACCCTCCTCTCAATGTGTGCTCGAGATGTCATTTTATAGGAAAATGCTCGGTTTTGCAAGAGGAAGCGGCAAATTCGTAAATTTGTACAAGAATTTCGGGGGAGGGGACAAAAAACTGGCGGAGGGGTCACAGCAGGCCGGCGGTGGTGAGGATGCGCTCCACCTCGCCGGCCCGGCGGGGCCAGGCGGCCTGGGCGGCCCGGTCCATCCGCCGCTGGGAGACGAAGCCGGGGGCCTCCTCCAGGGCGTGGGCACAGAGGGTGATAAACTCCTCCGGGCCGCTGGCGTTGTATACCACGTCGGGGAAGCACTCCACCTGGCCGGGCCAGAGCATGGACACCACCGGCTTGCCCGTGGCCAGGTACTCATACAGCCTGGGGGAGACCACGTCGTCATAGGGCCGGTCCTCCCGAAGCAGGTCCAGCAGCACGTCGCAGCGGTAGAGCCAGTCGGACACCTCGGCGGCGGGCCGGGGCCCGGGGAGAAAGACGTTGGACAGCTGGTCCAGCGGCTGGAGGAAGGGGTTGCCCTTCTCAACGGGCCCTATCAGAAGAAAGCCCCAGTCGGGCCGGGTCTGGGCGGCGTAGAGAACGGGGGAGAGGTCCAGCTCCTGCCGGATGGTGCCGCTCCAGCCGAAGATGGGGGCGGTCACCCCGGGGAGGGGGTCGGGCCGGCGGGTGTTGGGGTCGAAGAGGGGCAGGTTGATGCCGTTGGGCAGCAGGGCGATGTTGGCGCTGCACGGGGACAGCCGGTCGGCCAGCTGGGGGGAGGCGGCGAAAACCACGTCGGCGGCCTGGGCCAGACTGCCCTCCCAGTGGGGCGGAAGGCCCTCCCAGTTCCGGTCGCAGTCGTAGACCAGGGCGCTGTACTCCAGCTTGTCCAGCAAGTGGACGTGGCGGGGGTGGGTGGTCCACAGCAGGGGCTCGGAGAAGCGCCGCCTGGAGGCGGCGGCCTGAATGAAGCGAATGATCTTGTTCCAGGCCCGCTGGAACAGGAATCGGTGCTGCTCTGAAATAGGGGCGCGGATGGGGGGCAGGGTATAGGCGATCACATTGGGCCGTACCTGGGTTCCCCGCTTTAAAAAAGACCGGTCCTTGACCGACTGGGCGGGGGAAAAATATAAAACCTGGGCGTCCCGCAGGCGGGAGATGAGCTGCTGCGTGCGGCTGGGCAGGACGGTGGACCAGGGCTCGTTTGCCAGACAGAGGATTTGCTTCAAGAAGGGAGACCTCCCTTATTGCTAGAATCAAGAAAATAGCGTTGACTTGCGCTGGGTTTTCCTCTATTATAAGCTTTGAACAGCGGTTCGTCAAGACGGCTGGTTGACATAAAATAAAGGAGGCGTGCCCGAAATGCTGGACACCTTGCTGCGGCTGGATGGAGAGCTGCTTCTGTCCATTCAATCCCTCCATCAGCCCTGGCTGGACCCTGTAGTCTCGCTGTATACCATGCTGGGGGACGCGGGGCTGATGTGGATTGCCCTGTCCCTGGCTATGCTGATATGGAAGCCCACCAGAAGGGCGGGCGGGACGGCCCTCCTGGCCCTGGTCCTGGGACTGCTGGTGACCAATATCACCATCAAGCCTCTGGTGGAGCGGGCCCGGCCCTGGCTGGTGCTGGAGCTCACCCCGCTGGTGACGGAGAACGACCCCAATTCCTTCCCGTCGGGCCACACCTGCGCGGCCTTTGCCGCCGGCCTGTCCTGGGCCCGGGCTCTGCCCTGGCGGTGGGGACGGATCGCCGCCGTAGTGCTGGCCGTCCTGATGGGCCTGTCCCGGCTGTATGTGGGGGTCCACTTTCCCACCGACGTGGCGGCGGGAGCTGTGATCGGCGCTCTGTGCGCCTGGGCGGCGTGGAGGGCGTGCGAGGCCTATGAGGAGCGAAAAAACCGGGTCTATTGATTTCGGTATCAAAAAATAAAGAGAGGAAGCGTAATCATGTGGGAAAGTGTCGGCTATTATAACGGAGTGATGGGTCCCCTGGAGGAGATGCAGGTGCCCATGGGGGACCGGGCGCTCTACTTCGGAGACGGGATCTACGAGGCCACCTGTGTGGCGAACCGGATTCCCTTCGCCCTGGAGGAGCACCTGGACCGGATGTACAACAGCCTGCGGCTGCTGGAGATCCCCTTCAGGATGGAGCGGGAGCGGGTGCGGGCGGAGCTGCAAAGGGTGATCGACGCGGCGGCGGACAGCCCCATTCATTTTCTGTACTGGCAGATCACCCGGGGCAACAGCCCCCGGAACCATGTATTCCCCCAGGGGGTGGAGCCCTCCCTGATGATTTTTGTCAAGCCCCACGCCATGAAGCCTATGGATATCCCATACAAGCTGATTTCCCTGGAGGACAACCGCTTTAACCTGTGCAACATCAAGACGCTGAACCTGATTCCCAGCGTGCTCGCCAACCAGCGGGCGGCGGAGCGGGGCTGTGACGAGGCGGTGCTCCACCGGGGCAGCCGGGTGACCGAGTGCGCCCACAGCAACATCTCCATCCTGAAGGACGGCGTACTGCGCACCGCCCCTACCGACGAGCTGATTCTTCCCGGCATCACCCGCAAGCATCTGCTGGCCCTGGCCAAGGAGCACGGCATCCCCGTTCTGGAGGAGCCCTTCTCCATGGTGGAGCTGATGAACGCCGACGAGGTCATCGTCACCAGCTCCAGCGCCCTGTGCATGAAGGTGGAGTCCATCGACGGCATCCCCGTGGGCGGGAAGGACCCTCAGCGGCTGAAGCTGCTCCAGGACGCCTATCTGGCCAAGTTCCAGCGGGAGACGGCGAAATAACAAGGAAAAGGGCCCCGGCTTTCGCCGGGGCCCTTCGCTGTTTGCGTGAATTAGTTCCAGAAATCGGTCTTTTCCCGCAGTCCGATAGAGGAGGCCTTGAAGGTGGGGTCCTTGCCCCGAGCGCGCTGGTCGGTGTAATCCTTCAGCGCCTTCATGGCGGTATTGCCCAGAATGACGATAACGGGCAGATTGATGATAGCCATAAAGCCCATCAGTACGTCCGCGATGTCCCAAGCCAGGCGGACCTTCAACAGAGCGCCCGCAAACACCAGCAGGACGGCGGCAAGGTTGAAGATGGTGGTGCCGGTCTTGCCCACCTTACGGCCGGCAATGTAGTTCATACAGCCCTCGCAGTAATACAGGTTGCCCAGCAGGGTGGTGAAGGCGAAGAGGAGCAGGGCAAAGGTGATGAAGATCGGGCCGAAGCCGCCGAAGATGGTAGCCAGGGAGGCCTGCACCAGGGGAGCGCCCTCCAGACCGCCCTTGATGTCAACGCCGGTGGACAGGGTCATCATGGCGGTGGCGGTACACACCAGAATGGTGTCGATGAACACGGACAGCATCTGCACCAGACCCTGCTTTACAGGGTGGGACACGTCGGCCGCGGCGGCGGCGTTGGGGGCAGAGCCGATACCGGCCTCGTTGGAGTACAGGCCGCGCTTGATGCCCTGCATCACGCAGGAGCCCATGAAGCCGCCGAAAATGGCCTGGAAGTCGAAGGCCTCAACAAAAATCTTGGCCAGCACGCCGGGGATAGCGGTGATGTTCATCACCATGACCAAAATGGCCATCAGGATGTAAATGACGCCCATCACAGGGACCATCACGCCAGTGACCTTGACGATGCGCTTGCCGCCGCCGAAGATGCAAATGGACACCAGAACCGCCAGAACCGCGCCGCCGATCAGGGAGACCATGCTGATCTCCTTGCCGAACAGAACAACAGTACCCGCCGCCTCATAGAAGCTGTAGCTGGTAAAGCTGCTAATCAGGTTGAAGGAGGCCAGCATATTAAAGCCGCCGGCGTAGGTGGCGATGAGGATCACAGCGAAGATGACGCCCAGCGCGCGGCTGTGCAGGGCGGCCTCGATGTAGTAGGAGGGGCCGCCGTAGCTTCCGCCCTCGGGGTTCTTTTTCTTATAAATCTGGGCCAGGGTGCTCTCTACAAAGGCGGAGGCCCCGCCGATGATGGCGATGAGCCACATCCAGAACACCGCGCCGTAGCCGCCGGCGGCAATGGCGGTGGCTACGCCTACGATGTTGCCGGTGCCCACGCGGCTGGCGGTGGAGACCATCAGGGCCTGGAACGCGGAGACGGAGTTTTCTCCCTTGGGCTTCTCGGTGACGACGCGAATGGATTCGGGCAGCAGCCGCAGCTGGACCAGCTTGCCCCGGAAGGTAAAGTACAGACCTACAGCCAGCAGCATGATGATCAGAATGTAGCTGTACATCCAACCGCTGATGGTGCCAATCAGATTGGCAAACGCTTCTAACATAGATTTTCCCTCTCTCTCTTAAATTCAGGCAGCTCGGACCAAGCCTTATGGGAACCTGGCCCGGATGCCTCGTCGAGAGGTAGTATAGCATAGATTTTTCAACTTGCATAGTATTTCATGCGTGGAATTGCGCTGAATTTGCTGAAATGACGGGAAAAAAGGAAAATAATTCCAATTATTGCGTCTTTAACACGCGAAATTCAGCCCCGGCGGCGGTTCAGCCCTCCAGCTTCCTGGCCGTCTTGGACAGGAAGCGCTCGTCGGTGACAATGAACCGCTCATGGGTCCCCTGGCCGATGGGGCCCCTCTCGTCGAAGGCGGCCACGGTGAGCGACAGCCGCTTGCCGTCCACCGCTGCCACCTCGCTCTCCGCCCAGACCCTCATCCCCACGGGGGTGGCGCTGTCGTGGGAGACGTTCAGCCTGGTGCCCACGGTGCTTTGACCGGGCTCCAGATAGGGGGCGATGGACTTCCAGGCCGCCTCCTCCATCAGGGCGCACATAAAGGGGGTGCCGAACACCGGCAGCGCCCCGGAACAGGCCGCCTGGGCGGTGTTGCTGTCGCTGACCACCGTCTCGGCGCGGCCCTTCAAACCGACTGTAATAGACATGAAAACGTCCTCCTTTATCTTTGGTTGCCATATTATAGCACAGGGAAAGGAAGAAAGCCAGCAGGGGCATTGCTTTTTTTGATATGCTGAATTCCCAGTTGAAAATGGTTTGACTATTTAGTAGAATAAAGGAACCTTCTGAATTTTCAGGTGTTTCCCCCGCCTCCGGCGGGGGAAACACGAATAAATCAGAGGTTCTTGAAATCACCAGTTTGGAACAGGAGGGCATATCATGGAAACGGGAACCTATCAGACAGCCTGCGGGGTGATTCACTACTGGGTCGGCAGGAAGCCAGATCATGCCAAAGCGTCGTTGATTTTTTTGCCGGGATTGACCGCTGATCACCGTCTATTTGAGAAACAAATTGAATTCTTTGAGAAGGAATACGATGTTTTCGTGTGGGATGCCCCAGGGCACGGAGCTTCCTGGCCCTTCGCGCTGACCTTTACGCTCATGGATAAAGCAAGATGGCTTGACGAGATCCTTACAAAGGAAAAGCTGACCGCTCCAATTGTGATCGGACAGTCAATGGGGGGATATGTCGGGCAGGTCTATGCCCAGATGTATCCGGAAAAGCTGAGGGGATTTGTGTCCATTGATTCCGCGCCTCTGCAAAGAAAATATGTGACCCGGGCTGAGCTGTGGCTGCTGAAAAGGATGGAGCCGGTATACCGGCACTATCCCTGGAAGGCGCTTTTATGGTCCGGGACAAACGGAGTGGCGGTGTCCCCCTACGGCAGGGGACTGATGCGGGCTATGATGATGGTCTATGATGGTGATCAGGAGAGATACGCCAGACTGTCCGGCCATGGCTTCCGTATGCTGGCCGGCGCCATGGAGGCAGACCTCCCCTACGAAATACCCTGTCCCGCGCTGCTGATCTGCGGAGAAAAGGACCGCGCGGGTTCGTGCGTCAGATATAACAGGGCATGGAATAAAAACACCGGGATCAGGCTGGAGTGGATCAAGGGAGCCGGACACAACTCAAACACGGACAGACCCGAGCTGGTTAACGCCTTGATTGAGGAGTTCGTGATAAGAAATATAATTTAAAACCAGCGGGCGTACATTGTGCGCCCGCTGGCAATTTTTCCTACATCTCGCTCCTGATCTCCGCCATAGCGTTGACCACTGTCCAGCCCTGGGGGAAGGGGCGGTCCAGGTTCCACACGCCAATGCCGTACAGGCCGTAGTCCAGGGCCAGCCGGACCTTGGCCTGGATGGACCGGGCGTCCTCGAACCAGACCTCATGCTCGCCGCCCTGGCCGTCCACATAGCGGAACCAGGGGGCCTGGGCCTGTTCGTCGTACCGGATGGCGGCGCGGCGGTCCCAGGCCAGCCGGACGGCCTCCACATTGTTCAGCGACCGGGTCCGGCCCCCCTGGCGGTAGGGCAGGGGCCAGTCATAGCCGTAGTTGGGGACGCCCAGGAAGAGCTGGCTGGGGGTAAACTCGGTGAGGGCGTATTCCACCACCCGGCGGACCTCTGGCAGGGGGGCCACCGCCATGGGCGGGCCGCTGAGGTTGCCCCAGTCATAGGTCATGAGAAGGGCGTGGTCCACCGACTGGGCGATCAGGTGGTAGTCGACGCCCTCATAGAGCCGTCCCGGCTGATCCGCCGAGGTCTTGGGGGCCAGAGCGGATATGAGAGGCCGCCCCCCGGGGGCCAGAGCCCGGCGCAGGCGGGCCAGGAACCGGGCGTAGGCCCGGGCGTCCTCCGCCCGGAGGTATTCAAAGTCCACGTCCACCCACTGATAGCCCCGCCGCTCCGCCGTGCGGACGATCTCCTCGATCAGCTCCTTCTGGTCATCCTCGTCCTCCAGCAGCTCATGAGCCAGCTCACCGGAGAAACGCTCGTTTTCGTCCAGGTTGGACAGGTGGAGGACAGGGGCCACCCGGCTCTGGAGGGCGGCGTTCACCAGGGCCTCGTCCCGGAGGGGTATGAGCTCCTCCTCGTCAAACCGGTAGGTGAAGGGGGTGAGGAGGGACAGATAGGGCAGGGTGGCCCGGAGCAGGCTCCGGTCAATGGTGGGGTAGGCGTAGGCGTTGACGGTGAGGGTCCCCTGGGGCCGGGAGGCATACTTGACCACGATGACCTGTCCAGGATAGAGCAGGTCCCGGCCCTGGAGGGAAGGGTTGTTGCGCAGCAGCTGGACGGCGGTAGTGCTGTGCATCTGGGCGATGGAGTACAGGGAGTCCCCCGCCTTGACGGTGTGGGTCAGCTCGGGGTACTGGACCACGATGGTCTGGCCCACCACCAGCTGGGAGGGGTTGGGGAGCTGATTGTCCTGGAGCAGCCGCTCCATGGGAACGCCGTACTGCTGGGCCAGCTGATACATACTGTCCCCCGGCTGAACGACATGGATGTCCATAAAATGCCCTCCTTTCAAACCACCGTCACAAACTGGCCGCTGGCGTATCCGATGACGCCGTTGTAGTTGACCAGGTGCCAGCCGTTGTCGGTGTTGATGATGGTGAGGGGAGCGCCGTCGGGGGCCTGGGCGACAATGGGGGCGGAGGTATTGGGCCGGGAACGGATGTTCAGATTGCCCCACTCCACGTCCACCACCCCCTGGCGGCGGTGCTCCGACTCAAAAAAGGGGATGTTGAAGTACTCCGTCAGGGCCAGGACGATCACCCGGGCGGCGCTGTCCAGGTTGTTCTTGATCCAGGCGGCGTCCTCCGGGTTGTCGTGGAAGGCCAGCTCAATGAGGACGGAGGGGGCCCGGACCCGGGCCACCTCCCCCAGGGTGGTGGTGGCCTCGGTGCGCACCTTGTTGGGGTCGGGGTAGATGGTTTTCAGCCCGTCGGCGATGAGCTCCGCCGCACGCTTGCCGTCGGCGCTGCCGGGGTAGTAGAAGACGATGGACCCCCGGGCCTTGCCCGCCTGGGCCCCGGCGGCGGCGTTGGAGTGGAGGGCCAGGTGGAAATCGTAGTTCCCCGCGTTGGAGGCGGCGATAGAGGAGGCGGCCGTCATGTCCGGGGTGTTCCGGGTGTACCGAATGCCGGAGGCGTCCAGATAGGGGATCATCTTGTCGGCCAGGAGATTCATCCATTCCTCCTCTGTGCCGCCGTTGACATAATAATTCCATTCTTGTGTGCTGGGGGATAAGTATATAATGGGCATAGCAATGCACCTCCCGAATTTTACCCATCCTATGAGCGGGCAGAGACGGAGGTGCCTGAATTTGCGGAATAATTGGGACAAAACGCCCCCGCATTTTGTCGAAAATATCTAATTGCAATTCGACGGAAGTCGTGCTATAGTCAAAATAAGTCCAGTAGCGGAACGGGCCGCGGGGCGGGATAATTGAATACCGGCAAGTGAAGTTCCTGGAAAAATGACGAAAGTCTGCCGAAGGAGTAAAACTCTCAGGCGCTTGTCAGCAAGCGAGGACCGGGAATGGATGTGGCTCTGGAGAAGCCCGGAAACGGGTACCGAAGGTGCAAGGCGGCGCGGAGACGCGCGGCTGAATCTCTCAGGTAAAAGGACGGAGTGGAACGTGCGGACTGTGTGTCCGCCATTTTCGCGTTCTCTTTTTCGGAGCGGCCGGTGGGCCGTTCCTTTTATTTTTTCTGAGGAGGAATTATCATGCAGCAAGTACAGGAAACCCTTCTGACCATGGTGCAGACCGTCAACGCCTATCTCTCGGACTACATCCTGGTGGGCCTGCTCATCGCGGTAGGCCTCTGGTTCTCCATCAAGACCCGCTTTGTCCAAATTCGCTGCTTTGGCGAGGGTATGCGCCGGGTCTTTGGCAGCATCTCCTTGTTCGGCGGAAAGCAGCAGAGCGGAATGAGCTCCTTCCAGGCCCTGGCTACCGCCATTGCCGCTCAGGTGGGCACCGGCAATATCGTGGGGGCCTCGGGAGCCATCCTGACCGGCGGTCCGGGAGCCATTTTCTGGATGTGGATCATCGCCTTTTTCGGCATGGCTACCATCTACGCCGAGGCCGTGCTGGCCCAGGAAACCCGGGTGAAGGACAAGGACGGCAATATCCAGGGCGGTCCCGTCTACTACATCACCACCGCGTTCCAGGGCCCCTTCGGCAAATTCCTGGCAGGATTTTTCTCCGTGGCCATTATCCTGGCTCTGGGCTTCTTCGGCTGTATGGTGCAGTCCAATTCCATCAGCTCCACCTTTGAGACCGCCTTCCACGTCCCCGGCTGGGTGGTCGGCGCGGCGCTGGTCCTCATCTGCGGCGCGATCTTCCTGGGGGGCGTCCAGCGTCTGGCCGCTGTCACCGAGAAGGTGGTCCCCGTGATGGCAGTGCTCTTCGTGCTGGGGGGCTGTGTGGTGCTGGTGATGCGCGCCCAGTATATCCCCGCCACCTTCGGCATGATTTTCCAATACGCCTTCCAGCCCCAGGCCATTCTGGGCGGCGGCTTCGGCGCGGCGCTGAAAATCGCCCTGAGCCAGGGGGCAAAGCGGGGGCTGTTTTCCAATGAGGCGGGCATGGGCTCCACCCCCCACGCCCACGCCCTGGCCAATGTGGCCCAGCCCCACGATCAGGGCGTGGTGGCCATGGTGGGCGTGTTCATCGACACCTTTGTCGTCCTGACCCTCAACGCCCTGGTGATCATCTCCACCCTCTACGCCGGCGGCGGCCCTCTGGCCGGGGGCTACACGGGCCCGGTCACCGAGACCATCGGCAAGGCCAACCTGGCCCAGACCGCCTTCGGCTCCGTCTGGGGGGAGGAGCTGGGGGCCATGTTTGTGGCCGTCTGCCTGTTCTTCTTCGCCTTCTCCACCATCCTGGGGTGGAACCTCTTCGGGAAGATCAACGTGGCGTATCTCTTCGGGAAGAGGGCCACTGTGGTGTACACGGTGATCGCTCTGGCCTTCATCTTCCTGGGCACCCTGGCCTCCAACGACCTGGTCTGGGAGCTGTCCGATATGTTCAACAACCTGATGGTCATTCCCAACGCCATCGGCCTCTTCGCCCTGACGGGCCTTGTGGTAAAGGTGATGAAGCGGGCGAAGCGGAGCTGACGGGTAAAATTGACCGGCCCCCCACAAGGACTTGGCGCTATTTCATTCATAAGAGAAAATAATGCGCAGACCCTATGCAGCCAGCATCTTGAAAAGCAGTTGGAACCCTGTTACAATGGACCGTAACAGGGTTCTTTTTATAGTTCCCATAATAGAACGGAGGAATGATAGCATGAAGAAAAAACTCTTGTCGGCGGCGCTGGCTGTGGCTATGGCGCTGTCCGTGGTCCCCGGAGCCTTCGCGGCGGAAGCGGTGACGGCCAGCCCCACCAACGACAAGCTGACGGTGGACGGTGTGGAGCGGAACCCCACGGTCTACAAGATCGGGGACAGCAACTATTTCAAAATCCGCGACCTTGCCGCCGTGCTCAACGGCACCAGCAAGCAGTTCAGCGTGGGCTATGACGGCGAGAAGCAGTCGGTCACCGCCACCCCCGGCCAGCCCTATGAGCTGACAGGCACCGAGCTGACCGGCGCGGCCTCCTCCAGCCAGCCGGCGCAGGCCAGCGGAGACGCCGTCTATGTCAACGGCCAGCGGGTGGAGGCCGAGGTCTATAAGATCGACGGCAGCAACTACTTCAAGCTCCGGGACCTGGGAGCGGCCCTGGGCTTTGAGGTGAACTGGACCGCCGAGCGGGGCGTCATCGTGGAAACCGGCGGGGCCGCTCAGACCACTGATCCCACGCAGCCTGGTACCAGCTATACATACGATGAGTTAGCTAATTGCTATATTGATGCGCTGCTTTGCTGGAATAACGGCGGCCAGTGTATGAAGATGATTCTGACCGAGGCTATGAATGCGGAGGAAGCCAGAGCGGAGAATAGACAGGGAGAAGCTGTACAGAAAATGCGCAGCCATGTCAATGAAATGTTGTCTTATGCTGAGGAGCTTTTGGCGATTGTAAATCAGTATCCGGATATCTTTGCTGAGACGATTTCCGATGAGGAGTCTGTGATTGCGGGGCTTAAAACTTTGCAGAGCATGGACTTTACCTCAAGAGACGACATTTATTTTGTTTTGGCACTCAGTGATCAATGGATAAAGGTTTCGAAGGACTTGAATGCCTTAGAAGATCTCATTTTGTCGTATAAATAATCTTAAAAGAAATAAACAGCCCCCGTCCGCTGGACGGGGGCTTTGCTGTCTTGACAAGACGGCAGTATGTGGTATAATAATAACAGAAGGGATACCGTGACAAGCGGTTAGTCCCGAATGATTTAGCTAAGGAATAGCCGCTTCATTTGGACGTGAGGGCGGCTATTTCCTTTTGAAGATCTGATAGCACAGACCTACAACGCCAAGAATCACAAGAGAGTAAGCGAAAAGCTCCTCATATGTAACCATAGCGGTCCCCCCTTTCCGGGGGACAAGGCCCCCAAGGATGGGGGACTAACCACCTGCCGTTTGTAACGATATACCCTTCCGGCTTTACCCATAAGGGCTCAGCACATCCATTATACCGCGAGACAGGACATTTTGTCAAATTATGCCGTTTGCCCCCGTCCGATGGACGGGGGCTTTGCCATCTTGTTTTTTCCAGAAAATTGAGCTATAATATACCCATGAGAAAACGCCAAAGGAGCGACCCAATATGGTACAGGAAACAAAGCGCTTTTTGTCCTACATCTGCCCCCGGTGTATGCAGTCGGTGATTGTGGAGCGGGATCTGTTCTCCCTGGCGGCGGCCCCGGCCCATATCAAGTGCCCATGCGGCAAGTCGGAGCTGGGGGTGGAGTTTATGCCCGACCGGGTGAAGCTGACGGTGCCCTGCCTGTTCTGCGGCCGGGAGCACTCCGTATCCTGCTCCTCCCGGGCGTTTATCCGAGAAAAGGCCCTGGCTTTCTCCTGCGCCGCTTCCAGGCTGGACTGCTGCTATGTGGGGGAGGAGGGCCCGGTTTACGCCGCCACCGCCCGGCTGGAGCAGGCGGTGGATAAGCTGGGGGAGGACGCGGCCTCCAACGGGGCCTTTCTGGATGAGACCGTCATGGAGGAAATCCTCTCAGAGCTGAAGGACATCGCCGCCCGGGGAGGCGTCTCCTGTGCCTGCGGCAGTAAAAGCTGGGGGTTTGACGTAAATTTCAGCTCGGTGGACCTGATCTGCCAGGAGTGCGGCGGCAAGTACCGCATTCCCGCCGCCACCGCCGACGACATCGACGATCTGTGCTGTAAAACTTCAATTTTGATTCGAGGCAAGAAAAAATGAGTGTATTTTTTGAGCATGAAATTCGGCTGAACGGCCTGGATGTAGACGGACGGGACCAGTGCAAGGCCTCCGCCATGCTGAACCACCTTCAAAACGCCGCCACCCTGGCGGCGGAGGACGGGGGCTTCTCCCGGAAGGTGCTGGTGGAGCGTTACGGGGTCTTTTGGATGCTGGCCCGGTCCTGGTACCGGCTGTCCCGGCCCCTGAGATATGAGGATAAGCTGACCATCCGCACATGGCATCGGGGAGGCCGGGGAGCCATCATGTACCGGGACTATGACATCCTGGCCAACGGCCAGCCGGTGGGGGAGGCGGTGTCCGCCTGGGTGCTGGCCGACGTGAACAGCCACAAGCTCATGCGGCTGTCTACCATCCCGGAGCTGACCGGCACCGGCGGCGGGACGCTGTGCAAAACCATGACCCTGGCCAAGCTCCGCCAGCCCGGCGATTTGATGGACGTGGAGCGCCGCCCCATGCGGTACAGCGACTCCGACCTGAACGGCCACGTCAACAACACCCGCTACGCCGACTTCGCCTGCGACGCGGTGGGTATGGAGCGTCTGGCGAAGGACCGCTACCTGGCCGAGCTGCAGATCGGCTACCTGGCCGAGTGCCGCCCCGGCGAGGTGCTCACCATCCAGACCAGCGGCCTGGGGGACAGCCGGTTTGTCCGGGGCGTGGATGACGCGGGCAAGCCCCGGTTTGAGGCGGCGCTGTACTTTGGGGAGACGCCAGTTTAAAAAAGGAGATTATGATGAAGAGGCTGTCATTCAAAGCACAAATCCGTATTTCGTTCGTCATCGTAGTTTGCGCATTTGTGCTTGGACAGATTGTAAAGATGGGCATATTCCATAACATAGGCTGGATTTTGGTCGGATTACTCCTTGCAATAAACCCTGTATGGCCGGAAGCTGTGGATTGGCGAAATCACGATGAACTGAGAAAAGGCATACGAATTGGCGGTGTGCTTGTGATCATTGTGTTTGGATTTTTAATCCGCTATGGAGTGTAAATTCCACCTTGACAAGCCCCAAGCCGCAAGGTACAATAGATCAAATATCGAAAAGGAGACGTGGAATTATGGTGAATCAAGACGCCGCCCAGAAGTTTGTGAAGCAGGGCCTCACCTTTGACGACGTACTGCTCATTCCCGCGGCCAGCGACGTGCTGCCCGCCGACATCGACCTGAAAACCAGGCTGACCAAAAAGATCACGCTGAATATCCCTCTCATGAGCGCGGCGATGGATACGGTCACCGAGTACCGCATGGCCATCGCCATCGCCCGGGAGGGCGGCATCGGCGTCATTCATAAAAATATGTCCATCAGCCAGCAGGCCGAGCAGGTGGACATGGTGAAGCGGTCGGAGAACGGCGTCATCACCAACCCCTTCTGGCTGGCTCCCGGCCACACCCTGGCCGAGGCCGACGAGCTGATGGCCAAGTTCCGCATCTCCGGCGTGCCCATCTGCGACAACGGCAAGCTCATCGGCATTATCACCAACCGGGATATGAAGTTTGAGACGGATATGACCGTCCTCATTGACCATGTGATGACCAAGGACCATCTGGTCACCGCTCCCGAGGGCACCACCCTGGCCCAGGCCAGGGAGATCCTCCGCCAGCACAAGATCGAGAAGCTGCCCATCGTGGACGAGGAGTTCCGGCTCAAGGGTCTCATCACCATCAAGGATATCGAGAAGGCGGAGGTCTATCCCAACTCCGCCCGTGACGAGAAGGGCCGTCTGCTGGTAGGTGCGGCCATCGGGGCCACCTCCGACGTGCTGGACCGGGTGGCCGCCCTCACCGAGGCAGGGGCCGACGTGCTGGCCCTGGACTCCGCCCACGGCCACACCCAGAACGTGCTGGAGACCGTCAAGCGGGTGAAGGCCCTGTACCCGGACGTGCAGCTCATTGCCGGAAACGTGGCCACCGCCGACGGCTGCCGCGCCCTCATCGAGGCGGGAGCGGACTGCGTCAAAATCGGTATCGGCCCCGGCTCCATCTGTACCACCCGTGTGGTGGCCGGCATCGGCGTGCCCCAGATCACCGCCATCTACGACGCCGCCCGGGTGGCCGCTGAGTACGACATTCCCATCATCGCCGACGGCGGCGTGAAGTTCTCCGGCGACATCGCCAAGGCTATCGCCGCCGGGGGCGACGTGGTCATGCTGGGCTCCCTGCTGGCCGGGTGCGAGGAGTCCCCCGGCGAGACGGAGATCTTCCAGGGCCGTCAGTTCAAGGTCTACCGGGGCATGGGCTCCCTGGCCGCGATGAACAAGGGCTCCAAGGACCGGTATTTCCAGGAGTCCAACAAGAAGCTGGTCCCCGAGGGCGTGGAGGGCCGGGTCCCCTACAAGGGAGCGGTGGGCGAGACCATCTATCAGCTCATGGGCGGCCTGCGGGCCGGCATGGGCTACACCGGCTGCCACACTGTCCCGGAGCTGCAGTCCAAGGCTCAGTTTATGCAGATCACCGCCGCCGGACTGAAGGAGTCCCATCCCCACGACATCTATATCACCAAGGAGGCCCCCAACTACACCATCAGCCCTAACTGATGGCCCGCGGGGCGTGGATTGAAGCATGAAATGGCAAAGAAAGGCGGATCATTGTGTCACTCTCATTTGATTTAAAAGTACTTGAACTCCAGAGCGCCGGAGTAACGGCGCCCCGGGGGACTGCCGGTTCCTTTGGGGATGTGAGCTTTGCCCAGGTGCTGGCCGGGGTCAGTCAAAGCGGAAACGATTTTGAGGCATATTTTCAGGCGGCGTCGGAGGCATATGGTGTGCCGGTGAATCTGCTGAAGGCGGTGGCGAAGGCGGAGTCCGCCTTTGACCCCACCGCGGTATCCCACTGCGGCGCGCAGGGCGTCATGCAGCTGATGCCCGCCACCGCCCGGGCCATGGGGGTGACCGACGCCTTTGACCCGGCTCAGAACATCATGGGCGGGGCGAAGTATCTCAGCCAGATGCTGGACACCTTCGACGGCGATGTGTCCCTGGCGGTGGCGGCCTACAATGCCGGCCCCGGCGCGGTGAAAAAGCACGGCGGCATCCCCTATGAGAGCACGCGGAATTATGTCAACAAGGTGCTGGATTACGCCGGCGGCGAAATTTCCATCGACCGGACGGCGGGCGGCGGTTCTCTGCCCAGCCTGAACGGCCCCCTGAGCCAGGAGGATGTGGCTGGTCTGCTCCTCCAGATTAACCAGACCGGCGGAGTCACCTCCTCCGGAAACCCGGAATATGTGCGGATGCTGCTCCACCAGATGTTCCTGAACGGCGGGAAGGACTATGAGGAGGATCTGGGTCTGGGCGTATAATCCCCCTCCTTTTGGGAAACAATGCGCTTGCGTAACGCGAGAGAACGACTGAAATGAGGGCGACTGGAGAGCAGCCGCCCTCAAGCTTTCTGCCGAGATCAAAAGAAGGATGGAGCGGGCTATGAGAGAAGATTTGAAGCTCCGGCTGGAGCAGTTCAAGGGGCAGTTCCCGGTGGAGGCCTCGGCGCGGGACCGGGTGGCGAGGCCGCCGGTGGAATTCATCGGGGAAGAAATTCTGGAGCTGGCGGTGTCCGCCCTGCTCCAGGGGGAAAATATCCTTCTGTGCGGCGGGAAGGCCACCGGGAAGAATATCCTGGCCGACAACCTGGCCTGGCTGTTCGGCCGGCCGGTCTATAATGTCTCCTTCCATGTGAACACAGACAGCAGCACCCTCATCGGTACGGACACCTTTTCCGGCGGCGAGGTGCGCCTGCGCCAGGGGCCTGTCGCCCAGGCGGCGCGGTACGGCGGCTTCTGTGTTCTGGACGAGATCAATATGGCAAAAAATGACGCCGTGGCCGTGATGCACTCGGTGCTGGATTACCGCCGTCTCATCGACGTGCCTGGGTATGAGTGCATCCCCCTGCACCCGGCGGCCCGATTTATCGCCACCATGAACTACGGCTACGCCGGGACCCGGGAGTTGAACGAGGCCCTGGTCTCCCGGTTTGCCGTGATCCGGATGCCAACGCTGGCGGCGGACCAGCTGCGCCGCCTGCTGGAGTCCGTCGTGCCCAATGGGGCGGCGGAGCGGATAGAGGGCTGCGTGGGGCTGTTTCTCGACCTGAATGAGAAGGCGGTCAACGGGGAAATCTCCACCCATCCTGTGGACCTGCGGGGTATGATCTCCGCCCTCAGGCTGATGACCGACGGAATGCGGCCCAAGGATGCCATCGCCGTCAGCGTCACCAACAAGTGCTTTGACGAGTATGAGTATCAGCTGGTCCAGGACGTGGTTATGACAAGGTTCGCTTGACAGGAGCGGGAAAATGGATAGAGTGGAAAGTCTGTTTCTGACGGTCTCCGAAAACCACCGGAAGAGAGCTTATCCGGAGTATATTCAAGCCATGAGCGCGCCCTATCAGAGGGCAGGGGGCATGATCGCGGCCTATGAGGGGGTCATTTTAGGCGGCGGGGACAAGCTGTTCGGGCTGGAGGCGCTGGACCTGCGCCTCCGGCGGCACCGGTACGCCGCCTATGACATGGGCGCTCTATTGCCCATCACCCACCTGTGTCTGGAGTACGCCGTGCGCCGGAGATTGACGGCCCAGCGGCCAGGGGTGTCGGCTATGGCGGAGCTGGCCGCTCGGGAGCTGCTGGAGGCCGACCCACTGCGTTTCCGCCACGCCTCTCGAAGCTGGCTGTATATCTACTGGCTCACCATCCAGTTCCCCCGGACGGCCAACCCGGAGAGCCGGGAGATTTTGAAGCGCTTTGTCGGCTTTGAGGACATGCTGGAGCTGTTTACCCGTCTGACGGAGGAGAGCGCCGAGTGTAACAGCGCCAAGGCCCTGGTGGAGCAGGCGGTGCGCCTTTATAAGAAGATTTTTACCCGGTATTTTGCCCCCGACCACAGTCAGGATATCCTCCCCACAGCGGAGCTGGCGGAGGATGGGGAGGAAGATCCGGAGGAATGGGAGCTCCAGGAGACCGACGAGCCGGAGCTGGACTGCCAGCGGGCGGAGCTGTCCGAGGAGAGCATCGTCCTGTCGGAGGAGGCGCTGGCGGCGGTTCCGGAGTATCTGGCCAAAAATTTCGGGCCCAGCTTCCAGACGGAACGGGAGGCCCAGGCGCTGGAGCGGGCGGTGTGTACCGGCATCCACGAAAACCGCCATCTGCTGCTGACCGGCGGCCTTCCCCCTTCCGCCTATGAGGACGGCTCCCCCAGGGCGGCGGCGCTGAGCGCCAGCCGGGAGAGAAATCTGCAAATGCTGGAGGAGAACGAGGCCTCGGCCCGTCAGGGCATCCGAAGCATTGAGCAGGCCTTCCGCAATGCGCTGACCCTGCGGGATCAGCCGGACGTGTATCAGTCGGACTGCGGCTCGCTGGTGAACAGCGCCCTGTGGAAGGCGGGCCGCTGTGAGGAGCCGAAGCTGTTCCAAAAGATTGTCCGTCAGGATCAGTCCACGGTGGTTGTGGAGCTGCTGATCGACGCCAGCGGGTCCCAGGCGGTCCGGCAGCCCATGGTGGCCCTGCAAAGCTATCTGTTCAGCGCCGCCCTGAGCCGGATCAAAATTCCCCATCGGGTCATGAGCTACTGCACCTATGGGGACCATACGGTGCTGTGCCGGTTTCGGGACTACGACAGCCCGGCCCCGGCGGACCGGAGGATTTTGGAGTACCGGGCCACCTCCAACAACCGGGACGGGCTGGCCCTGGCCGCCGCCGGGGCGGACCTGTTGAGGCGGCGGGAGGAACACAAGATCCTCATCGTGTTCAGCGACGGCCTGCCCAACGACATGGTGAGCGGCCGGGCGAGGGAGGGCGTTCCCGACAAATATATCGGGGACGCGGCCATACAGGACACCTGCCTCCAGGTCAGAACGCTGCGCAGGGCGGGGGTTCATGTGATAGGTATTTTCCTGGGCGGCGACGGCGAGCTGGAAAATGAGCGGATGATCTACGGTTCCTCCTTCCTGCGCATCCGCCGGGCAGAGGACTTTGGTGGCTCTGCCGGAAAGCGGCTCAGTGAGACGCTGCTCCTTCTGGACTAGCGCGCGGAATTCAGCCAAGAGGAGCTTTCACCATTCTGATGTGGAGGACAAAGAAGGGCGGCGGCCTGTGATTTAGGCGTCTGGCCCGCAAAAGAAAGGAAGGAAATTATGAACACACACAAGCGGATTTCCGCCCTTGCGCTGACGGCGTCTATGGCGCTGTCTATGCTCACCCCGGCGTGGGCGGCGGAAAAGACAACTGCGGCGACAGGAGAGCTCCAGGCTGCTGTGCGGATTGACTACAGTCAGACGCTGGCCGAGCTGAAGGAGAGAGCGATAAAAGCGGAGCTTTTCCAGGGCGGGAAGCCCTTAGGCTCCGCCTTCTTGACGGAGCCGGGAGAGGCCGAGATGCCTGGCTATACAGCCCAAGTGTCCCTCCGGGACCGGCAGGGCGGCGAGCACAACGGCACCGCCGCCCCCGGCGCGCTGGACCTGACTGTTTCCGGACTGCCCCAGGGGAACTATATCCTCAGGCTGACCGGCGAGGGCTACGCCCAGCGCGATGTCCCCTTCAACATCGATAAGTATAGCAAGTACATCGAGGTGGGTACCGGCGACGGCACCTTCGCCCTGGGCGATTTCGACAAAAACGGCCGGGTGGACGCCAAGGACCGGGAGGCCCTGGCGAATGCGCTGGGCAGTGCCGAGGAGGATAACCTGAAAACATACGACCTGAACGGCGATGGAAAAATCGACATTGTGGACCTGGCTTATGTCAACCGCAGCGTCAACGTTTCGACCGCCGAGCCCACGGTCTTGGACACCGCGTGCATTACCACTCAGGTGGACCTGACGCAGGCTCAGCTGGACCTTGCCCAGGCCGGCACAACGGCCAGCGGAAATCTGGCAAAACTGCTGGAAAAGGGGGAGACAGTTACCTTCCAGAAGGCTGCTGGAACGGGGGATATTGTCATTCCCGTCCCGCTGACGGGTGAAGTGACAGCGGAGAACCTCCAGATCACCACGCCGGATGGAGTGGCGGGCACGATTCAGGAGGGCAGCGTTGAGGTTATTACAGAGAATGGGGAAACAATCACCCGGCCCTTCTCCGTGAACACCGCCAGATATGCCGGTGTTCATGCCATTACTCCCGACCCGGGGTACAGCGTCATTACCATCCCCCTGGGCAAGCGGGTGGCGGTGAAGAAGATCACCATTACCGTCACCAAAACGGCGGAGGGGAACTACGCCGCTGTGGAGTCCATCCGCTTCTTGAAGGACATCGCCCCCGAGGGGCTGACTGAGCCCAACAGCGTGGTGAAAAACCTGTCCGCCATTCCCGGAGACGGTCAGGTGACGCTGCGGTGGAACGAGCTGCCCAACGTGTCTGGCTATCGGGTGGACTATTGGGAGAAGGGCAAGGAGACCGAACGCCGTCAGCTCAATGTGGATACAGCCTCCGCCCAGGTGACGGGGCTGGATAACCTGAAGGTCTACTGCTTTACCGTCACCCCCACCGACGGAAGCTGGGAGGGGACGGCCTGCGCCCC
The DNA here is from genome assembly GCA_947645675.1 of uncultured Bacillota bacterium. Taxonomy (GTDB): domain Bacteria; phylum Bacillota; class Clostridia; order Oscillospirales; family Oscillospiraceae; genus Lawsonibacter. Next base: position 62,293 of record CANSDP010000001.1, read on the forward strand.
CGTGGAAGCCGCGCCTCAGCCCGCCAAGGCCCCCGACGCCCCGGATATGGTGAGTGTCACCCCTCTGGACGGCCAGCTGGCGGTGTCCTGGAAGAAGGGGTCCAGCGCCCTGTGGTATGAGGTGTATTACACCACCCAGGCCAACGCCCCCATCTCCGCCTATAAGCAGGCCGGCGGACGGGTCATGGAACCCAAGCTGACCGTGACCGGTCTGATCAACGGGACCACCTATTATCTCTACGTTGCGGCGGGCAACGATGCGGGCCGCAGCGGCCCGTCCAAGATCGCCGAGGGCACCCCCAAGGCCACTGACTACAGCCGTCCGGCGGGCATCCCAGCCGAGGGCGTTCTGGAGGCCGAGGACATTGAGCGGGTATGGCTGGCCGACAACGGCAACGTGTCTCCCAGCTCCTACTCCTCCGACCAGCCCTTCCGGACCGAGTACATGAACGACGGCGACCTCCGGACCCACTGGACCTCCCAGTCCTGGGATGACGGCAACTGGGCCAGGAGCAAGCAGGTATTCGCCTCCTTCAAGAATCCGGTGGACCTGAGCAGCGTCATCTGGGTGCCCCGGCTGGACGGAAGCTATTCCGGCAATCTGCGGCTGTATACCGTCACTGTCTGGCGGAGCGGGGACGACCTGGAGGGACCGGGGACCCTGGTGTCTCCCAACCCCCTCCAGGGGGGCAGCGGCTCTGACCACAACACCTGGCTGCCCGTGGGGAACGACCCCGCCAGGACCAGATTTGCCGTCCTGCCCTTCCAGCCTGTCACCGATGTGGTGAAGGTGGCAATTACCATCGAGCCGGTGGGCTATTCGGCTATCAGCCTGTCGGAGCTGATGTTTATGGAGTATGACCCAGCCCACAGCCTGCCCGACAACATCGCCGGCCTCTTCGCCGGCGAGCTGCGCACCCAGCTGAAAGCCGGCGTGAAGCAGGCGGACATTGACGCCCTTGAGGCCCGCCTGAACAGCGACGAGATCAAGTACTATCTGAACCCCCAGACGCTGGCCGACGAGCTGGCCCTGGCTCAGGAGCTGCTGAGCGGCAAGTCCACCAGCGGCGTGGTGCTGGACGGCGTCCAGTCCCGGAGCAGCGCCGCCGACGGCGCCAAGTACAGCCAGGGGGGCAGCGACCTCCAGCCCCTGGGCGTGGCCGCCAAGGCGGGTGAGGAAATCACCATTTATGCCACCGGCATCCCGGAGGGAGAGGCGGTGAACGTCCGGGCCACCCAGTTCCACGCCGAGGCCTCCACCTGGCAGGCTTCGATCGGCTCCCTCTCCAACGGCAGAAACGTCCTCACCGTGCCTAAGATCGCCAGTCAAGCCACCGAGCGGGGCGGCAGCCTCTACCTGACCTACAGCGGCTCCAAGCCTGAAAGCATCAAGCTCCACATCCGCAGGGCGGTGGACATCCCCGTGCTGGAGCTGTCCGACTGGTACAAGCTGGACGAGAACACCCGCAAAGCCCGCATCGGGGCCTATGTGGACGAGCTCACCGCCTACGCGGCGGCGCAGAACCTGACCGGCAGCGGTCTTGAGAACAAGTGCCTCAACGTGACCGAGATCTCCACCCCCACCGTACTGCTCTCCCTCCCCGCCGCCGCGGTGCTGGGGGCCAACAGCGCGGACCGGAGCGGAAAAATCGAGAATCTGTATCAGGACGTGCTGGCCTGGGAGGACATCATGCACATCTGCAAGACCACCCAGGGCATCAACAACACCTATGACAAGAACGACATGACCTCCCGCCAGAACATCCGGTGTATGCAGATGTTTTCCGGAGCCTTCATGTACGCGGCGGGCAGTCACATCGGCATCGGCTACGGCTCCTGCGCCGGAATGGTCAGCGGCCTGCCCATCGCCAAGCTGCCCGAGGGGGCCACCGCCAACAGCCTGTTCGGCTGGGGCATCGCCCATGAGATCGGCCACAACATGGACAAGCTGGGCCGGGCGGAGATCACCAACAACATCTACTCCATTATGGTCCAGACCTACGACGGGAAGGACAACACCTTTGCCTCCCGCCTGGAGAACAGCGGCAAGTACCCCGCCATCTTTGCCAAGACCGCCCAGAGCCAGCCCGGCGCGTCCAACAACGTCTTTGTCCAGCTGGGCATGTACTGGCAGCTCCACCTGGCCTACGACGGCAAGCAGGGCGAAGCCCACGGCCCCATGTGGTTCTATAACCAGTTCTTCCAGGACTGGAAGGCAGGCACCTACACCAAGGACTTCACTGGCCTGAGCTACGACGACAAGGTGGCCCTCACCGCCTCCGGCGTGGTTCAAAAGGACCTGACCGAGTTCTTCGAGCGTTGGGGCATGTCCCTCAGCGCCGAAACCAAGAATAAGCTGAAAACCTATGGGAAAGAGGATCGCGCCCTCTGGTACCTCAGCGACCGGAGCCGCCGGGAGCGTCTGGCGGGGACCGCCGCCGCCACAGGCACCCTCACCGCCCAGGCCAAGCTGGAGGGGGACAATAAAATTATCGTCACCGTCACCTCCGCCATCACCGGCAAGATCCAGGGCTATGAGATCATCCGCAACGGCAAGTCCATCGCCTTTGCGATCCCCAGTGTGGACGGCGTGGTCAGCTATGAGGACGTGATCGGCTCGGGCAACCACCGGACCTATCAGTATCAGGCAGTCGCCTATGACATCCTGGGCAACCGGATTAGCTCCGCCAACACCAATGAGGTCCGGGTGGCCTACGACAAGACGGTGGACCCCACCGCCTACACCATGACCCGGAATGGGGACACCGTCACCTTCCGGTTCAAGGAGCCCACCTCCATCTCCGGACTGAAGATCACCGGGGACAAGAAGCCCGCCAGCGGGAGCTACACCGTCACCGTGGAGGCCAGCTTCACCGATGAGGACAAGAAGCCGGTGAACAAGACGGTTACCGCCCGGGCGGGGGACTTCAGTGCCGGAAATCAGGCGGCAGACGGCAGCTATCTCACCTACTTCCAGAAGCCGGGAGCAGCCTCCGACGACACCCGCATCTGGACCTATGACGCCAAAACCGTTACCGTGGCCGGTATCCCGGCGGATGTGGCTGATAAAGATATTCTCCTGGTCAGCTACGCCGGAGACGACGTGGCCTTCTGGGAGAACGGGGCGGCGGGCCGCCTCAGCGCCGACTACCGCTACGGAGACGGGGCGGACGACGTTATCCCCAAGGGCACCCTGGTCATTGTGGGCACCTACCGGGGCGATCCCAGGTTCAACACCGTCAAGGTGAAGGGCTTGTTCACCAAGACCACCGACGAGGGGGTCGAGCTGACCGGCGAGGAGCGGTATCTGGACGGCTACGCCCTCATGTTTGCCGAGATTCCGGCGGACAAGCAGGTGAGCGATATCAGCGACGGCCTGTTCCTCTTCGTCCCCAACGTGCAGAAGGAGGCGGAGCTCCAGGAGGTCAGCCACTGTGACGGCGTCAACCTCCTGCCCAGTCAGATGAAGGTGGTGCTCTCCCGCACCGACCTGCCCGACTCCACCGAGTCTCAGCGGGTGACGGCGGAGACCCTGTGGACTTTGGCCCCCGGCGGGGAGGACCTGCCTGTAATCGTACTGGAGGGCGGAAACGGATGAAAAAATATCTTGCGCTTCTGTTAATCCTGACCATGGCCCTGATGTGCCCCACGGTCTCGGCGGCGAACGGTATCGTTCTGGAAATTCGCAGAGGGAGCGGGGATACCGCTCACCTCACCCTGGGAAATCTGGGGAACAAGGAGGTCAACAGCGTACAGCTGGAGCTGACCTTCGGAGAGAGCTACCCCAACGCCTCCTTCGCCGACGAGGGCGGCGAGGGGCGGTACAGCCGCTGTAAAGTGAACACGTCGGGCAGTCGGACAGTCATTACCATCTACATCGATGGGGCAACGTCGATGAACCGGGGGGGCTCGGCCCCCCTGGGCACCCTGACGCTGGGCGGCGGCTATACCGCCCCCAGCTCCGTCCGGCTGACCACCCTCGGCCATAATCTGGGCGAAGGCGGCGGAGCGGCGCTGGAGAGCATTTCTGTGGAAAATATCTCCAGCGACTCCTCCGGCTCCTCCGGTTCCTCCAGATATGCCATCCGGGTGACCGACGCGGAGCACGGCTCTATTACCGTCAAGCCGTCCCGGGCGGAGCGGGGAGATACGGTGACCATCACGGCCCGTCCGGATGCCGGCTTCTGCCTGTCTCAGCTGACCGCCGCCGCGAGCGGACGCCAGCTGGAGCTGAAAGACAAGGGGAACGGGACCTATACCTTCACCATGCCCGGCTCTTCCGTGGAGGTGCGGGGGACCTTTGCGGCCTTGGACCCGGCGGACCTGCCCTTTACTGATGTGGCAGAGGGCATTTGGTATGAGGACGCAGTGCGGTATGTCTATGAGAATAAGCTGATGGCCGGCACCGGCAGCGACACCTTCGGCCCCGACCTGGCCACCAGCCGGGGCATGATTGTCACTATCCTCTACCGTATGGCCGGTTCCCCCGCCGTGGGGGCCTGCGGCTTCACCGACGTGGCCGCCGGTCAGTACTACACCAGCGCCATCGCCTGGGCGGCCGAGAAGGGCGTGGTCAGCGGCTACGGCGGCGGCCTCTTCGGGCCCGACGACCCCATCACCAGAGAACAGATGACTCTGATCCTTCAGGGCTACGCCCGTCTGTCTGGCAAGGACGTGAGCGCCCGGGCGGACCTGTCCGCCTACACGGACGCGGGGGAGATCAGCGGCTACGCTCAGGAGTCCATGAGCTGGGCCCGCGCCGTGGGCCTGGTCAACGGCACCAGCGAGACTACCCTGACCCCCTCGGGCACCGCCACCCGTGCCCAGGCGGCAGTCCTCTTTCAGGGCTTCTGCGAAAATGTGATGGCCGGAAAATAAATCAAAAACCGCCCCCTGACGCGTCTTGTTCACGTCAGGGGGCGGTTTTTAGCTTAAAATTTGGAAGAATTTCGGAAAATAATTTGACACCGGGGGCGAGATGGAGTAAACTAGGCGTACAGCACAAGAAATGGAGAACAAAATATGAAGCGAAACGCTAAGGTCTCCACAGCGGTCATACGCAGGCTGCCCCGGTACTACCGCCACCTGTCTGAATTGCAGGAGGACGGTGTGGTGCGCATTTCCTCCAGCGGATTGGGCAAGTCTATGGGGCTGACGGCCTCTCAGATCAGGCAGGACCTCTTCTGCTTCGGTGGGTTCGGCCAGCAGGGCTATGGCTATAAGGTGGACAGCCTGAAGGAGGAGATCGGCGAGATATTGGGCATCAGCCGGGGACATACCCTGGTGGTGCTGGGCACCGGCAACCTGGGCCGGGCCATCATTCAGAATTTCCGTTTTTCCAGCAACGGTTTTCGCCTCCTGGCCGCCTTCGACGTCAACCCGGACATGGTGGGAACCCAGGTCGCCGGCGTCCCCGTCTATCACACGGATGAGATGGAGGCCTTCGTGTCCAGCCGGCAGGTGGATGTGGGCCTGCTCACTGTGCCCATCGCCGCCGCCCAGCAGATGGGGGACCGGCTGGTCCGGGCCGGGGTGAAGGGCATCTGGAATTTTACCAACTATGAGCTGACCTGTTCCCAGCCCGGTGTGGTGGTGGAGTCGGTCCACTTCTCTGACAGTCTGCTCACCCTGAGCTATCTGATCTCCCAGCAGGAGGTTTTGGAAAAAACACAGGAGGAACACCCATGAAAAAGTACATTCGCCCTCTGGGGACCGCCCTGGTCCTGGCCCTCCTGGCCGTGGGGGCCTACGCCGCCTCCGCTGACGACAGCCTGATCTCCCTCAGCTATCTGCGGGATACCTTTTTCCCAAAAGCTGTCCAGACTGGCGGACAGTCGGCTGACCAGGCCATCCAGGGCGTCTATGAGAATGCCCTGGACGAGCTGGACGCCATTCACAGCGCCGCCGTCAACGGCGGGGGAGGGGGCAGCGGAGACGGCTATTACAGCGACACCCTCCAGCCCAGAAGCTGGTCTGACGGCCAGACCATCTCCCTGCCCACCGGCTCCGGCTTCCTGATGCTGGAGGGGGCGGCGGCGGTCAGCCATAGCGGCGTAGTGGTGGATACCACCGATGGGATGGAGACGGACTCGGGCGCTGTTCTTCGCCCTGGCCACCGGTACCTAGTGGGAGAGGACACCGCCGCCAAGGTGACCGTTTTCTCGGGACAGGCCCGCCTGGGCGTCCAGGGGGGATACACCCTGTCCCCAGGCCGGGGGCAGCACACCCCGTTTTTCGACGTAAACCAGAACGACTGGTTTTACACCCCGGTGAACTACGCCTATGAGAGAGGCCTGTTCTCCGGCATGGACGAGAACCACTTTGATCCCGGCGGCTCCATGAATCGGGCTATGCTTATGTCGGTGCTCCACCGGCTGGCCGGGGCTCCCGCCGGCGGCGGCGGGCTCTCCTTTGCCGACGTGCCTGACGGCCAGTGGTACAGTCAGGCCGTCCGCTGGGGCGCGGACCAGGGGATTACCTCGGGCACCGGCGAGGGCGTTTTCTCCCCCTTCAACCAGGTCACCCGGGAGCAGACGGTGGTCATGCTCTACAACTACACCACCAAGTACCTGAAACAGGGGACAGGGGCGGTGGCCAATCTGTCCGACTATCAGGACCTGGACCGGGTCAGCGAATGGGCCCGCCCCGCTATGGCCTGGGCCGTGGGTCAGGGCATCGTCAGCGGGGTGAACAACGGCGGCCTCCTTACCCTGGAGCCCCAGCGGGGGGCCACCCGGGCGGAGATGGCCACCATGCTCCAGGCGTTCAGCGAAAAAATTTTGTGATTGGAAAAGAAGCACCCATTTCCCTCTCAGGCCATATGATAGGATTGAGAGCGGCAGACAGCCCTCTTAATACTTTCATAATCAGGAGGTACTCATTATGGGGTGCTGCAATAACAACTGGGGCGGCAGCAGCTGCCTGTGGATCATCATCCTCATCATTATCCTGTTCGGCTGCGGCGGCTGGGGCGGCAATGGCTGCGGCTGCAATAACAACTGCGGCTGCAACAACGGCTGCGGGTGCTGAGCAAAAAACGGACCGGGGCGCGGAGAGTTTTTCTCCGCACCCTGGTTTTTTGTGCTGAGGTCACAGCTCCCGCCTGCCATTACTCAGCGGCGTTCAAATTTTTCTTTACAGTGGAGTAGGTTTATGCTACAATGTGAGGGATAATTTAAACAAGTAACGGTTGCGGCGACGTATCTTTTTCGGTGCCACAGCTCGGCTGTGGGATGAGATGCAGGAGAGAAACACCGTATGAAAATGCGGTGTTTCTTGTTTTTTATCCCGCGGAGGACCGTCCAAGAAAGGAAGATGCGATATGCGGATCATCTCTGGTCTGGCCCGGGGCCGAAAGCTGAAGGAGCCCCAGGGACTGGATACCCGGCCCACCACCGGAAAGGTGAAGGAATCGCTGTTCAATATCATTCAGTTTGAGCTGGAGGGCCGGCGGGTGCTGGACCTCTTCGCCGGCACCGGCCAGCTGGGTCTGGAGGCCCTGTCCCGGGGGGCGGAGCACTGCACCTTTGTGGACCAGCGGCGGGAGGCCGCCGCCCTGGTGCGGGAGAATATCGCCCTGTGCCGCTTTGAGAGCCAGAGCCGGGTGGCCCAGGAGGAGGCGCTGTCCTTCCTGGCCTGCTGCCGGGAACGGTTCGACGTGGTATTCCTGGACCCGCCCTATCAGAGCGGTTTGTTGGAAAGAACCCTGGAGCAGCTGACGCGGTTTGACATTTTGCGGGAACATGGTATAATAGTGTGTGAGAGCGGGGCCGATTGGACCCTGCCCCCTGTTCCGTCCCCCTATGAGGCGGGGCGGGAGTACCGGTACGGACAGATCAAGCTGACGATCTGCCGCCGGTCCGGGAGCGTGAGAGGATGAGCGTGGCCATCTATCCGGGCAGCTTCGACCCGGTGACGCTGGGACATCTGAACATCATCAAGCGGGCGGCCGCCTGCTTTGACCGGCTGATTGTCTGTGTGATGGTAAACTCCAAAAAGATGGGGATGTTTACCCCGGAGGAGCGGGTGGAGCTTCTGCGCAGGTCTACCGCCCGGTTCCCCAATGTGGAGGTGGACTTCTCCGACGAGCTGCTGGCGGCCTATGCCAAGCGCCGCCGGGCCCGCGTGGTGGTCAAGGGCCTGCGGGCGGTGTCCGACTTTGAGCAGGAGGTCCAGATGGCGGTCATCAACCGCCACCTGAATCCCAGACTGGAGACCATGTTCCTGGCCTCCAGCGAAAAATATACCTATCTCAGTTCCACCATTGTCAAGGAGATGGCCCGCTATGGTGCCAACCTGGGGGACTTCGTCCCTCGGGAGATTGTAGATGATGTGAACCGGCGCATGAGGGAAATGGAAAGAAAGGAAGATTGACCTATGGCAAGCGGTGTGGAAGAACTTTTGGATATGCTGTTTGAGATGATCGACGAGGCGAAGAACGCTCCCCTGTCCAGCGATAAGTGCATCGTTGAGCGGGACCGGGCGCTGGACCTGATCGACGACATCAGGAGCCAGTTCCCCATGGAGCTGACCGAGGCCCGGAAGATGATGGCCCGCCGGGCGGAGATGGAGGCGGAGGCCAAGCGGAAGGCGGATTCCATCGTCCGGGCGGCGGACGAGCGGGCCAAGCAGATGCTGGCCGCCGACACCATCGCCCTCCAGGCCCGCCAGCGGGCCAACGACATGATGCGTCAGGCGGAGGAGCGCAGCCGGGAGCTGAAGCGCTCCGCCAACGAGTACTGCGAGGATGCCCTGCGCCGGACCGAGGAGGCCGTGTCCGAGGCCTATAACGAGATCAAGCAGTCCCGGTCCCGGTTCCGCGCCGCGGCGGCGGCCACCGCCGGGGGAGCCCCCGCCGGGAGAGGGGCCGCCCCGCAGCCGGGAGCCTCCGGCGGAAGCCCCCGTTCCGTGTATGACGCGGACAGAGATTAACAAATTACCGGCCTGTCGCGGGAGAAGCGTGCCTGCGGCAGGCCGGTTTATATTTTTTTAGGGAAATGAAAAATTTGCCCGCTCTGCTCCGTGTTAAGGGTGAAGGGAGTTGAGGAGCATGGTCACGACCGGTACCGAAGAGACCGTATGCCGCCTTGTGCGGGAGTACAGCGATATGCTGCTGCGCCTGGCCTGTACCCGTCTGTCCTCCGTCAGTGACGCGGAGGACGCGGTGCAGGAGGTGTTTCTGCGGCTGCTGTCCGCTCCCGTCTCATTCCGGGACGCCGGACATGAGAAAGCGTGGCTGATCCGAACCACCCTTCATCGCGCCAGTGATATCCGCCGCCAGGCGGAAAAGCGGAATCTCCCTCTGGAGGAGGCGGCCCAGACAGCTGCCCCTGAGCCGGGGACGGACCTGCTTCAGGCGGTACAGGCCTTGCCGGAGAAGTACGGCGCCGTGATCCATCTGCATTACTATGAGGGATATTCCATCCGGGAGATTGGAACGCTTCTGGGCTTGCCCGCCGCCACGGTGGGCACCAGACTGGCCCGGGGCCGGGAACGGCTGCGGGAACTGCTGAAGGAGGAGATCAAATGAACTGGAATGACTACCGAAAGGCTGTAGACGCCCTTCCCCTTTCCGGCGATTTCCAGGAGCGGACGGAGGAGCTGGTGCGCCGAACCGCCAAAATCGTCAAACTTGAAAAGGAGTGTATTTCTGTGAAAAAGAAAGGTTTTGTCAAAGCTGTTTCCATCGCCGCGGCGGTGGCCCTGTTAACCATTTCTGCCTATGCCGCGTCCCGTTTGCTCAGTCCGGCCCAGGTGGCGGACATACATGGGAACGCCGCTCTGGCCCAGGCCTTCGAGAGCGAGGACGCGGTCAAGCTCAACCAGTCGGTGCAGACGGAAAAGCTCTGCGTCACCCTGGCAGGATTGGTCTCAGGGGAGAACCTGTCCGAGTGGACCGATCAGGCCGACCAGTCCCGCACCTATGCGGTGATGATTTTGGAAAGTCTGGACGGCACGCCGCTGGATATAGATGACTTCTCGATCACCGAGTATACCTTCACGCCTCTGGTGGCCGGGTTTACCCCCTGGTCTGTGAACAACTGGACCCTGGACGCCGGCGTCTCCCTTCTGGAGCGGGACGGTGCGCTCTATTATCTGCTGGACACGCGGAATATTGAGATGTTTGCGGACCACACGGTGTATATGGCCTTCTACCAGGGGAGGCTGCCCGACCCGGATATCTTTACTATGACTGAGGACGGGACCATCTCTTTTGCGGAAAGCTTTGAGGGCCCCCAGGCTCTGTTCACCCTGCCCTTGGACGAGAGCAAGGCCGACCCCGCCGCTGTGGAGAAATTCATGAATGACAGCGGCTTTGACCGGGAGTGGTTTACCTCCTGATCGCGGGGATGACAAGCGCAGCACTTCAGTATAACACATTTTTCCCATTTTGTAAGGCACACTTTCCCAACCTCCGCATAGGATGAAACAGCCGTGAACGGCAAATTTAAAGGGAGGGGAGGCGTGTTCATGGGTATCGTGGTGGTACGTTCCCCCCGGTGCCTGCGGGGGCTGCTGCGCAGGATTTTTAAGGTGAAATAGGGCATACATCAAGACTCCCGGACATATAGTGTCAACAAAGTGATGAGTCCTTGAAGGAGGCCTGTATTCCCGTCTTTTTTGGGGAATAGGGGGCCATGTGAGGGGACGCGGGCTGATACTATGACAAGGGAGAGGACACAATGGAATTTGAACGTGATACGATGATAGGTTATGAGACGGTGGCGGAGGTGTCGCTGTGCCAGGAGGAGACGCTGGAGAGCATCGTGCCCGACGCCTGCCCGGATATTCTGCGAATTGTGGATGTTTGCGGACAGGCGACCCTCAGCGGCAAGCAGGCCCGGGAGGGGGCGGCTCAGGTCAGCGGAGTGGTCCGGGCGGTGATCCTCTACCAGCCCGAGGGAGGCGGCGGACTGCGGCGGATGGAGGCCAGCCTGCCCTTCACCTGTCAGGCGGAGGCTCCCGGCCTCACCGAGCGGGGCGCCGTGCTGGCCTGTCCCCGGCTTCGAGGGGCGGAGGCCAGGGCGCTGAACCCCCGGAAGGTGCTGCTGCGGGTGGACCTGGTGGTGGATGTGACAGCCTGCCAGCCGGTGGAGCGGCCGGTGTGCAGCGGGGTGACAGCCCCGGAGGAGAACGGAGTCTGTCAGAAGCAGTACCGGGGGGAGCACTATCTGCTGTGCGCTGTACAGGAGAAGCCATTTACCTTCTCCGACCAAATCAGACTGCCCACCGGCTCCGGGGAGGCCCCCATACTGCTGGCCGCCCGGGTACAGCCGGAGTGTACCGAGAGCAAGCTGATCGGCTCTAAGCTGATCTTCAAGGGGATGGCGGAGATATCCCTGCTCCTCCAGGAGGCGGAGGGGGGGCTGACCTCCTGCTGTGAGTCCATGCCCTTCTCCCAGGTCATTGAGACGGCGGGCGCCGGCGAGGAGGGGGACTGCCAGGTGACGGTAGAGGTGGCCTCCTTCCGGTGCGAGCAGACCCCGGGGGATGGCCGGGAGGTCAGCGTGGATCTGGAGCTGCTGGCCCAGGCCCAGGTGAGAGGACTGCGGCCGGTGACCCTTTTGCAGGACCTGTACAGCACCAGTAACCTGATGGAGGTAGACCGGGAGAATCAGGCCCTGTGCCGGCTGAGCGAGCAGTCGGTACGGCCCCAGGCCGTCCGGGAGCTGCTGGAGACAGGGGAGCTGGTCCGCTCAGTGGTGGACGCCAGGCTGGCCCTGGGCCAGGTGCGTCAGAGCCGGGAGGGCAAGGAGCTGGCGTTGACGGTGGACGCCTGGCTTACGGTGATGTATCTGGATGAAAATGAGCTGGTCCAGTGTGTCCGCCGGTCCATCCCGGTGTCCTGCCGCCTGGACTGTGCGGAGGGCGTCCGGTGCTCCTGCTTCTGCGGATGCCCTGGGGAGGTCTTTGCGGCCCCTGCCGTGGGCGGGGTGGAGGTCCGCTTTACCGTGGAGTTCCACTGCCTGGCCACCGAGACTGCCGCCGTGCCTGCCGTCACCGCCGCCCGGATGGGGGAGGCCCGGAGCGCGGGAGAGGGGACCCGGCCCTCTGTGGTCCTGCGGATGCCGTCACCGGGGGAGGAGCTGTGGGATATCGCCAAGGCCCACGGCACCACCATGGAGCAAATTCTCCAGGCCAACGAGCTGGAAGAGGAGGTCCTGCCCGCGGGGCGGATGCTCCTGATCCCCAGCGCGAGGTAACATAATAAGAGACGGGCCCTTTTCGGGTCCGTCTCTTTTCGTGTTTATTTCAGCCGGAAGGTGCTGACCAGCTCCTTCAACAGGCTGGCCTGGTTGGACAGCTCGCGGCTGGCGGCGGCGCACTCCTCGCTGGCGGAGGAGTTGCTCTGAACCACGGCGGAGATCTGGTCGATGCCCTCGGTGATCTGGGAGATGGCGGTGGTCTGGTTTTCCACCGCGTCCACCACAGCGGACATTCGTTCAGTTACACCGGCGGCGCTCTGGCTGGTGCGCTCCAGGGACTGGGTGACCTGGGACACCACGTCGCTGCCCTCGTTGACCGAGGTGAGGGAGCCCTCAATCAGCTCCTTGGTGGCCTTGGCGGCCTCGTCAGACTTGTTGGCCAGGTTGCGGACCTCGTCGGCGACCACGGCGAAGCCCTTTCCGGCGGAGCCCGCCCGGGCGGCCTCCACGGCGGCGTTTAGGGCCAGGATGTTGGTCTGGAAGGCGATGTTCTCAATGGTGGCGATGATTTTGCGGATCTCCTCGGAGGAGCTGGAAATTTTCCCCATAGCTGTGTTCAGCTGATGGACATAGTCCACGCTGACGCTCAGGTGTCCGCCGGCCTCGTCCACGAATTTGCCAGCCTCCTTGGTGCCGTCGGCGGTGCGTTGGGCGTTGCCGGAGATCTCGCTGGTGGTGGCCGCCAGCTCCTCCACAGAGCTGGCCTGCTCCGCGGTGCCCTGGGCCAGGGACTGGGCGCTGCTGGACACATGGGTGGAGCTGAGCGCCACCTGCTCGGCACTCTCCCGGATGTGCTTCACCGTGTCGTTAAGGTGGTCGCCGATGGTGTCCATGGACTGGCGGATGGAGGCGAAATCCCCCACATAGCTCTGCTGGGCGCTGTGGGTCAGGTCGCCGCTGGCAATGGAGCCCAGCACGTTGGAAATTTCCCCAATATAGGACCGCAGGCGCTGGATGGTGTCCTTAAAGATAAAGGCCAGCTCCCCGATCTCGTCCTGGGAGCGGACGTTGATATTGACCTCCTCGCCGGTGCTCAGGCCCAGATTGCCCGCCACCAGCCGTCTGGCCACCTGGGTGATCTCGGCCAGAGGGGAGGAGACGGTCTTTTTCAGATAGGCGGCCATAATCAGACTGCACACAATGATGATGCCCAGGCTTACGACAGAGGAGGCGACAATGGTGTTAAAGGTCTGCCTGTTTGCCTCCGCCACAGAGATGCCGGCGAAGAGCAGACCGTTGATTTTGCCGTTTTCATCCCTGGTGGGGACGTAGGAGGCTAAGTATTCCTCGTTCAGGATGGTAGCTTCACCCACAAAGGATTTGCCCTGCTGGAGTATCATGCTGGACAAATCGGAGGACAGCTTGGTCCCCGTGGCCCGCTTGCCGTTCTGGACCACGGTGGTGTAGGCCCGGGTGTCGCCCTCAAAAATGGTGAATTCGCAGCCCATGCGGTCCTTCAGCTGGTCTAAAAGAGAATCCATCTCCACTCCGCCCTGCGACTGGCTGAGAAGGTAGGACAGCATGTCGGTACCGCTGACACAGCGCTCTTCCAGAATCCCTGTGGTCAGGGAGCGAAACATGGTTACGCACATGGCAACCGCGAAGAATACCGATACCATCTGCATAAGGATGACCACAAGGCCGACCTTCCGTCCGATTCCCCGGCGCCGCTGGTGCTGGGGCTGCTGAATTTCTTTCATACTCATTCACTCCGTTTATTAAGTTTTGTGAGCGGGCAGAAAACCCAACTGCACCTAGTATAGTATGGAGTTCAGCCTTTTGCAAGCCTTTTTTGTTCTTGCGCGGGTTCGGAAAATTTCCGATTTTTTGAATAAAAAAATGAAAATTTATGTAGAAAAAACCAGCTGGCAAAGGCGCGAAAAAATGCCGGTCCTGAGAGCGGCAAGGGGAGGTTCAGATGATGGCCGGTCCGATGGACCGCTCCCCGGTTGCCCATTCACCGAGAGAATTCGCAGTTTATTCGGTGAAAAATGAAAAATAGGATATTTTACCCCTCCATTTCCGCTGGCAGAGGGGGAGGCTGGCCCACAGTGCGGAGGGCAGGCCGGCCAGCGGGAGGTACAGCGGCCCCAGCTGCACTGGACCAGAAGGTAGAGCGGCGTTCTCAGACCTGTCATTCTTTAATTGGAAATCCCGGAGGCCTCTTTGGCCTGCCGGACCAGCGTATTGATTTTATCATCGGCAGCCTGCCTGGCATTTTTGGCGGTCTCCTCCACGGTGGGGATATGGATATCCTTTAAAGCGTAGGGGTCGTTGAGCCGCAGGCCGGAGCCGGTGAGCATGGCCCGCACCTGGGTGTAGGTCCACTGCCGCTCTCCCGCCGGCATGCTGGTGTCAAAGTAGTCGGACCAGGAGCACTGATACTTGCCGGCGATAAAATTCAGCTGACTGGGCAGGTCCCGCCCCAGCGGGCTGTTCAGTGCCTCCTGATAGGGGTCGGCGTAGTAGTCTTTGATGGCGCGCTCGGCGGCGGCGCGAAACTCCGTGACTTGGGAGGCGTAGGAGTCGAAATAGCTTTTGCACCAGATTTGCCCGTCCGGGTCCACTGCGGCGTTCCAGTTGATCTCCAGCTTCTGTTCGCCCAGCTGCTCCCGGACCATGGACATCAATTCGTCTTTGGTCATATTGACCCAGCCGTGGTCAAGACCAGGCGCTTCCTCGGCGGCCTGCCGGCCCTCTGGGGAGAGCTCCAGTTTGTCCTGGGATTGCTCCGCAGATTGGTCCGCTTTTTCCTCCGGGACGGCAAACCGGGCCGTCCGCATGGGAGAAATTTGCCTGGCTCCGGGATTGAACATAATTTCCATATGCGGCTCACTCCTTTGTGATGGCTGATACCATATATATCGGCAAAAAAATGGGAAAATTAAGCGGCTGTCCCGGTTCAGGGGACAGCCGTCTGCCGCTGTTATTTTACCCGCAGCCGCTTGGCCAGCTCCCCGTCGGGGGTGACCTGGGCGGTCTCATAGGTGGTGTAGATCACCATTCCCGGCCGGGCGCCCCCCGGCTTTTTCACATAGCGGACGGGGGTGTAGTCCACCGGCACCTTGCTGCTCTCCCGGGCCTGGGAGAACCAGGCGGCCAAAATGGCGGCCTCGTTGAGGCTCTGGAGGTCGGGGGCCTCCCCGCCGGTCCAGAGGATAACGTGGGAGCCGTGAATCTTCTGGGTGTGGAACCAGATGTCCCCCTTGCCCGCCAGCTTGCAGGTGAGCAGGTCGTTCTGACTGTTGTTCTTGCCCACCGAGATACGCAGGCCGGCGGTTGACATAAATTCCATGGGCTTCGACACGACCCGCTTGCCCCGCTCCCTGGCCTTGCCGGGGCGGCGGAGGTAGCCGGTGTCGGCCAGCTCCTGGCGAATCTCCGCCAGGTCCCGCTCCCCCTCGGCCAGGGAGATGTTCTCCAGCACGCTGTTGAGGTAGTCCAGCTCCTTCCGGCCCTTCTCCAGCTGAATGGTGAGCATTTCCTCCGCCTTTTTGGCCCGGTTGTAGTCCTTGTAATACTTGGCGGCGTTTTGCTGGGGGGTGAGGAGGGGGTCCAGCTTGATGTCAATCTCTTTGCCCTCGGGATCGTAGAAGTCCACAGCCCGCAGGCGGGCCATGCCCTTCTCCATCTGGTAAAAATTGCTGGTGAGGATATCTCCCAGCTGACGCAGCCGGTCCCGGTCTTTGGTGGCGGCTAGCTCCTTCTCCTGGTTGGCAATTTTCCGTTTGACCCGCTCCCAGGCGTTGGTGACCGATTTGATCAGATCCTGGCCCCGCTGCTTGATTCGGTCCTGGCGCTCCCGCTGCTCAAAGAAGGCGTCCAGCAGGGGAGAGAAGGCGGGCCAGCTCTCCACCTGGGCTGCTCCCTCATATTGTCCCACAGGCAGGAAGGTGAAGTCCTTGGGACGGCCCTCCAGGGAGATCATGGTGGGGGCGTACCGCCCTGACGCCACAATTTCCTTCAGTCCCTCCAGCCGGTCCAGCAGCCGGGTCCGGCCTTGGGGGCCCAGGATGTGGAGCCGCGCGTCAGTGGCTCCGGCGGCTTGGTGGACCAGCTCCCGGCAGATCAGGGGGGACAGTCCGCCGAAGGCGTCCAGCAGCCATTTGTCCGCCTGGGCCTCCTCCGGGGCGGCGGACAGGAGAGACTCCAATCTCTCCCGGTCGGCTGTCAGGGGATTTTCCTTGTCAACCCCTGGGGGGAGCCGGTAGAACATCCCCGGCTGGAGGATACGTCCGGTAGTGACGTCTCCACCAGTGTGCCGGATGCAGTCCAGAATGCGGCCGTCGCCGTCCAGCAGGACTAGGTTGGTCTTGTGGCTGATGGCCTCCAGCACCAGCCTGCGCTCCACCCGGTCGCCCAGCTCGTTCAGCGCCTCGAAGCGCAGAACGGCGGCCCGCTCCAGAGGGGGCTGGACGAGCTCCAGCAGGCGAGCTCCCGACAGGTGCTTGCGCAGAAGCATACAGAACATGGGGGGCTTTTCCGGGTTCTCCAGGGGCAGGGTGGTCAGGTGGAGCCGGGGGTGGGCCGGGTTGGCCGACAGCAGCAGCCGCACGTTGCCCGCGCTCTGGGTCCGCAGAGCCAGCACCACCTCGTCCCGCCCGGGCTGATAAATCTTGTCCACCCGGGCCCCGGCCAGGCTTGTATTCAGTTCATGGATCACGCCCGACAGGCATAACGCGTCTAAAGGCATGGCTTATTCCCCCATCATGATCGCAAATAGCTCGTTCAGCCGCTGTGTCTTCCCCTGAAGGTACAGCCAGCCAAACAGGGCCTCCAGGCCGGTGGCGGTCTGGTACTGGGCCCGGCTGGCCGCTTTGGGGACGGAGTGGGGGGCGGTGTTCCGGCCCCGGCGGAATACGCCGGCCTCCTCCTCGGTAAGAACGGGCTGTATCTTCTCAAACCGCTCCGCCTGGGCGGGAGCGGCCACATATTTCACCGTGGCCCGGTGGAGGTCCTTGGCCTTGGCCTTGCCGTGGAGCACCAGCCAGGAACGGACCATCACCTCATACACCCCGTCCCCCAGGTGAGCCAGCCCCAGGGTGGACAGGGACAGGAGGGCGTCACGGTCGATATTCAAATGAAAATAGTCAGTCATGGCGGACGCTCCTTTTGGAAATTGCCATGATTTTACCACAGCTTGACCAAAATGGCAAGGGAAATGCGATTTAAGGCGGGGAGCGGGTTTGCTCCGGCCCGCAATAAAGTGACGATAGACCTGTTGGGCGAACTGTGCTATAATGGCGAAAAAGAGCGATGCGTATACCGAGTCGGAAGGGAGTCTTTTATGGATATCAACCAGTTTTTCTCAAGGCTTGATACATTCTTCGCAAACAGGGAGATGCGGGAAGCGGAACTGTACATGAAGGAGAGCTTGGAGGCCGCGGAACAAAGCGGCGAGCTCAGGGCCGCCATCGCGATTTGCAACGAGCTTGGAGGCTATTACCGCAAGCTGTCTCGATACCAGGAGGGCGCGGAGCTCTATGAAAAGGCCCTTGCTTATTTAGAGCAGCTTGGTCTCTCCAACAGCGAGCATTACGCCACTACCCTGATCAATTACGCCACAACCTGCACGCAGGCCGGTGAAAAAGAACGGGCGCTTTCCTTTTTCCAAAAAGCCGCCGCAATCTTTGAGGAAAAGGGGCTGACCACGGATTACCGCGTCGCGGCCTTACACAATAACATCAGCTCTCTGTACCAGGATGCCGCCGACCTCCCAAATGCCGAAAAGCACCTTCGGATGGCCCTTTCCGTTCTGGAGGGCCTGACGGGAACTGAATCAGAGGCCGCGATCACCTACACGAACTGGGCCCAGCTTTGCCTTGCCTCGGACCGGCTTGCCGACGCCGAAGAGAAGGCTTCACTGGCCCTTGCCGCCTTTGAAAAGACCGGCGGCGAACATGACACCCACTACGCCGCGGCGGTCAATGTTTTGGGAAAAATCAGCTATACAAAGGGGGACTATACAGCGGCAATCGCTCGGTTCCAGGAGGCAATGAAGCTGATCGAGCAGGAGTTTGGCGGCGGGAACATGAGCTATGCGGTGCTTTGCGACAACACCGCCCGCTGTTATCAGAAGCTCGGCGACGCCGGCCTTGCGGAGACCTTCGCTGACAAGGCGAGGTCCATTTATGAGAGGCTGAGACCATGAAGGGACTGGAGCTGTCTCAAAGGTATTATGAGGCCTATGGACGGGAAATGATTGAACGGATCGACCCGGCTCTGTTTGCGCGGGTATCCGTCGGACTCTGCGGGGAAGGCTCTCAGTGCTTTGGCTTTGACGACCAAATTTCCCAGGACCACGACTTTGCCCCCGGCTTCTGTGTCTGGCTCAGTGAGGAGGATTTTTCCCGCTATGGCCGCGCGCTGCGGGACGCGTATGACGGCCTGCCCAATGACTTCTGCGGGTTTTCGAGAAAAAACGTCATCGCGGGGGAGAGGCTGGGCGTTATGACCAGCGGGGGCTTTTACAAGCGCTTTACCGGAAACCCCGAGGGTCCCCAGAGCAATCTGGACTGGCTCATGACCCCGGAGGCCCACCTTGCCAGCGCCACGAACGGCCAGCTTTTCCACGATCAAAACCCGGCTTTTTCCAGGACCAGGGAGAGGCTTCTCGCGTTTTACCCCGAGGACGTGCGCCGCAAGAAGCTGGCCGCCCGTGCCGCCATCATGGCTCAGGCGGGGCAGTACAACCTGCTTCGTCTGATCAAGCGGGAGGACAAGGTGGCCGCAAGCCTTGCGCTGGCCCGCTTTACAGAGGCCTCCATCTCCATGGCGCACCTGTTGAACCGGCGCTACACCCCCTTTTACAAGTGGGGCTTTTACAGTATGCGGACCCTGCCCAAGCTGGGCGGAGAAATCGGGCCGCTCCTCTCCGCGCTGGTTCAGATCCCCGCCCTCATAGGAGAAAAAACAGCTGGAGCGCTCCATGAGGAGGCGTTCCAGCTGACAGAGGAAATATGTATTTACGCCGCGGAGGAGCTGCGGGCGCAGGCGTTATCTCAGACGCGGAATAGCTTTTTACAAAGCCACGCCGGTGAGATTATGGAGGGGATCAGGGACCCTAAGCTCCGCGCGATGCACCCAATGACGGATTGCCGCAACTGAATGACCGAAGGAAACGGACAGGGAGGAAACAGTATGGAAAAGGATATCAAGCTTATTGAGAGCATTATCAGCCTGGAATGGAATATGTTTCAGAAGGTGAAAAATATCGGCGGGAGGGCCAGCTGTCAGGACAATTATAAGACCTTTTATATCATGCGACGCAGTCAGTACGAAAACTGGACCGATGACATGCTGCGCTGCTATTATACATACGCCGCCTCCTGTGAAGCGAACGGCCGAAACCTGATGACCGAGAAATATGGCCGGATGATGGAATATACTGACCCGCATTACTATCATGAATACATCGCGAGCCGCATGCCCTATGTGCCGGAAAAAAGCCGCCGCCTCATCGACGAAATCGTGGAAATTATGGTTGGCTGGGGGAAGGAGCTGGCAAAGCGGTACCCAAAGCTCTCCGGCGCCGGACGGCCCATTACCGCGGATGGCGACAGCGCAGGCTGTACCTCGCAGGAAACCTATGAGCGGGGCGAGCTCGCGACATACCCCGCCGATCTCTTGGAGCTCTACGCGGCCTACCTGAAGGAGCTGAAGGGTCAGGGCAGATCACTTGCCTACATGATCCAGGAGACCATGGTCCATCTCTACGGCTTCAAGACCGTTGACGAGGCTGAGGCGAGCCTGTGACAGGGGCATTTGCTTGCGGCGGGACCGTCCAATCGCCGCGCGGAAATCATGGACGCCGCGTTTTTCTCCACCGAGTTGAGGATGACCCCTGCCAAACCGCGGGCTTAAAAGCTCCCTGTGACTTTTAAGCCTTGCTCCAGAATATAGTTTTTGAGGATGGCACAAGGTCCATGTGCTCCGGGTTCTGCCGCTCTGATCAGAGCTCGTCTTGGGCGGGAAGAAACAGTTGGCCGGCCAAGTCTAGCAGTCTCTCCTGACTGGCTCCGGCGTCCACGCTGAGGCTGTAGAGCTGACCGGGGACCAGGTCGAACCAGACCACTTTGCCCGCGCCGCCGTCATTCCAGGCCAGCCGGGCCGGACACCAGCCCACCTCGGCCTGGGCGTGATGGGCGAACTCCTCCTCCACGCCGGAAATGTCGGCGAAGTCGGAGCTTGTCTCATAGGTGAGGGCGATGCGGTAGGCGCAGCTCACGCCGTCCAAGGTGAAGGTGGTCTCACCCACCGCCAGGCCGTCCAGATGGAAGGCGTTGTAGTGTATGTCCCCCGCGCCCTCCGGGGCATTGCTCAGCTGGCTGCCCAGGGTGGAGAAGATGCTGTCCACCGTGTCCAGCAGATCGGCGGGGGTCATGTCGGAACGGACAGACCACTGGATCTGACCGGAGTACCAGCTGACCTGAGCGGTCTTGGCGTTGGAGCGGAGGGCCAAGGTGGCGCCGCCGGCGTTCCAGTCCACCTGGTCGGTCCAGGTCTCGCTGTAGAAGATGTCCTGAGGCTGTTCGGTTTTCCACGCCCGGAGGGTAACGGCGTGGCCGCCCCGGTCAAATTCCACCTGGGCGATGGGAATTTCGCTGGAGCTGGGCAGCAGATCGTAGCGCGCGTTCCTGGCGTCCGCCGGCAAGGGCAGCTCATAGCCGTATCCGGCCAGGTCTGCGGCGGTGACGCCGGACTCCGGCGCCATAGGGGACCGGTCCTGCCAGAACAGGACGCCAAGGACCACGCACAGGCAGGCGGCCGCCGTGGCCAGACTTCTCCAAAGGACCGTGCGCTTATGCTTTGGAACAGCCAGGGCCTCCTCCAGCAGATCGTCGTCCACGGCGTTCATAAACAGCAGAAAACGTTCGTATATACGTTCACTCATACATAGATCCCCTCCTCTTCCATAGCTTTGCGGAGCTTGTTGCGGGTACGGAACAGGGCGGACTTGACCTTTTCCTCCCCCACGCCGCACTCCTGGGCAATCTCCAGGATGCTCATACCGTACCAGTACCGCCGGAGGAAATAACGGCGGTGCTCCTCGCTCTGCCGGCGGAGGAAGCGGTCGAGAAAATCATGGAAGATTACCTTGTCCGCCACTGTGTTCCCGGACTCCGGCAGGCTGTTGTTCAGCTCTTCAAAGGTTTCCACCAGGGTGGAGTCCCGCCTTTGGGCGCGGTTGTAGGTCAGCCGGTTCAGGGCCAGGTTCCGGGTGATGCGGCCCACAAAACTGCCTAAGTAGGCAGGCCGCTGGGGCGGAATCGCATTCCAGGTCTGGAGCCAAGTGTCATTGACACACTCCTCAATATCCTGCTCGTCCCACAGGATGCGCCGGGCGATAGAACAACACATAGCGCCGTATTTTTCCAGCAGGTGCGCGATGGCTTCCTCCGCCCGCCGGAAAAACAGTTCAATAATCTGGGTATCTGACATCTCTTTACCTCCCTATGTATAGTTAGACAGATTTTTTGCCGCCTTCGTTGTGCCCGGACAAAATTTTTCTTTTCGATGTTCTTCATCTCTCACAATACAACAACTTACCAGAATACCGGACGCCTGCGAAAGTATCCCCTGGTGGCGTTTCTAAAAAATCTGATGCTGCAAAAATATATGGGCGCTGAGCTTGCCGGAAGCCTGATTTATGACACTACTGGGATCGAAAGCTATGCTGCGGAAAATAATCCACAATTCTTTTCTTCAAAACTGCGGCAGGCGAAGCACATGGCAAAAACAAATCCGAGTACAGACCCATATCGGGCAGTTTACGGTCTGCTCTCCGACTGCGCCGCCGCCAATCCGGCGGAGAAACAGCAGTACATGAGCGGCCATTTTTGCTATGCGCAAAAGGCGGGGCTGCTGACCAACGGCCTGGGAATCGTGCGCCACATCGCTTTTTTCGATGACTACCAAGGCCGACCTTTTCCTCGCTGGTATTGTCCAGCTCCTTTGCGTTGTGTTAGCCGATGTCCTTCATGAACGTCAGCTTTTCGCCGTGTTCGCCGTCTTTCTGCCTGAGTAATCTCTTAATATCCTAAACCACACTCTCCGGTCCCCTGTGAGGGTGTAGTTGGTGTACGCTCTCCTCTTGATCGCCTCCGCCTGTTACTCCCTTCTTCATTCCTTTCCCTATCTGGACTGACTTTTGCTGGAGCAATTCTCAAAATAAACAATAACCAGTGTGGCGAAACCATCCAAGACAATCATGCGAAGACACAACAAAAGGCAAATTGAATAGCTGTATCAAGCGCATCGGGAGAACGGGCCCGAAGCTTTCTCAAAGTGGCTTTTACCTTAGACCAAAGTTTTTTAATAGGGTTCAGGTCCGGGCTGCACACAAGTGGATAAAGGGGCTCCGCTCCGGCATCACGGGGCACCTCGCCCACCGCTTGGACGTGGTGAATCCTGAGATTGTCCATTACCACAATATCGCCTGTCAGGAGGGTGGAAATCAGAGCCTTTTTCTCATCTGCCTCCGCCCCTTCCCGCTCCACTATTATAGCACTTTCCAGGACGGTTTGTTAGATGCTAAACAGGTTCTTAGGGCGACCTTGAAATACTATCGTCAGCTTCATCAATGCCGAGGTTATCAAAACCCGCGGCAGTTTGCTGGATGTGCTGAAACACGACATCGAAATGTCCAGCATGAAGCTGGAGCTCATGTATACCAAACCTGCGACCACCATCCAGAAGTTCCCGTATATCGTGGACAGCGTTGCTGGCCTGAAGAAAAAGCGGTTTGCCGTTATCATCGACGAGGCCCATTCCTCCACTGCTGGTAAGGATATGGCGGCTGTCACTATGTCGCTCGGCACTGGCAATCAGGAACATCCTGATGAAATCGGATAAATTAAAGACCAGTGCAAAGAACAACACCGTCAAAGACTTTGAGTGCTCTTATTTCGACGATATCGATGATGCGCTGATTGAAGGGCTGGAACAGAATCAGGACTTCTTCTTCATGCTTCTGAGCAATGATGAGATCAAGAGACAGGTGCTTGGCATCTTTACAGAGGAGATTTATACAAGCTTGCGAAATGAATAGGAGGAAATGACTCATGTTTGACAAATTTCGTTTGAAGGATGTACTGGTAAAGTACAAGCAGGATTTTGTATCCACGCAGTGGGGCAATGAAAAATATAAATGGGAGGCAGTGAAGTGCTTTCAAGATAATTGGGATGTGAACGCAGCTGATTTTGCCGACATGCTCACACGATCTCTTGCCAAAACATATAACCTGCTGGCTTCCATGAATCATTATCCGGCACGAATGATTACGGGATTTGCCAAGACAGCACCGGAAGAAGTACGCTCCATGTTCATTGCGCTTTTTGATGAGAATAAGGATGTGTATGAGCGGATCGATGCTTTCAAGATGCAGTCCTCCATCCTACTTGAAAAATACGGAAACAGTGCCGGTCAGCATTATCAGTACGAAAATGCCATAAGCACCTACTTGTGGCTTCGCTACCCGGACAAGTATTACATCTACAAGTTCGGTGAGATCAAAGCCGTGGCAGATGAGCTGGAAAGCGACTACCGTTTCAAAAAAGGTGCTTATGCAGATAACATCCGGAATTCTTATAAGCTCTACGATGAGATTTGCGAGGAATTGAAACAGGACACAGAGCTCGTCAATCTGCTAAGAAGCCAGCTTACAGATACCTGCTATCCTGATCCGGAGCTGAAGACGCTGACATTTGATGTGGGCTTTTACATTAGCCGCTACTATTCGCAGAAAAGCACTGCGGTGACCGAAGCGGAGTGGTTTCCGACCGATTATGATCCGGGCCTCTCAGTGGATGATTGGGTTGGCCTGCTCGGTGACGACGATGTATTCACTACCGGCAGTCTGGAAATTATGAAGCGTATGAAGGATTACGGTGGTCAAGCTACCTGCACACAGCTCTCCGTTAAATACGGTGAAACAAAGAATTTCTACAATAGCGGGTCCGTAGCGCTTGCCCGCCGCGTTGCGGAAAAGACTGGCTGCCCAGTTATGGAGCGAGAAAACGAAAATTCAAGATGGTGGCCCATTCTTTACTTGGGCAGAAATGCCAGCAAGGATGAGGAGGGAAGCTACGTATGGAGGCTGCGCGATGAGCTCGCAGCTGCTTTGGATCAGGTCGATCTAAGCGGTGTGGAGCTTTATGCCGCTACGGCACCGGGCGAAGAAGATCATGGTTTTTGGTGGCTGAATGCGAATCCGAAGATTTGGAGCTTTTCCGAAATAGCGGTTGGTGAAGTGCAGTCATACACCTTGTTCAATGACAATGGGAACAAGCGTAGAATTTTCCAGAACTTTCTCGATGCCAAGGCCGGAGATATGATTATCGGCTACGAATCTTATCCTGTGAAGCAGATTGTGGCAATCGGTAAGATCAGCGCAGAGCAGGATGGCAAGAAGATATATTTTGAGAAGGTTGAAGGGCTGACCTCTCCGATTGACTATGCGACATTGAAGGGATGCCCGGAACTGGAACGCATGGAGTATTTCCAGAATCCGCAGGGCAGCTTGTTCAAGCTGACCAGAGGTGAGTTTGAGTTTATCATCGACCTTATCCGTGAGGAAAATCCGCTGCAGCCAGAATCGACCATTGACACCTACACGAAAGACGATTTTCTGGAAGAGGTCTATATGACCGAAGCGCGGTATGAGAATCTGATTGCAGTGCTCCGTAACAAAAAGAACATCATTCTGCAAGGTGCACCGGGTGTCGGAAAGACATTTGCAGCAAAACGGCTCGCTTATTCCATGATGGGCGAGAAAGACGAGAGCCGTATCGAGTTTGTGCAGTTCCATCAGAACTACTCCTACGAAGATTTCATGATGGGCTATAAGCCAATCGAAGATGGCTTTGAGCTGAAGTACGGCATTTTCTATCGCTTCTGCCAGAAGGCCGTAAACCAGCCGGACAAGGACTACTTTTTCATTATCGATGAGATAAACCGAGGCAACATGAGTAAGATTTTTGGAGAGCTGCTCATGCTGATTGAGCGCGGCTACAGAGGCACGAAAACCACCCTTGCCTACAACGGGCTTACGTTCTCTGTGCCGGCAAACCTTTACATCATCGGCATGATGAATACGGCAGACCGGAGCCTGGCTATGATTGACTATGCGCTCCGTCGCCGCTTTAGCTTTTTCGAGGTGGAGCCGGGGTTTGATTCCGATGGATTTATTCAGTATCAAAATGACTTGAACAACGAGACTTTGAACGAGCTTGTGTCCAGAGTGAAGGATTTGAATAAGGAGATCGCGCTGGACAAATCACTGGGTAAGGGGTTCTGCATTGGACACAGCTATTTCTGCGGCAGAGATGTCTGCACTGAGGAATGGCTACATTCAATTGTTGATTATGATATTCTCCCGATGCTTTCTGAGTACTGGTTTGATGATGCTACTAAACTTCAGCGCTGGGAGAATATCCTACAGGGTGTGTTTCAATGATAAAGGATAAGAGCATATTCATAAAAAACATCTACTACATGCTCTCCTATGCGTTTGCCATTTTGAATCAGGGTGGCTATGAGAATGTGGCAACGGAGGAGTTTGACAATCTGCATAATCTCTTTGCCGCAATTCTGGCCAAGGGAATCGGCAGACAGTTGAAACAGGGCCTCTACCGTGAATATCTAAACCGCAAGGAGAACGCGGCGGTAGTGCGTGGCAAGATTGATATGCCCGGAACGATTCAAAACCGTCTTTCCAGAAAGCGGATGATGACCTGCGAATATGATGAGCTTTCGGAGAATAACCCGCTCAATCAGATCCTGAAAACAACGGTGATGATTCTGCTGCACCATGCCAAGGTGGATACCGAATATAAGACGGATTTGAAAAAAGAAATGTTGTTCTTTTCGAATGTCGATACGATTGATCCGACCTCTATTCACTGGTCCTCGATTCGCTTTCAGAGGAACAACAACACCTACCGAATGCTTGTCAGCCTTTGCCAGTTGGTACTTGAAGGCATGCTCCTGACCACAGACAGCGGGGAATACAGACTGGCGGCCTTTATTGACGAACAGCGGATGAATAGACTCTACGAAAAGTTCATCCTTGAATATTATGCAAAAGAGTGCCCGCAGGTAAAAGCAGCGGCATCACAGATACCGTGGGCCCTGGATGATGATATTGGTACTATGCTACCAGTCATGCAGAGCGATATTATGCTCTCGCAGTGTAACAAGGTACTGATTATCGATGCCAAGTATTACACCCATACCACGCAAACGCAGTATGATGTTCACACCCTTCACTCGAATAACCTGTATCAGATCTTCACCTATGTGAAGAACAAGGACGCCGAGTTTGGCGAAAAACGACATACGGTATCCGGCATGTTGCTATATGCCCGGACGGATGAAACCATCCAGCCCGATAACATTTATCAAATGAGCGGTAATAAAATTAGTGTAAAAACGCTGGATTTGAACCAAGATTTTTCCAAAATTGCTGCGCAGCTGAATGCGATTGTAGATGAACACTTTGCGTAATGGTAGCAGTTGGTGAGCATTTTAGAAGATTTCTGTCGGTCGTATTACAATTTTCAAAATGGTGATCCTGCTCGGCAGTTGCGCTTTTGTTCAGATTGGGTTATAAGATAGTCGCGCAGTGTTATCACGGTAAAAGCAAGATACATCAGAATACGACATAATGTAATTGTGACCATTGACGTGGTGTGGCAAGGCACGGTGTGGCTTGGCATGGTCAGGTGTAGCATGGCGTGGAACGGTCACAGGCAGCTGCCCTTCATCATTATTAAATGGAGGTACATTATGAATTATTCAGAAAGCACCATCAGACGCAGAGCCTACAGCATCGGTTACCGGGCAGAGAAAGGCTTCCAGCATTTTGGGCAGTTTGTCTGCCACGACTCTTGTGGTGACCGCTTTACCGGCTATATGGTGAAAGGCTGACTAACTTTCAAAAACTGTGAAAAGAAAACGTGCGCATAGCCCCTGGTTCCCTTGGGTAGCACCGGAGAAGGGTGCAAATTGCAAATCTCCCCTGATGGTGTCTTGACCCCACAAAACGAAAAAAGCGGGACGCCAGAGACCATCCGCACCCCCGGCATCCCGCTATCCCCTTGATTTCAAGGTTTTTTCATAGGCAAAATTAAAAAGTCCTCAGTCGATTGTATCATCGACTGAGGACTTTTGTGGTGCGGCTGACGGGAGTCGAACCCGTACGCCCGTCCGGACACAAGCACCTCAAGCTTGCCAGTCTACCAATTCCAGCACAGCCGCAGAGCGTGACAGAAGCAAGTCACTTTTGATATTATACTGTCCTTGGCGGGATTTGTCAACGGGATTTTTCAATTCTGGGGCAAAAATTTATTTTTGCTCAGAAAGGCGATTTCCGATATTGAAACATAAGCGCTCCGGTGCTATGATAATCGCGGCATGGACCATGAATTTTGACCGGAAGGAGCGGGGATAGAATGAAAAAGCAAACTGATTTTGACCGCCGTCTGGAGCGGCGCTACGACGAGCTGAAATGGCTGTACTGCGAGCTGTATCACAACGATACTCAGGCCTTCGGATACTTTTTAGAGATGCTGAGGAGCTGCTGGAACCAGCGGAAGCGGGCGCTCCGGGCCCAGGACAGCCTCCGGGAGGCCGACCCCGGCTGGTACCGCCGGCGGGAGCTGTTGGGCATGATGCTGTATGTGGACGCCTTTGCCGGAAATTTGAAGGGAGTTAAGGGGAAGCTGTCCTATCTGGAGGAGTGCGGAGTGAACTACCTCCACCTGATGCCCCTGCTGGATACCCCCAAGGGCCGCAGCGACGGAGGCTATGCCGTCAGTGATTTCCGGTCCGTCCGGCCTGACCTGGGTACTATGGACGACCTGGAAAAGCTGGCCGATGCCTGCCGGAAGCGGGGGATCAGCCTCTGCCTGGACTTTGTGATGAACCACACCAGCGAGGACCATGAGTGGGCCCGGCGGGCACGGGCGGGGGAGAGCGGCTATCGGGAGCGGTATTTCTTCTACGACAGCTGGGAGATCCCCATGAAGTTTGAACGGACGGTCCCCCAGGTGTTCCCCACTACGGCACCGGGCAGCTTCACCCAACTGGAGGACGGGCAGATCGTGATGACCAGCTTCTACCCCTATCAGTGGGACCTGAACTACGCAAACTCCGCGGTGTTCAACGACATGACGGAAAATCTGCTGTTCCTGGCCAACCGGGGGATGGACGTGCTGCGTCTGGACGCCATTCCCTACATATGGAAGGAGCTGGGGACCGATTGCCGGAACCTGCCCCAGGTCCACACCTTGTCCCGAATGCTGCGCATCGCCTGCGAGGTCGTCTGTCCCAGCGTTCTGCTGCTGGGGGAGGTGGTGATGGAGCCCTCCAAGGTGGCCGCCTATTTCGGCACCACCGAGAAGCCGGAGTGCCACATGCTCTACAACGTGACCACCATGGCTACCACCTGGCATACTCTGGCCACCGGGGATGTCTCCCTGCTGAGGAAGCAGATGGAGGCTGTGTGCGCCCTGCCCAAGAGCTTTCTGTTTTTGAACTACCTGCGCTGTCACGACGACATCGGCTGGGGGCTGGACTACCCCTGGCTCCGGCGGAGCTTTGGCATAGACGAGGTGGCTCACAAGCGGTATCTCAACGACTGGTTCACCGGCCGCTGGCCGGGGAGCGACAGCCGGGGGGAGCTGTATAACAACGACCCCCGTCTGGGAGACGCCCGACTGTGCGGCACCACCGCTTCCCTGTGCGGCCTGGAGGCGGCGGCCTTTGAACAGGACCCCTTCAAGGTGGAGCGGGCGGTGGCCTGTGACCTGACCCTCCACGCCTGGATGCTCTCCCAGAGCGGCATTCCCGTCGTCTACAGCGGAGACGAGGTGGGCCAGCTCAACGACTACACCTACCACGACGACCCGGACAGGCGGGAGGACAGCCGGTATATCCACCGGGGGGCCTTCCAGTGGGAGCTGGCCGGCCATAGAGACGACCCGGACACCCCCCAGGGCAAGCTGTTCCAGGGCCTGCGGCGGCTGGAGCAGCTACGGGCGTCGGAGCCCTGCTTCGACGCCGGGGCGGACGTCTGGGTGGAGGACAGCGGCAGTCCCCATGTGCTGGCCCTGTGCCGCCGGACCGGGGACCGGGAGCTGGTCTGTCTGTTCAATTTCAGCCAGAATTTTGTCCAGGCCGGGGTGAACCGGGAGGGGAGCTATACCGAGCTGATGTACGGCACGAGGCACGAGGACATCCACAGTATTCAGCTTTGGCCCAGCGGCTTTGCCTGGCTGCTGCGGGAGAGCTGAGGAGAGAGCACACAAAGCGTCTAATAACCGGCGGGACCGGGCGAAAAAAACGCCCAGTCCCGCCGGTGCTTTTGGCATAACACACCCATTTTACGTTTTATACAAATGAAATCCTGTAAAATTGTACAGATTCAATGAATTTTTTGGTTATATTCCAGGATGTTGCCTAAAACTGCATCAGATGCGCCATTTGCAACATTTGGGCATATTTGAAAAATTCAGCCTATTTACACCCTTGGGAAGTCGTATTATGATTTTGGCACAACCGCGGTAACAACATCAAGCAAAGGAGTGGAGTTATGAAGAGAATTATCCGAACAAGCGCCGTTCTTCTGACTGCTGTGCTGCTTCTGTCCCTGGCCGGCTGCGGCGCGTCAGACGGCAAGACGCACTTGAAATTCCAGATCTGGGACACCGCCCAGCAGCCGGGCATGGAGGCCATGTGCGCGGCCTATACCGCCCAGCACCCGGACGTGGTCATCGACGTGCAGATCGTCAGCTGGAACGAGTACTGGACCAAGCTGGAGGCTGCCGCCGAGTCCAACACCATGCCGGACATCTTCTGGATGCACACCAACCAGCTGCTGTACTACGCCGACTTTGGGATGCTGGCCGACGTGACCGAGCTGTACGACGACGTAGAGGACGGCTACTATCAAAACCATTTCTCCGAGATCTCCCTGGGCAATGTCAGCGGCTCCGACGGGCGGTACTACGGCGTGCCCAAGGACAAGGACAACGGCGTCCTGGTATACAACAAGGAGATGTTTGACGACGCCGGTGTCTCCTATCCCGACGACGACTGGACCTGGGACGACCTGGTGGACGCCTCCCAGAAGATTTACGACGCCACCGGAAACTACGGCTACCTGGCCTACCTGGATGACCAGCTGGGCTACTGGTCCTACGTTTACCAGAACGGCGGGTATATCCTCAGCGCCGACAAGACCACCTCCGGCTTTGACCAGCCCGGCGGCAAAGAGGCCATGGAGTTTTACATCGGAATGCAGCAGGAGGAGTGGTGTCCCGACCAGAACTTCTTCACCCAGAACGGCGCCGGCGCCACCTTCTGGTCTGAGCGGGGCGCCATGTTCATGGAGGGCTCCTGGAGTCTGTTGGGCGCCATTGAGAACAATCCCCATATGGACGGCAAGTGGGACATCGCCAAGCTGCCCAAGGCCCCCAACCCGGTGAGCACCCCTGAGAGCCTGGACCAGGACGGCCGGGCCTGCATGTCCAACGGCCTGTGCTACGCCACCGCCGCCCACGGCAAGCACCGGGAGATTGCCATGGACGTGATCAAGTTCTTTGGCACCGAGGAGGCCCAGCTCATCCAGGGCCGGTCGGGGGCGGCCATCCCCGCCTATCTGGGCACCGAGGAGAGCTGGCGGGAGGCCTGGGACAAGTTCGACTATAAAATCAACATCGACTGCATCTTTGAACAGTTTGACTACGCCATTCAGGTGCCTTACAACTCCGCCAGCCCCCGCTGGAAGAGCCAGGTTTCGGATGTCCTGGCCCAAATCTACGCCGGCAACCAGGAGGTCAGCTCCGGGCTTGACAAAATAGCGGAGATTGTCAACACCGAGACCGCCAAGAAATTGGCGGACAACTGAGAGGAGGGACAGCTATGAAACTGAACAAACTGTCCGCCGCCGCCCGGCGGGAGGAAAACTGGGGCTGGTTCATGGTGGCCCCTACCATCATCGGCCTGTTCGTGCTGAACATCTGGCCCTTCCTTCAGACCATCTACACCAGCTTCTGCGAGCACCTGGGCTTTGGTAAATACAAGTTCATCGGCCCCCAGAACTACATCGACATGTTTGGCAACACCGAGTTCTGGAAAGCCACTTGGAACACCATCTGGTTCTGCGTGCTCACCGTGCCCATTGGCATGGTGCTGGCCCTGTTCGTGGCTATGCTGCTGAACACCAAGGTCAAGTTCAAGGGCGGCTTCCGCACCATCTTCTTCCTGCCCCTGGTGTGCGCCCCTGCCGCCGTGGCCATGGTCTGGCAGTGGATCTTCAACGGCGAGTACGGCATCCTCAACCAAATCCTGGGCACCAACATCCAGTGGATCACCAACCCCAAGACCGCCGTGCTGGCGGTGGCCATTGTCTCGGTGTGGAGCAGCGTGGGCTACGACGCAGTCCTCCTGCTGGCCGGACTGCAGAACATCCCCAAAACCCTCTATGAGGCCAACAGCATCGACGGCGCGGGCAAGATCCGGCAGTTTTTTACCATCACCGTGCCCATGATCTCCCCCTCCCTGTTCTCCGTGCTGATCATGCGCCTGATGGCCTCCATGAAGGTGTATGACCTGATCTACATGATGTCCGATGAGACCAACCCCGCTATGGCCGACATGCAGAGCCTGATGTATCTGTTCTATCGCTCCTCCTTCGTGACGGGCGACCGCGGCTACGGCTCCGCTATCGTGATCTGGACCGTTTCCCTGATTCTGCTTGTGACCCTGATCCAGTTCTGGGGACAAAAGAAGTGGGTCACCTACGACATTTAAAGGAGGGACTGGAATGAAAGGCTCAAACAAAAACGGAAAAATTCTTGTCTATGCGCTTCTGATCTTCGGCTCTCTCATCATGATTTTCCCCTTCGTCTGGATGTTCCTCACCAGCTTCAAGACCCCGGCAGAGAGCATGAGCATCCCGGCCACGCTTTTCCCCTCCGCCTTCCGGCTGGATAAGTATATTGAGGTGCTGGGCAAGCTGCCCTTCGCCAAGCTGTACTGGAATACCATCCTGCTGGTGTTCTTCCGGGTGGTCTTCGCCGTGGTCTTCAGCTCCATGGCGGGCTACGCCTTCGCCAAGCTGAAGTTCCGGGGCAAGGGCCTGCTGTTTACCATCGTGCTTATGCAGATGTCCCTGCCCTCCCAAATCTTCCTGATCCCCCAGTATCAGATGGTGGCTAAGATGGGGATGGCCAACACCATCTTCGCCCTGGTATTCCCCGGCCTGGTCAGCGCCTTCGGCGTGTTCTTCCTGCGGCAGACCTATATGAGCATCCCGGAGGAAATCGGCGAGGCCGCCTATCTGGACGGCTGCAACCAGTGGCAGACCTTCTATAAGGTCATGTTCCCCCTCACCGGGACCTCCGTGGCCGCCCTGACCATCTTCACCGCCGTGTTCGCCTACGGCGACCTGATGTGGCCCCAGATTGTCAACAACGACGTGACCAAGTTCACCCTCTCCGCCGGTCTGGCCACCTTGCGGGGCATGAATACCACCGACTTCCCCATGCTGATGGCCGGTTCCCTGCTGGCTATGCTGCCCATGGTTATCCTCTATCTCATCTTCCAGCGCCAGTTCGTGGAAGGCATCGCCGGGACCGGCGGCAAATAAGCTTTCTCTCTTTTCTCTCCCCCTTTGGAACGGCCCCGGCATTGTAGCGTGCCGGGGCTGTTCCACTAAACAAATTACGCCGGGAAGGGCCGCGCCGATTTGGCGGTTATGCCCTCTTGCTTCCCGGAAGAAAATCCCTTACAATCACTCAGATAAATACTTTTGCAGGGGGTATCCCTTTATGATCGCTCTTGATCAGGAAAAGAATCTTTTCACCCTTCACACCCAGAACACCACCTATCAGATGAAGGCCGATCAGTTCCGTGTGCTGACCCACACCTACTACGGCCCCAGGATCAAAGGCGGCGACCTGTCCTATCTGGTCCGGTACGCCGACCGGGCCTGCGCCCCCAACCCCAGCGAGGCCGGCCTGGACCGGACCTACTCGCTGAACACCATCCCTCAGGAATTTTCCACCTGCGGCGTGGGGGACTTCCGTCTGCCCTCCATTGAGCTGGAGCTGCCCTGCGGCAGCTGCTCCGCCGACCTGCGCTATACCGGCTTCGAGCTGCGCCGGGGCAAATACGCCCTGGAGGGCCTGCCTGCCTTCCGGGGGACGGAGGAGGAGGCTGAAACGCTGGTCCTCTTTTTAGAGGATAACGCCGCCCGGGTCCGGGTGGAGCTGTATTACGGCGTCTTTGAGCAATACGACCTCATCACCCGGGCCGTCCGGGTGGTGAATCTGGGGGAGGAGCCGGCGCGTCTGCGCCAGTGTGCCTCCCTGTGTCTGGATTTCCTCCGGTCTGACCTGGACCTGATTACCTTCAACGGCTGCCATCTGATGGAGCGGTTCCCCGACCGGGCTCCGCTGCGCTCCGGCGTTCAGGGGGTGGGCAGCGTCCGGGGGACCTCCAGCCACCAGCACAACCCCTTCGTGGTCCTCTGCGACCACAACGCCAACGAGGATTTTGGCCTGTGCTACGGGGCGGCTCTGCTGTACAGCGGCAATTTCCAGGCCCTGGCGGAGGCCAGTCAGTATGACAACGCCCGGCTGGTCATGGGCATCAACCCCTATCAGTTCTGCTGGACCCTGGAGCCCGGCCAGAGCTTCACCGCCCCCGAGGCGGCTCTGGTCTGCTCCCCCTCCGGATTGGGCCAGATGAGCCGCCAGTTCCATCGGGCCATCCGGGCCCACCTGATTCAGGACCCCTATGAGGGCAGGCGCCACCCGGTGCTGATCAACAACTGGGAGGCCACCTACTTCGACTTTGACGCCGGCAAGCTGGTAGACTTCGCCAAGACAGCCGCCCCCCTGGGGGTGGAGCTGCTGGTGATGGACGACGGCTGGTTCGGCAAGCGGGACGACGACAACAGCGGCCTGGGGGACTGGACCGTCAACGAAAAGAAGCTGCCCGGGGGACTGGAGGCCCTGGTGCCCCGTATTCAGGAGCTGGGTATGTCCTTCGGTATCTGGATCGAGCCCGAGATGGTCAGCGAGGACAGCCAGCTCTACCGGGAGCACCCTGACTGGGCCCTGCGTATCCCCGCCCGAATCCCCGCCCGGGGCCGGAACCAGCTGGTGCTGGACTTTTCCCGCCCCGAGGTGCGCCAGCGGGTCTATGGGCAGATCAAGGCCGTTCTGTCCAGTGCCGACATCTCCTATGTGAAGTGGGACATGAATCGCAGTCTGTCCGACGTGTGGTCCGCCGCCCTGCCCCCGGAGCGCCAGGGGGAGGTGTTCCACCGGTACGTCCTGGGCGTCTATGAGATGCTGGACCAGCTCCGCCATGACTTCCCCCACATCCTCATTGAGGGCTGCGCCGGCGGCGGCGGCCGGTTTGACGCCGGTATGCTCTACTACACCCCACAGATCTGGTGCAGCGACAACACCGACGCCATCGACCGCCTGCGCATCCAGTACGGCACCTCCTTCTGCTATCCCATCAGCGCTGTGGGGGCCCACGTCTCCGCCGTGCCCAACGAGGCGAACCAACGCGTCACCCCCCTGGAGACCAGAGGGACGGTGGCTATGTCGGGTACCTTCGGCTATGAGATGGACCCCAACAAGACCACTCGGGAGGAAAAGGAGGCCATCAAGGCCCAGACCGCCTTCTTCAAGGAGCACTACGACCTGATCCAGCGGGGGGACTACTACCGCCTCACCGACCCCTTCGCCGAAGGACCCTATACCGCGTGGGAGCACGTCTCTCCCGACAGGCGGGAGGCGCTGGTCTCGGTGGTTACCGGCCCGGCTCGGGCCGCCGCGCCCTTTATGACCCTGCGGCTCAAGGGCCTGGACCCGGAGCTGACCTATCAGGTCAACGGGGAGGGGGCCTGCCCCGGCGACGTTCTGATGGAGGCCGGGTGGCCTCTGCCTGAGCTGCTGGGAGATTACCAGTCCTTGCAGCTCTGCCTGAGCGCCGTCTGAACAAAATAGCCCCCGCCGGTCCTGACAGGCCGGCGGGGGCTTTGCTTATGTCATGATATCGTTCAGAGTCTGGAGCAGCTTTTTGATGTCGATGGGCTTGGAGATGTGCCCATTCATCCCGGCCCGGAGGGCGTCCCGCCGGTCCTCCTCGAAGGCGTTGGCGGTCATGGCCAGGATGGGGACGGAGGCCAGCTCCCGATTTTCCAGGTCGCGGATGGCCCGAGTGGCGGTATAGCCGTTCATAATGGGCATTTGAACATCCATCAGCACCAGGTTGTAATACCCGGGGCGGGACGCCTTGAGCATATCCACAGCGATCCGCCCGTTGGAGGCCACCTCCACAGTGAAGCCCGCCTCGGTGAGGATAGCGGTGGCAATCTCCTGGTTGAGCTCGTTGTCCTCCGCCAGAAGGATGCGGCCGGTGTGGCGCGCCTTGGGGAGTTGGACGGGTTCGGCCTCCTGCTCCACATTGGCGATGGCGTGGAGACAGGCCCGCAGCTCGGACATGAACAGGGGCTTGCTGCAAAAGGCGGTGACGCCGGCCTCACGGGCCTCGTCCTCGATGTCCTCAATGTCGTAGGCGCTGAGGACGATAATAGGAGCGGCTCCTCCCGTCTCCTTTTGAATCCGCCGGGCCACCTCGATGCCGTTCATGTCGGGGATGAGCCAGTCGATGATGTAGACGCCGTAGCTGTCCTCCCGCATGACGGCCTGACGGGTGCGCAGGACGGCCTCCTTGCCCGACAGGGTCCACTCCGCCCGCATCCCGAACTGCTGGAGCATATAGGACACGCTGTCACAGGTGTTGAAATCGTCGTCCACCACCAGAGCCCGGCAATTCCGAAGCTCGGGGATGATCTGGACCTCCTTGGGGCCGGTGTGGAGGCGGAAGTTGAACCGGACAGTGAACTCAGAGCCCGCGCCCTGCTCGCTGTGGACATGGATGGTGCCGTTCATCATGTCCACGATGTGCTTGGTGATGGCCATGCCCAGGCCGGTGCCCTGAATGCCGCTGATGGTGGAGTTGCGCTCCCGCTCGAAGGGCTCGAAGATATGGGCGACAAATTCCTCGCTCATGCCGATGCCGGTATCCTTGATGCTGAATTCATAGGTGGCGCTGCCCTCCGGCGCGCCGGGGCGCTGGGCGATGCGCATGCTGACGGTGCCGCCCGCGCCGGTGTATTTGATGGCGTTGCTCAGAAGGTTCAGGAGGACCTGATTGAGCCGCAGCTTGTCGCAGTAGACGTCCTCATCCAGCACGTTTACCGTATCGACGAAAAACTCCAGCTGCTTGGCCTGGATATCGGCCTGAATGATGCTGCGCAGGCCGTGGAGGATATCCGGGAGGCTGCACAGGGCCTCGTCCAGGTGCATTTTGCCGCTTTCAATGCGGCTCATGTCTAAAACGTCGTTAATCAGGCTGACCAGATGGTTGCCTGAGGTGAGGATTTTTTTCAAATATTCGCCCACCTGCTCCTTGTTGTCCAGGTGAGTGAGGGCCAGGGTGGTGAAGCCTACGATGGCGTTCATGGGGGTGCGGATGTCGTGGGACATGTTGGACAGGAAGGTGCTCTTGGCCCGGCTGGCCTGGTTGGCCTGGGTGAGGGCGTTTTTCAGGATGGTGGTCTTTTCCAGCTCCCGGCGGGTCTCGTCGTCCACATTGCGGAAGCCCAGGACCACCGACCGGTTGTCCTCCCAGAGTCCGGCCCGGACGGCCTTCATCTGGAAGAATTTCAGCTCCTCGTCATGGAGGGTGCGGTAGTTGACGGTGTAGGAGGGGCTGTCAATGAGGGAGCGGTCCAGCTCCTCCGGGGAGAGGGCCTTGCGCAGCTGTTCCCGGTCCTCCGGGTGGACGCACTGGTCAATGTAGCTGCTCAGGCTTTCGGTAACGGAGGACTGGCCGGTGAAGAGCTGCTCCAGAACGCCCGACTCGCTGTCGTAGACCCGGAGGACGCCTCCCGCGCCGGTGTCCAGGTTGTAGTAGCACACCAGGCTGAAATCAATGCTCAGCGCCTGGACCAGCTCGGACTGGCGGCGCTCAAACTCGGTGCGCTCCTGCTGCTCCCGCAGCTTCTGGGCGGTGCAGTCCAGAAGGAAGCGCTGGTACACCAGCTCCCCGTCCTCCTCCAGAAGCTTGATATTGCCCATGATGTGCAGGACTGTACCGTCGGTATGCCGGACCCGATACTCCAGGTTGACGCTGTCCCCCGGCTTTTCCAGGGAGCGAATGCAGTCCTGAAGCCGTTCCTGGTCATCCTCAAGAACGCTGGAGGCGATCATCTGGAAGCCGTCGTCCTCCAGCTCCTCCCGAGAGGTGTAGCCCAGGAGGGAGAGGGCGGCCCGGTTGATGCTGAGAATGCGGGAGCCGTCCAAAGAGTGGGTGAGCACGCCGCAGTCCATGGTGGTGAACAGCCGTTCCAGGGCCTGGCTCTTCTGGAGGATCTCCGCCTCATAGGCCCGCTCCTGAGTAATGTCGATGCCCACGCCTACCGTGCCCATCACGGAGCCGTCCAGATCGTAGAGCGGAGATTTGTAAGTAGTGAGGGTCCGCATCCCCTCGCCGGTCTGGATGACCTCCTCGGCGACGCAGGTCTGTTCGGTCTCCATGACGATCCGCTCCGACTCGATACAGGCCGGGTCGTCCTGCTCCACATCCCAGATGTAGGCGTGGCCCTGGCCCTGGACCTGATCCTTGGTCTTGTTGACCGTGCGGCAGAAGCTGTCGTTTACCTTCTCATGGATGCCGTCCTTGGTTTTATACCAGATCAGGTTGGGCACGCTGTTGATGGTGGCGTCCAGAAAATGCTCCGACTGCCAAAGGTCCCGGCTCTGCTTATAGCCCTGCTGCCACCGCAGGAAGCGGAACCTTAAAAGCTCCTCCGACATGGG
Organism: uncultured Bacillota bacterium; assembly: GCA_947645675.1. Lineage (GTDB taxonomy): Bacteria > Bacillota > Clostridia > Oscillospirales > Oscillospiraceae > Lawsonibacter. The sequence continues at coordinate 100,410 of CANSDP010000001.1, forward strand.
CACGGTCCAAACGTCGCTGAGGCGGGGCAGACTGTCCTCCAGAAGGGGGAGGTGCTCCGGGGCGGCCATCAGAATAATCTGCGCGCCGTCCTGCTTGGCCTCCAGAAGGGAGGGCAGGACGGCATATCCGCCCGGTCCCCGGAGGTCGGCCAGAATAACGTCAGCCCGGCCTGCCAGGGACAGGTCCGGTTGACTGCTCTCGGTAAAGCTGTGGGCAAAATGACGGAAAGGGGGCATTCCCTTCAGCGCTTCGGCGTCGGACCGGTCCAGCCCCACCATATAAATATGGACAAAACAATGGTACATAATCAAACACATCCTTATTCCGGCCCCTGGGGACCAGGACAGAGTGATCCATACTATAGTGTGGTTCACTATAACATAAGTAAAGGAGTAATGCAAGACCAGAGTGGCTAAAAGGCAAGGAAAATCAGGGGCCAACCGCCCCGGAGATGGGAAAGAAGAGGGGAAAGGGCCATAGTGCAAAATAATAGTTTTGGCGACAGGTCAAAATACGGCAAAATTTTTTCAAGATAGGTATTGAATTTTGCTTTCATTTATGGTATCATCTCGTTGTGTAAAAGGGCGGGACCTTTTACGAGCAACTTTACACACCTATTTAAATCTAAGGAGGAAAACAAGCATGAAACTGAGAAAGACCCTCAGCACCCTGCTGGCTGCCGCTCTGATGTGCGGCATGCTCAGCATCCCTGCCATGGCTGCCTCTCCGGAGAAGATCACTGGCGGTACCTACTACAACACTATCGACCTGTCCACCGCTCTGAATGAGGGCACCGCCGTTCTGGGCACCTATCACAGCAACGAGGCTGCCCGTCCTGTCCGCATCTACACCGTGCAGGCCGGCACCACTCTGACCGTGACCGGCGACCACTACATCACCGTTCACCCTGTCACCCTGCTGCCCGACGGCACCTATGAGTTCAAGTCCCTGGTTGGCAACAGCAATGACCCCGCCCTGAAGGACCAGAGCGAGCTGTGGCGCAGCTGGACCTGGTACACCGGTCCCGCCGACACTGTCGTGAACAATCGTTTCAGCTCCGTCGTTCTGAACAACAGCCACGCTGGTACCTGGATGCTCCAGGGCACCGACGTCATCCTGAAGGTTCTCCCCGTCCAGGTCGTTGACCAAGGCAACACCATCAGCGTTTACCAGGTTACCAGCCGGAACGGCCTGAACGTCCGCGCTGGCGCTGGCACCAACTTCGCCAAGGTCGGCTTCATGACCTACGGCACCCGTTTTGAGGTTGTTACCGCTACTGTCGCCAACGGCTGGGGCCAGCTGACCAACGGCAACTGGGTCTGGCTCGGCGGTGCTAGGTTCATCCAGTACAAGGGCTCCTGCGGCGTCATCGGCCGTCAGCAGGCTGTCTGGACCGCTGCCAACACCTACCGCGTTGTCGCTAACACCCTGTCCATCCACGACGGTCCCGCCGCCGGCCACGCTGTCGTCGGTTCCATCGCTAAGGGCAGCCTGGTCAATGTCACCGAGTACTACGGTGAGGACTGGGGCTACCTGGCCAATGGCGCCGGTTGGATCAACCTGGGCACCAACGGCAACAGCGCCAACGTTCAGTTCGCTGAGATCAAGTATGCCTCCAACATCGGCAACGAGATCATTGCCCCCGCTGGCACTCACGTTCAGGCTCGCCTGTTCGTCGCTTGCTCCGACGGCATCATGCCCATCCGCGCTTACAAGACCGCTGACAGCGTTGTGATCGGCTACCTGTTCAACCAGGCTGACGGCTCCGCTGTGGATCTGGTCGCTGTTGACAACGACTGGGGCCAGCTGGCCAATGGCATGGGCTGGATCTACCTGCCCGGCGCCGGCACCGTCGTCGCTGGTGACCGTCTCGCCTAATTGTTCCCTGACCTAATTTGAAAGGCCAATTTAGTTTAGTTTAATTCCTTTTAAAAGGTCCCAACCAAACCAAACCAAACTCCCCGCCGGCTTATGCCGGTGGGGAGTTTGGCTTATCTCCGGATTTACCATTTCTTTCCGCAGATGATTGACAGTCCGCAGTCCTGGCACTATAATAGACGTAAAGTAAACGGAGGAGGCGGATTATGCGCAAGATATTACTGGTTATTGACATGCAGAACGACTTCATCAACGGCACTCTGGGTACCCCCGAGGCGGAAGCCATCGTGGACCGGGTGGCCAGGCTGATCGAGACCTACCCGTCCCAGAACGTGATTGCTACCCGGGACACCCATGCTGAAAACTATCTGGAGACCCAGGAGGGCCGCAATCTGCCCGTCACTCACTGCGTCAAAGGGACTCCAGGCTGGGAGCTCCATCCCAAGATCGCCGCCGCCTTCCGGAAAGCTGACGTGATTGACAAGCCCTCCTTCGGCTCCAAGGAGCTGGCCGAGCGTCTGCGTCTGATGGCAGAGGAGGAGCTGGACATCTCGCTGGTGGGCCTGTGTACCGACATCTGCGTAGTCTCTAACGCCCTGCTGGTGAAGGCCTTCCTGCCGGAAACCCCCGTTCATGTGATCGCCTCCTGCTGCGCTGGAGTGACCCCCGAGAGTCACCAGGCCGCTCTGAACACCATGCGGATGTGCCAGATTCACATCCAGTAAAAAACGCCCTGTACCGTGCGGTACAGGGCGTTTCCCGTTATGTGGCCTTGACCCGGTGGCCCTGCCGCCTTCTCTGTTGGCCTCGTACCACTACATAGACCATCATGATTACCGTGATAGCATAGGGAATGATGTTGGTCAGATCGGAGCTGATGTAGTCCTGGAGCCGCAGGCCAATGGCATCGAAGAAGCCAAACATGAGAGCGGCCAGATAGGCCTTACTCGGATTGGCGGCGCTGAAAATCACGCAGGCAAAGGCAATGTATCCCCGGGAGTTAGCCATATTTTCGGCAAACGTGCCCTGGAGCTGCCCCAGAGACAGGTGGGCCCCGGCCAGTCCGCAGAGGATACCGCACAGAATGCTGGCCAGCCATTTCATTTTCTCCGGTTGAATCCCAGCGGTGCGCAGGGTTTCCGGCTTTTCGCCAGCCGCCCGGAGCCAGAAGCCGTAGGGCGTCCGATAGACAAAGACCCACGCGGCGAGGACCAGAAGCCAGGTCAGGTAAATGAATAGGGAGTTGTCGTTGAACACCGCCCCAAGGAAGGGGACCCGGTCCAGAAGCGGGATGTGGATGGTGGGGAGAGCGGGGTTGCCCTTGGTGCCCGCGGTACCGAAGATGGATCGGGAGAGGAAGGAGGTCAGCCCCAGGGCGAAGGTGTTGAGAGCGGTGCCGATGATGAACTCGTCCGAGCGGAACTGAACGGTGAACAGGGCGAAGAAGAGCCCCACCAGAACGCCCATAGCCAGCACCATCAGGATGCCCATTCCGGCGGACTGGAACATATAGCTGCCCCAAACCCCGAAAAAGGCCCCCATGAGGATCATGCCATCCATGCCGATGTTCATAATGCCGGCGTGCTCCGTCATTGCGCCGCCCAGGGCGGCCAGGGCCACCGGGGTAGCGCTGCGGAGCATCTGGTTAAAGGTGCCGGGGGAAAGAATGCTGCTGAGAATGTCATCCATGGGACTGCTCCTCCTTTCGCGCCAGAGCGGCCCGGGCTTTTTTCCGCTGGGCCCCTGCCTGAACCGAAGTGAAAATACCATTTTCAGCGGCCATAAAAAAGATAATGACCGTCTGAATGATGAGATAAATTTGGTTGGGCACCCCGGCGGACAACTCCATGCCCTGGGCTCCGATCTTCAAAATGGCGAAGAAGAAGGACAGGAGGATGACCGTCACCGGGTCATAGCGGGCGATCATCGCCACGGTGAGGCCTTCAAAATAGTACTGATTGCTGATGCTGCTGCGGTAGAGGTGCTCCACGCCGTAGACCCGGAACATGCCCACCAGGCCGCACATAGCTCCGGAAATCAGCATACAGAGGATCACGATTTTGTCCGTTTTGATGCCGGAGAAGAAAGCGAACCGGGGATTCTGACCGGTGAGCTTCATCTCAAAGCCCACGGCGGTTTTCTGCATGATGTACCAGGTGAGAAAGGCCATCACGGCGGCGATCAGAATGGCAGTGGACAGGTTGGAGCTGGGAATGAGGGTGGTGAACCAGTACTGGGGGTCCAGCTGCCCCGTGGCGGCCACCATATTTCGGTTGGGATTCTTCCAGGGCCCCTTGGCCAGAAACTGGCAGAAGCTGGCGGCGATGGTGTTCAGCATGATGGTGGTAATGACCTCGTTGACCTTGACCTTCACCTTCAGCACGCCGGGGATGAGGGCGTAGAACCCGCCCACTGCCATAGCGGCCAGGGCGGCGCAGGGTAGGACAAGCCACTTGCTCTGTCCGTTCATCACCACCCCCACCTGACAGGCAGCAATGGCGCCCAGAAGCAGCTGGCCCTCTCCGCCCACGTTGAAGATGCCAACCCGAGAGCCCAGCACGCAGGCCAAGCCGCAGATACACAGCACCATGGCGTACTCCAGAAAATCCCCCACGTGCCGGACGTTGGAAAAGGCGCCGTCCACCATGGCGGCGTAGGCCTGGACGGGATTGAAGCCGGCCACGGCCAAAATCACCGCGCCGATGGCGAAGGCCAGCAGGACGCTGAGGGCCAGACTGGCGAAATAGCTCCCTTTGTCCCGGTTTTTCATGTAGATTCCCCCTCTCCCTGGCGGGTGCCGGTCATGCGGAAGCCGATCTCCTCCTTGGAGAAGGAGGTAAATTCTCCGGTGATCCGGCCCTCATAGATAGTGATAATGCGGTCGGACAGGCGGAATACCTCGTCCAGGTCGGCGGAGCAGAGCAGGATGGCGCAGCCCTGATTCCGCTTTTCGATAATGCGGGTGTGGATGAACTCAATGGCCCCCACGTCTACTCCCCGGGTGGGCTGAGCGATGACCAGCACGGGGGTGTCGAAGGAAAATTCCCGGGCAATGACCACCTTCTGCATGTTGCCGCCGGACAGGTCGCCCACGGTGGCGTCGATGCCCGCCCCCCGCATGTCGAACCGGTCGTAAATCTCCTGGGCGTAGCGCTGGATGGTGGAGGTGCGCTGGTGGAAGCCGAAGGCGTTGAAGCGGCCCTCCCGGTGCTTGCCGGTGAGGAGGTTGTGGGAGACAGAGGCGGACCGGCTGACGCCGGTGGACAGGCGGTCCTCGGGCACATGGGCCAGCCCCACCGCCCGAATGTCCCCTGGGGAGCGCCCGGTCACGTCCTGCCCCCGGACGGTGATCCGCCCTGACTCCGGGGCCCGCATGCCGGTGATGGCCTCCAGAAGCTCGCTCTGGCCGTTGCCCTCGATGGCGGCGATGCCCAGAATCTCCCCAGCCCGGACCGAGAGGGACAGGCCGTTTACCGCCTTCAGTCCCCGGTTGTCCCGGACCACCAGGTCGTCCACCCGGATCAGCTCCTCGCCGGGGGAGCCCGTCTTTTGCAGCTGGTCGTAGAGGACGGGGCGGCCCACCATCATGGAGGCCAGCTGCTTTTCGTCCACCTCGCTGGTGTTTTTCACCCCCACCAGCCTCCCCTTCCGCATGACGCCCACCCGGTCGGAGATAGCCATAACCTCATAGAGCTTGTGGGTGATGATGATGACCGTCATGCTCCGCTCCTTCACCACACGGCGGATGACGGCGAAGAGCTCGTCGGTCTCCTGGGGAGTGAGGACAGCGGTGGGCTCATCCAAAATGAGGATCTCGGCCCCTCGGAAGAGGGTCTTTAAGATCTCCACCCGCTGCTGCAGGCCCACGCCCAGCTCCTCGACCGGGGCGGAGGGGTCCACTACCAGGCCGTATTCCTCCACCAGGGCCTGGGTCAGGGCCTCGGCCTTGGCGTTGTCGAAGAGGAAGCGGGCCCTGCGGGGCTCCCGGCTCATGACGATGTTCTGGGCCACCGTGAAGGAGGGCACCAGCATGAAGTGCTGGTGGACCATGCCCACCCCCAGGCCGATGGCTGTTTTGGGGTCGAACCGCTCCACCTCTCTGCCCTGGATAAAGACCCTGCCGTCAGTGGGGGTGTTGATGCCGTAGAGGATGTTCATCAGCGTGCTCTTGCCCGCGCCGTTCTCCCCCACCAGGGCGAATACCTCGCCCCGCTGGATCTCCAGGGAGACGTCGTCGTTGGCCAGCACGCCGGGGAAAGCCATGCTGATGTGTTCAAATTTTACTGCTGTATCCCGCAACGCGGTCCACCTCATTTCTTTTATAGGAATAAAAAGGGCGTGACATGGGAGGTGTCACGCCCTTTGCACACAGCGGTTTACCGGGTGGTCTCGACCTTGATCTCGCCGGAGGCGATCTTCCCGGCCAGCTCCTCCACGGCGGATTTCACCTCGTCGGGGACCTGCTGGGTGGAGCCCTCCTCGCCGTAGCCGATGCCCACATAGCCGGTGGACATATCGGCCACCCAGGTGGTGCCCCAGCGGCTGGAGTCCCCATCCAGAAGGGCGCTGACGGCGTCGTAGATGGAGCTGCCGACCTCCTTCTTCATGGAGCAGACGATAACCTCGGGGTCGATGTACTTCTGATCGGAGTCCACGCCGATGGCGTAGAAGCCCTTCTCCTTGGCGGCCTCAAACACGCCGTCGCCGGTGGCGGAGGCGATCTGGAAGATCACGTCAGCCCCCTGGTCGTTGAGGGCGATGGCGCACTCCTTGCCCACGGCGGGGTCGGTGTAGGAGTTGGCATAGTTCTTCACCACGCTGATCAGGGCTCCGGTCTCGGAGGCGTAGTACTCGGCGCCCTGCTGGAAGCCTACGATAAAATCGTTGATGGTGGCCGCGTCCTCACCGCCCACGGCGCCCACAACATAGGTCTTGCTGAGGGCGGCGGCGATGTATCCGGCCAGGAAGGAGCCCTCGTTCTGAGCGTAGGTGATGTTCAGCACGTTGGGCACAGGGGCGCTGGTGGCGTTGTCGATCCAGATCCACTTCACGTCGGGGTAGTCGGGAGCCACCGTCTCCACGTCGTAGAACTCCCAGCCCACGCAGACCACCACGTCGCCGGCCTTAGAGCCGTCGGCGGCGTTGCGCATCTGGGTGGTGTGGTTCTCGCCGTTGCACTCGATGGTCTTGACGGAGACGCCCTTGTCCGCGGCCAGCTTGTCCACGCCCTCCTTGGAGGAGTCGTAGAAGGAGCGGTCGCCGAAGGTGTCGGCCACCACCAGGGTGACCTGGAGGGCGTTGGCTTCGGGGGCGGCGGGCGCGCCGGAATTGGCGGGCTTGGACGCGGCGGGGGTACCGCTGCTGGCGGCCCCGCCCCCTCCGCAGGCGGCCAGACTCATGACCATGGCGGAGGAGAGCAGAAGTGCAAGAAGCTTCTTTTTCATAATGATTACCTCTCATTCAAATTATTGACCCTTGGAAATCCGGGCCAATTTATTCAATTATACCAAAACTGGCCTCATTTTTCAAGCCCCGGCAAGCATCTTCGGAGGAAGAAGAGGAGCGGGGCTCCGGCCCCCGCCCTTTGCTTATTTATCCTTCAAAAGATTGTTCAGCTCGGCCAGGAAGGTGCCGATATCCTTGAACTCCCGGTAGACCGAGGCGAAGCGGACATAGGCCACCTCATCCAGCGCCTTCAGCCGCTCCATGACCAGCTCGCCGATCCGGGCGGTGCTGACCTCCCGGTCCATCTGGTTTTGCAGGACCTGCTCGATCTCGGCGGCCAGGGCCTCCATGGACTGATAGGGGACGGGCCGCTTCTCACAGGCCCGGATGACGCCGCTCATCACCTTGTTCCGGTCAAAGCTCTGGCGGCTTCCGTCCTTTTTGATGACCATCAGGGGCAGGCTCTCCACCGTCTCATAGGTGGTGAAGCGCTTGTGACAGGACAGACACTCACGGCGGCGGCGGATGCTGGCGCCCTCGTCAGCGGGGCGGGAATCGACGACCTTGCTCTCTAAATAGCCGCAGTAGGGACATTTCATGGCGCATACCTCCTGTTGTGTTTGTGGGTCCTTTCTTCCAGATTATAACACAACATGGGCGGTCACGCAAGGGCTGAAACGTCCAGTGGTTGGGGCTGCCCGGGTAAACTGGATAGCCGTCAAAAGGAAAGGCCTGGCCAGAAGTGGTGGACACCATGGGGTTGGCGGACCGGTCATACCGGAAAGAGTCCTGGTAATAGACCATCTACCGGCCGGCCTGCTCCACCCCCAACAGCCAGCCCACCGGGAGGGAGAAAATTTTGCTCAGCGTAATCAGCTTGTCGATCTCGGGCAGGGAGGCGTCCGACTCCCACTTATAAATCGCCTGCCGGGACACCCCCAGCCGCTCACCCAGGCCCTCCTGAGACAGGCCCAACTCCTTGCGCTTCTGGGCGACGCTTGTGATATCGTCGTTCGCGTCCCGGGTGATTTTAATATTGACGGTCGGGGGACAGTTTACCGCTCCGCCTCCCGCCGTTTCTGCCGGGTCTGCTCCTGCTGGTGTATGGTGGCATCGGTGTTCCGCTTCACCTGTTGGAATTTCCGCAGATCGTCCTGGATGGGCTTATACTGCTCATACTCGGCCTGGTACCCTTGGTGAAGCCTCGCCTGCTCCTGTTCCCACGCATGGGCGGGGATTTTGCCAGCAGGGGAACGGTGCTTGTCCAGCTTCCGGCGGCCCATGTGGAACGTCCTCAGCTCGCCCTCATGCTCCCTCTCGAAGTTTTCCAGCTTGCCCTTCCACTTGATACCCTTCCACTCGTCATAGATGGGCTTGGTGTCCCGGTAAAGGTCAACAAGGCGAAGCAGTTCCTTCGACTCGTTCAGACGGTCGCGCTTTGCTTTCATGGACGTATTGATGGCCTCCGCCCGCTCACCCTGGGCGGCGATATGGGCCTCCAAATCATCCAGCGTGGCGATGCCCTTCTCGGTCAGAAAATTGACGGCCTCGGCAAAATCTTTGAGGTTTCCAATCCTGGCGTTGTGGCTCCATGCGACCGCGTTCCTGCCTTCATAGTAGCTGGTCAGCAGGGCGGCAAGTGTCGGGGCCTGGGGCTGGCTCAATTCTTCTTTTATGGCCTTTATCCAGTCCGTCAGGCCGGCAATTTTCTTCCGAATGTCCCGCAGAATATTGTTGGCCTTTCTTATCCAGCGGTTCAAATCGCCCTTGTCGGTGGGGATGCCCTTGGCCTCCATCTGACGGACGGCAACGCCCTCATGGACAGTAGGCAGCAGGTCAAGGCCCTGCCGCTCATAGGAGCGGTGGTCGATGCGGCACGTCAGCCCCTTTTCCTCAAACTTGGCGTTCACCATAGCGGCCCACGCCTCCCGCCAATGCTCCAATGTTTCCGGGCTTCCCCAGTTGGTAGTGGGAACAGCGTCAAAGAGGGGCTTGCCGTCCTCCTTGTCAGGCTGGTGGATGGCGAAGTCGGCAACCATGCCCCGGCCCACAAGCTGCTCGGACACAAATTGCCTTGCAAGAGCGATGTTTTCCTCCAAAGAAAATTCGTTCTGCAAAGCAATGTCAAAGCTATATTCAAGCTGGGCTTTCTTGCCGCGCTCGGCCTTCTCTACGGCGTTCCATAGGGTGGCGCGGTTCACTAAGGCGGCAACTTCCGTCAGGGAAAAGACCTTTTCCATCAAAAGAAAAAAGGCCCTTTCGCTCATGTTTCGTATTTCCGGGACGATGCTCTCCACCGCTCCGCCACGGGTGATAAGGCGGTGATTTCGCTTCTTCCTATCGCCCTGGGTGTAGTAGCGGATGCAGTTCTCATACCGCTGGCCCCGGTGCTGGTACTGCTCCAGCTTGGCGGTGGCCTCGGCATACTCCTTTTCCAATTCCTCGCGTGATTTGTCCATCGTATTTGATCTCCTTCTTGGCAAAATAAAGACCGTCTACCTGCTGTGTCGGGTAAACGGTCAAGGGTGACAGTATTCGGTTTTAGCCTCGCCGGAAAGGTGCGGGCGGGTCGCGGGTGTACCTTTCCAGCGAGGGTGCAGGGATAGCCGCGAAGCGGCGCAAGGGGTGCAGCCCCTTGTAGGTCGCGGAGCGACGCAAACAGCCCGGACTTTCAGAAGTCCGGGCCGTAACCTCGCAGAGCGCACGCTACATGGTCGCAGACCATGTATAGAAGTGCGCCCTTTGTTCCAAAGGGATTTTTAACTCCCCGATAAACTGGAAGTTGTGATGTTTCATTATTTAAGTAACAAAGAATTAACTTGTTCAATAACCTCCGCTTCAGAAATATCATACGCCATTAAGTCAACATCTTCAAAACCATAATTTGATGCGTATGAACGATTATCAGTCCACTCTAATACCCACCAGTTTTGAAGAAAGGTTACTTTGAAAAAATTACCGTTCAGTGTCCAACATTCGCCAGATGCCTGTAGTTCAATTTTATCAGCATCAAGTTCCAAAAAGCGTTTTTCACAAATTGTTTTGATTTCATCTTTAGTCATATAACTACCATCTTTACAAATGGAGATATATCTATACAAGGAAATACAATACCTCTCTTATATCTTTCCCACCGATATTATCATCCCGAAATACTTCCGAATAAATAAATCCGTTTTTTTCATAAAATTTTCTTGCTCTATGATTATCCTCCAAAACCCATAAAAGCACTTTACTAAATCCGCATTGTTTTAATTCTTTAATACACTTGTTAAGCAATAACCTACCGTATCCTTTTCCAATGTAATCAGGCAAAAAATATATGGAAACGATTTCTCCATATTCGCTGTATTTTTTCCATCTTGATTTACAGAAACTTGCAGTACCTATAAGACTCCCATGTTCTATCAGAACAAGGTTATTCATACCAATTTTATTGATACTATTAGCCCATTGTCCCGTTGGAATACTATTAAGATAGTTTTGCGGAATAATGTTTTTATATGCGTATTTCCAACTACTTTCATATATTTTACTTATTTCAAGAGGATTATCATCTTTGGTGATGTATCTAATTTCCATTTCAATAACTCCTTAAATGCTTATTTGTCGAGTTGTATCCATGACGAGTATAGCACAACAGCGCAACCAAATCAACCAGCCGGAGAGGAAACTTTCTTGGACTCCTTTGCGGCCCGCTGTGCCTCCCTCACCCGGCGCATACAAGGCCCGTCCACTGAAAAAAGTAGTGGACGCGACCGCATGGCTGTGGTAGAATGAAGTGAAAGAAGGTGAGAACGGTGGACGGGGAAACGACAATCGCCCAGGGACTGCACGTCACGGATGACAGCGCGGGCTATGACGCTGCCTGCAAGCGTGTCCTATCTGAAAAGGCAATCTTGGCGCGGATTATGAAGTCCTGCCTGGAAGAATACAAGGATTGCGATGTCAATGACATTGCCGAGAAGTACATAGAGGGCAAACCCCAGGTGTCCGCCGTCCCGGTGCTGCCGGACGAGGGCGGCACAGTCATCAGCGGTATGGACACCGAGGACAAATCTGTGCATGAGGGGACAGTCACCTATGACATTCGTTTCCGGGCCATCGTCCCCGGCTCCGAGGAACAAATTGCCCTCATCATCAACGTGGAGGCGCAGAACGATTTTTACCCCGGCTATCCGCTGATAAAGCGCGGCATATACTACTGTTGCCGGATGATTTCTTCCCAGTATGGCAGGGAGTTCACCGGCCCCCACTATGAGAAAATCAAGAAGGTCTACTCCATCTGGATTTGCATGAAACCGCCGCAGTATCGGGAGAACACCATCACCCGGTATCGGCTGGTGGAGGAACACCTGGTAGGCGAGGGCAAAGAACCCATCAGGAATTATGATTTGCTGTCCATCATTATGCTGTGCCTTGGCGGGCCGGATGGGGCAAACTATGACGGCGTACTGCGGATGCTGGACGTGCTTCTCTCCAACGAAACCAGCGAGGCGGAGAAGCGGAAGATTTTGCAGGACGATTACGACATACAAATGACGCAGACAATGGAAAGGGAGGTGTCGGTCATGTGCAATCTAAGCAAGGGCGTTAGGGAGATGGGCCGCGCTGACGGTATCTTATCCTCTCTCAAAAACCTAATGGAAACGATGGGCCTGACCATTGAGCAGGCTATGGCGGCTCTGAAAGTCCCGGAGGGCGAACGTCAGAAATATATGGATTTGCTGGAGCGGCAGTAACAACGAAAACGCCACGGACTACTATTGTCCCTGGCGTTTTCTGTATCCGCTTTAGCTGGCTTGGACGGCTTTGGCCTCGGCCTGTTTCTTCCTGTGGTAGTTCTCCCGCCTTACGGCAAGGAAACGCTCATACCGGGCCTGGGCAAGTGCCTGAGAGCGTTTCTCTTTCTCGGCCTGTTCCTCCTGCTGGCGGCGTTCTTCCTCCTGCTCCATGGGGGGTACAATGTCGGCGGGGACCTCAAATGCGCCGATAAAATTGAAGTAAAAATCCAACCGCTGACGGCGCTGTTTGCCTCATACAGCTTCTTCACCAATCCGTCCAGTTCGGCGTGGCGCTTCTTCGCCGTGGTGGGTCAGCTTCGCGCCGCAGTCGGCGCAGTAGAGCAATCCGGTCAGATGGTTGGGGCCGCTGCTCCGCTTGGGTGTCCGGCGCATGGTTTCCCGCAAACGCTGAACATTGTGCCACGTTTCCTCGTCAATGATGGCAGGGACGGCTCCCTCGAATACAAATTGTTCCTCCGATGCTGTCCTGCGGGTGCTTTTGGCCTTGATATAGACCGCCGCACGGATACAGGCCGCGCCAGTCAGACCCACAAGAAGGTCCTGGGGGTGGAAGCTGGGGAGAGGGTTGCGGGATATGATCTCCCCCAGGCTGGAAATTGCCCCCATGCTCTTTGCCGCCACATCTGCGCCAGCGGCCAGCCGGTAGCCCTCGCCCACGCGGTTGAAGAACCAGAAGATGAACACAATAGAGAAACGGGAAGAGATCAGGAACGATCCTCAGCTTTCCGCCATTGACTACCGCATCAACCGCAGGCCCGGCCGCTTGCCCAGGGTTTCAGACAATTGCCATTGATTGGGAGCGGCATATTGAGAACCGCAAATCTTCCGTACGCTGCAAGGTGGAACACCCCTACCGAATTGTGAAGAGCCTATTTGGCTTCCGAAAGACCGTGTACCGGGGATTGAGAAAAAACCTCAACCGATTACACGTGCTCTTCGCCAGCGCAAATCTGTATATGTTTGCCAGAGCGGGCGGTTCACTCCGGCCCGCATAGGGCTTTTGCGTCCTTCGAGCTGGCTGGTGTACGAATTCCAGGGATTTCTCCCCTTAATTCGTTCCTTCCCTGGACATTTTCTTCTCTTTTGCCTGCTTGTCTTACTTTTCCTGCTTTAATCAGTGCTTCCTTAGTACACCTTCCTTGATTTTTCAAACTAGGCCTAGTCATTGTCGAAAAAAATATCGAAAAAATCGTTGGTTCGATAATCAGACAGGTGCTCTCTTGGTGTATATGGCATTAGGAGACGTTCCTGTCATTCCAGGTGGTGCCCCTGGACTTGTGCCAGTGGTACCATAGAAAGGTGAGGTGCTTTTAATGAAATTAAAGGATGCCGTCTTAAATGTATTTGCTCCTCCGTTAAATAAACTTGGATTTGAGTTAAAAGAAGATAACCCAAAACACTACTGTTTCAGTAATGATTCTACTGGAATTGATGTAACTATTACAGTACCTCCAATATATCCATTTGAAGTTGTCAATGAATATTTATCAAATGTTGAACAAAAGCAACAGAACAACTTCTACATTGAAAAAAATATTTATGTTTTAATGGAGTACTCGGCCCGATTGCTAGAAGGAGGTTATGTCAATTTAACACCGCATATGTTTGAATCGTGTATGGGAATTAATGGAGGGTGTATTTTTTGTAATTCTAAAGAATTAGGAGAAAAAAGTGCTCAAGCGATACAAGAAACGGTTTCTGTCGTTATACCATATATGGAAAGGTTATCAAAGCGATATGTTATCCCCGACTGTTCAAGAGAACTTTCGGAAATGTTTTCGTCAACAATGTTTATTTCTCATTACGATACATTAGCGAGAAAAGTAATTGAGCAGTTTGGAATTCCTGATGATTATTCTCTTGGCTACAGAAAAATTGAACCTGCCTTATTAAATCTTCGTGGCGAAAGAGAAGAGGAGTGGAAAAACATATTTTTCCAGAACCCAGATTATATAGCAGGATTTGCAGCATATCTGGCCAAGTGTATTGAAAAAACAGCTGTTACTACAGAATGGTTTTTGGAGACAACACCAGAAATCCAAACAAGCGAAGGAATTGTTGAAAGCAGAAAAATGCTATACTTTTCTGCAAATTATGAGAATGATACCCAAAGCGATTTTAACCTCTTACAAATCATCTGCGATTTATGGAATTACTATCCCCATGTGAAGTGTAGGCATATTGACTCAATTATAGAGAGAACATGAGATGACTATGAACTTCCATAAAGTCCAACTTACGGTCGGCCGAAGTTGTTTCAGAAGCTGTTTAGCATCTATTCAAAAGCAAACGAATAAAAGCGAGAGAAAACATTTGAAAAGAGTTCTGCAATATGCGCTCACAGTTTTTCCAGAGTCTGCGGTATTTATCGATCCAAGCAAAAGAGCGCTCGACAATCCAGCGTTTTGGCAGAACTGCAAAGGTGTGGAGTTCACTGCGTTTAACGACCTCAACATCTGCTCCGGAAAGAGTGTTGATGGCGTTGGCAAAATTTTCTCCTGTGTAACCTCCATCTACCAAAACCTTCTGGAGCATAGACAAATGATTCGTTACATCACAATAATAATCAACCATGTCAATTGCTCCGTTCCGGTCCATCATATTGGCAGTTGTTACCATGATCATGTGGGGCAGCCCTAAGGAAGCACTGATTAAAGCAGGAAAAGGCGAGGTAAGCAGCCAAAAGAGAAGAAAATGTCCAGGGAAGGAGCGAATTGAGGGGAGAAATCCCTGGAATTCGTACACCAGCCAGCTCGAAGGGCGCAAAAGCCCTATGCGGGTCGGAGTGAACCGCCCGCTCCGGCAAGCATATACAGATTTGCGCTGGCGAAGAGCACGTGTAATCGGTTGAGGTTTTTTCTCAATCCCCGGTACACGGTCTTTCGGATTTCTCTATTCCAAGATATGCGCTGTCCCCGTAGACAACCTCATCGTCCTCCCGCAGCAGCTCCGCCGCGACGGTGGCGTCGTGGACATTGGCGGCGGTGGCCTCCACTGTGTGGACAAAGCCACTCAATGAAGTGTACCTGGGCAATATCATCAGTATGCGCTATTCCACCAAATCGTACAAGAATAAACGAAAGATCGAGCGTCCGCGAGAGGAATGTCTGGTGTTTGAAAACACCCACAGCCAGGTGCAAAAGATGCTCTGCTTCCGGGACCGTCAGACTGCCTGGAACACGGGCAGTGAAGTCCGGTATGCCTGGGCTGTGACCTGTCCAGGTTCCGCTTTGATTTGCCTTCGTTTACCTCTCTGCTTTTACACAGCTTTTTCTGGAGAACCCCAAAGGGCGATTCTCTGATCTCGGGTGAATCATTTTCTACCTTTGTCAGTTCTATCCGCCAGCCCATTGAGTGCTTTTTCAACTGGCTCAATCACATGTCTTTGGTCGTATTGCCGCCGCTCAAAAAATCCGCCGGGAAAACTGAAAAGTCAAAAGGCATTTCCTTCGGCCCTCGATTGCGGTATAATTTTCAAAACTGAGAGGAGGCTGTCCCATGCCCCGCATTCTGATTATCGAAGACGATACCGACATCAACAACTCTACCGCCGCGTATCTGCGCCGTCAGGGCTGTGAGTGCGTCCAGGCTTTTTCCGGCACCGAGGGCCGTCTGCTGTGGCAGGCGGGCGGCATTGACCTGCTGTTGGTGGACCTGATGCTCCCGGGCCTGTCCGGCGGCGAGCTCATTGCGGAGATCCGCGGAACCAGCCAGACGCCGGTAATCGTCCTGTCCGCCAAAACCGAGCTGTCCGACAAGGTGGAGCTGCTGGGCCAGGGGGCGGACGACTACCTGACCAAGCCCTATCAGCTGGAGGAGCTGTGGGCCCGGATTTTGGTCCAGCTCCGCCACGCCAGCGCCGCCCCTGTGGAGGCGTCCCTGCGCTATCGGGACTGGGTGCTCAACCTGGAGGAGATGACCCTCACCGCCGCCGGCCAGCCGGTCAGTCTCACCGCCCACGAATTTAAGATCGTGGAGCTGCTGGCCAGCCGTCCCAAACGGGTCTTTACCAAGCAGCAAATTTATGAGGCCGTCTGGCAGGAGAATTACGCCATAGAGGACAAGACTATCACCGTCCACATCAGCAACATCCGGGCCAAGCTGCGGCCCAGCGGCACGGACGGCTACATCCAGACCGTGTGGGGCATCGGCTTCAAGCTGGCCGAGTAAACTTTATACTTTCTTTACCTTTCCTTTGCGATGTTTGGGCACTTGTCTGTTAAACTGAACCCGCAAACAAAAAAGGAGGTCATCCTAATGACAGTGATACAGACAACGGGCCTGTCCAAACGCTACAAGAGAAGATGGGCGGTGGACCACCTGGATCTGGCGGTGGAGCAGGGGGACATCTACGGTTTCATCGGTCAGAACGGCGCGGGCAAGTCCACCACCCTGAAGCTCCTGTGCGGGCTGGCCCGGCCCACCCAGGGGAAGGCCCTGATTTTCGGCAAACCGGTCCGGGACTCGGTGGCCCGCCGCCGGGTGGGGGCCCTCATTGAGCAGCCGGGGCTCTACCCCGACCTGAGCGGCCGGGAGAATCTGCGGCTCTGCGCCGCCCTGCTGGGTCTGGACAGCCCGGAGCGGCAGGTGGAGGAGATATTGAGGACCGTGGGCCTGGCCCCCGGGGAGAAGAAGCCGGTGCGCCACTACTCCATGGGCATGAAGCAGCGGCTGGGTGTGGCCCTGGCCCTGCTGGGCGGGCCGGACCTTCTCCTGCTGGACGAGCCCATCAACGGCCTGGACCCGGAGGGTATCCGGGAGATGCGGGAGCTCCTCCTGCGGCTGAACCGGGAGCGGGGCCTGACCATTCTGGTCAGCTCTCATATCCTGGGGGAGCTGAGCAAGATCGCCACCCGGTACGGCATCATCCAACAGGGGCGGATGGTGGAGCAGATCACCGCCGCCGAGCTGGGGCAGAAATGCACCGACTACCTGCACCTGAAGGCAGACCAGTCCCAGAAGGCGGCGGCCCTGCTGGAGCGGGAGCTCCGGCTCACCCGCTGGGAGATGCGCCCGGAGGGGGAGATCCGGATTTATGAAGCCGTGGACACCAGAGCGGTTGGACACCTCCTCACCCAGGCGGGGCTCGCGGTTGAGGAAATGGGCCTGCACCGGCAGGACCTGGAGGGCTATTTTCTGGAGCGGATGGGAGGAAACGATCATGTTTAACCTGTTGAAAATGGATGTTCGGCGGCTGTTCAAGAGCCGGAGCTTTTATATTATCCTGGGCGTGACAGCTGTGCTGCTGATTATGGTGACTGTGATGGCTTACGCTGTCGCGGACCCGGAAATGATGGACGCCATGGAAGCGCAGGGGGCGGATATCACAGAGTCTGACCGCATGATGAGCGAGTATATCCACAGCATGTCACAGCTGGACCTCATGCACGAAACCCTGGGAAGCGGCTTTTTGCTGGTTATGACCGGGATTGGGATGACGCTGTTTGCAGGCGGCGATTTCTCCAGCGGCTTTATTAAAAATATCTATTCCGCCAAGCCCCGCCGCCGGGATTATGTGCTGTCAAAAATTCTGCTGGCGGGCGTTTACAGTGGAATCATTACCGTTTTATCCGTCCTGCTGATGCTCTTGTCCCCCGTGCTGATCCATATGTACCCGGCGCCGGATTCAATTTCGCAGATTTTGCGGTATGTCCTCTGGATGTGGCTGCCCCACTGGGCCTTTGCCCTGATGCCCCTTACTCTGGTCCTGCTGACCAGAAGCACCACGCTGGGCATCATCCTCTCCCTGGTGGCCGGAAGCGGACTGACGGTCGCTCTGATGGCGACGCTGGGCAGACTGCTCCGCTGGCCTCCTCTGGAGCAGTATTTTCTTGCCGCAGTGGTAAAAGGCGTTTATACCCCTGAGAGCGGGCTTGCTCCGATTGGAATAATTCTGGTCTGCGCCGCCGCCTGGGCGGCCATCTACGGGATCGGAAGCCTGCTGACGATGGAGATGCGGGATATTTAAGGAGGAATTTCCATGCTGTCCGCCCTGATTTTGACCCTTGCCGCCCTGGGGGCCGCGGTTTTGCGCCTGTGGGCCTACCGGGCCCAAATGCTGGAGATGGCCCGGACGCTGGAGGAAACGACCGCAGAGAGCAATCTGCGCCTGACGGTCCGGATGTCCGGCGCGGCCCCCCGGCGGCTGTGCCAAGCGATGAACGCCCGGCTGGAGGAGGGGCGGCGGCTCCGCATAGAGACCCAGAAGGGGGAACAGGAGCTGAAATACACCATGGCCTGCATCTCCCACGACATCCGCACCCCTCTGGCCGGAGCCATGGGCTATTTGCAGCTGCTGGAGGGGGAGCCGGAGCGTCAAGCAGAGTATCTGGCCATCGTGGGCAAGCGGCTGGAGGAGCTGGAGGAGCTGTTAGAGGAGCTGTTCCTCTATACCCGCTTACAGGGCGGCTCCCTCCCCCTGGAATGCGGGGAAATGGCGGCTCTGCCGCCCCTGTGGGACGCTCTGGCGGAGTTTTACCCCCAGCTGGAGGCGGCGGGGGTGGAGCCGGAGCTGCGGTTTGACCGGGAGGATATGGCGGTCTGGGCCAGCCCGGAGGCCCTGGGGCGGGTGTACCGGAACCTGATCGCCAACGCCCTGCGCCACGGCGGCGGGGGGCTGACCGTCTCCGGCGGGGACGGGGCGGTCCGCTTTTCCAACGCGCTGCCTCCCGGCCCCAGGCCCGACCCGGAGCACCTGTTTGGCCGCTTCTATCAAAGCAGCCCCGCCCGGGCAAGGGGCGGGGCCGGTTTGGGTCTGTCCATCGTGCGGGAGCTGATGGAGCGGATGGGCGGACAGGTGTCCGCCCGGATCACAGAGAACACGCTGGAGATCAAGCTGTCGTTTGCGGGCGCTCATAAATAGGGCAAGGGCCCTGCCCGTTGGGCTTATCTCTCCGGCATTTTGAAGCCTGCGAGCGCTTTGTTCAGATAGTCGTTGAACGGTTTCATTTGATGGAAAATATCTGCCGCCTTGGACAGGAACAGCTCACCGTCCGCGAGCTCCTCGTCCCGGATGGGATATTCCAGATACCAGCTCTTATATTTCAGGTATTCGGCCTGGGGATGGTCCTTTTCGTATCCGGCCGGGACATTCTTCAGCGCTGATCCGCCCACGGTAAAATGCTCCTGAAAGGACGGGGCGGTGATGATCTGCTCCCACTGGCCGCCGTGCTCCGAGATATAGTCCCGGACCATCCGGGTGGCGTCCTTGAACATGTCCGCGAACAGGCCTCCGCCCAGGAAGGACTGCCCGCCCGGCTTGAGCATCAGGTAGTAGCCCACCGGGATGGGGAGCTTTCCCATGGACGAGATATGCGCCCGGAAGGCGGGGTTATAGGGGGACTTGTCGTGGCTGAATCTGGTGTCCCGCACCAGCTTGAAGGTCAGCTCCTTGGGGGCGTAACCGAGGATACTGCCGTCAAACTCCCCAATCCGAAGCATCAGAGCCTGTATCAGCTCCTCAAACTGCCCGTTGGCCGCCTGATACTCGGCCTTGTGGGCGTGGTACCACTCCCGGTTATTGTTGGCGCTCAGCTCGGTCAGATAGCCCAGGATCATCTGTATATTCATCTCTCCACCCCCCGCGCTTCCGCCACCGTGGAGAAGGCCGGACCGTTCAAAAAGTCTTGGATCATCTGCTTCAGCCGCTCTGTGGACTGATAGGTCCGGCAGAAGGAGAACTGCTGAGAATACCCGTCGATCTCCTCCAAGGCCGCCGTCACCTCCACAGCGGTGCCGCTGGGTCTGGCGGAGGTAAAGTCCAGCCGGTCGGGCGCGATACGGTGGTTCTGTATCGCGTAGTTGACCCGGTCACTACAACGGCAGGCGCCCTGCCCGTACTCCCCGCAGTATTCCGACAGAAACTCGGCCATCCTCTTCCGCGCCCGGGAGAGGCGCTGGCGGTAGGCCTCCGGGGTGATTCCCAGGATATCCCCGGCAATCCGGCTGTCAAGCCGGAACATGGTGCCCAAGATGAAGATGCACCGGCTCTCCGGGTCCAGGCACTGGAGCATGACGTTCGTGCAGGACAGCTTCAGCTCCTCGGCCAGAATCGCCCGCTCCACATTCTGGGTCAGGTCGGGCACATCCTGAATCTTTCCGTTGCGGATGTCGTCCCCATAGAACTCAAAGCTGAGAGGAAGCTGGGCGAACATGTGCTTTTTATAGTCCTTGAGATGGTTCGCCGCGATGCGGAATACCCAGGTGGTAAAGGCGCTGTCCCCCTTGAAGGAGGAGAGGTGGGTCATTACCTTCAGAAGGATATCCTGGGACGCGTCCTCCGCGTTATGGAATGTGCCCAGCATCCGCAGGGACAGGTTGAATACCAGATCCTGCACGCCGGCCAGCACCGTCTCCAGCGCGGCCCTGTCCCCGGCGGTGGCCTGTCCGATCAGAGCGGACAGCGCCTGATTTTCTTTTGTGTTCATAAAAACACCTCCTGCAGCATTAGACTGGCATAGAACAAATTTGTGACAACTTTTTTCAGAGGATAAGAAACCGCCCCGCTTGGTCAGACAGGTGAGCTGTTCTGAAGGGCGGGGCGGTTCTGATTATTTCCGGTTCAGGTATTTCACATATCGGGCCAGAATTGAGGCAGACTGGGCGCGGGTGGTGCTGGCGCCGGGGGCGATAGAGCCGTCTCCATAACCGCTGAGGATACCATTTTCCACGGCCCATTGGACCGCGTCCCGGGCATAGGGGCTGATCTCGCCGGCGTCATAGAACCAGAATTCCCGGCCAGCGGGGGTGGGGCTGCCGGCGTAGCGGTACAGCATGGTGACAAACTGTTCCCGGGTGGCGTAGCCGTCTGGGTTCTGGCCGTCGCTGATCCCGTGGGCCGCCGCCCAGGCCATGCCTTTGCCGTAGGCATCTCCAGAGGTGTCCGCGCCGTCCAGCCGGGCCAGCACGGTGGTCAGCATAGCCCGGCTCAGGAGGGTCTCGGGGCCGAAGGCAGCGGCGGTTTCACCCACGAATAGCTCCCGGGCGGTAACAAAGGCGATGGACTCCTCGGCCCAGTGGCCGCTGGTATCATCGAAGCTGCGAACGTTGTCCCGCAGGCGCACCGTGGCTCCATCAGGAACACTGACGGTGATCTGTCCGTCGTCCAGGACGGCGGTTTTTAACATAGTCTCATTACCGTCCTTGTCCACCAGGTAGGCCACGGTGGTGACAGACCCCTCGGCGGGGATCTCTATCGGGACGGGCCGGCTGGCGCCGGTGTGGACGGTGATGTCAGCCACCGCGTCGGACAGTGAGGAGACGGGCAGGGCGGGGATGGGCAGGGGAACGGCGTCCCCCTCGGCCCCCTGAATCACCTTGGAGGGGAGCCGGACCTCCGCTTGGGCACTGCTCAAGGTTGTGGTAACTGAGGCGGTGAGGCCGTTGGCCTGCTTAATGGCAATTTCCACCGTGCCGTTGGGGTGGTCCACCGTCTTGATGGTGGAGCCGTCCTTCGCCGTGTCCAGAATGACGACGGTGCCGTCCTCCTTAGACTCAACCACCGTCTTGGAGCCGTCAGGCCGCTTGGTGGTCTCGGTCGTGGCGCCGGTGGTCTTGTTTACGCTGGTGACAGTGGTAGAACCGTCTGGGTTCTTGACGGTGGAGCTGCTGCTGCCGGAAGAGGACCCAGAGGACCCAGAGGACCCAGAGGACCCTCCTCCCGTAGACCCGCCGCCGGTAGAGCCGCCTCCCATGGACCCTCCTCCCGTAGACCCGCCGCCCGTAGACCCGCCGCCGCTGGGAGCCGGGACGGTAACGGTCACGGAAGCGCCCGCCTTGTGGGTGGCCGTCTCCTGATACCGGACATAGTAGGTCCCGGCGGCCAGACCGGTGGTCTCACCCGCGCCGCAGCTCTGTGCGCCGGAGAAGCTGGCGCTGCCCGCGTATTCCATCCCGCCGGTGGTGCCGGTGATTTTGCCGTCCGAGCGGCCCACCGCGGTGGGCGCGCCCCCAGCGAGCCCGCTGGGGGCAGAGGGGCCATCAGCCTTGTCAATGCTCCAGGAGATGGTCTTGGAGCCCGTAGAGCCGTCCAGCCACTGATACCCGCTGACCAGCGTGGCGGACGCCGTGTAGCTGCCCGCACCGGTTCCCTTGTGTCCGGTCAGCGTGTAGCCCGTCCCTTCGCTTACGCCGGTTTGCTCCTCGCCGGTCCATTTCAGTCCGGTGTTTGCCTGGGGGACAGGGATGATTTTGACACCGGGGTCAGGCGGCGTAACGTTACCGCCAGTAACGGTCAAGGTAAATGTATCTTTAAGCGTCCCGCTTGTTCCGTTGTATTTCTGAGGAATGGTAACGCTAACACTGTATTTGCCGGCAGAATATTGGCGGTCCGGGGTAATGAGAAGCGCGTTATCTACAACTGTCATTGTCAGTACACCGGATTGATATGTGTAAATATAGTAGCCCGGATTGTCTGGATTTTCTCTTCTGACAAGATCTTTTCCATCTACAGCAATTGTTAAGGGGATAAAATCCAGAAATGGCCATTGTTCTGTTTCGAAGGTGGCTTCCATATCAATTTCCGCATCTTTGGCCATGGTTATTGTACAGTCATCAGGTTGAATCTGGAAACTTGTTACACGGTTTATAGTCTCACCGGAAGACCCGCCTGATACCTTCCACTCGCCGGTATCAGAGTCCCGCTCCAGCTTTACTTCAGAACCTGTAGGAGGCAGGAGAACAAAACTGTCATCCTGAGAGTTGGGAGCCTTGATATAGGTATGATTTGTTTGAGGAGTCGTTTGGGAAGCGTTGTTGAAGATGCCTCCTATACCGACAGTCGTTTGTCCCTGCACATCACCGGTAATTTCCACGGTCTGGGACTGACCCAGTATCAGGGAGCCGCCGCCAGTGAAGTCGCCGATTGTGCTGGTAAGTTTTGAAATATCCATCTGAGCTCCGGAGAGTACGGAGAGAGACTGTCCGTCCCGGAGGCTGCTTCCTTCTCCTAAAACCAGCTTGCCCTGTTCCATCCTTAGACTGGAAATGTTTTCAAATGTAGTCGTAGGCGTGGAATTTGGGCTTGCATTATAAATGACATTCGTCGTATCAGCGCCCGCACCGTCCACATCGGGAAGCATATTTGTGCCAGTGACAGTAACGGTACCATTTACAGTATATTTCTCAGGGTCTGGGGTTGTAGGCTTTTGTCCGTCCACATGATATGGATTCCTCTGCTGTGCGCCGCCAGCATAAATCTTGCCCAATGCAGGCGATGTGCCGCTAAGACTCCTGTGGTTTTCAACATGAATAGTCGGATTTCCCTTGAATTCATTAGGGGTACCGTCATAGTCCTCATTTGGCCCTGGAGCGCCCATGGCCAAACTGCCAGCATAGATGCTGCACGCACCCACGACATTTGTGTTGGCGTCTCCGTTTTCGCCTCCCCGCAAATCGGTCTTTCCCTGGATTGTGACTGTGTTTCCCGTTCCAGGGGTTGGAACATCAAATGTTTCAGATTTATTTTTCAGAAGTGTACCACAGAAAACATTAAAAACATATCCACTGTTGCTGGCTGTTACACCATCTAGGGTCAAATTATATCCATTGGCAATAATTGCATTATGCATGGGGGTTGTAAATGTCAACACCGTATCTTTAAAGGTCACATCCGCGCCCAGCAAAATGCCGCCCCGGTAAATACTAAGCTGTCCACCTTCTATGGTAATGCTTTTGCTTATAACCCAGGGATCATCGCTTGCGTTTGCGCTGGCACCAACCGATATGAGGCCCGAACATTTAATGATATCACCATCATTTATGGTATGGTCTCGAAGATAAACAAACAAATCTGTGCCAGCCGTAAGTGTGTGAATGTTTCCCCCCGCCGCCAGTCCCACTGGGGGAGCTGCCGTAGAAAGCACGCAGAAGGCCAGCAAGGCCGCGATCAGCCTAAAAGTTTTTTTCATGTTCAGAAATTCTCCCTTTCTAAGTGTTAAATGGGGGCAATTCTTAGAATAACATTATAACATAAAACTTCCAACTTGACAACATATATCCTACCAAAATTATAGGAATATTATCCGGCAATATCTGCGGACCTGGAGCCCGGTCTTGAGGTTGACGTTTACAGCCGGTAATGGTATGATGAGTGTATCAAAATATCTGCCGCTGTCCGTTTGGCGGCGGAAGGGAGCGCATATGGAACAGAAGAAATTGGCCCTGGTGGGCTGTGGATTTTTGGGAGGCATCGTGGCCGATGCCTATGCCAAGGGGCTGCTGGAGGGCTATGAGCTGGTGGGGCGTTCAGCCGGACGGCGGAGAAAACGGCGGCGCTGGCCGCGCGGACGGGCTGTAAGGCCTGCGCCTCTCTGGACGAGCTGCTGACCCTTGAGCCCGACTACGTGGTGGAGACCGCCTCGGTGGAGATGGTGAAGCGGATGGCTCTGCCGGTGCTCAGCCATGGGGCGAGCCTGGTGCTGATCTCCATCGGGGCGCTGGCAGACGAGGAGTTCCGGGCGCGGGTGGAGTCGGCGGCCCGGGAGAACGGGGTAAAGGTGCATCTGGCCTCCGGAGCGGTAGGCGGCTTCGATGTGCTGCGGACCGTTACCCTCATGGCCCAGGCCCAGGGCCTGCCGGAGACCGCCGAGATCGACGGCGTAAAGGCGCTAGTGGACATCTACTCCCGCACCTCCGCCATTGCCAGCTGGAGCGTGGTGGCCCTGCTGCGCAACCTGGCTTCGCCGATTATGATGTGACGGGAGGGCGTGTGATGTTTAAAAAATTAGTGGCCATTGAGCCGGTCAGCCTGGTCCCGGAGGCGGAGCGGGCGCTGTACCAGTACGCCAAGGAGGTCGTCCTCTATCCCGACGTGCCCGGGAGCGACGAGGAGATTGCCGCCCGGATCGGCGGCGCCGATACCGTTCTGCTCAGCTACACCTCCCGTCTGAACGGCGCGGCTATGGAGCGGTGCCCCAACCTGCGCTATGTGGGGATGTGCTGTTCCCTCTACTCCGAGGAGAGCGCCAACGTGGATATCCCCTGCGCCCGCGCCCGGGGCATCGACGTGCGGGGCATTCGGGACTACGGAGACCGGGGCGTGGTGGAATATGTCCTGTGGCAGCTGATCGAGATTCTGCACGGCTTCGGCGGACGCCCCGGCTGGGAGGACCTTCCCCGCGAGCTCACCCGCCTCCGGGCCGGCGTGATCGGTCTGGGGACCTCTGGGGGTATGATCGCCGATGCCCTGCGCTTCATGGGTGCGGACGTGCGGTATTTCAGCCGGACCCGCAAGCCAGGGGCCGAGGAAAAGGGCCTGCGCTATCAGCCGATGGAGGAGCTGCTGGAGGAGTGTGAGGTGGTGTTCACCTGCCTGAACAAAAATGTGATTCTCCTCCATGAGGAGCAGCTTGCCCACCTGGGCAGCCACAAGATCATGTTCAATACCTCCATCGGCCCCGCCGCTGACCTGGCGGCGCTGTGGCATTGGCTGGACGACCCCAGCAATCTGTTCTGCTGTGACTCGGCCGGCGCGCTGGGCGACCCCGCCCTGATGGAGCGGGAAAACGTCCTGTGCATCGACACCTCCGCCGGCCGCACCCGGGAGGCCTTCGGCCTGCTGAGCGAAAAGGTGCTGGCAAATATCAAAGCCCATTTGCAGGAGAAAGCATGATAAGCGCTGAGGACAAGCGAGTCAACAGCACATCAGGAAAGGGCCGGGGAATACTCCCCGGCCCTCTGAAGCTTTCTGAAGTGGTTTTGATGAGCTTTATTTGATGTATACCTTGAGCATCCACAGACTGAATACGCCCCGCGTACTTCGATACAGGCAGGGATCTGATAATTTTGTTTCATACAGCGAATTGCAATACACCAAAAACTGGATTAAAAACAAAGTTCTCTCTTGTCATAATAATGGTACATAGATGGTCGTGAAATGGAGGTTTTCTCAGCAATTGTGGCCAGTGCAATGGATTCGTAGCTCATTGTTATGAACTGCTCTTTCGCCGCGGCCAGAATTTCCTGTTTCCTTGCGGCAAGCTCTTCATCGGTTCGCGCCCTGATCTTTCCCATGATTTCGCCTCTTCGCCCTGTTTTTGATTCAGGATATCATATAAAAAGACTTGCGTCAACGCATAGACGACAAGCTGTTCGTTCTGCATTGACAAACCGTTGGTTATATGATAGGATACCCCATCACACGAATCAACAAGGAGGAACAGGTATGAAAAAATTAGGCTTTGGACTTATGCGCCTGCCGCAGCTTGACCAGGCAAATGCCGCCTCGGTGGATGTGGAGCAGGTGAAAAAAATGGTGGACCGGTTTATTGAAAAAGGCTTTACCTACTTCGATACGGCATGGATGTATGCCGGATTTGCCAGCGAGAGCGTGGCCAAGGAAGCCCTGGTGGACCGTTATCCGCGTGACAGCTTCACCCTGGCGACCAAACTCCATGCCGGTTTCTTCGATTCGCCGGAGGACTGTGATAAAGTGTTTCAGGAGCAGCTCAAAAAGACCGGCGCGGGTTATTTCGACTACTACCTCCTGCACGGCGTTGACAAGGAAAACCTTTCAAAGTATGAAAAATACGACTGTTTCCACTGGCTGTTGGAGAAAAAAGAGCGGGGGCTTGTAAAGCACACCGGCTTTTCTTATCATGGCGATGCCGAGTGTCTGGATGGAATTTTGACAAAGCATCCGGAAATGGAATTTGTGCAGTTACAGATCAACTATCTCGACTGGGAGAGCGAGTGGATTCAAAGCCGCGCAAACTATGAGGTCTGCGTGCGCCACGGCAAGCCGGTCATTGTGATGGAACCGGTCAAAGGCGGTTCTCTGGCCCGTGTGCCGGTGGAAGCGGAAAAGCTGTTTCGCGCTGCGGCGCCGGATCGTTCCATCCCCAGTTGGGCCATCCGTTTTGCGGCATCGCTGCCCAATGTTATGGTGGTGCTGTCCGGTATGAGCAGCATGGAACAGATGGAGGACAATCTCTCCTATATGGACGAATTTATCCCCCTCAGCGAGGAAGAACAAAAACTATGTTTTCGGGCGGGCGGCATCATCAACGCACAGATTGCCGTCCCCTGCACCGGCTGCTCCTACTGCACAGAGGGCTGTCCGGTCCACATCGCTATCCCTCAGTATTTCTCGCTCTATAATGAGATCATGCGGGAAGATATGGAGCGGAAGGGGTGGACCGTTTCGTTCTCCAGCTATGGCGCTCTGGCGCAGACCCACGGCAAAGCGTCGGAGTGTATTGCCTGCGGCCAATGCGAGGGGATCTGTCCCCAGCGTCTGCCGGTTATTGAGCATTTGAAGAGCGTGTCCGCCAAATTTGACCATTAGGGACGAGAACGCATTATAATGCAGGCAGATGATGAAGAATTCAGCTAAAGCTATTTCTTTGTTTTTGCGCGGCGGGATGATGCCAGTCGGTTTTTGCTGTTTCGAATTCGTTTATAGGGTGTGAATTTCGTATCAAAAGAAGTGAAAGCGATGTCACTTAGCTGCTCAGAGACAGTATACAACAAGGTCAAAAGGATGTATAATAAAGCTACAACGGATACCAGGAGGGCCTTATGGAAGAAAAAGACATGATACTGGACCTGGAGGTGCCTCCGCGGAAGCTGTTTTGCGGGATTAACGCGATAGAGCTGATGGTTTAGGGGATGGGGTCCAGGGGATTTTGATCGCTGGGAGACAAAAAGGAATAAAACAGTAGGACTGCCGCGGTGATCCGAGGCAGTTTTTTATTTTCAGCTATTCTATTTTTTTCATAAATCTGCTATAATCAAACGATAAGCATGATTTGGTTTGGAGGGGCCTATGGAACGACTGAAGGAGCTGAAAAAAATTCTTGCGGAGGACTGTCCGGGGCTGGAGCTGCGGGCAGACGAGCCCATGTCCAGGCACACCACCTTCCGTCTCGGCGGGCCGGCGGCGCTGATGGCTCTGCCCAAGTCAGTGAGCGAGGCAAAGGCGGTGCTGAGGGCGGCCCGAAAGGCGGACGTGGAGCCATTTTTCCTGGGAAATGGCAGCAATCTGCTGGTGGCTGACAGCGGATATCCCGGCTTTGTGGTCAAGCTGGCCGGGGAATTTGAGGAGATTTGTCCAGAGCCCTCCCCGCAAAACGAAAAGCACCTTCTGCGCGCGGGAGGCGCCGTACTGTTGTCAAAGATGTCCAATCGGGCGCGGGAGCTGGGCCTCGCCGGCTTGGAGTTTGCCGGGGGCATCCCGGGCAGTGTGGGCGGAGCGGTTACCATGAACGCCGGAGCCTACGGCGGGGAAATCTCCCAAAGCCTGCTCCAGGTCCGCGTCGTGGACCGGGACGGAGCGGAAAAAACCATCCCCGCTTCCGAGTGCGGCTTTGACTACCGGAAAAGTATTTTTTCCGGCGGGGGCTATCTGATCGTCGGGGCCCTCTTCCAGCTGGAGCCGGGGGACCCGGCGGCCATCCAGGCCCGCATGGACGAGCTGACTGCCCAGAGAAGAGCGAAACAGCCCCTGGAGTACCCCAGCGCCGGGTCCATGTTCAAGCGTCCCCCGGGACACTTCGCCGCCGCCCTCATCGACCAGTGCGGCCTGAAGGGCCTCACCGTGGGCGGAGCTCAGGTGTCGGAGAAGCATGCCGGGTTCGTAATCAACCGGGGGGGCGCCGTCTGCGGGGACGTTCTGGAGCTGGTGCGTCAGGTTCGGGAGCGGGTCCTGGCCCAGACCGGCGTGGAGCTGGAGATGGAGGTCAGGGTTTTGCAATAAGACATGTGTAGGGCGCGCCCTACAGGATACAAGATACCCAAAAGAGAGAGTGATTTGATGGAATTTGTGATTATTTCCGGCCTGTCCGGAGCGGGAAAGAGCAAGGCGGCCTCCTTCATGGAGGATATGGACTATTTCTGTGTGGACAATCTGCCCGCGCCGCTGATCCCCAAGTTTGCCGAGCTGGGCATGGCGGGCTCAGGGGAGTATGACCGGGTGGCCCTGGTCACCGACATCCGGGCGGGCACCAACTTTGACGGGCTGTTCCACGCCCTGGAGGCGCTGGAACAGATGCAGTGTCCCTGCCGCATCCTGTTCATGGACGCCTCCAGCGAGACCATCATCAAGCGGTATAAGGAGACCCGCCGCGCCCACCCTCTTGCGGAGGAGGTGGACAGCCTGGAGGAGGCCATCACCCTGGAGCGGCGGATGCTGGCCCCTCTCCGGGACCGGGCAGACAAGATCGTAGACACCACCAATCTGTCCACCGCCAAGCTGAAGGGCGTGCTGCGCCAGATGTTCGGCCGGGCGGGGACCAACCAGGGGCGGATGGAGGTCCGGGTGAGCTCCTTTGGCTTCAAGCACGGGGTTCCCATGGAGGCCGACCTGGTCTTTGACGCCCGCTTTCTGCCCAACCCCTTCTATGTGGCCCAGCTGCGCCCCCTCACCGGTCTGGACGCCGGAGTGCGGGACTATGTGTTCGCCAACGGGCAGGCGGAGGAGTTTTTGAACCGCCTGTGGGAGCTGGTGGGCTGGCTGCTGCCCAGGTATGAGGAGGAGGGGAAGACCTCCCTGGTCATTGCCGTGGGCTGTACGGGCGGGCACCACCGTTCCGTTGCCATCGCCCACGCCCTGGGGGAGAAAATCAGGGCCCAGGGCTGGCCGGTGGCGGAGAGCCATCGGGACCTGGGACGGAACTAGGAGGAATTTTTAATGTCTGAATACCCCACCCTCCAGCAATGGGAGCGGGGCCCTAAAATCGTCGCCATCGGCGGCGGGACGGGGCTGTCCACCATGCTGCGGGGACTGAAACGATATACCCGGAACCTCACTGCCGTCGTCACCGTGGCCGACGACGGGGGCGGCTCCGGGCAGCTGCGCCAGGACCTGGGGATGCCCCCGCCGGGGGATATCCGCCACTGTATGGAAGCCCTGGCCAACACCGAGCCCATCATGGAGAAGCTGCTGACCTACCGCTTCCCCGAGGGCACCCTGGCGGGGCAGTCCTTCGGCAATCTGCTCCTGGCCGCCCTCAACGGGGTGACCGGCTCCTTCGAGGAGGCGGTCACCGAGATGAGCCATGTGCTGGCCATCACCGGCAAAGTCATTCCGGTGACCAGCGCCGACGTGCAGCTGGAGGCGGTCTTTGAGAACGGCGCGCGGGTGACGGGGGAGTCTCAGATCGCCGCCTTCAAGAAGGAGCAGGACTGCCGTATCCACCATGTTGCCCTGATTCCCGACCACCCGAAGGCCACTCCGGCGGCCCTGGAGGCCATTGGGGAGGCCGACCTGATCCTGCTGGGTCCGGGGAGCCTGTACACCAGTGTTATCCCCAACCTGCTGGTGGAGGGGGTGGCCCAGGCGGTGGCTCAGGCGGACGCGCCCAAAATTTACATCTGCAACATCATGACCCAGGAGGGGGAGACGGAGGGCTACACCGCCGCCGACCACCTGGAAGCCCTGCTGGTCCACGGCGCGCCGGGCCTGCTGGACCTGTGTCTGGCCAACACCGCTCCGGTGGACCCGGGCTTGCTGGAGAAGTACCGGGAGGAGGACGCCGCCCCCCTGAACGTGGACCGGGAGCGGATCGCCAGACTGGGACTGGAGCTGGTGGAGCGGCCGGTGGCCTCGGAGAGGGGCAGCTACGCCCGACACGACCCGGACCGGCTGGCCCGGGCAATTTTAGAAATCTACCGCCGCCGGGCCATGCGTATCTTCCGGGGCGAGCGGCGGTACATTTTGGAGGAGTGACCATGTCCTTTTCGGCGGAAGTGAAAACCGAACTGTGCCGGGCTCCCCTGAGCCGGAGGTGCTGCGCCCAGGCGGAGGCCTACGGCGCGCTGCTCTACTGCAACACCTTCCGGGGGGACGAGGTCCGGATCGTCACCGAGAACGGGGCCTTCGCCCAGCGTCTGCCCGCTCTGTTCAAAAAGGCCTTTAAGCTGTCCTTTGACCGCCTGCCCCAGGGGGAGGGAAAGCGGGTCTTTGCCGTCACCGACCCGGCCAAGCTGACGGCCATCCACCAGACCTTCGGCGCTGACCGGAACGCCCTGGCCCTCCACCTGAACTTCGCCGCGGTGGAGGAGAGCTGCTGCCGCGCCGCCTTCCTCCGGGGGGCCTTTCTGGCGGGGGGGTCGGTGACAGACCCCCGGAAGGGCTATCACCTGGAGCTGGCCACCTCCCACCACAGCGTGAGCCGGGAGGTGCTGGCCCTCATGCGGGAGCTGGGCCAGGAGCCGAAGGCCGCTCAGCGCAAGGGCAACGCGGTGCTCTACTTCAAGCAGAGCGACCGGATTGAGGACTTTCTTACCTGCCTGGGCGCGCCGGTGGCCGCTATGGAGGTGATGAACGCCAAGCTGGAGCGGGACATTCGGGGGAAGGTGAACCGCCGGGTGAACTGTGACGCCGCCAACCTGGACAAGGCGGTGGAGGCCGCCATGTCTCAGGTGGAGGCCATCCGCCGCCTGGAGCGGGAGGGCGTGCTGACCGCCCTGCCGGACAAGCTCCGGGAGGTCGCCGCCCTCCGCCTGGCCCACCCGGAGGACACCCTCTCCCAGCTGGCCGAGCGGTGCGACCCGCCCATCACCAAGTCGGCGCTGAACCACCGCCTGCGCAAGCTGGTGGAGCTGGGGAGGGCGGACTTATGACCCATGAATTGCAGCCCCTGCGGCTCCAGACAGGTTGGACAGTCCAGTGGAACGACTTTACCGAATACGACATGGCTGTCCACGGACCGGGGGATGCCTTTGAGCTTCATGAGGATTTGTTTCAGCTTGTTCACCAAAAAGCTGGCTTGACGATTGACCTGGGCTGGTATCCGAGTTATGATCCTGGCGGTCACTATCTATTGCTGCTGGTCCAAAACCACCAGTGGGACCGGCCGCTGGAACGAGTGGAGACAAGGTTAAAAGCTGAAGTTATTTCCTGCGTTGAAAAGTGGGTGGATCACGGCTTTTGGAGCAAGTATAAAATATGAAGGAGAGAAAATTATGTCAAACTGCACCTTCCGTCCCGCCGTGCCCGGCGATGAGGAATTGATTCTGAGCTTCATCCGCGCTCTGGCGGAATACGAGCACATGTCCGACCAGGTGATAGCCACCCGGTCAATTCTGCGGGAGTGGCTCTTTGAGAAAAAGACGGCGGAGGTCATTTTCGCCGAGGTGGAGGGGAAAGCGGTGGGCTACGCCCTGTTTTTCCACAATTTCTCCACCTTCCTGGGCCGGGCGGGCATCTACCTGGAGGACCTGTTCGTCCTCCCCGAGGAGCGGGGAAGCGGCTATGGCAAGGCCCTGTTGAAGGAGCTGGCCCGCATCACCGTGGAGCGGGGCTGCGGCCGGCTGGAGTGTGCGTGTCTCGACTGGAACCAGCCCTCCATCGACTTCTACACCAAGAAGATGCACGCCGTCCCCATGGACGAGTGGACGGTCTACCGCCTGACCGGAGAGACCCTGGAGGAAGCGTCAAGACCAGAGTAGACGCACCAAAAGGCTCCTTTGGCAAAGGAGCCTTTGCCCCTGCAGAGGGAAAAGGAGGGGATCCCATGTCCACACGCTATGAATTTCACAGCAAGCTGTATCCAGAGGAAATCTATATCCGGCTGAGGGCCTGCGCGAAGCCGGCAAAATGGGACAGCTTCAACAGCGGAACCTTTTATTATAAACGGAATAAAAAGGGATTTTTGCTGTGGTACATAGGGCAAATGAGGGGGATGCTTCCATTCAGGGCAGAGGTCACAGAGAAAGACGGCGGAAGCCGGATATTGGGAGGCTTTCCTGTATGGCGCATGGCATGGAGGACGGCCGCGCTGTTTTTTGGATTTACTGTTCTGATGTCGCCGGTATTTGGGATTCCTTTGTGTATGTATCCTATCATAGTTACAATGCTTCTCTTGGCTGTGCCCTTCTATGCCGGCTTTTGGGGATTGACAAACGCGGCGTTTCACAGAAAGAAGCGCAAAGTTATACTGGAATTTATCCAGCAGCATCTGTTGGAGTGAGATAGAAAGAAGGAGGAAAGCGTCATGTCCTTTGTCCACTTACACTTACATACGGAATTTTCCCTGCTGGACGGCGCCTGCCGGATCAAGAAGCTGGTGGAGCGGGTAAAGGACCTGGGCCAGGAGGCGGTAGCCATCACCGACCACGGCTGCATGTACGGGGTGATCGACTTCTACCGGGCCTGCAAGGCAGCGGGAGTGAAACCCGTCATCGGCTGCGAGGTCTATGTGGCCCCCCGGGGCCGCACCCGGTTCCAGAAGGTCCATGAGTTCGACTCCCACTATAACCACCTGGTTCTGCTGTGCCGGAACGAGGAGGGCTACCGCAACCTGTCCTACATGGTTTCCAAGGGCTATCTGGAGGGCTTTTATATCAAGCCCCGGATCGATCTGGACCTGCTGCGGGAGCATACCGCTGGCCTGATCGCCTGTTCCGCCTGCATGTCCGGAGAAATATCCCGGCTGCTGCTGGCGGAGGAGTATGACAAGGCCAAGGAGATCGCCCTGGAGATGCGGGGCCTGTTCGGGGAGGACGGCTATTACCTGGAGCTTCAGGACCACGGCATTGCCGCCCAGAAGCGGGTGAACGCCGGCCTCATCCGCCTCAGCGAGGAGACAGGCATCCCCCTCATCGCCACCAACGACGCCCACTACCTCCGCCGGGAGGACGCGGAGATGCAGGACATCCTCATGTGCATCCAGACGGGCAAGACCCTGGACGATCCCAACCGGATGAGGTTCGAGACCAAGGAATTTTTTGTCAAATCAGAGGAGGAGATGGCCGCCCTCTTCCCCGATCACCCCGAAGCCATTGCCAACACCGCCAAAATCGCGGAATTGTGCAACCTGGACTTTGAGTTCGGCAAATACCACCTGCCCCTGTTCCAGCTCCCCGAGGGCTGGACCGACGGGGACGCCTACTTTGAAAAGCTCTGCTTGGACGGCTTCGCCCAGCGGTATCCGGACCGGCCGGAGGCGTATTTGAAGCAGCTGCACTATGAGATGGACATGATCCGCAAGATGGGCTTTGTGGACTACTTTCTCATCGTCTCCGACTTCATCGGCTTCGCCAAGGGTCAGGGCATCCCGGTGGGACCGGGGCGGGGGTCGGCGGCGGGGTCCATGGTGTCCTACTGCCTGAACATCACCGACCTGGACCCCATGAAGTACGGCCTGTACTTCGAGCGCTTCCTCAACCCGGAGCGGGTGTCCATGCCCGATATCGACATCGACTTCTGCATCCGCCGGAGGCAGGAGGTCATCGACTACGTCAACCGAAAGTACGGTGCGGACCATGTGGCCCAGATTGTCACCTTCGGCACCATGGCCGCCCGGGGCTCCGTCCGGGACGTGGGCCGGGTGCTGGGGGTGCCCTACGGCGAGGTGGACGCCCTGGCGAAGCTGATTCCCAGCGGCCCGGGGGCCCTGCATATCACCTTGGAGGACTCCCTAAAGCTGTCCAAGCAGCTCAAGGAGGCCTACGACGGCGACCCCAGCACCAAAAAGCTCATCGACACGGCGATGGCGATTGAGGGGATGCCCCGCAACACCTCCACCCACGCCGCCGGAGTGGTCATCACCCGCCGGCCGGTGGTGGACTACGTCCCCCTGGCCTCCAACGACGGCCTGCCTGTCACCCAGTACATCATGACCACTTTGGAGGAGCTGGGGCTGCTGAAAATGGACTTCCTGGGCCTGCGCAACCTGACCATTCTGGACGACGCGGTGAGGATGGTCCGGGAGCGGGAGCCCGGCTTCTCCCTCCGGGACGTGCCGGACAACGACCCGGCCACCATGGCGATGCTGTCCGAGGGCAAGACCGCCGGGGTGTTTCAGCTGGAGTCCGCCGGTATGACCGGCGTGTGCGTGGGGCTGAAACCCAAGAGCGTGGAGGACATCTGTGCCGTCATCGCCCTGTACCGGCCCGGGCCCATGGACTCTATCCCCCGGTTCCTGGCCTGTGCCCAGAACCCGGAGAAGGTGACCTATAAACACCCCTCCCTGGTGCCCATCCTGTCCAATACCTACGGCTGTATCGTCTATCAGGAGCAGGTCATCCGCATTTTCCAGGACCTGGCGGGCTACTCCCTGGGCCAGGCGGACATGGTGCGCCGGGCCATGAGCAAGAAGAAGGTCAAGGAGATCGAGAAGGAGCGGGAGTCCTTCCTCCACGGCGACCCGGCCCGGGGGATTACCGGCTGCGTAGCCAACGGCGTGGATGAGAGCGCCGCCCAGGCCATCTATGACGAGATGTACGATTTTGCCAACTACGCCTTCAACAAGGCCCACTCGGTGGCCTATGCCGTGGTGGCCTATCAGACCGCCTGGTTCAAGTGCCGCCACCCCAAAGAGTATATGGCCGCTCTGCTCACTTCGGTGCTGGACTCCACTGAGAAGGTGGCCGAGTACATCGCCGAGTGCCGGGACATGGGCATCCCCCTTCTGCCCCCTGACGTGAATCAGTCCGGGGCCGACTTCACCGTGGTGGAGGAGGGCATCCGCTTCGGCCTGGTGGCGTTGAAGGGAGTGGGGCGGAACTTTATCGCCAATCTGCTGTCTGAGCGGGAGAAAAACGGCCCCTTCGCCGGCTTTATGGACTTCTGCGACCGGCTCTTCGACCAGGACATGAACCGCCGGATGCTGGAGAGCCTCATCAAAAGCGGGGCCTTTGACGCCATGGGCTGCCGCCGGTCTCAGCTGATGCAGATCTACGGCCAGGTGCTGGACGGCATCGCCGCCGCCCGGAAGCGGAATCTGGAGGGCCAGCTGGACCTGTTCGGCTTCGGCGGCGGGGAGGAGGAGAGCGCCCCCCTGCCCGACCTGGTCCTGCCCGACCTGCCGGAGTACACTCCCCAGGAGCTGATGACCATGGAGAAGGAGACCACCGGCCTCTATCTGTCCGGCCACCCCATGGACCAGTACCGGGAGCTGGCGAAGCGGTTCGGGGCGGTGACCATTGGCTCTATCCTAAGCGATTTCGCACGGGAGGAGGGCCCCCAGGCGTACCGGGACGACCAGCGTGTGTCCATCGCCGGAGTGATCTCCAGCTACCGCACCCGGACCACCCGGAACAACACCCTGATGGCCTATGTGATGCTGGAGGACGACACCGCCTCCATGGAGCTGATCTGCTTCTCTCGGGCGCTGAACGAGTGCGGCGGCTATATCCGGGAGAACAGCGCCATTCTGGCCGCCGGAAAAATCTCCGTCCGGGACGACAAGGAGCCCCAGCTGATGGTGGACAGCATCCGTCCCCTGTCCAACCTGGAGGAGGCGGCCGGCGGGGGACAGACCCTCTACCTCCGCCTGCCCAGCCGGGAGGACCCCCGCCTGCGGAAGGTGCGGCTGGCTCTGTCCTTTTTCCCGGGGGAGAGCCAGGTGGTGCTCTATTTCGCGGACTGCAAAAAGCGGGTGGGCTCCCGCTGTGAGATTCACCCCGCCCTACTCAAGGACCTGAAGGAGCGGCTGGGGGAGGAAAACGTGGTGGTGAAATAAAAAACATGTCCCCCGCACGGGCTCTATGAACCCGTGCGGGGGATTTTGCCGTCAGCCCTCGGTGTGGATGATGGCGGGTGTCCAGCGGGGGACGTTGTACAGGTCGGTGATGCGGTAGGCGGCCCGGGTGGTTCCGATCAGGGGCACGTTGCTGATGGTCAGCTCCTCCTCGGTGACGGTGATGGGGTCGCCCATCAGATAGCTGTCCTGATACTGCATACCGGAGCCGTCAAGGGTGTAGTAGTCGCATATGAACTCCAAAACATCCCCCGGCTGGAGGGCCTCCTGGGCCTTGGCTGCCGTGTCGGTCGCCCCGTCCTTGTAGACGGCCTGGACTCCGGCCACATAGCCGTAGGGGGTGTCGTTGTCAAAGACCAGGATCAGCTCGGAGCGCTGGCCGTTGTGGAGCACAGGCACCCGGCCGGTGATGGTGTAGTTCTCCCCGTCGTCCACAGTGGACATGTGGTAGTAGGCCACCGGCTGGCCGTTGATGGCGAGCTAGGTGCCGTCGTACTCCCCCTTCAGCGCGCCGTCCTCGTCGAACTCATAGACGTTGTCCAGCCCCAGGTCGATGAAGCCCTCGCCGTCGTTGTAGAACACGTTCAGCTTCAGGGTGTGGACCAGGGACCACTGCTCCTCGCTCAGCCGGAGAACGGCGCTGCCGTCACCCTTTCCGCTGTCCTGCCATATCAGCTCCCGGTCGTCCAGGTGGTGGTCCGCCAAATACCGGGCGGCCTGCTCCATGTCCATGGACCGGTCGCTGAAAAAGCCGGAGCCCAGGACCAGTCCCAACAGCTCGGAGATGCCCTCCGCGTCGCCGCCGGGGTTTCCGGTACCGAATATGCCGGACAGAACGCCGATGGGGCTGGTCTGCGCCTGGGTGCCCGCGGCGCCGATGGTCTGCTGGTCGGCGAACTGCTGGATACAGCGGGCGTACGCGTCGTCCATGCCGATCTGCTTATAGGTCGCCACCGCCTGGGTCAGGGTGGACTGCTTCCGGTTCTGATAGGGGAAGTAGATGGAGATGCCGTAGGCGTTGGTCATGTTGGAGGAGGTGCGGTTGTACTTCACCGCCCCA
This sequence comes from uncultured Bacillota bacterium, assembly GCA_947645675.1. Taxonomy (GTDB): domain Bacteria; phylum Bacillota; class Clostridia; order Oscillospirales; family Oscillospiraceae; genus Lawsonibacter. The sequence goes on from CANSDP010000001.1 coordinate 138,021, forward strand.
AGCAGGGCCTCTGTCAGGGCCCCTCCCTCCTTGATGCCCAGGTTTTGGGCCAGGTGGACCAGGTCGATCTGGTCGATCTTGCTGGACTGGGCGAACTCCCGGGTCCCGCTCCGGGCTCTGGAGACGGTCTGATACTCCTGGTTCTGGATCAGCTGGCTGGCGGCCCGGGAGAAGGCGGACAGGGGGGCGGGGAGGGTGACCTCCAGCTCAGCCAGGTCGATGACTGAAAGGGTGGTCAGCTGGCCCCGGCACTTCTGGGCGCAGGTGTCCACAAAGGTGTCCACGATCCGCTGTCCCACCTCGATGGTGGGCATGGAGGTGTTGGACCCGAGAGCGGTGAGCCAGTCGGTGTAGTACCAGCCCACGCCGGGCTCAGTCTCCTCCGAGGCGATGAGGTAGTCGGCGTACTGGGCCAAGGTGAGGGCGGTCTCCGCCGTAGCCATGAGGCAGGCGTCGAAGCCGATGAAGTCGAATTTCACCCCCGCCCGCTCCAGGGCCTGGTCCACCCCCGCCAGGCTCATGGAGCCGGTGGAGGCAAATTTTTCATCGTAGCCATAGCCGCTGACCGAGCCCCCGCCGTGGTCCCACAGAATGAGCTCATACCGGCTGGCGGGGTGGCTCTTGGCGCACCACTGGATGTATCCCGCCAAAACGCCGGGGTCGGTCATGGACACGGCGCCCAGGTCCTTTTGCAGGCAGACCAGCTTGCCGTCCCTGACCTGCCAGATCTGGTTGACAGCGCTGCTCACCGCGCTGTTTTTCCAGCCCTTACAGCCGCCGGTGTAGACCAGAAGGTTGATGTTGTCCCCGAATTTGGCCCCCAGCATCTCCTGGAGGTCGGAGGTGCCCATTCCAGCCCGGGACTCCAGGTCGGTGCCGCACATGTAGACCATGATGGTGACGGTGTCTTTACCGTTTCCAAGCAGCTTGGTGTACTTATCTCGGGCGCCGGGGGCCACGGTGGTGTCCAGACGGCCGGTGTTGGGCTGGAGCTTCCAGCCGGAGGAGGTGCTGCCGGCGTTGAGGCCGCCCAGGAGGGGGGCCCAGCCGGAGCCCTGCCCGTCCTGGAGCTGCTGGGTTCCGGCGGGGGGCTGTCCGCCGCTGGGGGCGGGCTGGGACTGCTGGCCGCCCTGCAGGGCGAACAGTCCGCCTCCGCCGCCCAGGAGCAGGGCCAGGAGCAGCGCGATCAGCTTGCTGCCTCCCCGGGTCCCGCCGCTTCGGGTTCCGGCGCTCTGGCGCTGTTCCCTGCGCTCCGCATAGCCGCCGGACTCGCCCACCGGGCCGGTCCCCAGGCCGGAGCCCCGCTTATGTACCCCTGTTCCGGGGCCGGTCACATTCTTTTCCCGGCCTCTGGGTCTGTTGTTCTCTATGTTTCTTCTCTTCCTTTCCGTTGCGATTATAAGATTCAGAATGACTGACGGCGTTCTGTAGGGGCGGGTATTACCCGCCCGTTCCACTGGCACACACCGCACAATCGCACGGGCGGATGATATCCGCCCCTACAGGGCGTCATGTATTCTGGTGATCGCTGTAGCTTGACTGAGGCGTCCGGCGGTTTTTCCGGAAACAGGCGTCGCACAGCCGCCCCCGGTGGTGGAGGGGGAGGGCCTTGCCGCACCGGGCGCAGAAACGGATGTTGCTGCGCAGGTGGTGGAGCAGAATTTCATTGATCTCATCGGCCACCCGCTCCCGGCTGTCATAGAGCTTGTCCTCGTCCACAGGACAGCCGAAGGTCTTGGCGAAGGAGAAATAGAGGTCCAGCTTTTTGTAGTACAGCTCCAGCTCGGGCAGGGTGGCCTCCTCCTCGGAAAGGCCGGGCTGTTCTACCGCCTCCCCCTGCTGCCAGCGGCGGAGGAGCTGGAAAAACAGCTCCCGCAGGGCCTCTTCGGTCTCGTCAAAGGGGATGTTGGCGGCGCGGAGCTCCTGCTCCTTGGACAGGAGAAAGCCCATCTCCCGCAGCTTGGAGATGATGGTGATATATCGGGTGATGTCCAGCTTTTGATAGGGCTCCGCCGTGGGCATCTGGTTCCACTGGGTCAGGACCTCCAAAAGGTCGAAATCCACCTGGAGGACCAGGTCGGAGAAGCCGGCCACGGCGTATTCCAGGGGCGGGACCACCGCCTCCAGCCCTGCCCGAATGGCGGGCAGGTTCTGGGTGGCCCCCACGAAGCCCTTGCTGTACATCCCAAACCGCCCCGCCCGTCCGGCGATCTGTTTGATCTCCTCCGGCTTCAGCTCCCGGCGCTCAATGCCGTCGAACTTCTCCGTCTCCATAAAGATGACGCGCCGGATGGGCAGGTTCAGCCCCATGCCGATGGCGTCGGTGGAAACCACGTACTCCATCCGTCCCTCCAGAAAGCCCTCCATCTGCTTCCGGCGGGTGGCGTAGGGGAGGGCGCCGTAGATAATGGCCGGCTCCTTGCCGCTCTGGCGCAGGTCCTCCGCCACGCTGAGCACCCCCACCTTGGAGAAGGTAATGAGGGCGTCCCCCGGCTGGACCCGCTGGTAGTCGATGGTGTGGGACATGCAGATCAGCGGGGTGGTCCGCTGGTGGACCTCCACCGTATAGCTGTCTCCGCAGCTCTCGATGAGGCGGATGAGCAGCTCCTTGGCCTCGGGGGCGGCGCACAGGTGGACCTCCGGGGCCAGGACGCCCAGGATGGCCCGGGTCCAGGCATAGCCCCGCTGGCGGTCGGAGATCATCTGGCACTCGTCGATGACGGCCACCTCATAGCGCTGCTTCAGGTCCAGCTTTTCCGCCGTGGCGGCGACGTGGGTGTCCTCCTCCCGCCGGTCCTCCTCCTCCCCGGTGGACAGGGAGCACTCCACCCCCGCGTCTAAGAGGGTCTCCTGGGCCTCCAGGGCCAGCAGGCGCAGAGGGGCCAGATAGACCCCCGTTTTGGCCCGGATCAGCCGCTGAAAGCCGGTGTAGGTCTTGCCGGTGTTGGTGCCCCCCAGGTGGAGGACAAAGCGGCGGTGCATGCTGCGGGCCTCGGGGTACTCGTCCTTGGGGTTCAGGGCGATGAGCAGGGACAGGCTGGTGCGGATGGCCTGGGGGACATACCACACCGACCAGACGGTGCCCAGACCCTCGGCCAGCAGCTGACGGGCGGGAAAGCCCTCCGCCCGGAGGAAGGCGTCCAGGTCGGCCTCGGGCTGTGCCTCGGAGAAAGCGGCGAGGACCTGCTTGGCGGTGTTGAGCAGCACCCGGGGATAGCGCTCAGAGACCCGGGCCGCTCTGGGATGGTCGGGGTAGTCCCCCAGCCAGGCCCAGGCCTTGGTGAAGCCGCGGAAAATGTCCTGGAGCCGCTTGCCGTTGTACTGCTCCTCCAGAGAGAGAAACTCGTCAATCCGGGAGGTGATCTGAGAGGAGCGCAGGCCCTTGCTGTTCTTAGCCGCCGGGAGCCGGGCGGTGATGGCGGCGTGGTAGTGGCTGGCCAGCAGCCAGGCCAGGGAGCTGTCGGGCTCCACGGCCTGCCAGGCCTGGTCCAGAATGGCCCGGGCCCGCTTGACCGACTGGGGGACGGGCCGCGCCGGACTGTCCGTCCCGCTCTTTCGGTTGGCGAATTGGGGGCCGCTCTCCGCCAGCAGCACGTCCTCTCTGTTCCAGACCCGGACAGGCCGTCCGCCGCGCATGAAAAAGAGGGGCTTGGGGAGCAAGGCCCTCATCAGCTCTGTGGTCCAGCCCCGCCGCTTCAGCGTGGGTACCGTCCAAAAATTATCCCGGTTCTGTCTGGACATGAAGCGTTCCCCCTTTCTGGCAAAATTTGAGCTCTGTTGAGCACTGTATAGTATAGCCCAGAAAGGGAGAATCTTCAACGAAAAATTTTCGGGGGACAGGGTAATTGAATGAGCAAACAAATTGTGAACGGCCGGGGTCCAAAAGCCTCCCTCTTGGAGGGAGGTGGCACGGCGAAGCCGTGACGGAGGGAGTCCTCCGGAGGTTTGCGGGGGTGACTCCCTCAGTCAGCTTCGCTGACAGCTCCCTCGGGGAGGGAGCCTTTGGGTGCGGTTTGCAGGGGCGGCCACAGGCCGCCCCTGCATGAAATCCGCGAATGTTTAGGCTTCCTCCTCCTTCGCCCAGCCGTAGGAGCAGCGGACGGCCCGGTCCCAGCCCCGGATGCGGACGGCACGCTCCTCCTCGGAGAGGGAGGGGAGGAAGGTGCGGTCGGTGGCCCAGTTTTGCCGGACCTCCTCCTTGCCGGACCAGTAGCCCACCGCCAGGCCGGCCAGATAGGCCGCTCCCATAGCGGTGGTCTCCACGCAGGCGGGCCGGTTGACAGGCGCGCCGCTGATGTCCGCCTGGAGCTGCATGAGCAGATTGTTGGCGCTGGCTCCGCCGTCGGCCTTGAGGGCGGCCAGCTCCACGCCGGAGTCGGCCCGCATGGCTTGAAGCACGTCGTTGACCTGATAGCACATGGACTCCAGGGTGGCCCGGATGATGTGGTATTTGTTCACCCCCCGGGTGAGCCCCACAATGGTCCCTCGGGCATACTGGTCCCAGTGGGGAGCCCCCAGGCCGGTGAAGGCGGGGACCACATAGCAGCCGTTGGTGTCGTTCACCTTCCGGGCCATATATTCGGAGTCGGCGGAGGAGTCGATGAACCGCAGCTCGTCCCGCAGCCACTGGATGGAGGCCCCGGCCACAAAGATGGAGCCCTCCAAGGCGTACTCCACCCTGCCGTCCAGCCCCCAGGCGATGGTGGTGACCAGACCGTTTTTGGAAAAGACAGGCTTCTCCCCCACGTTCATCAGGAGGAAGCAGCCGGTGCCGTATGTATTTTTGGCCTCACCGGGGGTGAAGCAGGTCTGACCGAAAAGGGCGGCCTGCTGGTCTCCCGCCGCCCCGGCAATGGGGATGGGTCCGCCGAAGAATTGGGGGTCGGCCTCGCCGTAGATACAGCTGGAGGGCTTCGCCTGGGGCAGCATAGCCGCCGGAATGTTCAGCTTGGCCAGGATATCCCGGTCCCACTCCAGGGTGTTGATGTTGAACATCATGGTGCGGGAGGCGTTGGAGTAGTCGGTGACGTGGACCCGGCCCTTGGTCAATTTCCAGATCAGCCAGCTCTCCACCGTGCCGAAGAGGAGCTCGCCCCGCTCCGCCCGCGCCCGGGCGCCGGGCACGTTGTCCAGAATCCATTTCAGCTTGGTGCCGGAAAAATAGGCGTCGATAATCAGGCCGGTTTTGGCGCGGAAGTCCTCCGCCAAGCCCTCGGCCTTCAGGCTGTCGCAGTATCCGGCGGTGCGGCGGCACTGCCACACGATGGCCCGGCTCACAGGCTCGCCGGTCTGCCGGTCCCAGACGATGGTGGTCTCCCGCTGGTTGGTGATGCCGATGGCCGCGATGTCCGCGGCGGAGGCGTTCAGGTTGCGCATGGCCTCCTGAGCTACCTCCAGCTGGATGGACCAGATCTCCTCCGCGTCGTGCTCCACCCATCCGGGCTTGGGAAAGTACTGGGTGAACTCCTTCTGGGCCGAGCCGCACATCTCGCCCCTCCTGTTGAACAGGATGCACCGGCAGCTGGTGGTTCCGGAATCCAGGGCCATAATATATTGTGCCATTGCCATGTCCTCCTTTTTCTGTGTTGGTTATGAAAACAGCCCCTCCGCCCGCGGCTGGAGAGGCTGCTATGCATGAATCAGAGCGGAGCCCTTGGGCCGTCCGTTGGCCTGGTACAGCTCCCGCAGCTGGTTGAGCTGCTCCGGCCCTGGGTCTACGTAGATATTGCCGGTGTAGCCGTCCATCACGGCCAGGTGGCCCTCCCATTTGGGAATCAGGTCCACCTCCACAATGGCGGGGATGTGATAGGCCCGGACCAGCATAGCGGTGTGGCTGTCCAAGCTGCCCTTCCGGGTGATGAGGCCCAGAAGCCGCCGCTGGTCGAAGTCCATCACCTCGCTGGGAAGGAAGTCCTCGGAAACCAGAATGGCGGGCTCGTCCATCAGGAGGGTCTGGCGGCCCCCCATCAGCGCCCGGAGCACCCGCTGGGAGATGTCCCGGATGTCCGCCGACCGGGCCTGCATGTAGGGGCTGTCCATAGCGGAGAAAGCGGCGGAGAAGCTGATCTCCGCCATCTGAACGGCGTATTCCGCCGTGACGCCCTGGCCGTTGATCAGGCCCCGGACGGTCTCCACATAGTCGTGGTCCTCCAGAAGCATCCCGTGGATCAGGAAGATGGAGGCCACCCCCTCGCCCACCTGGTTCAGCGCCCGGTGATAGAGGGTGTTCAGCTCCAGAATGGCCAGCTGCTGGGCCCGGTGGAAGCGGTTGATCTCCTGCCTCCAGTCCCCCAGCGTGTAAAGCTGAACCTGGGGCGCGGGGCGGCGGTATACGCACAGCCTTCCTGCTACGATCTGCTCCATAATTGCCTTGCCGGATAAGATATGCACTCCGCCACCTCCCTTTGCTGAACACGGCTCGCTTCTTGTAATTTAGCTATTATAGCGCCCCGGGCCCTGTTTGTAAAGGTAAGTAATTTCCAATTCGGCTATCTTTACTTAAAATTTATTTGGAGGAGGACGGAACTCATTTATGGTTCGGGAAAAGCCGGGGGTACCAGTCTGCCATAAACTCAGACCTTGGCATGGTGTAGATCTCGCGGTAGAGTTTTCCATGGACCCTCCGCAGGTCAAAGAGGATAGGGTCCCTCTCCGGCATATTTGCCAGCCCATGTACTTTTCGCCGAAGCTTCTCAAAGCTGACGTCGTCCTCGCTGTCCTGATAGATGATAAGCAGGACCAGATGCTCCCGAGACTCGTCCACAGACATCTCCTGTTCGAAGGCCAGACGGAACAGGTGAAAGCTTTGAAAGGCTTTCCGGGCGAGCTGAGCCGCATCAACTTTTTTGGAGGGCTGATTTTTAAACTCTAAAAGATAATAGGTCCCGTCCCGTTCCAGAAGGCCGTCGCAGGAGGCCGCCTCTTCTCTGCGCTGAAGCTGCTTGCACAGATACTTTTTGATGCTGTCAAAATTGTAAAGTATATCGTCCGTGTCGACCAGGGAAACTGTCTTGGAGTCATCCAGGGATACCTTGCTCAACGGCTGCAGGTACGCCTGTTTATTAGGTAAAAAATCCATAGCTACAGCTCCTCAAGGGGTAGGTACAGGTCGCGAAAAATCTGCTCCGTATTGCCGGTCACGTCCACGACCTGATACATCCCATGATTGCCGGGCCTCGTCTGGTAAAAATGGCAGCGGTCGGCGATTTCATAGCGCTGAGAGTACACCTCCACCGCACGGACGAAATAGGGGCTATGGGAGTTTAAAAATATCTTCAGGCCTAACTCCTTATGGAGGATGACCAGCACGTTGGCCAGTGTGAGCTGCCACGCCGGATGCAGATTGACCTCCGGCTCGTCAATAATCAGCGTGTGGTTTTTGTAAAACTGCCCGTTTTCCAGTAAGCGTCTGATTACGGCAAAGGTCTTGTTGCCCGAGGCGAGGTTCTTGAGGGAGATTAAGGAGAACTGCTCGTCCATGTATTGCAGGGAGCTTCCGTTTTCCACCAGGCCGCCCCGGATCGCCTTGTTGATGATAGCAATGACCCGCTCTGACCGCTCCTGGTCCTCAATGGTTCTATCTGCCAGCTGATTTTTTTCGTTTGCCAGCAGGTCGTTGACCAGCGGTTCCAGAATACGGATACTGCTTTTTCTGGACAGGTCGTCCAAAGCGTGCTTTGGCTCCAGGTAGATCGGCCTGGATTCCTTGATGGCGTTATAGGAGCAGTTTGTGACCTTATTCCCCTTAAGCTTCACATAGCAAATGACAGTTCCGCTGTCGTCCCGCAGAGTGATGGTACCGACCGATGTCTGACCAAGGGTATTGACTTGGCGGTCGAAAACCTCGCGGATATTGGACTCCACCAGAAATTGTATGTGCTCCTCCAAGGGGCGGCTGAGGGCCCGCTGCATTTGTCCAAGGAAGTCCTGGTATAATTCCTCCGTTTCGGCGGAAGGCTCGGGAAAGTCTTCGTGCATATCTGAGACATAGAGTAGGAACAGGTCAGGGAAGGGCTTGTAATTGCTGGGCAAGCTGACATCCTTGGACAGAATGGCCTGAATAAGGTTGCGGTTATTCCGCATATAGAGTCCCTCTTCGGGGATCAGCTCCTCAATAAAACTGTCTATGATGGAGTCGATGCTTCTGATCTGAGAATTATGAGCCCGCTGATGGATATTTGTATAGGCGCGGATAATTCCGCTCAGGGATTTGCTGATGGTGCTTTTGCCGGTGGCGTTGTAGCCCGCCAGCACGGAGATCCCGTCCACAGCCACCTCGGCGGATTCGATTTTAGCGATGTTTTGGACATAAAGCTTCATAGTAATCTCCTTAACCTTCGCAAGACACGGGGAATTTGCTGAAAATCTTCCATACATTATAACAGAGACCGGGTACCTTTATACAAAATCAGTCTATCACAAAATTCCCCGCTTTACAAGCGGCCAAGCGAATTTGGCCGGGATGTTTTACCTCGCCGTCCATATTTTGCTTTACTCCGGTAAACCGCTGTGCTATAATAGCGGCAATTACCAAAGCGGAGAAAACATATGGAGGTTTGTTTCATGGTATCTGAACGTATGAAGGGGCTGGGCACCGCCCGGTCGGTGATTCGGGAGCTGTTTGAATACGGCAAGCTGCGGGCCGCCCAGGTGGGGCCGGAGAATGTCTTTGATTTCTCCATCGGCAACCCCAGCGTCCCCTCTCCCGCCGCCGTCAATGAGGAGGCCGTCCGCCTGCTCAAAGAGCAGCCCGATCTCATCCACGCCTACACCAGCGCCCAGGGGGACCAGGAGTCCCGCCAGCGATTTGCCGATTCCCTGAACCGGCGCTTTGGCACCAGCTACACCGCCGGTCAGCTCTATCTCACCGTGGGAGCCGCCGCCTCCCTGTGCTGTGTGCTCAACGGCCTGAGCTGTCCCGGGGATGAGTTTATTGTCTTTGCCCCCTATTTCCCGGAGTATAAGGTGTTCATCGAGGGGGCCGGGGCCAGGATGGTCCTTGTTCCCCCGGAGGTGGAGCGCTTTCAGATCGACTTCGGCGCCTTTGAGCGGGCTGTCGGCGAGCACACCAAGGGGGTGCTTATCAACTCCCCCAACAACCCCTCCGGCGTGGTCTACTCCCGGCAGACGCTGGAGCGGCTGGCCGGTATCCTGACCGAGAAGAGCCGGGAGTACGGCCACCCCATCTACCTCATCTCCGACGAGCCCTACCGGGAGATCGTCTATGCCGGGGTGGAGGTGCCCTGGGTGCCCAGCGTGTACCGGGACACCATTGTGTGCTACTCCTTCTCCAAGTCCCTGTCCCTTCCAGGCGAGCGCATCGGCTATGTGCTGGTGCCGGGGGAGGTTACGGACAGCGGCGATGTCTACGCCGCCGTGGCCGGGGCGGGCCGGTCCCTGGGCTACGTGAACGCCCCCAGCCTGTTCCAGCGGGTCACCTCCCTGTGCTGCGACATGACCTCCGATATCAAGGTCTATGAGGAGAACGCGAAGATTCTTGTAACTGCCCTGCGGGAGATGGGCTACCATGTGGCGGAGCCCAACGGGGCCTTCTATCTCTTCCCCCGCACCCTGGAGCCAAACGATCTGGCCTTCTGTGAGCGGGCCAAGAAGCTGGACCTGCTCATTGTCCCCGGCACCGGCTTCGGGGCCCCCGGCCACACCCGTATTTCCTACTGTGTCCAGACCGACATGATCCGCCGCTCCCTGCCCAAATTCCGGGAGCTGGCCGAGTCCTACCGCTGATGCTACGACACCGGCCCGCCCTCAAAAATGGGGACGGGCCGGTGAAGCTTTATCTGCGGCCGGCCCGCTGCTCCTGGCGGCGCTGGATGCCGGTCTGGGCGGCGTAGGGGCCGATCTCGGCCCAGGGGGCCAGGAAGGTGCGGATGCCCAGCCGGCGGGCCACCTCCGTCTTGTGCCGCAGGGTGTCTCCGTCGTCGAAGAGGACGAAGTGGGCCCCGTTCTCCCGGCTCATATAGGTGAAGTACCGGGCGCACAGCTCCCCGGAGAAGAAAACGGAGGGGGACAGCCGCCGCTTCAGCTCGGCCAGCTCCTGGTCGGTGAGGGGCTGGCCGCTTCCGGTGGGGGAGGGGAGGTAGAAGTCCTCCGCCCGCTTCTCCAGGGCCAGGACCACCCGGCTCTCTCCAAAGCGCTCCAGGGCTTCCTCCAGCCGCTTCTGGAGGGAGCCCCCCGACAGGGCGGAGGGGATCATCACCCGGGAGTGGGGGGCATGGGCCCCGTACCGCTCCGGCACCAGGAGGGTCCAGCCCCGGCGGGCAAACTGCTCGTCCAGGCGGGCCGCGATCTGCTCCAGGGGGGGCAGGCAGTTTTCAAAGTCCAGAATGGCCCCGGAGAAGCTCCGGGCCTGACACTCCCGAATGACCTCCTGGCACAGTGGACCGGTGGGGGCCAGCGGGCTGAACTCCTGGTCGTCCACCACCATCAGCCCGCCCTTGGGGGGCGCTGTTCCCTCAGACCGGAACAGATGGGCCCCCGGCCCCAGCCGGTAGGCCAGATGGGCCGGTGTGACCCGCCACCCCTGAAGCAGAGGCAGCTGCCTGGGCGGCAGGGTGATGATAAAAGTGTCCTGTGCCATGGGACTACCCCCTTGTCCGAAGTTTCGTCCTGTGATATACTACGTTGTACACAGTATGAAATCAGGCGAGAGGTTAGAACTATGTCCTTATCACCCATCCCCCGAGGGGTTTACCCCTCCATAACCGATATCTCCCCCAAAGCCCTGGCGGAGAAGGGCGTCAGGCTGGTGCTGGCCGACCTGGACAACACCCTGGCGCCCTACAAGGTGACGGTTCCCCCCGCCGGTGTAATCGCCTGGAAGGAGTCGCTGGCGGCGGAAGGAATCTCACTGTTTCTGCTGTCCAACAGCCGCAAGCCGGGCCGGGCGCAGAAATTCGCCGAGCAGCTGGGCATCCCCTATCAGGGCCGCTCAGGCAAGCCCAAGAGGGCGGGCTATCTCCGGGCCATGGAGCGGATGGGGGCGGCGCCCGAGGAAACCGTCATGGTGGGGGACCAGATCTTTACCGACACCCTGGGGGCCAACAACGCCGGGGTGATCCCTCTGCTGGTTTTGCCCATCCGGCTGGCGGGCAACCCGGGGCGGTATATCCGCTATGCTGTTGAGACGCCCTTCCGTCTGCTGGGAAAAAGGAGGCCCTTCCTATGAGCGCGAAATTCGGCCCCGCGGGCAATTCGGAGAGCTTTTCCAAGGTCCACAGGTCCTCCCTGGCCGCCCCCAAGTGGATTGCCGGTTTTGGCCTGGACTGCTATGAGTACCAGTGCGGCAAGGGGGTCCACGTGGGGAAGGAGACCGCCGTGAAGATCGGCGAGAACGCCCGGGCGGCGGGGATTTCCCTGTCCATTCACGCCCCCTACTTCATCAACCTGGCCAACCCGGAGAACATCCAGAAAAACAACGGCTATGTGCTCACCTCCTGCGCCCTGGCGGAGTGGATGGGGGCCGGTCGGGTGGTGGTCCACACCGGCGCCCTCATGGGCCGCTCCCGCCGGGAGGCGCTGGACATCGCCAAACGGGGGATGACCGCTCTGCTGGCCGTGCTGGACACCGCCGGGTTGGGGCACATCGCCCTGTGCCCTGAGACCATGGGCAAGATCAACCAGCTGGGCGATCTGGACGAGGTGCTGGAGTTGTGCACCCTGGACGGGCGGCTGGTGCCCTGCATCGACTTCGGCCACCTCTACGCCCGCTCCCTGGGGGCGGACAACGGAGCGGAGGCCTTTTCCCGGATGCTGGACCGGGTGGAGGAGGTCCTGGGCCCCGACCGGGCCAGTACCTTCCACAGCCACTTCTCCCACATTGAGTTCACACCAAACGGCGGCGAGAAGTGCCACCGCACCTTTGACGACGACGGGGGCTACGGCCCCAACTGGGTCCCGCTGGCGGCGGAGATCGTCCGCCGGGGCTGGTCGCCCACCTTCATCTGCGAGTCCGCCGGCACCCAGGCGGAGGACGCGTCTGCTATGAAACGGGTCTACGAGGCGCTTTTGCAGGGGCGGCCACAGGCCGCCCCGACACAATCATCCGAAGGAGCGAAAAAACATGAACCACATTGAAAAAATCGCCGCTAAGTTGGCGGATTTTGGGCTGGACGCCATGATGATTACCAGCGAGTCCGGGGAGCGGTACGCCTTGGGCTTCCATGGGGAGGGGCTTCTCCTCGTTACCCGGGAGGGGGCTCAATACACCACAGACGGGCGGTACATCGAGGCCGCCCGGGAGCAGATCGACGGGGCGGAGGTCCTGCTGACCACGCCGGACAAGGGGCATATGGCCTTTGCCAGGGAGTATATCGAGGCCAAACAGCTCCACAATGTGGGCTTTGAGAGCGGGGCCGTGACGGTGGACGGCCACAAGAAGTACGCTCAGGCTCTGCCCTGCGTCCTCACCCCCGCCCAGGATCTGTTGGATGGGTTGCGGGCCTCCAAAGACGAGGGTGAGTTGGCTCTGATGCGCCGGGCCCAGGAGATCACCGACGAGGCCTTCAAGGCCATTTTGAACTTCATCCGCCCCGGCATGACCGAGCGGGAGATTGCCGCCCGGCTGGTCTATGAGCTGCTCAGCCGGGGAGGAGAGAAGGTGTCCTTCGACCCCATCGTAGCCGCCGGCCCCAACGGCTCCCGGCCCCACGCCGTCCCTGGCGACCAGCTTGTGGACGCGGGGATGTTCATTACTATGGACTTCGGCTGCAAGGTGGGGGGCTACTGCTCCGACATGACCCGCACCGTGGCCCTGGGCCAGCCCACTGAGGAGATGGAGGTGGTGTACAACGCCGTCCTGGCCGCTCAGAAGGCGGGCATCAACGCCGCCCGGGCCGGGGTCACCGGACAGGAGATCGACGGCGCCGCCCGGAAGGTCCTCCAGGAGGCGGGGTATGGAGAATATTTTTCCCACGGCTTCGGCCACTCTCTGGGGGTGGACATCCATGAGGCCCCCAGCGCCAGCTCCAAGGAGACCCGCCCCATGCCCGCGGGCGCGGTTATCTCCGCCGAGCCCGGGGTCTATCTCCCGGGAAAATTCGGCGTGCGCATTGAGGACGTGCTCATCCTCAACGAGACCGGCTGTGAGGATATCACCCGATCGCCCAAGGACCTGATTGTGCTGTGATGGACTACGAAAAAACCTGCTGCTTCACCGGCCACCGGCCCGACAAGCTGCCCTGGGGAGAGGAGGAGTCCGACCCCCGGTGCCTGCGGCTGAAGGAGGCCGTCGCCCGGGCGGTGGAGGACGCCTATGTGTCGGGGATCCGGCGCTTCATCACCGGCATGGCCCGGGGGATCGACTTATACTGCGCCGAGGCGGTGCTGGCTCTGCGGGAGGCGGAACAGGACATCGCCCTGGAGTGTGCCCGGCCCTGTGAAACCCAGGCGGACAGTTGGCCGGAGGAACAGAAGCGGCGCTACCAGTCCATTCTGGACCGGTGTGATTTTGAGACCCTGGTCCAGCACGGCTATGACCGCTTCTGCATGATGCGCCGCAACCGGTATATGGTGGACCGGTCCTCCCGGCTCATTGCCATCTACAACGGTGTGCCCAAGGGGGGCACCTTCCAGACCCTGGCCTACGCCATGAAAAAGGGGCTGGCCATCCACACCATCTACCTGGAGGACTTCCTATGAACACCCTGATGCACATCTGCTGCGCCCCCTGCGCCAACCGGCCCATCGCCCAGCTCCGGGAGGAGGGCCTGTCCGTCACCGGCTTCTGGTTCAACCCCAATATCCACCCATACACCGAGTACCAGGCCCGGAAGCGGACGCTGGAGGAGTATGCCAAAGAGATCGGCATGAAGCTGGTCATCGGCGGGACCTACGACCTGCGGCCCTTCATCACCGCTGTGGCGGGGAACATCGACGGCCGGTGCGCCTACTGCTACCGGGTCCGCATGGAGGAGACGGCCAAATACGCCGCCGAAAACGGGTTTGACAGCTTCACCACCTCTCTGCTCATCTCCCCCTATCAGAACCACGACGGGATCGCCGCCGCGGCCCGGGAGATGGGGGAGCGGTACGGGGTGGCCTTTCTCTACCGGGATTTCCGCCCCCTCTTTCAGGAGGGCCAGCGGTTTGCCCGGGAGCATGGGTTTTATATGCAGAAATACTGCGGCTGCATTTTTAGCGAGGAGGACCGGTATATGGCGGCCAAACGGAAGAAAAAGCGGGCCGGCCCTTGCGCTTCCGGCGGGAAAGAGGTATACTGAGGTCACAAATGGGGCGGCGCGCCCCAAAGACAGTGAATAGGAGAGGAAGCATATGAAAAAGCGAGGATTTCTCAGCGCCCTGGCAGCTCTGGCCCTGGTGTTTACCCTGAGTCCGGCAGTCCGGGCGGAGGCGCCTGCGCCGGCGGTGTCCTCCAACCGGGGGGGACATGAGTATGTAAATGGCCGGCGGTGGGCCCAGCCCGCCAAGTCCTACCTCTATGAGAACCAGTCCGGCGGACTGACCCGGGTGGAGTATATTGAGGACCACGTGGTGGTGGAGGACTATGACGCCTCCTTCGGCCTCCAGTCCAGCCGGACGCTCCCGGCGGAGCTCCCCCTGTGGGGCGGCTTTTTCGCCGGGGAGAAGTATAACTTCCTGATCTTCGGCCAGGAGAACAAGGAGGAGGACGACAGCAGGGAGGTTATCCGCGTCGTCCAGTATGACAAGAGCTGGAACCGCCTGGGGCAGGCCAGCCTCAAGGGAGCCAACACCATCGTTCCCTTTGACGCAGGGTCGCTCCGCTGCGACGAGTACGGCGGATACCTCTATATCCGCACCAGCCACAAGATGTACACCGCCAAGGACGGGCTGAACCATCAGGCCAACGTGATGATCGCCCTGCGGCAGAAGGACATGGAGATCACCGACTCCTTCTGGAAGGTGATGAACGTGAGCTACGGCTATGTCAGCCACTCCTTTAACCAGTTCGTCTTGATCGACCAGGAGGGCCGCATTGTCACCCTGGATCACGGCGACGCCGGTCAGACCCGGGCGGCGGTCCTGCTGCGGTACAACGCCAAGGCCGGGCAGGACAGCTTTCAGGAGGGGGTCAAGGTGCCTCTGGAGGATGGCTATTACACCTGGAGCTATGTGAACCGGGTGGATGTCCTGGCATTCCCCCAGGCCGCCCAGCACTACAACGACACCGGCTGCGCCCTGGGCGGCTTCGCCGAGACCTCCAAGGGCTATGTGACCGCCTATCAGTTCGACGGTACCGCCTCAAACCTGGGCGCGGACAGCCGGGACCTGTATCTGTCCATGGTGAGCAAGGACCTGAAGGGCCCTGAAACCGTCCGGCTGACCACCGGCCAGAATGTCTCCAATCCCCAGCTGGCTCCCACCGGACTGGAGGGCGGCTATGTGCTGTGGAACACGGTGGACCAGAAGAACTGGTACACCGCCGCCTTTGGGGATATCCTCTACTACGCCGCATATGACGCCAACGGCGCTGTGGGCCAGGTCCAGACCGCGCAGGGACAGCTGTCTGACTGCCAGCCCATTTTCTGGCAGGGCAAGGCGGTGTGGTACACCACCGACAACTCCGTCCCCACCTTCTACCTCCTGGACGGAGCCGGCGTGACTGCCCGCAAGGCCGGTACCGCCGCCGCTCCCGACCCCACCCCTGTTCCCGATACCGCCACGGCCCACGCCTCCACCCAGCTGGTGCTGGTGGACGGCAAAAGCGTGGAGTTCCAGGCCTACGCCCTTCTGGATGAACAGGGAAACCCCACCAACTATGTGAAGCTGCGGGACCTGGCCTATGTGCTCAACGGCACGGGGGCCCAGTTCGAGGTGGACTGGGACGGCGGCGTGGTGGTCACCACCAACGCTCCCTACACCGTCAGAGGAGGGGAGATGGTCACCCCCTATGAGGGGAACCAGCCCTGTACCTCGGTTGAGGGCGACACCAATGTGGACGGAAAGCCCGTCCGCCTGGACGCCTTCACCATCTACGACAGCCAGAATAACGGCTACACCTACTACAAGCTGAGGGACCTGGGCAGCGTCCTGGGCTTCGGTGTGGACTGGACAGACGGGCAGGGCATTACAATCAGCACCCGCTGAACCAAACAAAACCGCGCTCAGCCGCCGCGTCTTAATGCGGCGGCTGAGCGCGTTGCAGGTGATGAAATGGACAAGCATGAGGTTCTAAAGCAGTATTTCGGCCACAGTACCTTCCGCCAGGGGCAGGAGCGGCTGATCGATGGCATTCTGTCCGGCCGGGACGTGCTGGGCGTGATGCCCACCGGCGGGGGAAAGTCCATGTGCTATCAGGTGCCCGCCCTGCTTCTGCCGGGGCTGACCCTGGTGGTGTCGCCTTTGATTTCCCTGATGAAGGACCAGGTGGCCGCCCTGAAGGAGGCCGGAGCGCCCGCCGCCTATATCAACAGCTCGCTGACAGGGGAACAGCTGCGGACGGTGTACAGCCGTGCCCGTCAGGGGGCCTATAAGCTGATCTACATCGCCCCGGAACGGCTGGAGGGGGAGGGCTTTGCCGCCCTGGCCCGGGAGGCGGACCTGTCCCTGGTGGCGGTGGATGAGGCCCACTGCATCTCCCAGTGGGGTCAGGATTTCCGGCCCAGCTATCTGAGAATCCGGGAATTTGTGGACAGCCTGCCCCGCCGCCCGGTGCTGGCTGCCTTCACCGCCACCGCCACCGGCCAGGTGCGGGAGGATATCGTCCAGCGGCTGGAGCTGCGGGACCCGGTCCGGGAGGTCACCGGCTTCGACCGGCCCAACCTGTTTTTCGACGTGCGCCACCCCAGAAACAAGATGGAGGAGCTGACCCGCCTGCTCCGGGAGCGGGAGGGGCGGTGCGGCATCATCTACTGCGCCACCCGGGGCGGAGTGGACCGGGTGTGCAGGGCCCTGGAGGACAAGGGAGTCCCCGCCGCCCGCTACCACGCGGGGATGGAGGACGGGGAGCGGCGGGCCAGTCAGGACGACTTCCAGTTCGACCGCAGGCCCGTCATGGTGGCCACCAACGCCTTCGGAATGGGTATTGACAAGTCCAACGTCAGCTTTGTCATTCATTACAACATGCCCAAGAGTCTGGAGGCCTATTACCAGGAGGCGGGCCGGGCGGGCCGGGACGGCGAGCCGGCGGACTGCGTGCTGCTCTACTCCGCCGGGGACGTGACCACCGCCCGGTTCCTCATTGAAAACGGCGGCGAGGAGCTGAGCCCGGAGGACCGGGCCGAGGTCCGCCGCCGGGACTATGAGCGGCTGAATCTCATGGTGGACTACTGCAAGACCACCGGCTGTCTCCGGGGATATATTCTGGATTACTTTGGCCAGGAGCACGGTCCGGACTGCGGCAGCTGCGGCAACTGCGTCGGGGAGTATACCCAGGAGGACGTGACCGTCCCCGCCCAGATGATCCTGTCCTGCGTCCTCCGGGTGCGGGAGAAGCTGGGCTACTACGTGGGCAAGACGCTGATTGTCCGCACCCTACGGGGCAGCCGGGACCAGCGGGTGCTGGAGCTGGGGCTGGACGGCCTGTCCACCTACGGCCTGATGAGCAAGCTCGCCGCCTCCCGCATCCGGGAGATCATGGACTTTTTGGAGCTGGAGGGCTGTCTGCGCCTCAACCCGGCCCACTCCACCCTGGAGCCGGCGGGGGAGGCCCGGGCGGTTCTCTTCCAGGGGAAGCGGCTGTCCATGTCCGTCCGGAAGGACCGGGCGGAGGAGCGGGCAAAGGAGAAGCGCCGGACGCCCGCCCCGGCGGGAGAGGCCCCGGAGGAGCTGACAGCCGCCCTCAAGGCGGTGCGGAACCGCCTGGCCCAGCGGGAGGATGTGCCCGCCTACATCGTATTCTCCAACGCCACCCTCACCGACATGGCGGCAAAGCGGCCCCAGAGCATGGAGTCCCTGCTGGAGGTCTCCGGCGTGGGCCGGGTGAAGGCGGCGAAGTACGGCGCGGCCTTTTTGGAGGCTATCGCCCAGTTTGAGGCAGGAAAAAAACTGTAAAAAAAGCTTGCATTCCCTGGAAGAAAGTGATATACTACTCAGGCATTATGCGTGGGAGTGCGGATTTTTCGCCCGGTGCCCGGAAAAACTCCAGGTTGGCGGAGAATATGATGCCCCCAGAAGAATAACTGAAAAACAGGAGGAAAAAACTATGGCAGTCGTATCTATGAAGCAGCTGCTGGAGGCCGGCGTTCACTTCGGCCACCAGACCCGCCGGTGGAACCCCAAGATGGCCACCTACATCTACACGGAGCGCAACGGGATCTATATCATTGATCTCCAGAAGACCGTGAAGAAGCTGGAGGAGGCCTACAACTTCGTCCGCTCCCTGGGCGAGAAGGGCGAGACCCTGCTCTTCGTGGGCACCAAGAAGCAGGCCCAGGAGGCCATCAAGGAGGAGGCCAGCCGCGTTGGCATGTACTGGGTGAACGCCCGGTGGCTGGGCGGCATGCTCACCAACTTCAAGACCATGCGGGGCCGTGTGGACCGTCTGGCACAGCTGAAGAAGATGCAGGAGGACGGCACCTTCGACATGCTGCCCAAGAAGGAAGTCATCAAGCACATGGGCGAGATCGCCAAGCTGGAGAAGTACCTGGGCGGCGTCACCGAGATGCGCAAGCTCCCCGGCGCCCTGTTCGTGGTGGACCCCCGCAAGGAGCGCAACGCCATCAACGAGGCCCGCAAGCTCCACATCCCCATCGTGGCTATCGTAGACACCAACTGCGACCCCGACGAGATCGACTATGTGATCCCCGGCAATGACGACGCCATCCGCGCCATCAAGCTGATCTCCTCCGTCATGGCCAACGCCATCCAGGAGGGCAAGCAGGGTCAGGACGCCCCCGCCGCTGAGGCTGAGGCTCCCGCCGCTGAGTAATTTCAAAGCGCCCGCCCAGGCGGGCGGGCGCTTTTTCATACAACAAGAAAAGAGGTAATTTAATTATGGCAATTACTGCAAAAGACGTACAGAAGCTGCGCGAGATGACCGGCGTGGGCATGATGGACTGCAAGAAGGCCCTGGTCGAGGCCGACGGCGATTTTGACAAGGCCATCGAGTGGCTGCGTGAGAAGGGCCTCGCCGCCCAGACCAAGAAAGCCGGCAAGGTTGCCGCCGAGGGCGTGTCCATGGCCATCGTGGCCGACAACGGCGTGGGCGTTCTGATTGAGGTCAATTCTCAGACTGACTTCGTCGCCAAGAACGACGTGTTCCAGGGCTTCGTCAAGGACGTGGCCGCCGCCGTCGCCACCCAGGACCCCGCCGACGTGGAGGCCCTGAAGAACTGCACCTACCCCGGCACCGACCGCACCATCGCCGACGTTACCGCCGACAAGGTGCTGGCCATCGGTGAGAACATTCAGATTCGCCGCTTCGTCCGCTACGCCGAGGGCGTCAGCGTGCCCTACGTTCACATGAACGGCAAGGTGGGCGTGCTGGTCAACCTGGCCGTGGAGGGCATCGACGCCGCCAAGGTGGTCGAGCTGGGCAAGGACGTGGCTATGCAGATCTGCGCCATGAACCCCACCTACCTGGACAAGTCCGACGTGAGCCAGGAGATTCTGGATAAGGAAAAGGAAATCCAGCTGGCCATCATGGCCAACGACCCCAAGATGGCCGCCAAGCCTGACAAGGTGAAGGAGGGCATCGTCATGGGCAAGCTGGGCAAGTACTATGAGGAGAACTGCCTGCTCCAGCAGGCCTTCGTCAAGGAGAACAAGGTCTCCGTGGAGAAGCATGTGGAGGCCGTTGCCAAGGAGCTGGGCGGCAAGATTACCGTCAAGGCGTTCACCCGTTTCGCCACCGGCGAGGGCATCGAGAAGAAGGAGGACGACTTCGCCGCTGAGGTCGCGTCCATGATTAAGTAAGCAGGACTGATTGGAACAGGGGCCTGAGTCGTATTACGGTGACTCAGGCCCTTTTATATTCGCTTTCTGGAGCGGAGGAAAGGAACGGTACCATGAATCAAAGCGCTGTGTTTCGTTGGCCCGCCGTGCCTGGGCCGTGGAAAAAGATTTCACCTGCCTTTTGGCTGGCATTTCTGACGGCTGGTATCGGAGGGTTTATCACCCATCTTTACATCTTCACCAACCTCCTGCCCAACCACGACAGCATCGGGGGCCTGTTTACCGATAACAATATGCTGGACATTGGCCGCTGGTCCTCCAGCCCCATGTCGCTGCCCAGCACCTTTTTTCAGCTCCCGGTGGTCATCGGACTGGTGTCGGTGCTGGCGCTGGGGGCGGCGGCGGGGCTTACCGTCCGGGTGCTGGAGATCAGCCACCCCGTCCATATTGTGTTGACCTCCGCCTTGATGGTCACCTATCCCGCCGCCTGCGCCATCTTCTCCTATCTCTTCACCGCTGACGCCTACTTTATGGCCCTGTTCCTAAACGCTCTGGCTGTCTGGTGTACCAAGAAATACCGCTGGGGCTGGACCGCCGCCATCCTGATGATGGCATGGGCCTGCGGCACTTATCAGGCGTTCATCTGCTATGCCATCGGCCTGTTCCTGATTGACTGCATCCTGGCTCTGCTCAAAGGAGAGGAGGTTCCCGGGGTGGTGGTCCGGGGGCTGAAATACATCGGGATTTGTCTGGCCAGTCTGGCGCTGTACTATGTGGTGCTGAAAATTGTCCTGACGGTCACCGGCACGGAGCTCGCCGACTACCAGGGACTGAGCGGCCTGGGGCTGATCAGTCTGGCGGAATATTTCAGCCGCGTCCCGGAGGCCTACCGGATCTTCTTTGACTATCTGCTGACCCCGAGCTTTTTGGACAGCTTTTTCTGCTTTGTCCTCCGGGCCGGCTTTGTCTACGCCGCCGCCGCTCTGGTTGGACTGGCGGTGATGAACGGCCTGTTTCGGGACCCTCTTCGGTTGGCGCTGACGGCGGCGGGGGCGGCCCTGCTGCCCCTGGCCCTGAATTTCGTTGCCCTCCTGGCCGCCGGGGGAGAGGTTCACCACCTGATGATCTATGCCTTTGTGCTGGTCTTTGTGCTGGGCATCAAGCTCACCGAGCTGATTATGGCCCGGCTGATCTCCGCCGGGAGGCCGGGCTGGACCGGAGTGTTCTGGCCCAACCTGGTGCTGTGCGCGGTGCTGGCCTGGTGCGGATTCTATACTGACAACATCGCCTATCTGCGGATGGAGCTGCGCTATGAGAACTCGCTGGCCCTGGCCAACCGCATTGCTGCCCGGGCGGAGAATCTGGAGGGCTATACCACAGACGCCCCCATCGCCATTGTGGGCCGGCTGCCCATCGACCTGTACGGCCAGACTGTGTCAGAGCTCTCGGAGTACGACTCCATCACCGGCACGGACGGCTTCATGCTGCAGTGCTACTACTCGGGGCGGGACGTGCTGGAGTACTGTATTGGTCTGCCAATGTCTCAGTCAACGGCGGAGCAGTGGGACCACCTCTATAAATCCGGTATTCTGTACCAGACCCCCAACTGGCCCGACCAGGGCTGTATGTTCATGTTTGAGGGGATGGTCGTGGTAAAGCTGTCGGATGTGTATATTGAATGAAAATTTCCGCCTGTTTGCGCATATAGAATAACAGCTTCCCGGTGCGAGGGCCCGGGAAGCTGTTTGTTTTCTCAGAAAAAATTTAACAAAAGCGGTAGGCGTATCGTCCGTTTTTTAGTATATTTATTCGGTGCTGGAAATGCGGGAAAGCACTTCCCTTTCTGGAGGAGCTATGGTATACTTCTCTCAAAGTCTATCGTCTATCCGTTCAGCGCGGCGCAAAAGCCGGCAAGCGGAGCGAGCGGCTTTTCTTCTGTCTGTCAGCAAAAAAATCAGAAAAGGAGCGAAAGGGACGTGTGGGGAAAGAAAGTGGACCCCTCCGTCAGCGGAGGGATCAAACGGAGCCTGAATAGGAAGATTTTGAGGAGTACCACCCTGAATATCCTGATTTTAGTGGTTGTGTGCTGCGCGATTATGGCCCTTTCCATGCAGTCGCTTGCCAACAGTATCCTCTTGGACAGCCTTCAGCCCATGGCCCGGCAGTCAGCCAAGACGGTGGAAGCCAACATTCATATGCTGGCCGACCGAATGATGACCATCGCCGGCGATCCCCGGATGGATACAGTATACGTGGAGGGCCCGGCCAGGGCGCCGGAGGTACCGAACGCGCCGGAGACGCCCGACGGGGAGGAGCCGGGGACTGAGACGCCGGCTGAGACTCCAGAGGAGCCGGAGGAGGAGCGGGACACCCGAGTCACGGACACCGAGGCCACCGAAGCCAACCGCGGGGAGGTCCTGGAGGAGGCGGCGGAGATCTATGAGCTCTATACCATCGCTCTGTACGGCCTGGACGGGCAGCTGATCCAGGGGATCGACGGCGCCCCCGAGAGTCTGGAGAGCGAGTTTCTGTCCCTTCTGCAGGAGACCGACAACCTGACCACCCGCTCCTCTACCATCTTCCAGGGCAAGCTGGGCATTATGATGGGTATGCCGGTGAAGGAGGAGGGGGCGACCGCCTTCTATGTGATGGGCGTTTATAAGTACGACACCCTCAACGATGTTATCAGCAGCATCAACCTGGGCCGGACGGGCACGGCTTACATGGTCAGCGAGGACGGCACCGTCACCGGCCACCCCGACCAGTCCCTGGCCCTGAACAGAAGCTCGCTGTCCCAGCTCAGCGACGGCAACAGTGAGGCGGTGGAGCGGGTGACCACCGGGGAGACGGGGGCCACGGAGTTCCCCATCAACGGAAAGCGGATGCTGGTGGCCTTTTCGCCCATCCGGGGAACCCAGTGGTCGCTGGTCATTCAGATTCCCAAGGCGGATTACAACCACTTTATCAACGCGGCGATGCTGGTGGCCGTGCTGGCGACCATGGCGGTGCTGGTCATCTCCATGCTTCTGGTCCTGCGTCTGGCCCGGTCCATCTCCCGCCCGGTGAAGCGGGTTACCGACCGCATGGTGGCCTTCTCCAACGGCGACCTGCATACCGAGGTCACCCTCCTCAATACCGGGGATGAGCTGGAGGTCATGACCCAGACCCTGAGCAACACCCTGGAGAACATGAACCAGTACTTATCCGATGTTCAGCTGGTGCTGAACCGGGTGGCGCGGGGCGACCTGCGCGCCGAGCCCCAGGAGGGCTATAAGGGTGACTTCGTGCTGATCCGCAGCAGTCTGGTCACCATCACCGAGTCGATGAACGAGACCATGCTGGGCCTGCGCTCCGCCGCCGACCGGCTGACCAGTATGGCCGCCGAGCTGAGCGGCCAGTCCGCACAGCTGCACCAGGCCTCTCTGGAGCAGAACCAGTCCACCGAGGAGCTGGTGGACGAGGTGACCCGCGTAAAGGAGCGGCTGGCCGACGTGACCGTGAGCAGCGGCCAGACCCGGACCCAGACGGAGGAGATCATTCAGCGGGTCCAGGGGGCCAATGAGCAGATGGCCGCCCTGTCCTCCGCCATGGACGACATCAGCGCCAACGCCCAGCAGATCACCAAGATCGCCAAGGACATTGAGGATATCGCTTTCCAGACCAATATCCTGTCCCTCAACGCCTCGGTAGAGGCCGCTCGGGCCGGGGCGGCGGGCAAGGGCTTCGCTGTGGTGGCCAACGAGGTGAAGCGGCTGGCCGCCAAGAGCGCCGAGGCCGCGCAGAGCGCCACCGGGATGGTCAACAACACCAAGGCCATCATCCAGACCGGCGTGGAGCTGACGGCGGACACCGCCGGCTCCCTCCGGGCCATCTCCGATGTCTCCGCCCAGATCGGCGCGATCTCCGACCAGCTGGCGGCGGCGGTGGAGGGCCAGGAGGCCGCCCTGACCGTGATGGAGGCCCGGATCGCTACCATCTCCGATATCGCAGACCGCAACCTGCAAAACGCGGGGGAGACGGAGCTGTCCAGCAGCTCCCTGGCCCAGGAGGCCGAGGCCCTCCAGTCCCAGGTGAAAAAATTTGCTTTGAAGGAGAATAGCGCCAAATGAAACGAATCCTTGTCATGGGTCTGAGCCTGCTTCTGACGGCCTCCCTCCTGGCCTCCTGCGGAGGTCAAACGGAGCTTCAGGACGGCTATTATACCGCCCAGGCCGCCGCCTTCAGCCACGGCTGGAAGGAATATGTTACCATCCTGGTCAAGGGAGGGGCCATCCTTTCCGTGGAATACAACGCCGAGAACGCCAGCGGATTTATCAAGAGCTGGGACAACGCCTATATGCAGACCATGCTCCACACCAACGGCACCTACCCCAACGAGTACACCCGCTACTACGCGGGCCAGCTTCTGGACGGCCAGGGCGAGGGGACCATTGACGCCATCTCCGGAGCGTCCTCCTCCCACAGCTCCTTCCAGCTTCTGGCCAAGGCCGTTCTGGAGCAGGCCCGGAAGGGAGACTCCAGCATCGCCATTGTGGATACGGCTCACTGAGAATGATACAGCCTCCCGGCAGCGCGGAGCCTTCCAGCTTCGTTCTGTAGGGAGGCTGCGTATTTATGCGGTAAAATGATCCGGACAGAGAAAATGAGAGCAAGGGACTGATTTCTGATTTCGGAACTGTGGACATATTGGAAATTTTATGTTATAATTCATACATCTGTATAAAGGCGGAGTCTCAGAAAACATTTATTTTGGAGGAGGTTACTATTATGAGGAAAAGTAAATCCAATCCAGCTGCCCGCTGGCTCCTGCGGGGTATCACGGCGGCATGTCTGGCCGCGTTTTTGTGCGTGCCTGCGCTAGCCGCCGCGGAAGCGGAGGAAAACGACAGTATTGAGACCGCAAACGCGATCTCGGTGAACTCAGAGGTCAGCGGGTCAATCAGCAAGTCGTCTGATGTGGACTGGTTCGTGTTTCAGATTCCCGAGGATGGCGTGATCTCGCTGACGTTTGACCATGATTATGTGGACAGTTCCAGTTATTATTGGGGAACGTACTTTTTCACAAGTGAAAATAAGCAGTTATCCGGCTGGCGGTGGGCCGGAAACACCATGTCGGCAAAGACAGCAGGTAATATTGGCGTGGCGGCAGGCACTTATTATCTTCGAGTCACTGACGATAGTTACTATTCTGCCGAAAACTACCGTTTTACTGTAAATTATACCCAATCTGACAGCTGGGAAAAGGAATTTAATGAAACAATAGTTACTGCAAATACAATTCCTGTAAATACGAAAATTTCCGGAAGTATGATGACCAGTTCTGACGTTGACTGGTACAAGTTTGAACTACCTGAAGATGGCACAATATCACTTACTTTCGAGCATGATTATGTGGACAGTTCCAGCTATTATTGGTCGACATACTTCTATACAAATGAAAATAAGCAGCTGTCCGGCTGGCGGTGGGCGGGAAATGCAGTGTCTGCAAGAACAGGCGGCAGTATTGGCTTGGCTGCGGGTACATATTATCTTCGTGTCGTTGATGATAGTTACTATTCTTCCGCTGTTTACTCTTTTACGGTAAACTACACTCCGTCCAATACTTGGGAAAAGGAGTTTAATGAGATTATTACTGCGGCCAACACGATCCAAACAGATGTGGAGATGTTGGGGAGCATCATGACCAGTTCAGATGTTGACTGGTATAAGTTTGAGATACCTGAAAACGGAACAATATCAATTACTTTTGGACATGATTTTGTTGACAGCTCTAGCCTCTATTGGAATACAGCTTTCTACACAAGCGAAAATAAAAAATTAGCTGACTGGCGGTGGAAAGGAAATGCCACATCGGATGAAACGGGGAGTGGGATTGGTATTCCTGCGGGTACATATTATCTCCGCATTGCGGATGACAGCTATTATTCTAATGCGACCTATCACTTCACTGTAAATTATAATTCTGGCTCAGGGAGCGATGTTCCGGGGCCGGGCGGGGATGAACAGCAGCCGGAACCGCCTGTTGTAAAGCCCAGCGAGGTAGTACTGAACAAGAGCCGGCTTTCCCTTTCTGTGGGGGAATCGTCGGTACTGACCGCCGAGGTTTTGCCGTCTGACGCGGCGAACAAGACCATCACATGGCGGAGCGGGAACACGAAGGTGGCAACAGTGTCCAACGGCAGAGTGACCGCCGTTGGGGAAGGCAGTACAACCATCACCGCGTCCTGCGGTGACGCGTCTGCCTCATGTACGGTGACTGTGGAGCAAGAAGAGGTCAAAGTAACCGGTATTTCCTTGAACAAGAAGTCTCTCTCACTGAAGGTTGGAGAAACGGCGGCGCTCAGCGCGGCGGTGACGCCCTCCAACGCGACAGACGAAAACATTGTGTGGCGGAGCGAAGACAAGAAGGTAGCCACGGTGGCCAACGGCAAGGTGACTGGAGTTGGAAAAGGCACTACGACAATCACAGCTTCCTGTGGCGATATGACCGCGTCCTGCTCTGTCTCTGTTGTGGAGGAGAAGCCCCGGTCCGAGGTGCATTTTGAGCGGGTAACCATATATTTTCAGGACCAGTTCACCGACGTGCCAGCGAATCAATGGTACACAAGCAGCGTGGCCGAGGCCTTTGAGTTGGGGCTGATGGTGGGGGACAGCAAGACCACATTCAACCCCTACGGCGATGTAACCATTGCCGAGGCCGTGACGATGGCGGCCCGCATCCACAGTATTTACGTTCAGGACAACGAGACCTTCAGCCAGACCGGCGGCGAGTGGTATCAGGTCTACCTGGACTATGCCTATGAAAAGGGGATCATCAGTCGGGCCTATTATAATTGTGATGTTACACGGAAGGCCTCTCGGGCGCAGTTTGCGGAAATTTTCTCCAACTCCCTGCCCTCTGAGGCGCTGGCTGCGGTCAACGATGTGGCGGACGGGGCAATTCCAGACGTCAAAATGGGGGACCGGTACGCGGAATATATTTATACGCTCTATCGCGCGGGTATTCTGGCCGGCAGTGATGCCAATGGGACCTTCAACCCCACGACCTATATTACCCGAGCTGAGGCCGCCGCGATTGTATCCCGCATGGCGGAATCGGATAACCGTATTTCGGTCACGCTGAGATAAGCGAAAACGGCGTTGACATCCGGTCTGTTTTCCTGTATGATAGGGGACGCAGTAAGCTGGACAGCCGCGCGGGCGGGGCGAAAGGCCCGTCTGTGAGGAAAGTCCGGGCTCCGCAGGGCAAGGATAACGGGTAACACCCGCCGGGGGCGACCCTAGGAAAAGTGCAACAGAAATAGACCGCCTGTCCGCTAGGGCAGGTAAGGATGGAAAGGCGAGGTAAGAGCTCACCCAATGGCGTGGAAGCGTCCATTGCTGTAAACTCTATCCGGAGCAACGCCGTGGAGGGACATACAGGCCGGCCCGGCCGTCCCAGGGAGGCGGCTTGAGCGCACCGGCAACGGTGCGTCGAGATAGATGGCTGTCTTAAAAGACAGAACCCGGCTTACAGGCTTACTGCACCAGAAGCAAATACCGCCGCCCTGACAACAGGGCGGCGGTTCGCTTATGCTTCCACACTGATCTCCGGGGCCGGGGCGGGTTCGGCGGCGGAGGAGGCGTACTGCTGGATGGCGGCGTCCACGGTGGAGCGGGTCTGTTCAGTGAGGCCGGTCAGCTGCTGGCGCAGCTCCATCCGGGAGGCCTGGAGCTGGTCCTGAACGCGGTTGTCCACCGCGGCCTCCCGCATATAGCCGGACTCCCGGAGGATCCGCATAGCCTGGCGGCTTCTCAGCTGGTGGCGCAGGCGTTTTGCCTCGCGGTTCCGCTTCTCCCGGGCCAGGCGGGCCTGACGCTTTTCCTCCAGCCGCTCCTGAGAGAGCTCACGCCGCTTCCGTCCCGCCCGGTTCACCGTCTTTTGCAGCTGGTTGATGACGGCCTGAATGCGGTCGGCGTTGTCGCTGTCGCTCCGCTTGGCGGCCCGGAGCTGGGCGATCTGCCGCCGGGCATAGCCGGAGGCGGCGTCCACCTCCCCCGGGCTCCTGGCCCGGGCCAGACGGGAACAGGCCATAATGGCCGCGTCGCCGTACCGGCGGCTGTTTTTGGGGAGCTTGAACTGCTCCTTTCTCTGTTCGATCTGTTCCCTGGCGTCCTTCATCATCTCGGCCAGGTCGGGCTGACGCTCCCGCTCCTCCCGAAGGGCGGCGGAGAGCCCGTCGTCCTGGGCAGGGGCGGACTGCTGGACCGGGTAATACCCGCCGCTCCCGGCGGCGCTTATGGTGCTCACAGGCGCTCCTCCTCCCATTGAAAACGGTATATAATATGGTTATCGGCCAGAGGAGGGTGTTTCGATAGTGAGGGAGGAAAAATTTACAGCGCTGGGGGAATCTTTCCCTTTACATCTGTGCCGGGGTATGGTAAACTAATTGTACAAATCTAATTTAAAAGACCACGTATGGAGATGAAACACATGAGTTTTAAGATTGTTGTGGACAGCTGCTGCGACCTGACCCCCGCCATGCTGAAGGACCCCGTCTTTGTCAAGGTCCCTCTGACTATCCGCTCCAACGGCAGTACCTTTGTGGACGACGAGACCTTTGACCAGGCGGACCTGATCTGGTCCATGCGGCAGAGCGAGGACGCCCCCTCCACCGCCTGTCCCTCCCCCCAGGCCTACCTGGACGCCTATCAGGGCGCGGACGATGTGTATGTGGTCACACTGAGCGCCCTTCTCAGCGGCTCCCACAACAGCGCCGAGCAGGCCCGCATTCTCATGGAGGAGGACCGGCCGGAAGTGAATGTCCATGTGTTCAACTCCTGTTCCGCCGCCTCCGGAGAGCTGCTGGTGGCCTTGGCGGTCCAGCGTCTGGCCTCCGCCGGGATGCCCTTTAAGCGGGTGGTCACCGAGGTGGAGCAGTTTATCTCCCAAATGCAGACCATGTTCGTGCTGGAATCCCTGGAGAACCTGCGGAAAAATGGCCGCCTGACCAAGCTTCAGGCGGTGATTACCGGGGCGCTGAAGATCAAGCTGTTCATGGGGGCCACCCCCGAGGGGGAGATCTGTAAGCTGGGGCAGGCCCTGACCATCAAGCAGGCGCTGAGCAAGATGGTGGACAAGGTGGCCGCCGACGCCAGCCATGTGGGCCGCACCCTGGCTATCTGCCACTGCAACTGCCTGGAGCGGGCGTTCCAGGTGAAAAGCATGATCGAGGCCAAGTGCAAATTCGCCCACATCCTGATTACCGAGGCCGGGGGCATTACCAGCGTCTACGCCAACGACGGCGGTATCGTCATCGCGTATTAAAAAATTCGGCTCCCCCAACGGGGGAGCCGGTCATTTGAAAGGAGAAATCGCTATGCCAATGACCCGAGAGCAGGCTTGGGACCTGCTGACGGCCTACAACAAGGAGCCCTTCCATCTGCGCCACGCTGTAACGGTGGAGCGCGTCATGGGCTGGTACGCCCGGGAGCTGGGCTATGGGGAGGAGGCCGGGTTCTGGTCCATTGTGGGCCTGCTCCACGACCTGGACTTCGAGCAGTGGCCCGAGGAGCACTGCACCAAATCCCAGGAGCTGATGCGTCAGGCCGGGGTGGAGGAGTCCATCATCCGGGCTGCCGCCAGCCACGGCTGGGGGCTCCGGGTGGACATCAAGCCAGAGCATGAGATGGAAAAGGTCCTCTACGCCTGCGACGAGCTTACCGGACTCATTGGAGCGGCGGCCCTCATGCGGCCCTCTAAAAGTGTGGCGGACATGGAGCTGAAGTCGCTGAAAAAGAAGTTCAAGGATAAGCGCTTTGCCGCCGGGTGCTCCCGGGAGGTAATCGCCGGCGGGGCGGAGCTTCTGGGCTGGGAGCTGGACAAGCTTCTGGATATGACCCTCCGGGCCATGCAGGCCGAGGAGAACGCCATCGAGGCGGAAGCGCCGGCGTGATATGTAAACCGCTCAACCCAGAATCCATTGCAGCATCAGCAGCAGCCCGAAGCCGGGCAAACCAAGCAGACCCAGGACCAGGGCATTGACCAGGTTGACCCCCAGATGAATGCCGATGAACTGGCTCACCTGGGCGAAGAGCGCCAGGACGGCCAGCCCCACCGTGGACCGCAGAGCCAGGTGGAGCAGCCGGGTGGCTGGCCGGCGCAGCAGGACCAGCGCCGCGCACAGCACCAGCCCCGCCAGACACCAGGCCAGATATCCGGGGATGGGGTTCATGTGGTCCCCTCCAGCTCCTTGACCCGGCGAAGGAGATAGTTGTAGCGGGCCTGGAGGGCGTTGATCTCGAAGACGTAGGACTCGATCAAATCGCTGTCGCTGGCGGTGTTGAAGCCGCCGTAGGCCTGACTGATCAGGGCCCGGGTGTGGGACAGGGAGTCCAAAAGCTCCCGGCGGGCCTGGTGGTTGGGGTCGCCCCGGCGAAGGCCGGACCGTTTGACTGATTGTGCCATAGAGAAGACCGCTCCTTTCTGATAAAACCTGTTGGTCTATTCTATGGGTAGTATGGACAAATATTCCAGCTGATAAACTGGAGAGTACAGAAACCCGGCCGGCGGTCTCAGGACCGCCGGCCGGGTTTTTTGTAAATCAATAATATATCCTGCCGCCGTGGAGCCCCGCGTTCAGGGTGAAGGAGTACAGAGCGGCGGCCAGCTCGGCCCGGGTCACCATGTCCTGGGGGCGCAGAGCGCCGTCGGAGCCGGAGATCAGCCCGTTGGTCACAGCCCATTCCATGCTGTCCACAGCCCAGCTGGAGACGCTGTCCCCGTCGGAGAAGCGGGACAGGTCGGCGTTGGAGCGCAGGGTGGTGCCCAGGTAGCGGGCGTAGTTGTGGAGGATGACCGTCATCTGCTCCCGGGACAGAAGGCCCATGGGGTCAAAGGTCTGGGGTGTGTAGCCGGAGATCAGATGCTCCTGTTGGCACCAGGCCACGGCGGCGTGGAACCAGTCGTCGGGGGAGACATCTGTGAAGGAGAGCCAGGTCTGGTCGGCCTCCAGAGAGCCCGACATAGCCCACAGCACCTGAGCCATCTGAGCCCTGGGGAGGTAGTCGTCGGGGAAGAAGCAGCCGTCGTCCGCTCCGGCGAAATAGCCCTGGGACAGGCCGAAGGACACCGCGTCGTAGTACCAGTCGTCAGGGGAGACATCAAAGGGGATGAGCACATCGTTGTAAATTTGCAGGTAATAGGTCTGGGTGCGGTCCAGGCCGTCCTCGGGGTCGGTGCGGTGGAGCTTAATCATACACAGCGGGAACTCCTGCCAGAGAACGGTCTCCAGGCTGTCGTCCAGGGCGTGATCTCCGCTGGCTGACCGGTCCCGAACCGCCAGCTGACTGCGGTAGACCAGCAGCTCGGGGGAGAGGATGTAGGGCTGTCCCACCTCCAGGGTGGGGGGCGTCTCCTCGGGCTGGAGCTGGGCCAGCGCCCCTTCGGTGTCCATCACGTCCCAGACGGGCTCGTCTCCGCCCTCCAGGAGCTCATAGACACCGTCGCCGTCGATGTCGGTGAGATAGTCCACCGACACCCAAACACCCTCCTCGGTGGCCTGGATAAAGAAGCCTGCGTCGATGGTGACGCGGTTGAGCTTGCAGTCATATTCGCCGCTGGTGTCGAGCTGAAAGCGGCCGTCCTCGTCCCTGCGGTAGATATCGACGGAGATGCTCCGCACCGGCTTGTCAATGGCGGAGGCGTCCATGCGGAACTCGCCAAAAAACGTATCCGCAGAGGAGGCGAAGCCGCAGGGGACAGAGGCGGCCGTCATGAGGGCCGCGGCCATCAAACCGGCGATCCATCGTCTGGTTCGTTTCATGAGAGAGCTCCTTTCTGGACAGATGGGGGATCAAAATTAACATGGCCCCATTATACCCAAATTTTTCTCTGTTGACAAGAGATGTAACACAACAGTAAGAATTTAGCAGCTCAAACGCAGGGCGGAAGGGTGGCCGGGTCCCAGATATAGCCCAGCTCCTGGAGCTGAAGGTCTGTATATAGTGGCAGCTCCTCCCCGTCTGAGGCCGCCAGATCCAGGTGCCGCCAGCCCTCTCCAGTCTGGACGGCGACCCAAAAGCGAGGCGATTCCTCCAGCGTGCCCTGGGCCGTCTGGCAGGGCAGCTCCAGCCGCTGGCACAGGGCGGCGAAGGCCAGAGAGAGGCCCTCGCTGTTGGCTGAGCCGTCCATGAAGAGGTCATAGGCGGTGGAGCCCCCCAGGGGGTCGAAGTCCCCGGCCTCCAGCACGGCCCTGGCTGCGGCCAAAAGCCGCTTCTGGCCCGAGAGAGCGGGCAGCTCCTGGGCCAGCTTGTCCACCGCCCCGGCCAGCTCGCTCTGCCGGGCCAGGAGCTCGGCGTGGTCCAGCGGATAGTTTAGGGTGATCTCCACGATCCTCTGCCGGCCGCTGTTGGGGTAGATGGACACGGAGATCTCCGGCATCCCCAGGGCGAAGGCGGGGGCGTCATAATAGGCCTGGTGGGCCAGGTCCTGAATGAAGGCCTCGTCCTCCTCAAAGTAGTGGATGCGCAGGGTGCGCTCCGGGGCGAAGGAGGTCAGGGCGGTGCCCAGCTCACTGCGGATGGCGGCGGCGCCGGTGGCCTGGACAATGGATGCCACCTGCTCCCGGGTGCGGCGGTAGGTGATGTCAACCTCAGCCTGAGAGAAGGTGACCACCGGGTCCACGCTGTAGGTAATAAATTCCACACAGTAGGCCCCCAGGGGGTCCTCCTGCACCACCTCCAGGCAGGCGTTGGACAGAAAATCCTCCACATCCTCCGAGTCGGTATACAGCCGGATGGTCCCCTGTTCCGCCCCAAGGTTGACCAGATAGACCAACGCGTTGACAAGCTCCTGATAGCTCTCCGCCCGCAGGATGGAGGGGTCCCCCTCGGTGGTGGGGGCGGCGTTGTGGGGGGTGACGTGGCTGTAGTCCCGTTCCAGCATGGCGGAGCAGCCGGTGAGGAGGAGGGAAGCGGCCGCCAAACCGGCCAGAAGACGCCGCCTTCCGCAGAGGCGGCCTGTGGCCGTCCGCCGCGTATCTCTGCCGGTCCGGGACGGGCGGCTACAGGCCGCCCCTGCATTGTTCACAATCAAAAACCCAGCTCCTCGTCGATGAGGATCACCTCCATGGTCTCGATGGCCTTGGGCTTCTCCCACAGCACCACCAGTCCCCGGCAGATGCGATGAGGGCTCTGGCAGTCGTAGCATTTGTCCCCTTTGACGGCGCAGGGGGTATCCATTCCCAGCCGCTGGGCGTTTTTTGGGGAGGCGATGTTCCGGGCCCGCCACAGGGCGGCGTCATAGTCGGGGGCAATTTTGTTCCGGCCCACCACGAAATAGACCTTCTTGTGGCCGAAGAGGGTGGAGGCCACCCGATTGCCGGTGCCGTCGATGTTGATGAGCTCGCCGGTCTCGGCCAGACCGTTGACAGAGGTGATGTACACATCGGTGACGGCGGCCTGTTCCAGTCCGGCCTTGTCCCAGTGCCAGACGGCGTTGTTATGGGCGGCCAGCCGGGGGTAGAGCCCCATCTCCTGCACGGTCATGGAGCCGCCAAAGCCCACGCTCACCCCGTCGACCTCCTTGTCCAGATAGACGGCGGCCTCCTCCTTTGCGGCAAAACGGCGGACGGAGAAGCCCCGCTTCTCCAGGTTTTGAGTCAGCTTGGTCCAATCGGTCATCATAAAACACTCCTTCTGATTAAATATCGTTCTTCTGATACCTTCTAAAGCCCTGCCCCAGCACCTCATGGGCGTCGCAGACGATGAGGAAGGCCTCCGGGTCCAGATCGTGGACGATGGCCTTCAGCGGGACGATCTGCCGCTGCTTGAAGGCGCACATGAGCACCAGCTTGTCCTGGCCGGTGAAGCTGCCCTCCCCGTGGAGGAAGGTGGTTCCCCGTTCCAGCTGCTTGTCGATCTCCGCCGCCATGGGCCGGGGGTTGGAGGTGACGATATAGGCCACCTTGGACCGGTCCAGGCCATAGAGCACGTTGTCCATAATGACGGTGGAGATATATAGGGCGATTCCTCCGTACATACCGCTCTCCAGGCTGCGGAAGGCGGCGGCGACGGCCAGCAGCATGGACAGGTCCACCAAAAGGAGCAGCTTGCCCACCGGGAGCCAGGCGAAGGGGATTTTCAGCAGCCGGGCGACCAGATCGGTCCCTCCGGTGGTGGCCCCCCGGGAGAAGATCATCCCCAGCGCCACCCCCAGCGTCAGCCCGCCGAAGACGGAGGCCAGCATGGGGTCCATGGGCGGGAAGGTGTACGCGGCGGCGATCAGGTCCACCAGGATGGAGGTGGCCGCCATAGCGAAGAGGGAGGACACCAGGGTGTGTCCGCCCAGCAGCTTCCAGCCCAGGAGGAATATGGGGATGTTCAGCACCAGCACCACCGTACCGATGGGCAGACCGGGAATAAGGCGGTTCAGGATCATGCCCAGAGCGGTGATCCCCCCGAAGCCGATCTCATTGGGGACATAGAACCAGTCGAAGCTGAGGGAGTAGATCACCGCCCCCAGCGTGATCCAGATATAGTCCCGCGCCAGTCGGGAGGGGGTGTGTTTGGTCATAGGGGGCCTCCTGTTACAGCAGTGTCATTTGCTCCTCCCCCCGGTCCTCCTCCTTGAGGAGGGCGCCGGCGATGGGCAGGGAGCGGGCCCGGTAGCGGGCGGCGTTTTGGATGTGGGTGCGGTCCAGGGGGAGGACCTTCTCCACCTTATATTTGGGCTTCAAGGTCATGATGTTGACCCCCTGGGTGCTTCGGGTGGCCTTGGGGTTGAGGCTGGCGGTGTGGAACACCACGCAGCGGCCCTCGGTGGAGATCACCGCCGCCTCGAAGTCCTCCCGGAGGAGGAAGGCGGAGGCCAGGGGGGACTTGTCCGAGTAGGCTCCGGTGAGCTTTTTCCGCCGGGTCTGGGTCTGATAGGCGGACAGCTCCACCCGGGCGGCCTTGCCGTTTTCAAAGAAAAACAGCAGATGTCCGGAGTAGTCCCCGGGAATGCAGGCCCACAGGGCCCTCTCCTCCGGGTCCATGGACAGCTTGGAGGGCAGGTAGTCCCCCAGGGCGCTGGCCTTGGTGTCGTCGAAGTCGGCAAGCCGGGTCTTGTAGCACTGCTGCTTGTCGGTGAACACCAGCAGCTCGTCCCGGTTATTGGCCTCCCACTGGAGGAGGGGACCGTCTCCCTCCTTGTACTTCTGGTCGCTGGCCATCCGCAGGGACTGGGGGGTGATCTTTTTCAAATACCCCTCCTGGGAGAAGAACAGGTGGACCGGGTAGTCCGGGGTCTCGTCCTCCACCGTCATGACAGGCTCGTCCATGTGGTC
Organism: uncultured Bacillota bacterium; assembly: GCA_947645675.1. GTDB lineage: Bacteria > Bacillota > Clostridia > Oscillospirales > Oscillospiraceae > Lawsonibacter. Next base: position 173,159 of record CANSDP010000001.1, read on the forward strand.
ATAGACAATCTGGGTGCGCCGGGGCTGGGCGTACTTCTTTTTTACCTCCGTCAGCTCGTCCACGATAATTTTCCGGATGCGCTTGGGGGAGTTGACAATGTCCTCCAGGTCGGCGATCTCATCCTCCAGCGTGTCCACCTCCCGGGTGCGCTTGAGGATGTATTCCTTGTTGATGTTCCGCAGGCGGATATCGGCCACGTACTCCGCCTGGACCTGGTCGATGCCGAAGCCGATCATCAGGTTGGGAATGACCTCGGCGTCCTCCTCGGTGTCCCGGATGATCTGGATGGCCCGGTCAATGTCCAGCAAAATCCGCCGCAGGCCCTTGAGCAGATGCAGCTTCTCCTTCTTCTTGTTCATGGAGAAGTATACCCGCCGGCGTACCGACTCCATGCGCCAGGCGGTCCACTCCTCCAAAATTTCCCGGACCCCCATCACCCGGGGCATTCCGGCGATGAGGATGTTGAAGTTGCAGGACTGGCTGTCCAGCAGGGGGGTGAGTTTGAAGAGCTTGGCCATCAGCTTTTCCGGGTCGGTCCCCCGCTTCAGGTCGATGGTCAGCTTCAGGCCGGACAGGTCAGTCTCGTCCCGCATGTCGGCGATCTCCTTCACCTTGCCCAGCTTGACCAGCTCGGTCACCTTGTCCATAATAGCTTCGCTGGTGGTGGAGTAGGGAATCTCATAGACCTCGATGAGGTTTTCCGCTTTCACATACCGCCACCGGGCCCGGACCTTGAAGGAGCCCCGGCCGGTGCGGTAGATGTCCGCCAGGGCGGCCCCGTCGTAGAGCAGCTCGCCGCCGGTGGGCAGGTCGGGGGCCTTGAGGGTGGTCATCATGTCGTGGTCCGGTTTTTTCAAAAAGGCAATGGTGGTGTCGCACACCTCGCCCAGGTTGAAGCCGCACAGGTCGCTGGCCATACCCACGGCGATGCCCTTGTTGGCAGAGACCAGCACGTTGGGGAAGGTGGTGGGCAGCAGGGAGGGCTCCTTCAGCTTGCCGTCGTAGTTGTCCACAAAGTCCACGGTGTCCTGGTCAATATCCCGGAAGAGCTCGGCGCAGATGGGGTCCAGCCGGGCCTCGGTGTACCGGCTGGCGGCGTAGGCCATGTCCCGGGAGTACACCTTGCCGAAGTTGCCCTTGCTGTCCACCAGAGGGTGGAGCAGGGCCCCGTAGCCCCGGGACAGGCGGACCATGGTGTCGTAAATCGGGCCGTCGCCGTGGGGATTCAGCTTCATGGTCTGACCCACGATGTTGGCGCTTTTGGTGCGCCCGCCCCCCAGCAGCTTCATCTGATACATGGTGTACAGCAGCTTGCGGTGGGAGGGCTTGAAGCCGTCGATCTCGGGGATGGCCCGGGAGATGATGACCGACATGGCGTAGGGCATGTAGTTGATCTCCAGGGTCTGGGTGATGGGCTGCTCCAGCACCTCCGCCCGCAGGCCCATCACGTTGGGGTCCGTCCTGCGGACGTTGTTCTCATTTGGCGTCTTTTTCTTCGGCATCGGTATCCATCCTTACTCATTTCGTCATAGGGCCTCCCCGCCCCAGAGGGCGGGCGAGGCGTTTGGGTCAAAAGAAATCTACAATCTCCGCGCCCTCGGGCGGGGCGGACTTGGGGGCGTTGCTGGTCTTCTGGCGGGCGGAGGTCCCGGACATCTCCAGCTTAAACTGGTTCTTCCAGTGGAAAGTGGAGGAGCTGGAGCTCTTGTCCGCGGTGCCGGAGGCGTGGGATTCCACCCGGAAGTCGAACAGATTGGTCATCCAGGAGATGAGGGCGGCGGAGAGGGGATCGGAGCCCAACCCTCCCTGGGAGATGAAGGCGGCCAGGGAGTCCATATCCAGACGGAAGACCGCGTCGGAGGTCAGCTTTCCGTTCTTGTCCGCCGACAGGGTGACGCTGTACTCCTTGAAAACAGAAGCAATTTGAGCGGCGGCCCCCTCATCCTCCTCGTCCAGCAGGTTTTTCAGGCTCTGGACGTTGAGGGTCCAGGTGAGGGTCCCGTTTTTCTCGGTGAAGTTCTGGGGGCCCATGAGGGCGGACAGCATCTCCTGGTTGGCGAGATAGCGGAAATAGGCGAAGTAGGAGAAGTACATAGTGTCCTGGGCGGTGCTGTCCAGCAGCTCCTGATAGAGGAGGTCGTTGGTGTTCCACTCCAGATTCTCAAGGTCCAGGATCTGAGCGAGGTCCGTTTCCAGGCTGGCGTGGAGCCAGGTATTTTCCTTGTAGGTACTGTCGAGCAGGGCCAGAAGGGGGGCGTTGATGTAGAGGTCGCCGGTCTCCCCGTTCAGCAGCAGGGTGAACTTGCAGCCCCGCATCAGGGTGGTCAGGTCCTTGATAAGCTGGGCGTCCATCAGGTTCAGGCTGGCCTTGGGGATCAGGGGCATCAGGCCGGCGGCGTCCAGGGTGGCGGTGACCTCATAGAGGGCGTCCCGCTGGACCAGTTCGACAGTGAGCTGAGCGGTGTGGGTCTTGTCCCCGTCCAGGGTGTTGAAGGCGGTGAATTTCAGGTCGATGGTCTCGGTGGTCTTGTAGCTCTGGCCCTTCTCCGTCTTGGCGGCGGCGAGGAGGCGGTTCATCAGCGCGTCAAATTTGGAAAAATCCCCCTGGGGCAGGTCGGCCTGGCGGTACAGGTACACCGTGCGGTCAGTGGCGTTCCAAACCACGTCCCACCCGGCCTCCTGAGCGGCCTGACGGATGGAAACCTGGTCCCCGGTGAGCTGGGTGCCCAGAATGGGGTTGAGCACATCGGCGCTGGCATAGCACACACCGTCAATCATGGCGATATCCGCGGTGGAGGACTCGCCGTTGACCACCAGAGCGACGTAGTCGCCTCCAGGATAGCCGGTGGACCACTTCCAGGATTCGCTGTCCACATAGTCTACAAACATCTCTTCCCGGAACTGCTCTTCCGAGGAAATGTCGTATATACTCATATATTCTGTTTTGTCATAGTGGGGGTATTCCTGGGCAAGCCAGGAGTCTGCGTCAAAGGAAGCCCACTGTTCAGGGTACTGTTCCTGACAGGACAGGAAGATGAAATGTCTTTTCTCTGCCCACAGGCGGCCTTTCGCATAGATGGTGAGCAATGTGGGGCGGGCCTGAGCGGGGTCAGTGATTCCCTGGTCCTCCATAAACTGGTCCATGGGGGTGAGGGTTTGGGTGTAGCCCTGGTCGACCAGGAGCTGTTCGTTGGTGAGACTGTCCAGCTCACCGGGGTAGCGAGCCTCATAGATTCCAATGATGTATGTGTCGTAAGCGGCAGAGATTTCTTGGTAGAGAGGGTCGTCCTCGATTTCAAAATACCTAAGATTATCCTGATAAGAGAACCACATGGCCTCCCTAAATTCGGTTTCCTCTGTCAGGCCCCAAGACACCATAAATTCTTCCTTGGACCCATAATAGCTGAAGTATTCCACAAACCATGCGTCGGCGTCGAAGGTCTCATAGCACTCCGGGTGCTCCTCCAGATACTGCTCGAGGAAGTCATCCCAGTCCAAATAGCCGGCGCTGTCCGCCGGGGCGGGGGAGACGAGGAGCGGCGGGGTGTCCTCAATGGCCCAGGCGGGGAGGGCCAGGGTGAGCGCCATGGTGAGGGACAGGAGCAGAGCGGTGAGTTTCGATAGCTTCTTTTTCATGTTGGGGACTCCTTTCGTAAAATTTTATCAATAGAGGGGCCTCAGCCCCAGCTATTCTGATTTAGGGGCATATTCCAGCCCGAAGGGGGTGGCGGCCAGACCGCCCCTGCCCGTCTCCCGGAGGGTGTGGGGGAGGGAGCGGCCCACCTCGGCCATAGCGTCCAGCACCTGGTCGGGGGGCACCCGGCTCTCGATGCCCGCCAGGGCCATCTGGGCGGCGGACAGGGCGTCCATCGCCCCGATGACGTTGCGCTTGACGCAGGGCACCTCCACCAGCCCCCCGACGGGGTCGCACACCAGCCCCAGCAGATTCTTCACCGCCATAGCGCAGGCGTGGGCCATCTGCGCCGGCGCGCCCCCCTGGAGGTGGACCAGAGCGGGGGCGGCCATCGCGGCGGCGGAGCCGATCTCCGCCTGACAGCCCCCCTCCGCTCCGGAGATGGAGGCCCGGGCGGCAATGACCATACCAAAGCCGGAGGCCACATACAGCGCCTGAATCAGGGCCTCGTCCGAGACGCCGAGGTGTTTCCGGCAGGGCAGGAGCACCGCGGGCAGCACCCCGCAGGCCCCGGCGGTGGGGGCGGCGACGATGCGCTTCATGCAGGCGTTGCACTCACCCATGCGCAGGGCCCCGGCCATCACGTCGGTGAGGAAGGGGCCGCACAGGGTCTCGCCCTGTCCGTAATCGGACATTTTTCCCCCGTCGCCCCCGGTCAGGCCGCTGCGGGAGCGGTCCCCGGCCCGATAGCCCCCGTCGGCCTGGGTCATAGCCTCCAGCATGGCGGACATCCTGGCCCAGGAGGCCTCCGGGGTGATGTTCTGGCGCTGGCAGTCGGACAGCTGGATGCCCTTCCACAGGGGGAGACCAGCCTGCTCCGCGCCGGCTATCATCTGTTCAATGGATGTGAAGTCGATCATAACGGTTCCTCCTGATCTGGGGTGTAGCGGTTGACCCGCAGAATGCCGGGCAGACTGCGCAGCCACTGGGCTGTGGCCTCGCTTACCGGCTGGTCGCACTCGATGACCATCACGGCGCTGCCTCCCCGCCCGCCCCGGTTGAGCTGGAGGGTAGCCACGTTCAGTCCCTGAGCGGCCAGCGCCCCGGTGACCTGGCTGACGCAGCCGGGCTTGTCCGAATTGTGGACCACCAGGGTGGGCAGCTCCCCGGTGAAGGAGGTGTCCAGGCCGTCCACCTGAAAGACCTTGATCCGCCCGCCCCCGGGGGAGGAGGCCCCCACCTCCAGCCGGCCGCCCCGCTCCCCCTCCAGCCTGATGAGGACGCTGTTGGGGTGGACGTCCCGCAGCTCTCGGGTCCCGAAGGTAAAGGTCAGCCCCCGCTCCTTCGCCAGGGAGAAGCTGTCCGGCACCCGGCTGTCGTCGGGGGCCAGCCCCAGCAGCCCGGCGATCAGGGCCTGATGGGTGCCGTGGCCCTCCCCGGTGGAGGCGAAGGAGCCGTGAAGCAGCAGCTCGGCCTGGACGGGCGTCTGTCCCAGCAGCGCCCGGGCCATCCGCCCGATGCGCACCGCCCCCGCCGTGTGGGAGCTGGACGGCCCCACCATCACAGGCCCTAAAATGTCAAACAGATTCATGGCGCTCCTCCTTATGAAATATCCGCCAGCTCCAGAAATTCGTGGCCATGGTCGGCGATGTGGGTCTTCCGGCCGGGGAGGTCGTCGCCCAGGAGGAGGTCGAACATCTGGCCGGTGCGCTCCACATCCTCGGGTATGACCTTGATGAGCCGCCGGGTGTCGGGGGACATGGTGGTCAGCCACATCATCTCCGGGTCGTTCTCACCCAGGCCCTTAGAGCGCTGAACGTCATATTTTTTCCCCTGAAGGGTGGCAACTATGTCATCCTTCTCCTTGTTGGAGTAGGCGAACCAGGTCTTTTCCTTGCAGGTGATCTCAAACAGGGGGGACTCGGCGATGTAGACATAGCCCTCCTGGATCAGGGTGGGGGTGAGCCGGTAGAGCATGGTGAGGATCAGCGTCCTGATCTGGAAGCCGTCCACGTCGGCGTCGGTGCAGATGACCACCTTGTTCCACCTCAGGTTGTTGATATCAAAAGCGGCCATATCCTTGGCCCGCTTGTCCTGGACCTCCACGCCGCAGCCCAGCACCTTCAAGAGGTCGGTGATGATCTCGCTCTTGAAGATCTTGCCGTAGTCGGCCTTAAGGCAGTTGAGAATTTTGCCCCGGACGGGCATGATGCCCTGAAACTCCGCGTCCCGGCTCAGCTTGACGCTGCCCATAGCGGAGTCGCCCTCCACGATATACAGCTCCCGGCGGGACACGTCCTTGGTGCGGCAGTCCACAAACTTCTGCACCCGGTTGGAGATGTCCATGGACCCGGTGAGCTTCTTCTTGATGTTCAGCCGGGTCTTTTCCGCGTTCTCCCTGGCCCGCTTGTTGATTAAAACCTGCTCGGCGATCTTCTGTGCGTCCAAGGGGTTTTCGATAAAGTAGACCTCCATCTGGGCCCGGAGAAATTCCGTCATGGCCTCCTGGACGAATTTGTTGTTGATGGCCTTCTTGGTCTGGTTTTCATAGGAGGTCTGAGTGGAGAAATTGCTGCTCACCAGCACCAGGGCGTCCTGAATGTCAGGGAAGGTAATTTTGCTCTCATTTTTGGTATACTTGCCCTGCTGTTTCAAATAGGCGTCCAGGGCGGAGACAAAGGCGGAGCGCATGGCCTTCTCCGGGGAGCCGCCGTGCTCCAGCCAGGAGGAGTTGTGATAGTGCTCCACCAGCTGCACCTTGTTGGAAAAGCAGAAGGAGACGGACAGCTTCACCTTGTACTCCGGCTTGTCCGCCCGGTCCCGTCCCTTCCGCTCGGTCTGCCAGAAGACGGGGGTAGTGAGGCTGTCCTCCCCGGACAGCTCGGTGACATAGTCCACGATGCCGTTTTCGTACTTGAAATCGGTGGTCTCAAATTTACCGCCCACCTGGTTTTTAAAACGGAAGGTCACCCCGGCGTTGACCACCGCCTGACGCTTCATCACGTCCAGGTAGTAGTCCACCGGGATGCTGATATCGGTGAACACCTCCAGGTCGGGCTTCCAGCGGAAGGTGGAGCCGGTTTTTTTCCCCCGGTCGGTGGGCTCCTTATTCAGTCCCCCGATATTCTCCCCCTTTTCAAAGTGGAGGGAGTATTTGAAGCCGTCCCGGTAGATCACCGCGTCGAAAAATTCGCTGGCATATTGGGTGGCGCAGGAGCCCAGGCCGTTGAGGCCCAGGGAGTATTCATAGTTGTCCCCGCCCTCGTTGTCATACTTGCCGCCGGCGTACAGCTCACAGAACACCAGCTCCCAGTTGAATTTCTGCTCCTTCTCGTTCCAGTCCACAGGACAGCCCCGGCCCTGGTCCTCCACCTGGATGGAGCCGTCCTCAAACCGGGTGACGGTGATGAGGGAGCCGTGGCCCTCCCGGGCCTCGTCAATGGCGTTGGACATGATCTCAAAGACGGCGTGCTCACAGCCCTCCAGCCCGTCGGAGCCGAAAATAACCCCCGGGCGCTTGCGGACCCGGTCGGCCCCCTTCAGGGCGGAGATGGAGTCGTTGCCGTAGTTCTTCTTCTGTGCCATGATGATACCTCGTCTTCCTTGGGGCATAAAAACCCAATTTATCAATTTAATATTACCAGAAAGCCGGGGGAAAATCAAGGCGGCGCATAAAATCCGAGGATACGACCAGACTGACAGGAAGGGGGAGAGACGGATGGAATGTTTTCAGGTTTTTGAGGCCGGAGAGGGCATCGAGCGGGCCATCCTCCGGGGACTGTCCGCCCGGGGCGGACTGAGGGGCCGGTGCGCCAACGGCGGGCATCCGGCGCTGCTGGTGGTGTCTCCCAGGGCGGCGGCCCGGGGGACGCGTCTGCCCCGGCAGTGCCGCACGGTGCTGCTGCCCGGCGGGATGGGGGGCGTGCCGCCCCAGGCGGCCAGCGCCGTCAGCTACGGCGCCTCCCCCCGGGACAGTCTGACCGTCTCCAGCCGGGAGGAGGGCGTCCTGTGGGCCGCCCTCCAGCGGGAGCTGGTGACGGTGGAGGGCCAGGTGGTGGAGCGGCAGGAGTTCCCCCTGCCTCTGGCCCCGGGGGAGGAGGAGCTGCCCCTTCTGGCCTGCGCCGGGGCCCTCCTCCTGCTGGGCATCCCGCCGGAGGAGCTGGGACAGGCGCTCAGCTGATCGAAATGACCGGCGGCGGCCTGTAGGGGCGGGTATTACCCGCCCGCTCCACTGACGTACCGCATGGTCGCGCGGGCGGATGATATCCGCCCCTGCACGGTGTGATGGGCCAATGGACGCTATAGATAAAAAGGTTGAGGGAATTGTGATAAGATTTTGTAATAATCCACAATTCACTTTTCCTCGGCAAAGTGGTATGCTGTGTACAGCTCAACAGCATGAAGGAGATACAAACGATGGCTAACATGATCCGCTCCAGCTTTTACCGCTACTTTAGCTTTACCTGCTTTGAGGGTAAGGCTTGTTTCGGTTTGGCTGAATATGTGGGCGTGTAACCTGGTTTTGTAATACCACCAGTGCATGATAACCCGCGGCCAGACCGGCCGCGGGTTTTTTGTACAGTGAAATTAAGGAGGAAGCCGCTATGATAGTCATTTTAAAGCCCAATCACAACCCCGACCAGCTGAACAGCCTGATTTCCTGGCTCCAGGAGAAGGGCATCACCATCCACACCAGCATCGGCGAGGCCAACACCGTCCTGGGCCTGGTGGGGGACACCTCCACCCTGGACACCGACCTCATTGCCGCCCTGGACATTGTAGAGGACGTGAAGCGGGTCCAGGAGCCCTATAAAAACGCCAACCGGAAATTCCATCCAGAGGACACGGTCATCCAGGTGGGCGGCACCCAGATCGGCGGCGGGACCTTGACCATTATGGCCGGGCCCTGCTCGGTGGAGAGCGAGGACCAGGTGGTGGCGATCGCCAAGGCGGTGAAGGCCAGCGGGGCCACCATGCTCCGAGGCGGGGCCTTCAAGCCCCGCACCTCCCCCTACGCCTTCCAGGGCCTGGGAGAGACCGGCCTGGAGTATCTGAAGGCCGCCCGGGCCGAGACCGGCCTGCCCATCGTCACCGAGCTGATGGACGTGACCCACCTGCCCCTGTTCAAGGATGTGGACGTGATTCAGATCGGCGCCCGGAACATGCAGAATTTCGACCTGCTGAAGGCCGTGGGCCACCAGGACAAGCCCGTGATGATCAAGCGGGGCATGTCGGCCACCTATGAGGAGTGGCTGATGAGCGCCGAGTATGTCATGGCCGGGGGCAACGAGAACGTGATCCTCTGCGAGCGGGGCATCCGCACCTTTGAGAGCTACACCCGCAACACCTTAGACCTGGCAGCTATCCCCGTTCTGCGGCGAATGACCCACTTGCCCGTCATTGTGGACCCCAGCCACGCCACCGGCAAGTACTGGCTGGTAGAGCCCCTGGCCATGGGGGCGGTGGCTATCGGGGCGGACGGCTTGCAGATCGAGGTCCACAACGACCCTGCCCACGCCCTGTGCGACGGCCCCCAGTCCCTCAAGCCCGAGGCCTTTGACCCTCTGGCTAAAAAGCTGCTGGCCCTGCACAGCGCCCTCCAGGGCATGGAGGGGTAAGGAATGAGGGTTGGAATCGTCGGCCTGGGCCTGATCGGGGGCTCTATGGCAAAGAGCGTCAAGGCCCGCACCGGCCACACCGTATACGGCGTCGACCTGGACCAGGAGACCATGATGCTGGCCCGGATGTGCGGGGCCATTGACGGGGCGCTGGACGGGGACACCCTGCCCCAGTGCGATTTGATTCTGGTGGCCGTCCGCCCCGGCGCGGCGGTGCGCTGGGTCCGGGAACACGCCGGTCAGATCGCCAGCTCCGCCATCCTGGTGGACCTGTGCGGCGTGAAGCGGACGGTGGTGACTCAGATTGCCCCCATCGCGGCGGAGCGGGGCTTTGCCTACATCGGCGGCCACCCCATGGCCGGGAAGGAGCGGGGGGGCTTTACCTCCTCCAGCGACAGCCTGTATGTGGGGGCCTCCATGATCCTCACCCCTGACGAGCACACCGATATGAAGCTGCTGGAGACTCTCCAGGCCTTTTTCCTGGATGTGGGCTTTGCCCGGCTCACCTTCTCCCAGCCGGAGGAGCACGACCGGATCATCGCCTTTACCTCCCAGCTGGCCCACATTGTATCCAGCGCCTATGTAAAGTCCCCCGAGGCCCAGCGGAGGCGGGGCTTCTCCGCCGGCAGCTTTCAGGATATGACCCGGGTGGCCCGGCTGGACGAGGACATGTGGACCGAGCTCTTCCTGGACGACGCCGACTTTTTGACAAAGGAGCTGGAGGTCCTTATTGGACACCTGGAGGAGTACCGGGCCGCCTTGGAGAGCGGGGACGCGGAGAAGCTCCGCGGGCTCCTCAAGGAGGGCCGGGAACTGAAAGCTACCGCGGGCGGAAACTGAAAGGAGCGATTCTATGTCCATCCAAACCATCCATGTCCACACCCAACCGGAGTATGACGTAACCATCGGCCCCGGCCTTTTGAAGGAGTGCGGCTCCCGGCTGAAGGAGGTGCTGCCCCTGTGCCACATGGCGGTGGTCACCGACAGCAACGTGGCCCCGCTGTACCTGGAGACCGTGAAAAGCTCTCTTTTAGAAGCGGGATTCAAGGTCAGCGCCTACATTTTCCCCGCCGGGGAGGAGAGCAAGAATTTCGACACCCTATCTAAGATCCTGGAGTTCCTGGCCCAGGAGCAGCTTACCCGCGTTGACTGCGTGGCCGCGTTGGGCGGCGGCGTCACCGGGGATATGGCGGGGCTGGCCGCGGCCCTGTACCTGCGGGGAGTGAAGTATGTCCAGCTGCCCACCACCCTGCTGGCGGCGGTAGACTCCTCCGTGGGAGGCAAGACGGCCATCGATCTGTCCGCCGGGAAAAATCTGGCCGGGGCCTTTATGCAGCCCTCCGCCGTAATCTGCGACACCAACTGCCTCAAAACCCTGCCCCCGGACGTTTTCGCGGACGGGGCGGCGGAGGCGCTCAAGACGGGCGTGCTGTGCAGCGAGGCGCTGTTTGCCCGCATGGAGTCCGGACTGCGCGTGTCCGAGCTGGAGGAGATCATCGCCCAGTGCGTGGCGTTCAAGGCCGGTGTGGTGGAGCGGGACGAGAAGGAGCAGGGGGAGCGGAAGCTGCTCAACCTGGGCCACACCGTGGGCCACGCCATTGAGAAGTGCAGCGATTTTCGCATCCCCCATGGCCACGCCGTGGCGGCGGGGCTGGCAATTATGACCCGTGCGGCGGAAAACCTGGGGTGGATGACAGGCGAGTCCAAGCGGACCCTTGAAGCGGAACGGATTGAAAGCGCCGTGGAAACGCTAGGATTGCCCTCCGCGACAGAATATCCCCCCGCGGCCCTGGCCCAGGCGGCGTTGAGCGACAAAAAGCGGGCAAGAGATAGTATCACGATTGTGGTGCCGAGTAAGATCGGCCGCTGTGAGTTGAAAACGATCCCGGTCACGGAGCTGCAATCCATCATCGAAGCGGGGTGGGCGCTGGAATGAACCTCCGTATCACCCCCGGCCCCCTGGAGGGGACGGTCACCCCGCCCCCCAGCAAGTCCCAGGCCCACCGGGCCATTCTGGCCCAGCTGCTGGCAGGGGGCGGCACCGTCTCCAACCTGGCTGTGTCTCAGGACATTGAGGCCACCCGGCGCTGTGCCGCCGCTCTGAAAACGGAGGGGGACGGCCTGCCCCTGCTGGACTGCGGGGAATCCGGGTCCACCCTGCGGTTTCTGATCCCGATTGCGCTGGCCCTCCGGAGTGGGGGGATATTCACCGGCCGGGGCCGGCTGATGGAGCGTCCCCAGAAGCCCTACTTCGACATCTTTGACGAGAAGGGCATCTCCTACGAACAAAAGGACGGCGTTCTCACCGTTCGGGGGGAGCTGAAGCCGGGGGAGTACCGCCTGCCCGGCAACGTGTCCAGCCAGTTCGTCACCGGACTGCTCTACGCCCTGCCCCTCTTGGACGGGGACAGCGAGATCGTGCTCACCTCCCCTCTGGAGAGCCGGGGCTATGTGGACATGACCCTGGATGTGCTGAAAAACTTTGGAATCACCGCAGAGAACCAGAACTATAAGCGGTTTGTTGTTCCCGGAGATCAGGAGTATATCCCCCAAAATGTTACCATCGAGGCCGACTGGTCCCAGGCGGCGTTCTGGTACGGGGCTGTCGCCCTGGGGAATCAGGTGGAGCTGGAGGGGCTGAACGCCTTCTCTGCCCAGGGGGATATGTGTATTGTTCCCTGCTGTTTGAAGCTGCAAGGAGCGGGGGAGGTGGAGCTGGATGTCTCCGGCTGTCCCGATTTAGTACCACCCCTGACGGTCATGTCGGCCCTGCGGGCAGGGGAGACCACCTGTCTGACCAACGCCGCCCGTCTGCGCATCAAGGAGAGTGACCGTTTGGCCACAGTGACCCAAACGCTCAACGCCCTGGGCGCTCAGGTGGAGGAGGGCCCGGACTTCCTCAAGATCACAGGCCGGGACGGTCTGGAGGGAGGCGTCACGGTGGACTGCTGCAACGACCACCGTATTGCCATGATGGCCGCCGTGGCCGCCACCCGGTGCAGGGAGTCCGTCACCCTCCTGGGGGCGGAGTGTGTCAGTAAGTCCTACCCCAATTTCTGGGATGATTACCGTATGCTGGGAGGGAAATTCGATGTCCTCTGAGTTTGGAAAAATTTTAAAGGTGTCCGTCTTCGGCCAGTCTCACGGGACGGCCATCGGGGTGAATATCGACGGCCTGCCCGCCGGGGAAACCATCGGCCTGGAGGAGCTCCAGCGCTTTCTGGACCGGCGCAGGCCAGGGAAAAGTCCCCTGTCTACCGCCCGGAATGAGGGGGATGTGCCGGAAATCCTCTCCGGTCTGCTGGACGGCAAAACCTGCGGCGCGCCTCTGTGCGCCGTCATCCGGAACAGTGACCAGCATTCCAAGGACTACTCGGAGCTGGCCGACAAGCCCCGGCCCGGCCACGCCGACTACACCGCCTGGGTGAAGTGGAAGGGTTTTGCCGATATGCGGGGCGGAGGCCACTTCTCCGGGCGGCTCACCGCCCCCCTGTGCATCGCCGGAGGCATCGCCAAGCAGATTCTGGCCCGCCGGGGGATTTATGTGGGGGCCCACCTGGATTCTGTGGGTACGGTCTGTGACGAACACTTCCCCCTGTTCCCCACAAGGGAGCTGTTTGAGGAAATTGCCGCAAAGCCCTTCCCGGCTCTTGACGATGCCTCCGGGATCCGGATGCAGGATGTGATCCTGGCGGCGAAAAGCGCGCTGGACAGCGTGGGAGGCGTCATTGAGTGCGCCGCCATCGGCCTGCCCGCCGGGCTGGGTGACCCCATGTTTGACGGCGTGGAGAACCGTCTTGCCGCCGCCCTGTTCGGAATTCCAGCCGTCAAGGGGGTGGAGTTCGGCGCGGGCTTTAACGCCGCGGCCCGCCGGGGCTCGGAGAACAACGACCCCTTTGCGGTGGAGAACGGCAGAATTGCTGCCGTCAGCAACAACGCCGGCGGCATTTTAGGCGGGATTACCACGGGAATGCCGCTGACCCTGCGGGCGGCTGTCAAGCCCACCGCGTCCATTGCCAAGGAACAGCAGACCGTCAGCCTCTCGAAGCTGGAGGACGCCCAACTGCGAATCCACGGCCGCCACGACCCCTGCATCGCCCACCGGGCGGTCCCGGTGGTGGAGGCGGTGACGGCCACTGTACTGTTAGACTTACTGTTGGAGGGAAATCATGGAACTTTCTGAAATTCGTACCAAGATCGACGCGGTAGACGACCAGCTGCTGAAGCTCTTCCTGGAGCGCATGGAGCTCAGCGAGGCGGTCGCCGCCTACAAAAACGAGCACAAGCTGCCCATCCTGAACAAGGCCCGGGAGCGGGAAATTCTGGCCAAGGTCACGGAGCGGGCCGGGGACAAGGAGCGGTACGCCTACCACCTGTACTCCACCCTCTTCGAGCTGGCCCGGTCCCGCCAGGCGGAGCTCATCTCCGCTCCCACCAGGGTAGCGGCCCGGGTGGAAGCCGCCCTGGCCTCCAACAGCGAGGTCTTCCCCCAGACGGGGATGGTGGCCTGCCAGGGGGTGGAGGGGGCCAACTCTCAGATGGCCTGCGACCGGCTGCTCCCCCGGGGAAATATCGTCTATGTAAAGAGCTTCGAGGCGGTGGTGGCCGCGGTGGAGTCCGGGCTGTGTAAATTTGGGGTGCTGCCCATTGAGAACAGCTCCAACGGTTCGGTCCGGGCGGTGTATCAGCTCCTCCAGGAGCACGACCTGAGCGTGGTCCGGTCCACCCGCCTGTGCATCCGCCATGAGCTGCTGGCCCTGCCCGGGACGAAGCTGGAGGATATTACCGAGATCTACTCCCATGAGCAGGCCATTGGCCAGTGCTCCAAATTCCTGGGCGGGCTGAAGGACGTGAAGGTGATCCCCTGCGGCAACACCGCCGCCGCCGCCAAGCTGGTGGCCGAGAGCGGGAACCCTCATGCCGCCGCCATCTCCTCCCACCCCTGCGCCGCCCTCTACGGCCTGGAGTGCGTCAACGGCAGCATTCAGGACAGCGACAACAACTACACCCGCTTCATCTGCGTCACCAAGGACCCGGTCATCTACGCCGGGGCCAACAAGATCAGCCTGATTATCGCCCTGGACAACAAGCCGGGGGCTCTGTACGAGGTGCTGTCCAAGCTGGCGGCGCTGGACATCGACATGACCAAGCTGGAGTCCTGCCCCGTGGCGGGGAGCGATTTTGAGTTTGTCTTTTTCCTGGAGCTGGAGGCCAGCGTGAAGGACCCCAGCGTCCGGGCCTGCCTGGAGGAGCTGGAGCGCAGCTGCGCCCAGTTCCACTTCCTGGGCGGCTATGCGGAAGTGTGACGCAATGGGAGAGAAAATTTACGGCCTGCTGGGCCGCAGGCTGGGACACAGCTGGTCCGTCCCCATCCATCAGGCCCTGGGCTGTGAGGACTATCGCCTCATCGAGCTGGAGCCCGAGCAGCTGGGGGACTTCCTCCGCCGGGAGGCCATCGGCGGGCTGAACGTCACCATCCCCTACAAGCGGGATGTAATGGCCTTCTGCGACGTGATTGACGAGGGGGCGAAGGCCATCGGCAGTGTGAACACCATTGTCCGCCGGGAGGGCAAGCTGTATGGCTACAACACCGACATCGACGGTTTTTTGTACATGCTCCGCCGGGCGGATATCTCTCTGGCGGGGAAAAAAGTCCTGATTCTGGGCAGCGGAGGGGCGTCCCTCACCGCCCAGGCCGCCGCGAGGCGGGAGGGGGCCCGGGAGGTTGTGGTGGTCTCCCGCTCCGGCCCGGACAACTATGAAAATCTTCCCCAGCGCCATGGGGACGCCGAGGTCCTTGTCAACACTACCCCGGTGGGCATGTGGCCCGATATGGCCGGCCGGCCAGTGGACCTGCTCGCGTTCCCCGACATGGAAGCGGTGGCGGATGTGATCTATAACCCGGGCCGGACCGGGCTGCTGCTCCAGGCGAAGAAGGGCGGCCTGCGCCGCACTGGCGGACTGCCCATGCTGGTGGCCCAGGCGAAGCGGGCGGAGGAGCTGTTTTTTGACAAAGCCATCCCTGACGGTGAGACAGAGAACATCATCGCTCAGCTCTGGCGGGACCGAACCAATCTGGTGCTGGTGGGGATGCCTGGCTGCGGAAAGACCACCGTGGGCCGGGCGCTGGCCCGGCTGTCCGGCAAGCCTTTTGTTGATTTGGATGAAAGAATCGTTGACTCTGCGGGCGCCTCTATCCCGGAGATTTTCGCCCAGGAGGGTGAGGAGACCTTCCGGCATTTGGAGAGCCTGGTATTAGACGATGTCTGTACCCAAGGCGGACAAGTGATTGCTACCGGCGGCGGAGCCGTCCTCCAGGCGGAAAACCGGGCAGCCATGCGCCGCACCGGGCGGGTGTATTTCCTCCGGCGCGCGCTGGAGGAGCTGCCCACCGACGGCCGTCCCCTGTCACAGAAGGGCAGCCTGGAGGAGATGTACCGGGCGCGAAAGCCGCTGTACAGCGCCGCCGCCGACGTGGTGATCGACAACAACGTGGCCCTGGAAGAAACTGCTGAGCTGATTTGGAGGGATTTCTGTGAACATTCTGGTGATTAACGGCCCGAATATGAATATGCTGGGTATCCGTCAGCCTGAAATTTATGGCAGAGCCACCTATGAGGACCTGAAAGCCATGATCTCCGCCGAGGCGGAGCGGCTGGGGGTTCAGGTGAGCTTCTTCCAGTCCAACCATGAGGGGGCCCTGGTGGACGCCATCCAGCAGGCCTACCTCGACAAGGTGGACGGCATCATCATCAACCCCGCCGCCTACACCCACACCAGCGTGGCCCTTTTGGACGCGGTAAAGGCGGTGGGCATCCCCACGGTGGAGGTCCACATCTCCGACCCGGACAGCCGGGAGGAGTTCCGGCATGTGTCATACGTCAGGCAGGCGTGTATCGCCACCGTCAAGGGCCGCGGCCTGGAGGGCTATCTGGAGGCCCTGCGGCTGTTGAGGGACAGGGCAAAAACCCAGTTGTAGTTTGGAGGGAACCATGCTATAATGGGATAAAAATCAAGGAAAGGAAATGATTCCATGACAGATGTAATCGCCTTGGGTGAGCTGCTCATTGATTTCGCCCACAAGTCCTCTGACAGCGCCGGATACCCGACCCTCGCCGCCCAGCCGGGGGGCGCGCCCGGAAATTTCCTTGCCGCCCTCCAGCGGTACGGCTGCTCCACCGCCCTGCTGGGCAAGGTGGGGGACGACACCTTCGGGCATTTGCTCATAAACACCCTTCAGGAGCTGGGCATCGGGACGAAGGGCATTTTGCGCGATCCCGCCGTCTTTACCACCCTGGCCTTTGTCACCCTGGACAGCACCGGGAATCGGGAATTCAGCTTTGCCCGCAAGCCCGGGGCCGACACCTGCCTGACCGCCGGCGAGGTGGACTACAGCCTGATCGACGGGGCCCGGGTTTTTCACTTCGGCACCCTGAGCCTCACCGCTGAGCCGGCCCGTGCCGCCACCCGTGCGGCGGTGGCCTACGCCAGACGGGCGGGCAGGCTGGTGAGCTTTGACCCCAACCTCCGCAAGCCCCTCTGGGCCAGCGAGGCGGAGGCCAAGGAGCAGATGGAGTGGGGACTGGGGCAGTCGGACATTGTAAAGATCAGCGACGAGGAGGTGGACTTCCTGTGGGGGCTGTCCCCGGAGGAGGGCGCCCAGAGACTGTTGAAGGAGTATGGCGTCAAGCTGGTCTACGTCACGCTGGGGCCCAAGGGCTGCCACTTCGCCAACCGGAACGGCTGCGGGGAGGTGGCCTCCCCCTCGGGCATCCAGGTGGTGGACACCACCGGCGCGGGGGACATCTTCGGAGGCAGCGCCATGAGCCGCTTCCTCAAGCTGAACAAGGCCCCGGACAGCCTGACGGTGGACGAGATGGAGGCCGTCACCCGCTTTGCCTGCTGCGCCGCCAGCCTGTCCACCCAGACCCACGGCGGTATTTTCAGCGTCGTCCCCGAGGAGCGGGTGCTGTCCATCCTGTGACGGAGCCGCCCCCCCTTTTATTAAAGTAAACAGATAGGCACAGGCCGCGGACCCGCACAGTATTGGCGCAGGTCCGCGGCGCTGTGTTTTTTTGCGGCCAAGGGAGGGAGAAAAAATTTTTTAAAAAAAGAGAATTTTGAGAAGTATTTTCGTATAAGTAATCGTAACGAAAATAGTTGGGAGGGGGAGGCCGATATGACCCTGCGGGAGCAGATGCAGGAGCGGGAGGAGACGACGCTGTCCCCGCTGGCCTGCAAGTCGTCTCAGACCAGGGGCCGGACCCGGACGGAGGAGGAGTGCGGCTTCCGCACGCCCTTCCAGCGGGATACCGACCGGATTGTCTATTCCAAGGCCTTTCGGAGGCTGAAGCACAAGACCCAGGTCTTTCTCCAGCCGGAGGGGGACCACTACCGCACCCGAATGACCCACACCCTGGAGGTCAGCCGCATTGCCCGCACCATGGCCCGGGCGCTGTTCCTCAACGAGGACCTTACCGAGGCCATCGCCCTGGGCCACGACCTGGGCCACACCCCCTTCGGCCACGCCGGGGAGCGGCTGCTGAACGAGGTCATGCCCGGCGGCTTTGCCCACTATAAGCAGTCGGTCCGGGTGGTGGAGCGGCTGGAGAAGGGAGGCCAGGGCCTGAACCTGACCTGGGAGGTGCGAAACGGCATCGCCTGTCATACCAAGGGGACCCCTGCCGCCACCCTGGAGGGGCAGCTGGTCCGGCTGGCCGACCACATCGCCTACATCAACCACGATATTGAGGACGCCCTGCGGGGCAAGATCATCTATCCCATGGACCTGCCCCTGGAGACCTCCCGAGTGCTGGGCTTCACCCACAGCGCCCGGATCAACACCCTGGTGGCCGATGCCATCCAGGCCAGCCAGGGACAGGGGGAGATCAGGCAGTCCCCCCAGGTGGGAGAGGCCATGCGGTCCCTGAAGGAATTTATGTTTGACAGCGTATACACCAACCCGATGGCAAAGGGGGAGGAGGGCAAGGCCCAGGACATGCTCCGCCGCCTCTTTGAATACTATCAGAAGAACCCCGACGAGCTGCCCGACGATTTCCAGAGCATCCGTCAGGAGGAGGGAGTGGAGCGGGCCGTGTGCGACTATATTGCCGGTATGACCGACCCCTTCGCCGTGGATCGTTTTAAGGAGCTGTTCCTCCCCAAGGGATGGACGGTGCTGTAATTGGGATAATCTCCCCCAAAAACGGATACAAATAGGAGAGAAAATGAGTGTTTTACAAGAGGAGGGAGGACCTTGCCCCTGCCCGAGCGGTTTTTGGACGAGCTGCTGGCCCGGACGGACCTGGTGGATCTGGTGTCCGAGTCGGTGCGGCTGACAAAAAAGGGGAACAGCTGGTGGGGCTGCTGCCCATTCCACAGCGAAAAGACCCCCTCCTTCCATGTGGTGCCCGACCGGCAGATGTACAAGTGCTTCGGCTGCGGCAAGGGGGGCGGCGCCGTCAATTATGTGATGGAGCTGGAAAACCTGCCCTTCAAGGATGCGGTGGCGGTGCTGGCCCAGCGGGCCGGGATGCAGATGCCCGAGATGGGCGGCAGTCCGGGCGCGCGGGAGCGCCGGGAGAGAATCCTTGCCATCAACAAGCAGGCCGCCCGGGCCTTTCACCGCTGGCTCAACAGCCCGGAGGGGGCGGAGGGGCTGGTCTACCTCCAGTGCCGGGGCCTGTCCAGGCGGACGCTGACCAACTTCGGTCTGGGCTTCGCCCCCGACGGCTGGGAGAGCCTGATCCGGGAGCTGTCCGGCCAGGGCTATGACAAGCGGGACCTTCTGGAGGCCGGGCTGGCCGTCAGCAATAAGGACGGCCGCATCTACGACCGCTTCCGCAACCGGGTGATGTTCCCCATCATCGACGTGCGGGGGGAGGTCATCGGCTTTGGGGGACGGGTGATGGACGACTCCACGCCAAAATATCTCAATTCCCCGGACACGCCGGTGTACAATAAGAGCCGGAACGTCTTTGCCCTGAACATCGCCAAGCGGTCCAAGACGGGCCGGGTCATCCTGACGGAGGGATATATGGACACCATCGCCCTCCACCAGGCGGGCTTTGACAACGCGGTGGCCTCTCTGGGCACCGCCCTGACGGCGGAGCACGGCCAGCTGCTGGCCAAGTACTTCAAGGAGGCCATCATCTCCTACGACGGAGACGGGGCCGGAGTGAAAGCCGCCCAGCGGGCCATCCCCATCTTGGAGAAAGCGGGGCTGAAGGTAAAGGTCCTGCAAATGCGGGGGGCCAAGGACCCGGACGAGTTCATCAAGGCCTATGGCCGGGAGGCCTTCGCCAAGCTGTTGGATAGCAGCGAAAACCAGGTGGACTACCGCCTGGCTCAGCTGCAAAAACAATATAACCTGGAGGACGACGCCCAGCGCATCGCCTTTTTGCAGGAGGCGGCCCAGCTGGTGGCGGCCATCCCCAGCGCGGTGGAGCGGGAAATATACGGCGGCCATGCCGCCCGGACGGCGGGGGTCACCCCCGAGGCCATGGGCCTGGAGGTGAATCGGGCCCTGAAAATCCGCGTCAGCAAGGCGAAAAAGCAGCGGGAGCGCCGGGACCTGGCTCCGGCGGCTCAGCTCCAGCCCAGAAGCCGGGGCCTGCGGTATGAGAATATCCGCTCCGCCCGGGCGGAGGAGGGGCTGATAGCCCTGCTGATGCTGGACCCGGGGGCGGTAAAGAAGATGGACGGCATCACGGGGGCGGATTTTTCCTCCCCGCTGCTGGGCCGGGCCTTCGACGGGCTGAGCCGCCGGGCCCGGGACGGCCTGTCCGTCCAGCTGGCCGCTCTGACCGAGGAGTTTACCGGTGAGGAGATGGACCATCTGGCCCAGATCGCCATTCAGCCCGTGGCGGCGGGAAACACCGCCCAGGCAATAGAGGATTACATATCCGTGATCCGCGGCGAAAAGCTGCTGCGGGCCGGCGGGCCGGAGGACGAGCTCCTTCTGGCCGCGCAGAAAAAGTATCAACAGAAGAAAGCATATATGGAGGAAAAGAAATGAGCACCAAAAAGAAAGAATACACCCTTGAGGCCATTCCTGAGAAGCCGGCGGACATTCAGACTCGGATGGAGACCGGAAAAATCGAGATTATGAAGGTGGTCGAGGGGGTCGCCGGCGCGGAAAAGCTGAGCGAGCTCATTGAGCGCGGCAAGAAGAAGGGCCATCTCTCCTCCTCCGAGCTGCTGGACGTGCTGGAGGACATGGAGCTGGGCGCCGAGCAGATGGATAAAATCTATGATACCCTGGAGAATTTGGGTATCGAGACGGTGGGGGAGGACTATATCCCCGACCTGGCCGAGACCGGCGAGCCCCCGGTGGAGGAGATGGAGGAGATCGCCGAGGAGGAGATCGTCGACCCCAACACCCTTATCGACACCTTCGGCACCGACGACCCGGTGCGGATGTATTTGAAGGAGATCGGCAAGGTCAACCTGCTTACCCCTGAGGAGGAGGTGGAGCTGGCCCAGGCCATGACCGCCGGAGCCGCCGCCCAGGAGCAGATGGACGAGCTGAAGCAGTCCGGGGAGGAAATCCCGGAGGAGGTGCGGATCGAGCTTGAAAAGACCATCAAGAAGGGCGAAAAGGCCCGCCAGCGGCTGGCCGAGGCCAATCTGCGCCTGGTGGTGTCCATTGCCAAGCGGTATGTGGGCCGGGGGATGCAGTTCCTGGACCTGATCCAGGAGGGCAACCTGGGCCTGATTAAGGCGGTGGAGAAGTTCGACTATGTGAAGGGCTTCAAGTTCTCCACCTACGCCACCTGGTGGATCCGTCAGGCCATCACAAGGGCCATCGCCGACCAGGCCAGAACCATCCGCATCCCCGTCCACATGGTGGAGACCATCAACAAGGTCATTCGGGTCCAACGGCAGCTCCTTCAGGAGCTGGGCCACGACCCCACCCCGGAGGAGACCGCCGAGGAGATGAACATGCCAGCCGAGCGGGTACGGGAGATTTTGAAGATCGCCCAGGAGCCCGTCTCTCTGGAGACCCCCATCGGCGAGGAGGAGGACTCCCACCTGGGAGACTTCATCCCCGACGAGGACGCCTCCGAGCCCGCTGAGGCCGCCTCCTTCACCCTGCTGAAGGAGCAGCTCATCGACGTGCTGTCCACCCTCACCCCCAGGGAGGAGAAGGTGCTCAAGCTCCGCTTCGGCATTGAGGACGGGCGCACCCGCACACTGGAGGAGGTGGGAAAGGAATTTAACGTTACCCGGGAGCGCATCCGCCAGATTGAGGCCAAGGCCCTCAGAAAGCTGCGCCACCCCTCCCGGAGCAAGAAGCTGAAGGACTTTTTGAATTAAACATCTCCCTCATGGAGGGGGTTCATAGAAAGATAGAAAGGAAGCGGCCCAAATGGCAGACGAAAAAAATAAAAACCCTGAGTCCTATGACCAGGACTCTGTAATGATCTATATTGATCCCAAGGTAATGAGCAGCCTGAACGATATGGCGGAGCGGAAGAAGCAGGACCTGGAGGCCGTTCAGACGGCCGCTGAGGAAGGGGACCTGGACGCCCAGTACCGCCTGGGCCGCAGCTATTACTACGGCGACGAGGGCGCCCCCAAGGACGGTGAAAAGGCCTTCTACTGGTTCCAAAAGGCGGCGGAGGGGGACAACATCGCCGCCCAGTACTACCTGGGTTTGTGCTACGTCCGGGGCGTTGGCGTGGAGAAGGACGAGATCCGGGCGGTGGAGCTGTTCACCGGCGCGTCGGAGGAGGGCTACGCCCCCGCCACCACCGAGCTGGGCCTGTGCTATGAGCTGGGCCACGGGGTGGAGATGGACAAGGGCCGGGCGGCGGAGCTCTATCAGGAGGGGGCCGACCAGGACTATGCCCCCGCCCAGTGCAACCTGGGTTATTTCTACTACCAGGGCATCTATTTTGAGGAGAACAACGACGCCGCGGCGGAGCTGTTTGCCAAGGCCGCCCAGCAGGGCTATCCCCGGGCCCAGGTGCTGATGGGCGAGTGCTTTGAAAACGGGTACGGCGTGGAAAAGGACCCGTCCAAGGCCATTGAGCTGTACCGCGCCGCCCATGAGCAGCACTACCCCGACGGAACCTGCTCCCTGGGCCTGTGCTATGAGGCGGGCGTGGGCGTGGAGGAGGACAAGGCCCGGGCGGTGGAGCTGTACCGCCAGTCGGCGGAGCAGGACTTCCCCCCCGCCCAGTGCAACCTGGGCTTCTGCTACTACATCGGCATCGGCGTGGAGGAGAACCCTGAAAAGGCTGTGGAGTGGTTCACCAAGGCGGCGGAGCGGGAGTACCCCCGGGCCATGTTTTTCCTGGGCGAGTGCTACGACCGGGGCTGCGGCGTAGAACAGAACTACGACCGGGCCGCCAAGCTGTATCAGCAGGCGGCGGATAAGGAGTACATATCCGCCATGTGCTCCCTGGGTCTGTGCTATGAGCTGGGCCAGGGGGTGGAGCAGAACCAGGCCAAGGCGGTGGAGCTGTACCGCCAGGCCGCGGAGCGGGGGATGCCCCGGGCCCAGTGCAACCTGGGCTTCTGCTACTATACCGGCATCGGCGTGGAGGAGGACAACGACGAGGCCTTCCGCTGGTTTACCAAAGCGGCGGAGCAGGACTATCCCCGGGCCATCCATCTGCTTGCCGAGAGCTATGAGAACGGCTACGGCGTGGAGAAGGACCAGGTGAAGGCGGTGGAGCTGTACGCCAAGGCGTGGGAGCTGGGCTATCCTCCCTCCGCCTGTTCCCTGGGCCTGTGCTATGAGCTGGGCACCGGGGTGGAGGAGGACCCGGCCAAGGCGGTGGAGCTCTACCAGGCCGCCGCCGAGCGGGACGACGCCCGTGCCCAGTGCAACCTGGGCTTCTGCTACTATCAGGGCATCGGCGTGGAGGAGGACAACGACCTGGCCTTCCAGTGGTTCTCCCGGTCGGCCTCCGACGGCTACCCCCGGGGGCTGTTCATGCTGGGGGAGTGCTATGAGCGGGGCTTTGGCACGGAGGCGGATATGGAAAAGGCCGTCTCTCTCTATCAGGAGGCCAGCGACAAGGGCCACATCCCGGCGGTCTGTTCCCTGGGCCTGTGCTATGAGCTGGGCACCGGCGTGGCGGAGGACAAGGACAAGGCCAGAGAGCTCTACCTCCGTGCCGCGGAGCGGGGCTACCCCCGGGCTCAGTGCAATTTGGGATTTTTCTACTACCAGGGCATCAGCGTGGAGGAGGACAACGACGAGGCGGTGAAGTGGTTCTCCAAGGCCGCCGCCCAGGGCTATCCCCGTGCCCAGCAGCTTCTGGGAGAGTGCTATGAGAACGGCTACGGCGTGGAAGAGAACCTGGAAAAGGCGGCGGAGCTGTATACCCAGGCCAGCCAGGCGGGCTATCCCCCCGCAGCCTGCGCCCTGGGTGTGTGCTATGAGTATGGCGACGGCGTGGAAAAGGACCTGAAAAAGGCGGTGGAGCTGTACCGCCAGGCCGCCGAGGCCGGAGTGGTCCGGGCCCAGTGCAACCTGGGCTACTGCTACTATCGGGGCATCGGCGTGGAGGAGGACGACAGCCAGGCCTTCCAGTGGTTCTACAAGACCGCCCAGCGGGACTACCCCCGGGGCATGTGCCTGCTTGCCGAGTGCTATGAGAACGGCTACGGCGTGGAGGCGGACATGAGCAAGGCGGTTCAGTGGTATCTCCGGGCCGCCAAGGAGGACTATCCCCCCGCTATGTGCTCCCTGGGACTGTGCTATGAGGTGGGCAATGGGGTGGCGCGGGACCCGGCCAAGGCGGTGGAGCTTTACCGCAAGGCGGCGGAGCGGGGCCATCCCCGGGCCCAGTGCAACCTGGGCTATTGCTACTACCAGGGCATCGGCGTGGAGGAGGACAACGACGCCGCTTTCCAGTGGTTCCAGAAGGCCGCCGATCAGGGCTATCCCCGGGCGCTGTATCTGCTTGGCGAGTGCTATGAGAACGGTTACGGCGTTGAGGAGGATATCCAGCGGGCGGTAGAGCTGTATCAGAGGGCCCACAAGGAGGGCAGCGTATCGGGCACCTGCTCTCTGGGTCTGTGCTATGAGCTGGGCCAGGGGGTGGTTAAGGATCAGGCCAAGGCGGTGGAGCTGTACCGTCAGGCGGCGGAGCGGGGGCTGTCCCGCGCCCAGTGCAACCTGGGCTACTGCTATTATGAGGCCATCGGCACGGAGAGAAACGACGACGAGGCCTTCCACTGGTTCCTCAAGGCGGCGGAGCAGGGCCACGCCAGAGCTCAGTGCATGCTGGGGCTGTGCTATGAGCTGGGCCGCGGCGCGGCGGAGGACAAGAAGAAGGCCACCGAGTATTACCGCCAGGCGGCGGATAACGGCAACGTTACCGCTATGTGCAACCTGGGCTATTGCTACTACACCGGCATCGGCGTGGCGGAGGACGAGGCGGAGGCGGTGATCTGGTTCCAAAAAGCGGCGGACCAGGGCCAGCCCCGGGCACTGTTCCTGTTGGGCGAGTGCTATGAGGAGGGCAATGGCGTCCAGGCCGATCTGGACAGGGCCAGAGCGCTGTATCAGCAGGCGGCGGACCGGGGCTATAAGAGCGCCCAGGAGGCCATCCAGCGGCTGAATGGCCAGCCCGCCGGCCCCTACGCCTACATCCCCCCCGCAAAGGAGGAGCCCGCGCCTCAGAAGGCGCCGGAGAAGAAAAAGAAAGGCGGTCTGTTCGGCTTCTTCAAAAAGTGAACATAAAAGCGCCGCCCGGAGAGTGTATCCTCTCCGGGCGGTGTTTTGATTATTTGGAAAGATTTTCGATTCCGGCGGCGGCGGCGGCCTGCTCGGCCTCCTTCTTGCTGCGGCCGGAGCCGGAGCCGATGGACTGGCCGTTGAGGGCCACCTCCACGAAAAAGCGCTTGTTGTGGTCGGGGCCCTCCTCGCCCACCAGGCGGTACTGGAGGACCTGGCCGCTCTCCCGCTGGACCAGCTCCTGAAGGGCGGTCTTGTGGTCCCGGGGCTTGACCAGCCCGGCGATCTCCCGGGTCAGGATAAACTTTTGGATAAATTTCCGGGCGGAGCCAATGCCGCCGTCCAGATAGATGGCGGCCAGCACAGCCTCCACCGCGTCGGCCTGAATGGAGGGGCGCTCCCGGCCTCCGCCGGAGCTCTCCCCCTTGCCCAGGCGGAGATACTCCCCCAGACCCAGCTCACGGGCCACCTCTACAAGGCTGTCCTCACAGACCAGTGCCGCCCGGGTGCGGGTCAGGTCCCCCTCGGGCAGGTCGGGGTGGTTGCGGAACAGGTGGTCGGCCACCACCATGCCCAGAATGGAATCGCCCAGAAACTCCAGCCGCTCGTTGCTTTGCAGCTTGCCCCGGCTCTCGTTGGCCCGAGAGCTGTGGGTTAGGGCGTTGTCCAGCAGGTCGGGGTTTTGAAAGGTATAGCCCAGTTTTTCTTCCAATGTCGTCATGGTATACTCCTAACCCCCGGGAAACCCCAGGCGGGTTCTGAAATAGTGGAACTCCGCCGTGGGCGGAGTTCTGTAAGCACTTGGGTCAGTCGATTTTATTCTGGAGGAAGCGGACCAGGTCGCCCACAGTGGAGATGGAGGAAGCCTCTTCCTCGCCCAGCTCCTCGATGCCGAACTCCTCCTCCAAGGCCATGGACAGGTCCACAATGTCTACGGAATCGGCGTTCAGGTCGTCGGAAAAAGAAGTTTCCATCGTGACGGTGTCAACGTCTACATTGAATTGCTCGGCAATCAAGGCGGCCAGCTTTTCAAAGATCATAATGAGTCGCTCCTTCTATGTGTTTGTGCCTGCGCACATTTCTGTCCCTATGATAGGCAAATTTCCCCGAACTGTCAATAGCTTTTTTTAAAATTCTTTTTCCGGGGAGAATTTATTTCCGGCGGGGTACGGGGCTCTGAAAGGACCTGGGGTATGAGGAAGATAAGCGCAGCAAGGTTTGGCAGGGCCATCAGGGCGTTGCACAGGTCCACCAGCTGCCAGATGGCCTGGGGGCTCCAGACCGCTCCCGCCACAGTACACAGGAGGAAAGCCGCTCGGTAGACGGGCAGAAGCCGCCGGCCGGACAGGAACTCCAGGCACTGCTGGCCGTAGTAGCTCCAGCCCAGGATGGAGGAGAAGGCGAACAGCAGCAGGGATAGGGCCACGACCCCCTCGCCCGCCCGGCCCAGGGAGGAGGCGAAGGCGGCGGCGGTGAGGGGGGCTCCGGTGGGCGCTCCGGGGGAGAGGGGGAGCCCGCTGACCAGAATGACCAGGGCGGTGACGGTGCAGACCACCAGCGTGGACAGAAAGACCTCAAAGATGCCCCAAAGCCCCTGTTGGGCGGGACAGCTGGCCCGGGCGGCTCCGTGGGCAATGGCGGAGGTGCCCAGCCCCGCCTCGTTGGTAAACACCCCTCGGGCCACTCCGTACCGCAGGGCAACCATCCAGCCCGCCCCGCCGCCCAGGGCGGCGGCAGGGGAGAGGGCCTGAGAGAGGATCAGCCCCAGTGCCCCGGGAACCGCCCTCCAGCGGAGCAGGAGGACCAGCCCGCCGCTGCCCAGATAGAGCAGGGCCATTCCGGGCACCAGGGCGGAGGACACCGCCGCGATCCGGCCCAGTCCGCCCACCATCACCAGTCCGGCCAGCAGGGCGGTAACCAGGCCCACGGACAGCCTGGAGAGTCCGAAGGCGGCCTCCAGACTGGAGGCGATGGAGGAGGACTGGACCAGGTTCCCCCCGGCCAGGGTGGCGGGAATACAGGCCAGACAGAAGCAGGCGGCCAGCAGGGGGGAGCCCAGGCCGTCCCGGATGTAGTACATGGGCCCCCCCCGGAGCCCGCCGTCCGGGCCGGGGCGCTGGTATTTCACCGCCAGCAGCTTTTCCCCATAGCCCGTCATCATGCCCAGCAGGGCGGAGACCCACATCCAGAACACTGCTCCCGGCCCGCCCAGCGTGAGGGCGGTGGCTACCCCGGCGATGGAGCCGGTGCCCATGGTGGAGGCCAGGGCGGTGGCCAGGGCCTGGAGGGGGGACAGGCCGTCCCGCCCCGGCGCGCTCTTTCGGAGCAGCGACCCTGCCGTGGCCCGCCACCAGGTCCGGAATCCAAAAATTTGAAACCATCCGGAGCCCACAGAGTAGATCAGCCCTGTCACTAAAAACAACCCCAGCAGCCAGGGGTTCCACAGAGCGTCCGCCAGTCGGGACAAAAAATCCACCGCATATCACCTCAGTGAAGTGATATGCGGCAGCAGGAAGGAAAATTCCGCGGAGCGCGCGGCGGCCTGGATTGTTCCGCCCTTAGAGAAATTATAAAACCTTGGACAAAAACAACTGGGTCCGGGGGTTCTGGGGGTGGTCAAAGAACTCCTTGGGGGTGTTCTGCTCCAGGATATGGCCGCCGTCCATGAAGAGGACCCGGCTCCCCACCTCCCGGGCGAAGCCCATCTCATGGGTGACCACCACCATGGTCATGCCCTCCTGAGCCAGCTCCTTCATCACGTCCAGTACCTCGCCCACCATCTCGGGGTCCAGGGCGGAGGTGGGCTCGTCAAAGAGCATGACCTTGGGCTTCATAGCCAGAGCCCGGACGATGGCGATGCGCTGCTTCTGTCCGCCGGACAGCTGATTGGGGTAGGCGTCCGCCTTGTCGGACAGGTCCACCCGCTGGAGCAGCTGGGAGGCCAGCCCGTCGGCCTCGCTCTGCTTCATCAGGCCGGTGCGAACCGGAGCCAGGGTGATGTTCCGCCGGATGGTCATATTGGGAAAGAGGTTGAAGTGCTGAAACACCATGCCCATTTGCTGGCGGACCTTGTCGATCTTCACCTTGGGATCGGTGATCACCGTGCCCTCAAAGGTGATGGTACCAGCCGTGGGGGTCTCCAGCAGGTTGAGACAGCGCAGGAAGGTGGATTTGCCCGACCCGGAGGGACCGATCACCACCACCTTTTCCCCCGGAGCGATGTGCTCGGAGATGTTGTCCAGAACCAGATGGTCCCCGAAGGACTTGGACAGGTTTTTAACGTCGATCACTTTGACGAAGCCTCCTTTCCAGCTTGCCCTGGAGCCAGGTGAGCACCAGCACGGCGGCCAGATACATCACAGCGACGCCCAGATAGGGGAACATGGGCTCATACGTCCTGGCGCCGACGGCCTTGGCGTAGTAGATCAGCTCCGCGCCGCCGATGGCGGAGACCAGGGAGGTATCCTTAAACAGGGTAATAAATTCATTGCCCAAGGCGGGCAGGATATTCTTAAAGGCCTGGGGGATGACGATAAAGCGCATAGTGTCCAGGTAGTTCAGGCCCAGAGACCGGCCTGCCTCCGTCTGGCCGATGTCCACACTCATCAGGCCGCCCCGGACGATCTCGGCCACATAGGCTCCGGAGTTGATACCGATGCCCAGCGCGCCCACCATGGTCTTGTTCCGGCTGGAGCTGAAAATGACAAAGCCCCAGATGAGCAGCTGGACCATCATAGGAGTGCCCCGGATCACGGTGGTATAGACCTTGCACAGACCGTTGCAGAAGCCTAAAAGCAGGCTCTTCTTCCCCGGCCGCTGCTGGTCGTGGGCGGTACGGACCACCGCCACCACCATCCCCAGCACGATGCCGATGCACAGGGCAATTATAGTGAGCTGAAAGGTCATGCCCATCCCCTTCAGATAGAGCCGCCACCGCTCCCCCTCAATAAAGGCCTGATAGAACAGGCGGAAAAAATCCTCAAAGAAGCCAAGCTCCTCCCCGCCCTTGGCCATTTCGGAGAGCTGGAGATAGTACTGCGCCCAGTCCATGGACACGCCTCCCTTTCCTTATGGTGATAGGGGCGGCCCTGTGAGCCGCCCCATATGCGCTTCTGCCTCAGCTGGCAGTGATGTACTTGTCCACGATGGACTGGAAGGTGCCGTCGGCCTTGAGCTCGTTCAGCGCGCCGTTGACGGCGTTCAGAAGCTCCTCGTTGCCCTTCTTGACGCCGATGGCGTAGTTCTCTTCTACCCAGGTGCCCTCCAGGATGGTGAGCCCGGCGGCGGCGTTGGCCTCCACATAGCTCTGAGCGGGCAGATTGTCGATGATAACGGCGTCCACCTGGCCGGAAATCAGGGCCTGAACGGCCACAGCGCCGGTCTCATAGCCGATGACGTGATCCTCGCCGTAGCCGCCATTCTCCGGGGTGTAGGAGGCGTAGATGTAGCCGGTGGTGCCCAGCTGAGTGCCGATGGTGAAGTCGCCCAGATTGTCCATGGTGACCTCGGACCCCTCCTTGACAATGACCACCTGCACGCCGGTGGCATAGGAGTCAGTGAAGTCCATGACGGCCAGACGCTCCTCGTTGACGGTGATGCCGGCCATGGCGATGTCACTCTGACCGTTCTGGACGGCCAGCAGGGCGGCGTCAAAGCCCATGTTGTCCACCTTCAGCTCCAGGCCCAGCTTCTTGGCGATGGCCTCGGCCACCTCCACGTCGATGCCGGTGGGATTGCCGGAGTCGTCCAGCATCTCATAGGGGGGAAACTCGGCGTTGGTGGACATGTGCAGGATGCCGGGCTCCAGGGTGGTGACAGCATCGGGGGTGCCGGCGGGAGTGCTGGAAGCGGCGGGGGTGCTGGAGGCGGCGGGAGTGCTGGAGGCGGCCGGGGGATTGCTGGCGGAGGTGCCGCCCTTGTTGGAGCTGGCGGCGCCGCCTCCTCCACAGGCGGCGAGGGACAGGGCCATGGCCGCGGCCATGGCAAATGCAAGCATCTTTTTCATTTTAAAAACTCCTTTTTAAATGCAGGTTGACCGGCCCGGTTTCCCGAGCCTTCATGTGATTATACCCTGAAAAAATATTCATCGTCAAGAGATAGATATTCAAAAATTGCAAAACCCCCAATATTTTTTTGTATAAAACGCAGGGAACCGGAGGGAGAATTCTGCGTCTATAGAGTGGAGCCTTATTAAAATTTGTTTAAAGATAAGAGAATCCTCTTGCATTTTTTCAGGAAACCGCTATGCTAGACATTGACTGTTCAGCCCATGAAAGGACGTGGAAAGAGCGATGACCGCACTGAATAAGAGACTCCGCCGCCTGCCCCGGGAGATGGGGGAGAATCCGGAGAAGTGGGCCTCCCGGCTGGTGTTCCTGCTGGGACCCTGGGCGTGCCTGTGGATGGTGGAGATTTTAAACGAAAATGACATATTTCAGGACCTGGACAGCTGGCAGGTGGCCATGAATATGGTGTTTTATTACAGCATCTTCATCGCCCTGCGGCTGATCCTGGGCCGGAACCGGCGTGCCGCCGCCCTGGGTACGGCGCTGTGCTTCCTCTTTGGCCTGGTGAACCACTACATCCTCCGCTTCCGGGGCCGCATCCTCTTCCCGGCGGATATCCCCGGCTGGCGCACCGCCGCCAATGTGGCCGACGGCTTTGATTACTCCATTGATGTGTATATCACCCACGCGGCCATTCTTCTGGTGGCCTATCTGGCCCTGGTGCTCTTCTGCGTCCCTCAGAGAAGGCGGGCCAAAATTCCGCTGCCCGCGTCCCTGGTGCTGTGGGCGGTGATGGGGGGCTACTGCTACGCCTTTTTCTGCACCGGGATGCTCCCCGCCTTGGACATCTATACCCAGCAGTGGGTTACACAGCGCAACGGCTTCCTGCTCAACTTCTCCATCGCCCTGCGGTACTCCTCGGTAGATAAGCCCCGGAACTACAGCAAGGACGTGGTGCTGGAGCTGATGGAGGACTATCCCGGCGTACCGGCGGACCCGGAAAAAAAGCCGGTGAATATCGTCGTTATCATGAATGAGTCCTTTGGCGACCTGACCATTTTCGACGGTCTGAACCCCTCGGAGGACCCCACGCCCTTCCTCCATTCCATGGAGGAAAATACCATCAAGGGCTGGATGTACTCCTCCGTCACCGGCGGCGGCACGGCCACCATTGAGTTTGAGTACCTCACCGGCTTTACCAGCCTGTTTCAGCCCCCTCATACCGTGGCCTACCAGCTCTACGTGGAGGAGGGCATGCCCTCCCTGGCCGCCCTGGCTGGGAGCCAGGGCTATAAGACGACGGCCTTCCACCCCTATAAGTCCTCCGGCTGGAACCGGGTGATTGCCTATGACTACCTGGATTTCGACCGGCAGATGTATGAGGAGGATGTCCCAAACCCCTACATCATCCGCAGCTATATCTCCGACAAGTCGGACTATGAGATGATCTACCAGTCTACCGAGGCCGAGGACACCAGCTTTTTCTTCAACGTCACTATGCAGAACCACAGCGGCTACGCCCAGGGCTGGTACCACCTCCCCCGGCACATCCAGCTGCCCAACAACCTGAAGGCGGCTGACCAGACGGCGGAGCAGTTCCTGGACCTGATGAAGGAGAGCGACCTGGCCCTGGAGGAGCTTATCACCTACTACAGCCAGTGCGAGGAGCCCACCCTGGTAGTCTTTTTCGGCGACCACCAGCCTCCGCTGACCAACGCCTTTTATGAGGAGCTGTACGGCAAGAAGCTGTCTGAGCGGACCACCGAGGAGGTTTTGCGGCAGTATGCCGTCCCCTTCTTTATCTGGGCCAACTACGACATTGAGGAGCGGCAGGACGTGGTCATCAGCCCCAACTTTTTAGGGGTGCTCACCGCCCAGACCGCCGGCCTGCCCCTCACCGGCTATATGGAGTTCCTGGCCGACCTGTATGAGGTCATGCCCGCGATTACCCCTGTGGGCTTCGTTACCCCCGGCGGGCAGTTCCTGGCCAAATCGGAGCTGAGCCGGGAGCAGCAGGAGTGGCTGTGGAAATATGAGGTGCTCAATTACTGCGGCATGGTGGACCTCTTTGATGAGGCAAGGCCTATGTTCTGTATCGACGGTTAAGGGAGTGTCCCATTCGCGGATTGCATGCGGGGGCGGCCATAGACCGCCTCTGCAAACACAAAATTGATTTCTCTGCCCACGGTTAAGCCGCCCTTGCAATTTTCTCCCGGTCCTGCTATAATAGCGGAACATCTGGCGGACCGCCGGGAGAAGCCGGACGGAACGTGATCGGAGGAGAAGCGAAATGGATAAAAGGTTAGGTGTGATCGGCTATGGCAACATGGCCACCGGAATTTTAAACGCCATTGTAAAGTCGGAGGTGCTCTCCATTGATGAGATCGCCGTGTGTGAGATTGAGCCCCGGGCCCGCTCCCGGGCGGAGCAGGCCGGATTCCACGTAGCGCCCGGCCTGAGCCAGCTGTGCCGCAGCTGCGACCTGATTCTGCTGGCGGTAAAGCCCAACATGGTGGCCTCCGTGCTGAAGGAGGCGGGGCCCGCCCTGGAGCGCAAGGCGCTGATGTCCATTGCCGCCGGCGTCTCCAGCCAGAAGCTGAAGGAGTTCGGAGGGACCTACTTCCTGCGGGTACTGCGCATCATGCCCAACTACCCCGCTATGCTGGGGGTGGGCACCATGGTGCTGTGCAGCGACACCGACTTCACCCAGGAGGAGCGGGCCGCCGCCGAACAGCTGATGGGGGCGGTGGGCCATGTGGAGTGGATCGAGGAGCGCCACATGGACGCGGTTACTGGCCTGAGCGGCAGCGGCCCGGCCTTTGTGGCCATGTTCATCGAGGCCCTGGCCGACGGCGGCGTGATGGAGGGCCTGTCCCGGTCTCAGGCGATGAATCTGGCTATGCAGACGGTGATGGGGACGGCCAAGCTGCTCCAGGAGGAGGGGAGCCTCCACCCCGGCGAGCTGAAGGACCGGGTCTGTTCCCCCGGCGGCACCGCCATCGAGGGAGTCAAGGCCCTGGAGGCGGGCCAGTTCCGCCACACGGTGATGAACGCGGTCATCGCCGCCGGGGAGAAGTCCAAGCGTCTGATTTAAAAAACGGTGCTCCGGGGCGGGTCTGCCCTGGAGCACCGTTTTTAACATTCCCCGCAGCGGGTGGCGTATTCCAGCATACAGGGAGGGGGGAGCATGCCTTCAATCTGGTCCACCGTCTCCCGCAGGTACTGGAGAAACCGGCGGGCGGCGGGGGAGGCGTCCCGCACGCTGGGGATGAGGATACCCAGGCTGCGGTAGATGGGAGGCACCAGGGGAAGGAGCACGTTGTCCCCCTGATAGCCCCGCAGGACCAGCTCGGGCAGAATGGAAATGCCCAGATTTTGTGCCACAAGGGCCATCATGGTAAACTCGTTTCGGGCGGAAAAGACCTGTTTTGGCCGGATCTCCATGGGGTTCAGGGACTGATAGAGATCCGGGTCGGTGTGGTAGGGGAGGATGCAGACGGTCTCCTCCAGGCGGCGCAGCTGAAAGGCCAGCTCCTTGGCGAGGGGGGAGTTGGGGGCGCATACCGCCATATAGGGCTCGGTTTTGAGGGAAATCCACTCCATTTTTCTGCTTTGGGGCTGACTGGTGATACCGAAGTCGATGGAGCCGTCCTCCAGACCGGCCTCGATTTCGTCGGAACGCCACTCATTGATGGCCACCGTGATGTTGGGAAAGTCCCGGTGGAAACGGGCCAGGGCGGGGGGCAGCCAGTGGATGGCGGCGCTCTCATAGGCGCCGATAGAGATGTGCCCCTCCAGCACGCCGGAAATGGCGGAGGTCTCCTCAATGAAAAGCTCGTTGGCCTGGATGATCCGCCGGACATGGGGGAGGACTCGCTGGCCGTTGGGCGTCAGCACCAGCCCCTTGCGGCCCCGGGTGAACAGGGCAAAGCCCATGGCCTTCTCCAGCCGCTTGATGATGTGGCTGGCCCCCGACTCGGTGTAGCCGATCTGCTTGGCGGCCTGGGTGATGCTCTCCATCTCCACCACCGCGAGGAAGAGCTGTAAATCCTTGATGTTATTCATGGACAGACCCCCGTTATCTTCCGAATTTGAAAGGGGCGGAGAGCGCGTTTGCGCTCTCCGCTCGATGGTTTTTTATACAGCCGTCGCTTGACAATCAGCCGCAGCAGCTGCCGCCGAAGTCCTGCTCGGTACGGTCGATGATCTCGTCCTGGAGAGGCTTATCCAGGTTGCGGAAGTAGTCGCTGTAGCCGGCCACGCGGACGATCAGGTCCCGGTACTCCTCGGGGTTCTGCTGGGCCTGGAGCAGGGTCTCCCGGCCCACGACGTTGAACTGGATGTGGTGGCCGTCCATATCGAAGTAGGAGCGGATCAGGTCGGCCATGTTGTCCAGGCCGTCCTCGCCGGCGACCACGTTGGGGGTGAACTTCTGGTTCAGCAGAGTACCGCCGGTGCGCAGGTGGTCCATCTTGGCGCAGGACTTGATCACGGCGGTGGGGCCGTTGATGTCGGCGCCCTTCTCCGGGGAGATGCCGTCAGACACAGGCTTGTGGGCCAGACGGCCGTTGGGGCTGGCGATCATCACGTCGCCGAAGTAGACGTGGCAGGTGGTGGGAAGCATATCCACCCGGTAGCTGCCGCCCCGCATGTTGCCGCGGGAGCATACGTCGTCCAGGAAGTAGTTGAAGACCTTCTTCATCAGGTTGTCGGCGTAGTCGTCGTCGTTGCCGAACTTGGGGGTCTTGTTGCGCACCAGGTTGTGGATGCGCTCATAGCCCTCGAAGTTTGCCTTCATGGCCTCCAGCAGCTCCGCCATGGTGAAGTTCTGGTTGTCGTAGATGTTGAACTTCACGGCGGACAGGCAGTCGGTGATGGTGCCGGTGCCCACGCCCTGGATCACGCTGGTGTTGTACCGGGCGCCGCCGGCATTGTAGTCCTTGCCCCGGGCGATGCAGTCGTTGGTCAGGATGGACAGGAAGGGCACGGGCATATAGCGGGCGTACAGGCCCTCGATCACGTTGGAGCCCTTCACCTTGATGTCCAGGAAGTAGTGGACCTGCTTGGTGTAGGCGTCCCACAGCTCGTCAAAGCTCTTGAACTGGGTGGGGTCGCCGGTCTTGAGGCCCAGCTGCTTGCCGGTCATGGGGTCCAGGCCGTTGAACAGGGTGATCTCAAAGATCTTGGGCAGATTGAAGTAGCCCTGGAGGATATAGGCCTCGTTGCCGAAGGCGCCGGTCTCCACGCAGCCGGAGCTGCCGCCCTTCCGGGCGTCCTCCAGGCTCTTGCCGGCGTTCATCAGCTCCTGGATGATGGCCTCGGTGTTGTAGAAGGCGGGCTGGCCCCAGCCCTTCCGGGCGATCTCGCAGGCGCGCTTCAGGAACTTGCGGGGGTTCTTGCGGCTGATCTGCACGTTGGAGTTGGGCTGAACCAGCTGCATCTCGTCCATGCAGTCCAGAATGATGTAGGACACCTCGTTGACGCCATCCTCGCCCTCGGGGGTGACGCCGCCGGTGTTGATGTTGGCAAAGTCGGTATAGGTGGAGCTCTCCTTCAGGGTGATGCCCACCTTGGGGGGCGCGGGCTGGTTGTAGAACTTGACCCAC
Source organism: uncultured Bacillota bacterium (assembly GCA_947645675.1). GTDB lineage: Bacteria > Bacillota > Clostridia > Oscillospirales > Oscillospiraceae > Lawsonibacter. The sequence goes on from CANSDP010000001.1 coordinate 208,721, forward strand.
AGGCACTCCATCAGCTCCAGGGCCTGGTCCCGGGTAATGGCGCCGTCCTCGATGTCCTTCTCATAGAAGGGGGTGAGGTGCTGGTCAAAGTGGCCGGGGGAGTAGGCGTCCCAGGGGTTGAGCTCGGTGGTGACGGCCAGGTGGGTGAACCAGTAGTGCTGGATGGCCTGATAGTAGGTCTGGGGCTTGTGAGCGGGCACCACGTCGCAGTTGGCGGCGATCTGGAGCAGCTCCTTCTTGCGCTGCTCGTCGGCGCAGGTCTCGGCCATCTCACGGGCCAGCTTGGCGTAGCGCTCGCCCAGAATGATAATGGCGTCGCAGCAGATGCTCATGGCGTTGAGCTGGTTGCGCTTGTCAATGGCCTCGGGGTCATTCATGTAGTCCAGCTTGGCCAGCGCCTCCTGGATGTCCTGCTTGTAATCCAGATAGCCCTTTTCAAAGATCTTCACGGAGCCGACGGTGTGGCCGGGGCCGCGCTGCTCCATGAACTCGGTGAATATGCCGGCGGCGTAGGCCTCCTTCCACTCGTCAGTCATGCTGTCCAGGATCTTTTCCCGCATGGAACGGCCCTGCCAGTAGGGAATGATCACTTCCTCCTGAACCTTCAGGTCGTTCTCGGTGACAGAGAAGTTGACCACCTTGCGGTCGTTCATGTTGTGCATGTCCTCTAGGGTGTGGCAACACAGCTCGGGGAAGGTGGGGGCGGACTGGGGGTGGTCGCCCTTCTCGCCTACGATGAGCTCGCCCTCGCCGATGTACAGCTTCTTGTTGGAGAAGACGTGCTTCAGCACCAGGGCCCGCAGCTCAGGGATGGACACCTTGCCCTCATACATCTTATAGGCCTCCGTCTCAAGGACGGCGCGCTCCATGTAGATGTGGGGCTGAGTCTCCACGCTCAGCTTTCTCAGCTTCTTGATGCGGTCGTTCATACCGCGCTCCTGTACCTGTGCCATAATATTTAACCTCCTATATGAATATTTGGGAAACCATTTTGCTTAAAGGTCTCGACGACCTGGTTCAGCCAAGCGTCATCAGGGACGGCCATACACGCGCCGTCGTAGTCCCGGCCCAGCTTTTTGTACTTGCTGGAGCCGGTGTTATGGTATTTCAGCAGGTTGACCTGCCAGACGCGGATATCATTTTCCTTCAGGAAGCGAATTATCTGGTCAATATGTTCGTCGGAGGCGTTGACGCCGTCAATGAGGGGGAGGCGGATGTTGATCTTGGCCCCGTCGGCGCTGAGCTTTTTCAGGTTTTCCAGAATCAGGTGGTTATCCACCCCGATGTACTCCCTGTGCTTCTCCGGGTCCATCAGCTTCAAATCATAGAGATATGTATCGGTATAGGGCAGGACCCGCTTGAGGCGCTCATAGGGGACGTGGCCGCAGGTGTCGATATCCACCGCGATGCCCTTGTCACAGAGCCGCCGGGTCAGCTCCTCCACATAGTCGATGTCCTGGGCCAGCACCTCGCCGCCGGAGAGGGTGACGCCGCCGTGGGACCGCTCATAGAACAGGATATCCCGCTCCAGCTTCTTGACCAGCTCCTTGAGCTCATACTCCTTGCCCACCAGCTCCCGGGCGTTTTGGAGGCAGTCGTCCACGCAGACCCCGCAGGCGGTGCATTTGGCGTAATCGACCTGGGCCTTGTGCTCCCCGTCCAGGGTGACGGCCTTCTGGGGGCAGGTATTGACGCAGGCCCCGCAGCCGGTGCAGCGCTCCAGATGGCAGAGCAGTTCATTCTGAAAGCGCTGGCTCTCCGGGTTGTGGCACCAGCGGCAGCTGATGGGGCAGCCTTTGAAAAATACCGTGGTGCGGATTCCCTCCCCGTCGTGGATGGAGTATTTTTGAATGTTAAAGATCAAAGGCTTCTCCATGCTCTCCGCTCCTTCCAATCTATGCCGCCGCCGGACCTAAAGAGAACGGACGGTAGACCGTGTTTTAGACCGTGTTCTAGTTAATCTGTATTATAGCGCAATGTCCACGAAAAAGCAAGACCCAAAACGGGAATTTTAAGGATTTTTTCCAAAGAGAATTTTATTCTTTACGGGCTTGGAAATTCGTGCTATAGTGATAAAGCTACTGGAGGGATATCATGACCAAGCCACAGACCACAAAAAGCAAAATTGTTGACGCGGCCTGGAGCTTGTTCCGGGAGAAGGGCTATGACGAGACCACGATTGAGGACATCATCTCTCTTTCCGGAACCAGCAAGGGGACGTTCTATCACTACTTCAACGGGAAAGACGCCCTGCTGGGCTCCCTGTCCGACATCTTTGACTCCTACTATGAGGAGCTGGTGGAGCGGCTGGACCCGGGGATGAACAGTGTGGACAAGCTGATCTTTCTCAGCTGCGAGGCCCACAAAATGATCGGGGAGCGCATTCAGCCCGATCTGCTGGCTTCGCTCTATTCCTCCCAGGTGGTGACCCGGGGGGACAAGCATCTGCTCAACCAGAACCGTTTCTATCACCGGCTGGTCCACCAGCTGGTGGACGAGGGCCTGCGCCGGGGAGAGATCCGCCCGGACATGTCCATCATCGACGCGTCCCACTACTTTTCCATGAGTGAGCGGGCCATCGTCTATGACTACTGCATCAGCGGGGCCTCCTTCGACCTGGGGGCCTACACCGAGAAGCTGATTCCCATCCTGCTGGAGGGAATGCGCGCCCGGCCGGCAGGATAAAACAGCATCTTGAAAGAACATTGACCGCTCCGCCTTTGGCGGGGCGGTCAATCATGAAAACTCCCCCTGGAGCAGACCGCTCTCGCGACGGTCCGCCCCAGGGGGAGAAATTTACGCTGTTATGATTCCGCGGCAAAGCAGAGAAGCTGCTTACTTGTCCTCAGCGATGCGCTTCTTGTTGATTTCCTTCCACATAGCCACGTCAACGCCCTTCCAGGACAGCTTGTCGGGGTTGTAGTAGGGGTCCTTGCCGGCCTTCATCTGCTCGCGGTAATCCTTGTACAGAGCGAAAGCCTTGGGGGACAGAGCCAGAACGACCACCATGTTGATCCAGGTGATGGAGCCCAGAGCCAGGTCGGCCAAACCCCAGGCCAGATCGGGGGCGGCGACGCCGTAGTAGCAGATCAGAACGATCATGGCGATCCGGAGAATCCAGGTAGCGGTCTTGCGGATGCCCTCTTTGCCTTCGCCCTCAAAGACATAGATCATGGCGGTCTCAGCCTCATAGTAGTAGCTGATCAGGCAGGTGAAGGAGAACAGGGCCAGCATGATGGCGATGAAGGTGGGAGCGATGGAGCCCATCACAGTGGAGGCGGCCATCTGCACGTAGAACACGCCGCCCTCCTCGCCGGCCAGCTGCTCAGCGAAGCGCTGGCTGGCGTAGCCGAACTCGGTGTTGTAGGCGTCGGTGAGGAGAATCATCAGGCCGGAAGCGGTGCAGACGATGACGGTGTCCAGCCAAACGCCGGCGGCGTTGGCCATGCCCTGCTTCACGGGGTGGCTGGTCTCAGCGGCAGCTGCGGGGGGCATGGATTCGCCCATGCCGGAGGCGGAGGAGAAGGTGCCGCGCTTGACGCCCTGCTGAATGGCGATGCCGATGCCGCCGCCGATGAGGGACTTGGGCCCGAAGGCGGACTGAATCACAAGGCTGATCATGTTGGGAACCTCAGTGATGTTCACAATCAGAACGACCACAGCGGCCACCAGGTAGATGATAACCATAGGAGGAACGATGTAGGAGGCCACAGTGCCGATGCGCTTCACGCCGCCGATGACGACCACGGCCATGATGGCGGCGATCACAACGGCAGTGGCGATCATGGGGATGCCCAGGGCGTTCTTAAAGCCGTCAGCGATGGTGTTGGTGGCGGCGGCGGGCATAAAGCAGCCGATGCCGATGAAGCTGACAAAGGCCAGGAAGATGCCGTAGGGCTTCCAGCCCAGGCCGCGCTCCGCACAGTAGGGGCCGCCGCCGCGGTACTCGCCGTCGATCTTGGTCTTATACAGCGAGGACAGCACGCACTCCACAAAACACACGGCGGAGTTAGTCATGCCGGCCAGGATCATCCAGAAGATGGCGCCAGGGCCGCCGGTATAGATGGCGACGGCCACGCCGGCCACGTTGCCGGTGCCCACGCGCATGGCCATGGTGGTACAGAAGGACGCGAAGGTGGAGATGCCGGATTCAGAATCGCCCTTGTCCAGGATGCGCTTCCACATGTCGCCGAAGTGGGCGAACTGGAAGAAGCCCAGACGGATGGTGAAGTACAGGCCGCTGCCCACGATCAGAACCAGCATACCCACGCCCCAGATAGGGCCGTTCAGCATACCGATAAAGTTGTTAAGAGCTTCCATAAAACTTTCTCCCTTTCTTTTTTGTTTGGTGCCGCGGAACACCAATAACAGTTGTCCTCCCGCTCTTGGCAAATTTTACAATTAAGAAGAGGGAAGAACGATAGCTATGCGGCAATTATAGCCAATCACTGAACTAAAGTAAAGGTACACATTGTACTATACTGCATTCTAATTTTTCATATTAGAGGTTTTTCATTTTGCCCCCTTCCGGCACAAATTTGGAGACATGAAACAGGAAAATCACTTTTGTCGGGAAAATGTGTGAAGCTGCACAATTTAAGGCACTGATTCAATAGTACTTTAACGAATTAAACAAAATAATATTTTGCAAGAGAATTATTGTTGACTTGCAAAAAGAACTGTGTTACAGTGAATATAATCCATTTAGAGGGAGCCTGGGAAAGTCTTAAAGCAAGATTCTACAAAATAACTTTCAGGAGGAATGGCTATGAGCATTCAGAATGAGTATTTAAACGGATTGATGGAGCGTGTGATTCAGCGCGATCCCGGCGAAAAAGAGTTTCATCAGGCAGTGCGGGAGGTACTCACCTCTCTGGCGCCCGTGGCCAACGCCCGGCCTGAATTAATTAAGGAGGGCGTCATGGATTGCCTGGTTGAGCCCGAGCGCACCATTAAATTCCGGGTGCCCTGGGAGGATGACAGGGGTGAGATCCACGTCAACCGGGGCTACCGCATCCAGTTCAACAGCGCCATCGGCCCCTACAAGGGAGGCCTGCGGTTTCACCCCTCAGTAAACGAGAGCATCATCAAATTTCTGGGCTTTGAGCAGACCTTTAAGAACAGCCTGACCGGTCTGCCCATCGGCGGGGGCAAGGGCGGCTCCGACTTCGACCCCAAGGGCAAGTCTGACGCCGAGGTTATGCGGTTCTGCCAGTCCTTTATGAATGAGCTGTTCAAATATATCGGTCCCGACACCGACGTGCCCGCCGGCGATATCGGCGTGGGCGCTCGGGAGATCGGCTACCTCTTCGGCCAGTACAAGCGCCTGCGCAACGAGTTCACCGGCGTCCTTACCGGCAAGGGACTCACCTACGGCGGCTCGCTGGCCCGGAAGGAGGCCACCGGCTACGGCCTGTGCTACTTCACCGACAACATGCTCAAGGACGCGGGCAAGAGCTTTGAGAGTGCCACCGTGGTCATCTCCGGCTCCGGCAACGTGGCCACCTACGCCTGTGAGAAGGCCACCCAGCTGGGCGGCAAGGTGGTGGCTATGTCCGACTCCAACGGCTATGTCTACGACAAGGAGGGCATCGACCTGGATCTGATGAAGCAGATCAAGGAGGTGGAGCGGGCCCGCATCAAGGAGTACGCTGTCCGCAAGCCCGGCGCGGAGTACCATGAGGGCTGCGTCAACATCTGGAACGTGCCCTGTGACATCGCCCTGCCCTGCGCCACCCAGAACGAGCTGCCCCTGGAGGGGGCCAAGGCTCTGATCAAGAACGGCTGCTTCGCCGTGGCCGAGGGCGCCAATATGCCCTCCACCCCCGAGGCCATGGACGCCTTTCAGGAGGCCGGGGTGCTCTTCGCCCCCGCCAAGGCCTCCAACGCCGGCGGCGTGGCGGTGTCCGCCCTGGAGATGAGCCAGAACTCCATGCGTTTCTCCTGGACCTTTGAGGAGGTGGACGCCCGCCTGCTCACCATTATGACCGACCTGTATCACAACGCCGCCGGGGCTGCCGTCCAGTTTGGGCTGGCGGGCAATCTGGTGGCGGGGGCCAACATCGCCGGCTTCCTGAAGGTGGCCGACTCCATGCTGGCCTACGGCCTGGTGTAAGGAGGGGAGACTATGAACAACTATGCCCACCGCGTATTGGAACGGCTCCGCCAGAAGTACCCCGGCGAGGGGGAGTACCTCCAGTCGGTCCAGACCTGGCTGGAGATGATCGACCCCGCCCTGGACGACCCCCGCTATGAAAAGCTGGACCTGCTCACCCGCATGGTGGAGCCCGAGCGGATGGTCACCTTCCTGGTGCCCTGGGTGGACGACCAAGGAAACGCCCACACCTGCCACGGCTACCGGGTGCAGTTTAACAGCGCCATTGGCCCCTATAAGGGCGGCCTGCGGTTCCACCCCTCGGTGAATGAGAGCGTGGTGAAATTCCTGGGCTTTGAGCAGACCTATAAGAACGCCCTTACCGGCCTGCCCATCGGCGGAGCCTCCGGCGGGGCCGACTTCGACCCCAGAGGAAAGAGCGACCGGGAGATTATGCGCTTCTGCCAATCCTTTATGAACTCCCTCTACCGCTATATCGGCGCGGACACCGACATCCCCGCCGGCGACATCGGCGTGGGGGCCAAGGAGATCGGCTACCTCTACGGCCAGTACAAGCGCCTGCTTGGCAAGGCGGAGAGCTCCGCCCTCACCGGCAAGGGCCTCACCTATGGCGGCAGCAAGGTCCGCCTGGAGGCCGCAGGCTCGGGCACCGTCTACTTCCTGGACCGGATGGCAGCCAGCCGAAACGACACCCTGGAGGGCAAGACCATCGCCGTGTCCGGCTTCGGCAACATGGCCTGGGGCGTGTGCCGCAAGGCGGCCCAGCTGGGGGCCAAGGTGGTCACCCTCTCCGGCCCCGACGGCTACGTCTATGACCCCGAGGGGGTCGCCGGTCAGGAGAAGCTGGATTTCCTTCTGGAGATGCGGGACAGCGGCAGGGACCGGGTGTCCGCCTATGCCGGGAAATTCGGCGTGGAGTTCTTCCCCGGCAGGAAGCCCTGGGAGGTCAAGACAGACATCGTCATCCCCTGCGCCACCCAGAACGAGCTGGACGTGGAGGACGCCATCTGCATCCTGGCAAACGACGTGCGCTACTACGTGGAGGGGGCCAATATGCCCGCCACCGGAGAGGCCATGAAGCTGCTGCGCCTCAGCCCCAAGATTCTGGCGGCGGGGGCGAAGGCCTCCGGCTCCGGCGGCGTGGCGGTGTCCGCCCTGGAGATGGCCCAGAACTCCATCCGCTACAACTGGAAGCGGTCCGAGGTGGACGAGAAGCTGCGCCAGATCATGAGCGCCATCTACGATGCCTCCTCCTCCGCCGCCAAGGAGTACGGCCTGGGGGACGACCTCATCGCCGGCAACGATATCGCCGCCTTCAAGAAAATTTCCGAGGCTATGATCGCACAGGGTCTTTAACAGTGTGCTTGGGACGCGCCGCAGGGCGCGTCCCTCCTTTTGTTGCTTTTTGGCCCGGGACCCTGTATAATAGCATCATCGAAAAACAAGAAGGAGCTGACCATTATGCCCCAGTACGACCCCGGCAAATATACATACCCCTCCCGCCGCAATGTGGTGTTCGCCAAAAACGGGATGGCCTGTACCTCGACGCCCCTGGGGGCTCAGGTGGGTCTGGAGGTGCTGAAGGCGGGCGGCAACGCCATGGACGCCGCCGTGGCTATGGCGGCAGGGATGCCCCTCTTTGAGCCCACCGGCAACGGACTGGGCTCCGACGCCTTCGCCCTGGTTTGGGTGGAGAAGGAAAAAAGACTCTACGGCCTCAACGCCAGCGGGGCGGCCCCCGCCGCGCTCAGCGCGGATATTGTAAAGGGATTGGGTTTCACGGCCATGCCAACCGAGGGCTGGATTCCCGCTATGGTCCCTGGAGCCCCCGCCGGGTGGGCCGAACTGAACCGCCGTTTCGGGACGAAGCCCCTGACGGAGCTCTTCGCCCCCGCCATTGCCTACGCCCGGCAGGGGGTTCCTGTCCCGGTGAACGTGGCCCGCCAGTGGGTCAAGGACGCCCCTCGGATCAAAGCGGCGATGGAGCGGGACCCCGCGCCCCACGCCTTCTGGTGGTCCTCCTTCATGAAGGAGGACGGCTCCCCCTATCAGGCGGGGGACCTGTTCCGCTGGGAGGCCTGCGCCGCCACCCTGGAGGAGCTGGCGGCCACCAACTGCGAGAGCTTCTACCGGGGGCCTCTGATGGAAAAAATCGTCTCGTTCAGCCAGGTGACCGGGGGATACTTTACCGAGGACGATTTTCGCGGCTATCATCCGGAGTGGGTGGAGCCCATTTCCGTCGATTACCGGGGGTACACCGTCTGCGAGATACCCCCCAACGGCCACGGGATTACTGTACTCATGGCACTGAACATCCTGAATGGCCTGGAGCTCGCTCAGGAGCGGGAGAGCGCCGGTACCTACCATAAGATCATGGAGGCCATCAAGCTGGCCTTTGCCGACACCAGGACCTATGTGGCCGATCCCCGATACATGAAAACCAGGGTGGCTGATCTGCTGTCCGAAAGCTACGCGGCGAAGCGGCGGGCCCTGGTGACCAGCAGAGCCCTCACCCCGGAGGCGGGGGACCCCTCCTGCGGCGGCACTGTCTATCTGTGCACCGCCGACGGGGAGGGAAACATGGTCTCCTGGATTCAGAGCAACTATACCACCTTCGGCGCGGGGGTGGCCGTGCCGGGGACGGGCATCTCTCTGCAAAACCGGGGGGCGAACTTCTCCCTGGACCCCGCCAGCGACAACTGCCTGGCCGGGGGGAAGAAGTCCTACCACACCATTATCCCCGGCTTCCTCATGAAGGACGGGGAGGCGGTGGGCCCCTTTGGGGTGATGGGGGCCTTTATGCAGCCCCAGGGCCATGTGGAGGTGCTGGTGAACACCATCGACTACCACATGAACCCCCAGGAGGCTCTGGACGCCCCCCGGGCGCAGTGGACCGGCGGAAGGCACATTCAGCTAGAGCGGGCAATTTCCCCGGAAATTGCCCAAACGCTGGCGGAGATGGGCCATGAGGTAGAGGTCATCGACGACCCCATCGACATGGGCCGGGGGCAGATCATCTGGCGGACCGGAAGCGGCCTGCTGATTGGCGGCACCGAGCCCAGGTGCGATGGGACCATCGCGGCCTGGTAGTCCAAGGAACAGGAAGAGGCGGCGCACCTCTGCGGCCCGCATGATAAAGACCGCCCTGCCTGAGTCAGGCAGGGCGGTCTTTATTCGCGCTCTTCCATATACTCCAAGATGTCCCCGGGCTGGCAGTTCAGCACCCGACAGATTGCGTCCAGCGTGCTGAACCGGATGGCCTTTACCTTGCCGGTTTTCAGATAGGAGAGGTTGACGTTGGAGATGCCCACCTGGGCGGCCAGGTCGTTGAGCCGCATTTTCCGGTCGGCCAAAACTCTGTCGAGACGAATCACAATCATAATGTATGATCCACCTCGTCCTGTAGATGTATTCCGTAGTGGATGATGTACGCGGCCACCAGAAAGGCCACGCTGGGGATCAGGGTGCTGAACATCCCCTGCCCCGTGGCGATGGAGATTTGGCTGACAGAGAAGCGGTTGGCCAGATGGCAGATCAGAAGCTTGAGGAAGGGGGCCAGCAGGGCGGTGAAAAATTGGAGGAGGCCGTAGTAGAGGAGATAGACGGCGTTCTGTTCAATGAAGATTTGCCCCTTGTGGACGTTGGCGAACACCCGGCTTAAAAACCAGTAGGCGAAAAACAGGGGGACTATGTTGACAACGAACATGAGGGAGAGCCCGATTTGGGTAGCCAGGCTGACCTGATCGCCGCCCATTGTTCGGACATGTACCTCGTCGGGCATGGAGACGGTGAGACTGCGGGAGCGGGGGCTGTGGTCTTCCTCGGCGTAGATCGCGCGGTCGTAGGTCCCGGTGCTGGCGTGGAGGGTAAAGGTCTGCCGCCCCATACAGCTCAGTACCAGGCACAGGAGAAAGAAGGCCATGACGAAATAACAGATAATTTTCAGGAATTGCGCGGCGGAGCTTGCGAATCGTTCGCTGACGAGCTTTTGAATCAGCTTCATATTGGTCACCTCGCGGTCATTATAGCACGGTGATTTATTTTTGTCAATAATTAATTAATGATTAAAATTAAAAAAATACCGATAAACTCGGGCGCGCAAGGGGCGGTACTCCATCCATAAATTGCGTGCAAACCAGCCGGTCCTGTGCTATAATAGAAAAAAAGCTATGAACGAGGGGGAGCACCATGGAGCAGTACTGGAGAAGGTGGGAGCCGCGCTGTGAGGTTCCATTGGCGAATGAATATTTTATCAACAGCATTGTGGATAACCCGGATGGGATGTATCTGTTTCTCAGCGGTGTGGATGAGGACTCGCACATTACGATTCAATTTCCTGGAAGAGTGCTGTCCTATCGGACCTCTGACAGTCTGGCCTCCCTGAGAAGCAGAATGGCGTTTGTTGACAGGGAAGGGAAACCGATTTCGGTCAATGAACTGTTCTATGTGGTAGAAAACTCAGAGTATGCGAAAGCCGTCGAGTGGGACAGTCAGGGTATTTACCAGTGTGATCGTATGGTCCATTTTGTACTGGAATCCCCGAATGGGATTTTTGAGGTGATCACGGAGCTGGAGCCCCAAATTTGCGATGGATGGGTCTTTGAGACGGAAGAACAGATATGGGGTCCCTTTGCTGATGGACAAATGACGAGCAAAAAGCCTGACTGAAGGGAAAACCCTCATAAAAAGTGAAGGACAAGGCGGACCGAAATGGTCCGCCTTGTCCTTTTATATAACCCGCTATGACGCCTTCTTCCGTGTCAAACAGGCCCCAACGATTGCCCCAATCAAGGCGAGCGGCGCTATTCTGACGAACGACCACTCAACCGCGTGAAGCACGACGCCAATTACCTCGGTTTCGGGCTGACTGTAGTCCCAGCCCAAATAAGGACTGTTCAGCGCCATCAGGACCGCGAAGGCGGCCGTTATACCCGCGCACATCAGGATAAAAAGCCAATGGATCGCTGCCTGTCTCGCCGCTTTTCTATGCGCGAGCTGTAGGTTTATGACCTCGAGCTTCTCGGAAATCGCCCTTAAATCATCCATCCTCGTCTCGACGATGGTTTCTCCAAGCAGTGTGCTCACAGGCGTTTCAAATACCTCTGAGATGGAGATCAGCATGTCGGCGTCTGGAACCGACAGACCCTGCTCCCATTTAGAGATGGTTTGCCTCACCACATTCAGCTTGACTGCCAGCTCCTCCTGGGAAAGTCCCTGGGATTTTCTGAGTGCTTTCATGTTTTCGTTCAGCATCGGAGATGCCCTCCTTTCACTGCCATCATACTAGAAAAAAGCCCGTTGCGGCAAGCAACGCGGATTAACATTGCGGCGTTTCCTCCATAAATGGGCCTTTGACCGGACAAATCAGCGTGAAGGAATGCCCGTCTGGATGAGCGGACTCAAAGCCGATCATCCAGATAGCTCTTTAAAATGTCGATCTTGGGCACGACGATGTGGCCGCCCACGTTGGTGATGATCTGGTTTTGCAACAGGTCGCTGAATACCTTGGAGACGGTGACCCGGTTGAGGTTAATCAGGTTGGACATCTCCTCATGGGTGAAGCGGATGGAGATTCGAACCGAGCCGTCGGGCTGGACCGCGCCGTATCGGGCGCACAGGGCGATGAGGGTGGAGACAACGCGGACAGGGGCGCTTTTGGTGAAATATTCCATTTGAGAGCTGAGCAGACGGACCTTGTAGTTCAAGCTTTCAATGACCCGCAGGGACAGGGAGGGGTGCAGATTGATGAGGCGCATCAGGTCCTGAATGTGGATTTTAAACAGAGTGGCGTCGGTGATGGCGTAGGCGGAGGCGTAGTTGGGCGCCTGGTCAAAGGCGGAGGTCTCTCCCACCATGCCTCCTTGCTCCACGATGTAGATGCACTTCTCCATGCTGGACAGGTCGCTGTAGAAAATGCGCAGCCGCCCGGTGCGGACGATGTAGACGTTGTGATTTTCGTCGCCCTGGAGGAAGAGATAGCGCTTTTTCTTGATGGTGGTGATGGAGCAGGCACTGGCCAGGATGGGGTTCTGCGCCTGATTGGAGAGAATCCAGGGGGACACATAATTTCGTTCGTTCAGGAAAGAATGCAGTTCTGCACAGAAATCGTTCATATGAAACTTCCTTTGCTCGGTGGGGCGGGAGGGCCGCAGGCTAATGGTTGACCTATATGCTACGGAAAAAACAGGGATTTGTCAATGAGAAAATGCGGTTAGGTCCCCCTCATAAACGGAAACAGGTGGGGGAAATTAGTCAAAAGAGACAAAAGCTCTGATTCTGTAGCCTGGATTACAAACAAAACAACGGGACTTTGCTATAATAAAGAGCGTCAAGACCGTATGCCGCACGGGCGCGGCGCGTACCTGCCGACAGAGAATAATAAGGAGGAAGGAAAAGCAAATGAGATTCTTGGAGTATGAGACCTGGAGACTGAAAAAGGACTGCCCCATGGACGCCTATGAGAACATGATCGAGACCTGGTTCCGCTATGTGGTGGAGAAGAAAAAGGAGCTGTTCGAGGAGTGGGTCAGCGCCAAGTATTATACCCGGTGCGACCATGAGGGAAACCCCACAGGGGTATTCGTGATGCTCTTCGAGTATGAGTCTCTGGAGGGCCATCACGCCTATAAGAGCCGCAAGCTTCACAGCTATGAGGTGAACGACGGCGTTTACGCCCAGTACGCGGCCAACGACCCCTATCAGTTCTTCGACCTGGAGCATGTGGAGATTCTGTGTATGCAGCCGCTGAAAACCGGCTTCTGGTTCGACTACACAGAGGAAAAGCGGGCCATTGAGAAGGCCAACGGCGTGGAGCTGCGCCGCTTCCTGGAGTATGAGACCTGGAGAGTGGCTCCCGACGCGGTGTGGGAGGACTATGAGAAGATGATCGAGACCTGGTTTACCTATGTGGTGGAGCAGAAGAAGGCCCTGTTTGACGAGTGGGTCAGCGCCCGGTACTATCAGCAGTGCGACAAGGAGGGCAACCCCACCGGCGTCTATGTGATGCTGTTTGAATATGACTCCCTGGAGGGACACCACGCCTATAAGAGCCGCAAGCTCCACAGCTACGCCCTGAACGACGGGGTCTACGCTACCTACGCCTCCAACGATCCCTATCAGTTCTTCGATCTGGACCACGTCCACATCGACTGCATGCAGCCCCTGCGGACCGACCTGTGGTTCGACTACAGCGAGGAGAAGGAAGCCGAGGGAAAATAAGAGCATCAATAGCGACCGAATTATGAAGGAGGGACTCATATGAAGATGAAAAAATGGCTGGCCCTGGCAGTGGGCGGCTCTCTGATCCTCTCCCTGGCGCTGGCCGGCTGCGGCACAAAGCCCGGAGGCGCCTCGTCCGGAAGTCCCAGCGGCGAGAAGCGGGATACCCTGATCCTCGGACACTGGAGCGATCCCCCCAGCCTGGATCCCAATAACGCGCTGAACGACTGCGCCATGCGGGTGACCACCAACGTCTATGATACCCTGGTCCGGATGGACGGGAACTTTACCGCCCAGCCCTGTATCGCCGAGTCCTGGGATGTCTCCGCCGACGGCCTGGAGTACACCTTTAAGATCCGGGACGGCGTAAAATTCCACAACGGAGACCTGCTGACGGTGGACGATGTGTGCTTCAGTCTCCAGCGGGGCATCGATACCCCCAAGGCCTCCCCCAGCTTTTCCCGGGTGGACAGCGTGGAGCGGGTGGACGACCACCATGTAAAGGTCATTCTGAAATCCCCCTACAACCAGATCCTGGCCAACCTGGCCCTGCCCTTCGGCCCTATTATGAGCAAGGCCTACGTGGAGTCGGTGGGGGACGAGGAGTTTGCCCGGAAGCCCATGGGTACCGGCCCCTTTAAGTTCGTGGACTGGGTGAAGGGCGAGAAGGTGATTCTGGAGGCCAACGAGGACTACTTCCTGGGGGCTCCCTCCATCAAGCGGGTGGAGCTGGTCACCATCGCCGACACCAGCGCGGCCCTGCTGAACCTGGAGGGCGGCGGAATCGACGCCTACTGCGACATCCAGACCTCGGACTACGCCCTGGCCCAGTCCAACGAGGACATCAAGATTGTGGAAGGAAACGCCTTGGGCTATGAGTTTTTGCAGTTCAACACGGCGAAGGCCCCCTTTGACAATGTGAAGGTACGTCAGGCGGTGGCCTATGCGCTGGATAAGGACGCCATGCTACAGGGCATCAACGACAACATCGGCACCAAGGTGGACACCGTAATCCTCAGCGGAGGCATCGGCTACACCGATAAAATCCAGGTCTATGACTATAATCTGGAGAAGGCCAAGGCTCTGCTCGACGAGGCGGGCTACGCCAACGGCTTCACCTGTGACATCCATGTCCCCAGCGATGTGTATGGAAAATATGCCCAGGTGCTCCAGAACTCCCTGCGGGAGATTGGAATCACCGCCAACATCAAGCAGGAGGAGCTGTCCGCGTTTAAGGTCTCCACCAACGGCGGAAACTATGATATGGCGATCAACGGATGCAGCTTTACGGTGATGGACGTCTTTGAGTCCTGCGGTGAGCTTGTGTATGGCCCCAGGATTGGAGACACAAACAACACCTTCTATAACAACCCCCGGGTCAACGCGCTGTTTGACGAGGCCCTGGTCACGGTGGACGAGGCCCGTCTGGCCGGGCTGTATGAGGAGGTTCTGGTCACCCTCAGCGAGGAGGTGCCTCTGGTGCCCTTTATCTGGCGGGTGAGAAACATCACCTGTAACAAGGACCTGAACATCCCCTATATGGACCCCTATGCGTTCCACTACCTCCATGAATGGAGCTGGAACAGCTGAATAGGATAACGGCGGTATTCAGCCAACCGCCCCACTGCCCGGATATTGGAAAGACGGCCGTCGGTATCCGCCGTGCCCCCATATCCGGGCGCTTTTTATCATCAAGCGCCCCCGCTCCAGGCCGGCGGGCCCAGGAGCGGCAAATAGGGCGCAGTTAGGAGTGATACGATGTATAAATATGTGATAAAGAGAGTCCTTCTCATGATTCCGGTGCTGCTGGGCATCTCCTTCGTCGTGTTTTTCCTGATGGACCTGACCCCGGGGACCCCGGCGGATATCATCATGGGGGACCTGGCCACGTCCGAGGCCAAGGCGGCGCTGAATGAGTCTCTGGGCTGGAACCGGCCCTTTATCCAGCGCTTCCTGGACTACATTATGGGGGTGTTCCGCGGAGACTTCGGCAGCTCCTATGTCTCCGGACTGCCGGTGTTCGAGGAGCTCTTCTCCCGCTTCCCCACCACCTTCCAGCTGGCGCTGTACAGCATGATCCTGGCATCCCTCATCGGCATTCCTCTGGGCATAGCCTGCGCTGTGAAGCAGTACTCCCTGATTGACAGCTGCAGCACCATTTTTGCCCTGATTTTCATCTCTATCCCCACATTTTGGCTGGGCCTGATGATGATCATTCTCTTCTCCGTACAGCTGCACTGGCTGCCCCCCAACGGCTCGGAGACGCTGGCCCACTTCATCATGCCTGCCATCACCTGCGCGGGCACCACGCTGGCAACCTTGATTCGGATGACCCGGTCCACCATGCTGGAGGTGATCCGGCAGGACTATATCCGCACAGCCTATGCCAAGGGAGCCACGAAGGGGCGGGTCATCGTGAACCACGCCCTGCAAAACGCCTTTATCCCCATTATTACCATCGTGGGCGTGAATTTTGGCTATATGCTGGGCGGAGCGGTCATCACGGAGAACGTGTTCGGCATGTCGGGCATCGGAAATCTGCTGCTGAGCTCCATCCGCAGCAAGGACATCCCCATGGTAATGGGCGGTGTGCTGATCGTGGCGGTGATGTTCAGCATTGTCAACCTGCTGCTGGATATCTGCTACGCCTATGTGGACCCGCGGGTGAAGGCGCAGTATAAGAAGGGAGGCGCCTGACGGTGAAAAAGACGAAGCATGAAGCGCCCAGGACGGACAAAAAGCGGTCGCAGCTTCTGGAGGTATGGGGGCGGCTGAAAAAGAGCAAGGTGGCCATCGCCGGGCTGGTGATTCTGGCGCTGCTGATTCTTATGGCCGTGTTCGCCGACGTGCTGGTGGACTATGAGCTGGCCATTGCCCAGAATATGCCCGAGAAGCTTCAGGGGCCCTCGCCGGCCCACTGGCTGGGGACCGACGGCTTCGGCCGGGATATCCTGGCCCGAATCATCCACGGAAGCCGCATCTCCCTGAGCATCGGTTTTGTGTCGGTGATCGTCTCTCTGGCGGTGGGAGGGGCCATCGGCTCCATCGCCGGCTACTATGGGGGGACGCTGGATATGATCGTCATGCGTTTTATCGACGTGCTTATGGCCATCCCCTCCATGCTGATGTGTATTTGTGTGGTGACGGTGCTGGGGCCTGGCATGTCCAACCTGCTGGTGGCCATCACCATCAGCTATGTGGCCACCTTCTGTGTGATCGTCCGGTCCTCCATCCTGACCATCAAGAACTCGGACTACATTGAAGCGGCCAGAGCCACCGGCGTGGGCACCTTCCGCATCATCCTCAAGCACATTATCCCCAACACCATGGGGCCCATCATGGTACAGGCCACCCTGAGCATCGGCAGCGTGATCCTGTCCGCCGCCGGGCTGAGCTTTGTGGGCCTGGGCGTCATGCCGCCCACCCCGGAGTGGGGAGCCATTCTCACCGAGGGCAAGGAGTTCATTCGAACCGCCCCCCATATCGTGCTCTTCCCGGGCATCGCGATCATGCTGGCGGTGATGTCGCTGAACTTCCTGGGCGACGGGCTGCGGGACGCCCTGGACCCCCGGCTGAAACAGTAAAGGAGGGGGCAGAAGCATGGAAGAGACAAGAAAAAGCAAGACCATCCTGGAGGTCCGGAACCTGAACGTGGTCTATGAGACCGACCTGGAGACGGTGTATGCCGTCAACGGCGTCAGCTTCACCGTGAAGGAGGGGGAGACCCTGGGCCTGGTGGGGGAGACGGGAGCGGGCAAGTCCACCACGGCCCTGAGCATTCTCCGCCTGCTGGCGGAGAACACCGGAAAAATACGGGAGGGCTCCATCCTCTTCGACGGGGAGGACATCCTGGAGATGGACAATCTGGCCCTGCAAAAGCTGCGGGGGGAGGACATCTCCATGATCTTCCAGGACCCCATGACCAGCCTCAATCCGGTGCTGACGGTGGGCTATCAGATCGCGGAGGTGCTGGAGCTTCACAATCACGACCACCGGTCCGCCAAGGAGATTGACCAGAAGGTGGAGGAGATGCTCCGCCTGGTGGGCATCCCGCCGGAGCGGAAGCACGAGTACCCCCACCAGTTTTCCGGCGGTATGAAGCAGCGGGTGGTGATTGCCATCGCCCTGGCCTGCGAGCCCCGCCTGCTCATCGCCGACGAGCCCACCACCGCCCTGGACGTGACCATTCAGGCCCAGGTGATCGACATGATGGAGAAGCTGAAGGACCGGCTGAACACCTCCATGATCCTGATTACCCACGACCTGGGCATCGTGGCGGAAATCTGCGACCAGGTGGCTATCATGTACGCCGGGGAGATCATCGAGCGGGGGACCGTCTACGATATCTTCGAAAGCCAGCGGCACCACCCCTACACGGAGGGGCTGTTCGGCTCCATCCCCCGGCTGGACGATGAGACGGAGCGGCTCAAGCCCATCAAGGGCCTGATGCCCGACCCCACCGACCTGCCCAAGGGGTGCAAATTCTCCCCCCGCTGTCCCCAGTGTATGGACATCTGCCGGGAGAAGCGGCCCCCGGTGTGCCGGTATGGGAGTCATGAGATCAGCTGCCATCTCTTTGGACAGAGCCAGGAACATGAGGGGAGGGACGAGGCATGAGTGAACAGACCCCGCTGATTGAGACCAGAGCGCTGAAAAAGTATTTCAAGACCAGCAAGGGCGTCCTCCACGCGGTGGACGACATCAACATGAAGATCGAGAAGGGGACCACCCTGGGGGTGGTGGGGGAGTCGGGCTGCGGCAAATCCACCCTGGGGCGGGTGGTGCTGGGCCTGATTGGAGCCACCAGCGGCGAAATCTATTACAAGGGCAGGGACACCGTTAAATTCAGCAAGCGGGAGATGAGGGGCCTGCGCAAGGAGATGCAGATTATCTTCCAGGACCCCTACGCCTCCCTGAACCCCCGGATGTCGGTAAGCGAAATTATCGCCGAGCCCCTGCGGGTGAACGGCATCCTCCGTAACCGGCGGGAGATCGACAAGCGGGTGAAGGAGCTGATGGACACGGTGGGTATCGCCAGCCGTCTGGCCTATGCCTATCCCCATGAGCTGGACGGCGGCCGCCGCCAGCGGGTGGGCATCGCCCGGGCCCTGTCGGTGAACCCGGAGTTCATCGTCTGTGACGAGCCGGTGTCCTCCCTGGACGTGTCGATTCAGGCCCAAATCCTCAACCTGATGATGGATTTTCAGAAAGAGATGGGACTGACTTATATGTTCATCACCCACGACCTGTCGGTGGTAAAGCACATCAGCGACGAGATCATGGTGATGTATCTGGGCCAGTGCGTGGAGCGGGCCCCCAGCAAGGAACTCTTCGCCCAGCCCAAGCACCCCTATACCCAGGCGCTGCTGAAGGCCGTGCCCATTCCCAGTCTGAAAAACCGGGGGAAGCCCAGGGAAATCCTCCCCGGAGAGGTGACCAGCCCCATCGACCCCCAGCCGGGCTGCCGCTTTGCCCCCCGGTGTAAATACGCTGCGGAACGCTGCCGCGACCCGCTGGCGTTCCAGAAAATTTCTCAAAACCATTTTGTGGCCTGCAAGCTCTATGAGCAGGCGGGCAGGGAAGGAGAAGCGCAATGAAAACAAACCGTGAAAGCCTGGTTGTCCTCTCAGTGCAGGGGCAGATCCACCACCCCCTGGGCGGAAGCACCCGGGTGACCTCAGAGGGCAGAGTGGCAGCGGTGCCGGCCATTGGCGGTATCACCTACAACGTGAAGGTGGGGGACCCCGTTTTCGGACTGACGGGGGATCACATCGAGCCGGGCGTGTCCATCAAGAATATGAATACCTCAGAGAGCGACGCGCTGAACGTGTTCTCCTGCATCGGGAACCGGGCCCGGGTGGTGTCGGGCAAGGCCGAGGGGGCGGTGGGCTATGTGACCGGCATCCACGGCGGCTGTGAGCATGTTATCATTCACTTTCCCCAGGAGGTGCTGTACCGGCTGAAAATCAACGACGAGATCCTGGTGGAGTCCCGGGGACAGGGGCTGAAAATTGAGGAGTGCCCGGACATCATCGTCCAGAGCCTGGACCCGGACCTGCTGGAGCAAATGGGCATCGTCACCGACGGCGCGGGGGGACTGACCCTGCCGGTGGCGGCGGAGATCCCCTCCTATCTGATGGGCTCCGGCCTGGGGGCCGCCCACTCCTACTCCGGGGACTATGACCTGATGACCTCCGACTGGGAGGCCGTCAGGAGGCACCATCTGGAGAAGCTGCGCTTCGGCGACATCGTGCTGTTGAAGGACTGCGACAACACCTTTGGCCGGGGCTATCTGGAGGGGGCCAGGACGGTGGGTATCGTTATCCACGGCGACTGCATCGCCCACGGCCACGGCCCCGGAATCACCACCGTGCTGACCACCAAGCTGCCCATCATTCACGGACAGCCGGCGGGCAGCGCCAACATCGCGGACTTTATCCTCAGCCGGAGCTATGACTCCGGCGCGACGGAGCCAGAAAGGAGCTGAAGCAGAGCATGAGCGTTATGGAACTATCCTCTCAGGTTACA
This sequence comes from uncultured Bacillota bacterium, assembly GCA_947645675.1. Lineage (GTDB taxonomy): Bacteria > Bacillota > Clostridia > Oscillospirales > Oscillospiraceae > Lawsonibacter. Next base: position 228,582 of record CANSDP010000001.1, read on the forward strand.
TTTTTATACTTTACCGACATGAAGGGAGCGGCCCGCTTCTTTGACGAGGTTTTACAGCTGGAGAAGGCGTACGACCCGGGCTGGGCCTGCGTCTGGCGGACGGGGCCTGGGGCCTTCGTGGGGGCGGTGGACGTGGACGAGGGCTCCATCCAGGTGGAGCGCCGGGGCGGCGTGCTGGTCAGCCTCACCGTCCGCAACATTGAGGCGGTGCGGGAGCACATTCTGTCCGCCGGGCTGGAGCCCTCCCCCATCAAGCAGGTGAAGGAGTTGGACCTGAAATCGTTTTTCTTCACCGGCCCCGAGGGGTACGAATTTGAGATCCAGCAGTTTACCTCGGGCGACCTGAGCCGGCTGTTCTGAGCCATGAGACAGGATATTTACCGGCGGTTCGCCCAGGTACTGGTGTCGGTGGGAGCGGACCTGCGGCCGGGAGAGGCGGCGGTGATCCAGGCGGAGCCGGACCACCGGGAGCTGGTCCTGGAGCTGGCCGGGGCCTGCTATCAGGCCGGAGCCCGGTATGTCTGGGTGGAGTATGAGGACCCGGCCCTGGAGCGTATCCGGGCCGGCCTCTCCCGGCGGGAGTATTTGAGCCAGACGCCGGACTGGGTCTATGAGCTCCGCCGGGCCTACGGGGCGGACAGGACCTGCGTGTTCTGCCTGCGTACCCCCAGACTGTCTCCGGAGGGGGACGGGCCCGAGCTGCGGGCGGTGCGGACCGGGGAGATGAGGAGCCGGGAGGGCTTCCAAAGCTCGGTGGCCGGCGGCGGGGTGAGCATCGTCAAAACGGTGGTCCCCGGCCCGGACTGGGCGGCGCTGGTATTCCCCGAGCTGGACCGGGAGGCCGCCCTGGAGCGGCTCTGGGAGCGGTTCGTCTCCATCTGCCGTCTGGACCGGAAAAACCCTGTCGCCGCCTGGCGGGAGCACCAGCGGCTGCTGGGCCGGCGGCGGGAGCGGCTGACCGCCCTGAATCTGGATTCCCTGGAGCTGGAGGGCCCCGGCACAAGGCTGTCGGTGGGCCTGGTCCAGGGCGGGCGGTGGATCGGCGGCTGCGCGGAGAACACCCGGACGGGCGGGGCCTATGTGCCCAACATCCCCACCGAGGAGCTGTTCTGCGTCCCCGACCGGCGGCGGGTGGAGGGGGTGGTCTCCTCCACCATGCCCCTGAACCACGGCGGGAGCCTCATCGAGGGAATTCGCCTGGAGGTGCGGGAGGGGCGCGTATGCGGCTGCTCCGCCCGGAGGGGCGCTGGACTGCTGACCACCCTGCTGAACACCGACGAGGGGGCCCGCTACTTTGGCGAAATTGCCCTGGTCTCCGTCCAGTCCCCCATCTATCAGACGGGCCGTATCTTCTATGACACCCTGCTGGACGAGAACGCGGTGTGCCATATGGCCCTGGGCCGGGGGACCCCCGGCGTTCTGGAGGGAGGGTACCAGCTCTCCCCGGAGGCGCGGGCGCGGGCCGGAATCAACGACAGCGCCATCCATGTGGACTTTATGATCGGATCGGAGGAGCTGAATGTGGACGGTGTGAGACGGACGGGGGAGCGGGTCGCCATTCTCAGGAAGGGCGACTGGGCGCTGTGAGCGGCTGCGCGGGGGCGGTGGACCTGACCCGCGGGCCGGAGCTGCGGGCAATTCTACGTTTTACCGGACCTCTTTTTGTTGGAAACTTCTTTCAACAGCTGTATAATGTAGTAGACACCCTGATTGTGGGCAAGCACGTGGGTTACGAGGCTATGGCCGCGGTGGGGCTTTGCTTCCCGGTGATCTTCACCAGCCTGGCCCTGTTTATGGGCATCGGCGCTGGCGTCAACGTGGTGGTGGCCCGGCGGACCGGGGCCGGGGACCCGGCGGAGGTGGAGCGGGCCGTCCGCGCCGCATGGCTTCTGGTCCTTGCGGGCTGCGTCCCCGTAACCCTGTTCGGGACGCTGTGGGCCGAGCCCGTCCTGCGGCTGCTCCAGGTGCCGGAGCATATCCTGCCCGACGCGGCGGGCTATATGCGAATCTACTTTGCCGCCTCCTTCGCCAACCTGGGCTATGGCATCAACGACGGTATTCTCCGGGGGCTGGGGGACAGCGGGGCCACCCTGCGCTTTCTGCTGATCTCCTGTCTGACCAACGTGGCACTGGACCTGCTTTTCGTCCTGGCCCTGGATTGGGCCGTGGCGGGGGTGGCCGCCGCCACGGCGGCGGCCCAGGTGCTGGCCTGGGCGCTGAGCGCGGTGTACATCCGCCGCCGCTGTCTGGGCCGGGGCGGACGGGGGCCGCTGCGGCCCTCCCTGGGAGAAATCTGCCGGATTGGACTGCCCGCGGGGATACAGCACATGATCTTCTCCTTCGGCACCATTGTGATCCAGGTGGTCATCAATGGCTGCGGGGACGCCTTCATTGCCGGCTTCAACGCGGCCAGCAAGATCGACATGTTCGCCTTTATGCCTATTCAGAGCTTTTCCTCCGCGGCCACCTCCTTTGTGGGTCAGAACCTGGGGGCGGGAAAGAGCGAGCGGGTGCGGACGGGGGTGGCCTCGGCGCTGAAGCTCTCCCTGGCGGTGGACGCAGCGGTGGTGTCGGCGGTGCTGTGCCTGGGGCCCTGGCTGCTGGGGCTGTTCAACTCGGAGGCGGCGGTGATCCAGGCCGGACTGGCCTATCTCTACCGCATCCTGCCCTTCTACCTGATTTACACCGTTACGTCTATGGCCCAGTCGGTGTTCCGGGGGATGGGGGATGTGGCGGTACCCACGGTGATTATGATCGCCGCGCTGTGGCTGGGGCGGGTGCCCGCCTCCTGGCTGCTCACCGCCCGGTTTGGACAGGAGAACCTGTTTTTCTGCTATGGCATCGGCTGGACCATCGAGCTGGCGCTGTTGGCGCTGTATTACCGCTCCGGCCACTGGCGGCGGAGGCTTTAAGGAAAGAAGGAGAACGGAATGAGGCTGACATCTCAGACGACGTTTCTATATGTGGAGGACATGCCCGCCGCCCGGCGGTTTTTCGACGAGGTGCTGAAGCTGGAGGTGGTCTACGACCCCCTCTGGGCCTGCGTCTGGCGGACGGGGCGGGAGTCCTTCCTGGGCGTGGTGGACAACAAGAGCCGGAGAGGCGTGATCCAGGGGCTGGACAAGGGCGGCGTGCTGGTCAGCTTCACCACCCGGGACATCGAGCGGGCCTACGCCGAGCTGCTGGGCCGGGAGGGAGTCAGCCACATGACGCCCATCCGCTTCGTGGAGGATATCGGTCTGAAATCCTTTCTCTTCCAGGGTCCGGAGGGCTATCTGTTTGAGGTCCAGGAGTTTACCAACCAGGAGCTCCAGGACCTGTTCTGAAAAAAGCCGGCGCGCCCTGGCTCCGGTGGAGACAGGGCGCGCCTCGGGCGTTGAGGTGTTCAGGGTCGGAAGCAGGTCTTGACCAGCCCCAGCCGGAGAAATTGGGCCGCCGTCCCGATGTCAAAGACGGGCAGGCGGAAAGCTTGGGAGAGCTCCCAGGCGTAGGTGCACAGGTTGCTGCACTCCAGAAGCAGTCCGCCCACCGGCCTGCCCCGGTCCAGAAGCTTTTCCGCGGCCCGGAGCACATCCCGCCGCATCAGGCTGTAGTCGTGACGGCCCTGGCCCTCGATGACCACCTGACGGAAGTGGGGCTCCTCCTCCATCCCCTGGATGACCAGGCCGTCCAGACTGCTGGCCCCGGCGGCGATGAGGTGAGCGTAGCCCAGCAGCTGGGAGTGGCCGGTGAGGATGCCAACCGTCCGGTCCTGGCCGATGAGCTGACGCAGAAGGGGCAGGAGAATCAGGCTGGAGGCGGCTGCGGGCACCCCCGCCGCCTGAGCGATCTCCCGCTGGTACAGGACCATCAGGCCGCAGTCCCCCACGATGACGCCGGCCCCCTCCCGCGCCAGACGGCTTGCCGCCTGACACAGCTGGTCCCGGATGGCGGGGGAGCCCTGAATCAGCTCCCGGTAGCTGCCGGGGACATAGCCCAGGCGGACGGGGAAGGGGAGGGAGCCGGGCAGGCCCGGGTCCCCCCGCATCCGCTCCCCCGCCTGCTCAAAGAGAAGAACGCCGACGGGCTGTTCGCTTACCATTTCTTCTGAAAGTCGGGCTTCCGGCCGGTTTTGGCGATGAGGTCCTCCATGGCCTCGATCATGCGGTCGATGTCCTCCCGGTTGTTGAAATATTGACAGGAGATGCGGAAGCCGCCCACATAGTCGGTAAAGCGCTGGGCGATGAAGATCTTGCGGGCGTGGAGCTCCTTGAGAATCTGCCGCTCGGTCTCCAGGTCCTCATAGAGCCGGGCGATGACAATGCCCGAGCGGTGGTCCAGATCCCGGTGGGTGATGAGGGTGCTGCCAATGCGCTCCAGCTCGTCCATGCAGTAGGTGCTGATCTCCAGAATGCGGGCCTCGATGTTCTCCACGCCCAGCTCGTTGACCAGGCCCAGGGTCTCCCCCAGGGCGATGGCGCCGGGGTAGTTGGAGGTGCCGCCGATCTCAAACTTGCGGGCGGTCATGTCATACTGCCAGTCGTTGACCGAGGCGGCGGCGGGATTTTCCCAATAGGCTCCCCAGCCCCCCTCGGGCACCCGGGTGTTCAGATAGCCCAGATAGACAGGCTTCAGCTTGGGCAGGGTTTCCTTGTTGATGTAGAGCACGCCGGCTCCGAAGGGGGAGTTGAGCCACTTGTGCCCGCCGGCGGTGAGGATGTCCACATGGAAGCTCTTGGTGTCCAGCTTGGACACGCCCAGCTGCTGTACCGCGTCCACCACCAGGAAAATGCCCCGGGCCTTGCACATGTCCCCGATCTCCTTCAGGTCCATCCTCCAGCCGTTGCACCACTCCACCGAGGACAGGACCAGGACGCGGGTGCGCTTGTCGCACAGGGCCTCGAAATCCTTGGCGTAGAAGCGGCTGTCCTGGGTTTTCGCCACTCGGATGTCAATGTTTTTCCGCTCCCGGATGGCGCACCAGGGCAGGGCGACCTGAATGAATTCCAGGTTGGTGGTGATGATGTTGTCCCCGTCGTTGAGCTCGATGCCGGCGGCGGCGATGTTCAGTCCGTGGGAGGTGCTCTCCACAATGGCGATCTCCTCTGGGTCGGCATTGAGCAGCCGGGCGGCCTCCTCATAGGCCTTGTGGCGCTTGGCGTCCATGGCGATGTGGTGGGCGCTGGAGTTGGCCTCGTCCTGACGGGCGGTGAAATCGGCGAAATCCTTCAGGGCCCGGACCGTCCGCTGGGGGGCGAAGCTGACGCAGGCGGCGTCTAAAAAGGTCATAGTGGATAAGACCGGCCACTCCTCCTGGCGAAGCTGTTCCCAATTTACATTCATACTGTATACCTCCTAATCAGCTGGCGCGAAGCTTGGGAGCCTTTCTCCGGCGCGCCTTCTGATTCACATGGTACGGGAAAAGGCCCGAAGGTTCTATAAAGTACTTTACATCTTTTTGTTTTTTTCCAAGCCCGGGGAGAGAGGAGATGAGTCTATGTTTATCCAGGAGCTGTCCCCCTGGATCGGGGAGGAGGCCGAACGCTGGGCGCGCCTACTGGATGGCAGGGCGGCCCGGCTGTGGCGGAAAAATCAGGTCCTGTTCCACCAGGGAGACGAGGCTCGGTATGTGTATGTGGTAAAATCCGGGCGGGTGTGCGTCACCTCCTTTCAACAGGACGGGACGGAGCGGCAGCTGATGATCGCGGAGCGGGGGGCCATGTTCGGCGAGGAATTCTGTCTGGCCCGGATGCCCTGTCTGACCAGCGCGGTGGCTATCGTGGACTCCAGGGTGTACGCCCTGCCCTTCCCCTGGGTGGAGGAGCGGATGGACCGGGACCCGGCCCTGTGCCGTCAGATCATGACGTCGGTCAGCCGAAAAAACCTGGTGCTGCTGCACCAGGTTATGGAGTACTCCTCCGCCGACGCCTTTCAGCGCATCGCCCAGGTCCTGGTGAACCTGAGCCGGCGCTACGGCCAGGCGGGGGAGCTTGGGGAGCGGATCGGCATCCGGTTCACCCAACAGGATGTGGCCAACCTGATTCACGTCAGCCGGGTCACGGTGAGCAACGTGATGAACGCCCTGACCAGGCAGGGCATTGTGGAGCGGAGGGACGGGGCGTTCTGGATCAGAAAGCCGGAGCTTCTGGCCGGTATCGCCCAGGGCTCGGCCCCCAATTTGCGGCGTCATTCCCACGCCTCCCTGTGAGGCGGCGGGGTGCGTATAGATGCCAGCGCGCTGGCGGCTAAATAAATGGAAAGAAGGAAAAAAGCATGAACGTAATTGCCACAGAAAAGGCCCCCGCGGCCATCGGCCCCTACTCCCAGGGTTATGAGATCAATGGACTGGTGTTCACCTCGGGGCAGATCCCCATCATCCCCGAGACGGGGGCGGCGCCGGAGGGTATCGAGGCCCAGGCCGGCCAGAGCTGCCGGAACGTAGGCGCTGTGCTGGCGGCTGCGGGCGTCGGGTTTGAGAACGTCGTCAAGACCACCTGCTTCCTGGCGGATATGGAGGACTTCGCCGCCTTTAACCAGGTCTATGCCAAGTACTTCGTCTCCAAGCCCGCCCGGAGCTGTGTGGCCGTCAAGGCCCTGCCCAAGGGCGTCCTGTGTGAGATCGAGGCAATCGCGGTGAAATAACCGCCGGACCCGTCAAAAAACCTCGCCAGCGGCGAGGTTTTTTGACGGCTGCGCCCCGCTTTAGGAAAAAGCCGCGCCAGGGCTTGCAAACCGGGGGAAATGGTGATATAATTTCTCCGCTTATTATACTAAAAGGGGAAGATATTCATGTCCGGACATTCCAAATGGCACAACATACAAAAAACCAAGGGCGCGGCGGACGCCAAGCGTTCCCAGATCTTTACCAAGATCGCCCGTGAGATGATCGTGGCGGTCAAGACGGGCGGCAGCGGCGACCCGGCCAATAACTCCCGTCTGGCTACCGTCATTGCCAAGGCCAAGGCGGCCAATATGCCCAACGACAATATCAAGCGCACCATCGACAAAGCCTTGGGCTCCGGCAATACCGACAGCTTTGAAAACGTGGTCTACGAGGGCTACGGCCCCAACGGCGTGGCCGTCATCGTGGAGGCCCTCACCGACAACCGCAACCGCACCGCCCCTGAGGTGCGCCATCTCCTGGACAAGTACGGCAAGGGCCTGGGGGCCACCGGCTGCGTGTCCTGGTCCTTTGATCGGAAGGGCGTTATTATTATTGAGGCTGAGGAGCTGGACGAGGACACCGTCATGATGGATGCCCTGGAGGCCGGCGCCGACGACATGCAGGCCGACGACGAGGTTTTTCAGGTCTACACCGACCCGGACGCTTTCCCCGCCGTTACCGAGGCCCTGGAGGCCAAGGGCTACACCTTCCTGGAGGCAGGCGTGCAGATGGTCCCCCAGAACTATGTCACCCTAACCGACGAGACCGACATCAAAAACATGGAAAAGCTCATTGACTTCCTGGAGGAAAACGACGACGTGCAGAACGTCTACCACAACTGGGAGCAGGAGTAATAACGCGAGGCTGGCCCCACCCCCGAACAAGCGCGGGGCGCGGGCCAGCCTCGGTTTTTATATCGCGGAGCCAAATATAAGGCGGCTGCAGATTAAGGAGGAAACACGATGCTGTCAGAATACAGAAGCAAGCTTGTCACAGCGGAGGAGGCCGCCAGAGCGGTGCGGTCCGGGGACTGGGTGGATTACGGCTTTGGCGGGGGCTTTCCCGAGCTGATGGACCGGGCCCTGGCCGGACGCAAGGGTGAGCTGAAGGATGTGAAGATCCGGGGCGGCTTGGTGATCCGGCCCTGGATTGAGGTGGTGGAGCAGGACCCGGAGCGCAGCTCCTTCACATATTACAGCTGGCACATCGGGGACTATGAGCGTAAGCTCCAGAGCCGGGGGCTGGTCAAATTCCTGCCGGTGATGCTGCGCTCTCTGCCTGAGCTGTACCGGAATCACATCCGGGTGGATGTGGCGTTCGTTCCTGTGTCCGTCCCCGATGAAAAGGGCTTCTGCGGGCTGGGTATCTCCAACTACGCATGGCGCGTCATTCTTGAGAACGCCAGGACGGTAGTCTTTGAGATTAATGAGCGTCTGCCCAGGCTCCAGGGCGTGGACGGGTCCCACCGGGTCCGCCTGTCCGAGGCCGACTACATCGTGGAGGGGGAGCATGAGCCCCTTCCGGTGCGCGGCTACAGGGAGGCCTCTGAAACCGACAGGAGGATCGCCCAGCTGGTGACGGCCGAGATCCCCGACGGCGCGGTGCTCGCTCTGGGGGTAGGGGGCGTGCCCTTTACCGTGGCCAATATGATCGCCCAGTCCGATTTAAAGGATATCGGCTGCCATACCGGCACCATCAGCGACGCCTTCATGGCTCTCTATCGGGCGGGAAAGCTGACCAACGCCCGCAAGGAGATCGACAGGGGGCTGTCTACCTGGAATCTGGCCATGGGTTCCCAGGAGCTGTACGACTGGCTGGACGCTGAGCCGGGCCTGTTCCGCCCCGGCAGCCTGGACTATGTCCACAACCCCTATCGCATGGCGGAGATGAGAAATTTCATCAGCATCAACGGAGGCGTGCAGCTGGACCTGATGGGCCAGGAGAACGGAGAATCCGCCGGAACCCGGCAGCTGTCGGGCATCGGCGGGCAGATGGACTTCCTGGAGGGGGCCTTCCGCTCCCAAGGAGGGAAGGGCTTTATCTGCATTAACTCCTCCCGTGTGGACAAGACCGGGACGCGCAGATCGAATATTGTGCCGTTTATCCCCGGCGGGAGCACCGTCTCCGTCCCCCGGACGATGATCCAGTATGTGGCCACCGAGTACGGCGTGGTCAAGCTCTCCGGCCTGTCTCTATGGGAGCGGGCCCAGGCCATGATCTCTGTCGCTCACCCGGATTTCCGGGAGGAGCTGACCCAGTATGCCCAGGAAAGCCTTCGGTGATCCCCGCGCAAAAGGGGGACTGTTGGCTAAAAATTGAAGCGCATCCGGGTCCTGTCGTAGTACAGCTCCAGGGGCAGGCTGAGAGTCTGCACATTTTCTTCATTGTAAAGAAATTTCAGGCTTAACAGAAATTGCATTTCTCCCTCTGAAATATCCCCAAGCTCTGTTACTGTCATTAGATTGGCGTTGTAGTAGTACTCTAAAAACTGGACCCACATATCCACCTGGACGTAATAATTCTCTCTGTATACCACATGTTTTCCGTCAGTGCCCGCCGAGGAGATCACCATGTTATTCATCTCTACAGGGCTGCCCACGTCTATTTGAACCGCCTTGCCGCTCACGTCATCCACTGCCATGGCGGCGGACCAGTTCCAGTCCTCATCAGCCCAGCGGCAGTCCCACACCAAAGCGGAGCTGCCATCCCCCGCCACCATGAGGCGGGGCTCCGCAGTCCGCTCCCCCTTGCTCAGCATGCTCCGCTCCCACTTGGAGACCATATTAAAGGAATACATCATATCCCACGCCTCTTCCGCCGCCTGGAGGGCCTCATCCTCTGTCAGGGCGGTCCCGCCCTCCCAGGGGATGGTGACAGGGCCTGACGAGGCGATCCGCAGAGTCTGCTCCAACCTGTTGTCCTGAAGCAGCGTCAGGCTGACCATGTTCAGCTCCAGGCTCTCCTGAGAATTTCCCATCCGGGCATCCTGAAATGCGGAGGTCAGCCAGGGCATAGCCGCCCCCAGGGCAACGGGCAGAAGGGTAGACAATAGCGGCAGACAGCGCTTCCAATTCTGTTTCATTGCGGTCGGCCTCCTCTCAGCTCCACTGTGACGCAGGCTCCGCCCTCGGGGCGGTTTTCAAACCGGATACTTCCGTGATGGAGGGCGGCGATTTCCTGGCACAGCGCCAGCCCCAGCCCGAAGCCCCCCTGCTTTCGAGAACGGGCCTTGTCTGCCCGGTAGAAGGCCTCTGTCAGGTGGTTCAGCGCCTGTGGCGGGATGCCCCGGCCGCTGTCCAGCACCTGAATGAGACAGCCGTCCTCCAGCATCCGCTGCCTGAGCTGGAGCGTCCCGCCGCCCTCCATGGCCTTCTGGGCGTTGTCCGCCAGGTTCAGCAGCAGGGACCAGGTCAGGTCCGGTTCCAGAAGGCAGAGGCCGTCCTCACAGTCACAGGCAACGGAGATCCCTTTCGCTTGACAGGCCGGGACCAGCCGCCGGGCCAATTCCTCCACCAGGTCTCTGGGGCTGACCTCCGCAAGGGGCATATCCCGCCGCTGGACGACCAGCAGCTCCAGCAGCTTCCGGGACAGGCTCTCCAGACGCTTTCCCTCGGAGTAGAGATAGCCCGCCGCCTCGGTCTGCTCCTCCGCGGTCAGCATACCGCTGCGGATCAGCTCCGCGTAGCCGATGAGGGAGGTTATCGGGGTCTTTACCTCATGGGCAAAGCTTCCCACAAAGCGCTCCTGCCGCTCCACCGACTGGCGCAGCTCCAGAATCTGCCGCTCCAGCTGGTCAGCCATGGTGTTGAAATCCTGAGACACCATCCCGATCTCGTCTGAGGACCGTACCTGGACCCGGCTGGCGTAGTTGCCCGAGGTGATGTCCCGGGAGGCTCGGGACAGTCCCTCCAGCGGAGCGGTAAGCACCCGGGACACCATATAGGACAGAATGGCGCACAGCAGGCACATCACCAGAAAGACCTGCAAATAGGTGCGCTGTTGGGTCTGGCGGGCGGTATAGAGGGCGGTGATATCGTGGCTTGCGGCCAGATACAGAATGTCGCCGTTGGTCTCTACAGCCCCGGAAAAGGTTAGATAGCGCCGTCCGTCCGGCCCCTCCGCAATTCGGAACAGACAGCCGCCGGGCCCCGGCACCCCGTCGCCGGCAAGAAGAGAGGACCGGTCCTCCCCCGTCTCGCAGAGGATCTGTGTTTCGGTAGACAGCCGCAGACTGGCCCAGGCGGCGCTGTTTTGCTGATACAGCTGCTCCATGACCCGGGCGATGGCCTCACGGTCCAGGTAGGGGTCCCGGCTGTTGACGATCTGAAGCGTACCCCAGGCCATGCGGTAATCCCCAAAGGCGGCGACCTTCTCCCGCTCCAGAGAGTTTTGGAAGGAGCCGGAGATCAGCAGACTGCCACCGATCCCGAAGAGGAGGGACAGCAGAGCCAGCATGGACAGGGTCATTTTCAGATAAAATTTCACCCCTCCACCTCCAGCCGGTAGCCCACCCTGTTGACAGCCTGAAGGCAGCGCTCCCAGCCCACCTTTTTCCGCAGGCGCTGGACGTGGAGGTCCACCGCCTTGCTGCCGAAGGGATACTCCTCACCCCAGACATGCTCATAGATGGTCTCCCGGTACATCGCGCGCCGGGGATTCCGGGCGAAGAGAAGCAGCAGCTCATACTCCGTCTTAGTCAGGCTGACCTCCTGTCCGGCCCGCCACACCCGCATAGAGGCCGTGTCAATTTTCAGCCCGTTGATTTCCAGCACCATATCCGTTTTCCGGTACCGGCGGAGAACCACGTCAATGCGGGCCAGCAGCTCTACCACCTCGAAGGGCTTGACAATGTAGTCCTCCGCCCCCAGCCTCAGTCCCTTCACCCGGTCCTGGACCGCGGATTTCGCCGTCAGAAAAATCACGGGAATCTCCAATGGCTGAATATACTCCATCAGCTCAAAGCCGTCAATCTCTGGAAGCATCACATCCAGCAGGATCAGATCATACCGGTTCTTCTCCAGCAGATTGGCCGCCTCCGCGCCGTCAAACGCGCAGGTGCAGTGAAAGCTCGCTTTGGACAGACTGAGGCGAATCAAGTCGGAGATGGGCTTTTCATCCTCCACAACCAGAATATGTATCAAAGCGGATCCCTCCATAGTCTTTTATTTATGATACGCCCCTCTGGCATCAAAACGGCAACAGCCCAACGGGATGCTGAACAGGCGGGAAATGAAATTTACAATCAGCGCAAAGCAATTTTTAATCGGACTTGATATTTCTGTCCAAAGGTCGTATAATGTCCAGGAGCAAGATATCCCGGTCTGTTCTGGGAGCAGGGTGTGGTTTGGGAGAGTGCTTGAATGGTATTCGAGAGGTAAAAGGGGCGTCTGTGATGTTGATTTCCACAAAGGGCCGCTATGCGCTGCGGGTGATGATTGACCTGGCCGAGCACCAGAGCGACGGCTTCATCCCGCTGAAGGAGATCGCCCAGCGGCAGGATATTTCGGAAAAATATCTGGAGAGCATCATCAAGCTTCTGGTGCGGGCCGGGATGCTCAGCGGCCTGCGGGGCAAGGGGGGCGGCTACAAGCTGACCAGGGCTCCGGAGCAGTACACGGTGGACGCCGTCCTCCGGCTGACGGAAAATACCCTGGCTCCCGTCTCCTGTCTGGATGAGGCCTCCGGCACCTGCGCCAACGAGGCGGAGTGCCGCACAATCGCCCTTTGGCAGGGGCTGGACAGGCTCATCAGCGACTATCTCAGCGGCGTTACCGTGGGAGACCTGATGCGCCGGGAATCCCCGGGGGACAGCTACGTCATATAGCGGTAAATCAAGGGCCCGCCGTAAGCAACGGCGGGCCCTTTTGTGTATTAAAGGTGCTGAGTCAGGCGGCTCATGACCTGCTCATAGGCGGCCTCCACGCCGCCCATGTCCCGGCGGAAGCGGTCCTTGTCCAGCTTCTCATGGGTCTCGGAGTCCCAGAGACGGCAGGTGTCGGGGCTGATCTCGTCGGCCAGAACGATGGTCCCGTCGGCCAGACGGCCGAACTCCAGCTTGAAGTCTACCAGGGTAACGCCGCACTCGGCCCACACCTCCTGCATCAGCTTGTCCACCGTGAGGGCGTACCTGCGGATCAGAGCCAGCTCCCCGGCGGTGGCCAGCTTCAGAGCCAGGGCGTGGTCCTCGCTCATCAGTGGGTCGCCCAGGTCGTCGTTCTTATAGGACAGCTCAAAGGTGGGCTGCTCAAAGACAATGCCCTCCTCCACACCGTAGCGCTTGGCGAAGGAGCCGGCGGAGATGTTGCGCACGATGACCTCCAGGGGGACAATGGACACCTTCTTTACCAGCGTCTCCCGGTCGCTGAGCTCCTTGACCAGGTGGGTGGGGATGCCCTCCTTTTCCAGGCGGGCCATGAGCAGGTTGCTCATTTTGTTGTTGATGACTCCCTTGCCGGCGATGGTGCCCTTTTTCAGGCCATTGAAGGCGGTGGCGTCGTCCTTGTAAGAGACGATGAGCTGTTCCGGGTCGTCGGTGGTGTAGACCTTCTTGGCTTTGCCCTCATAGAGCAGTTCCTTTTTCTCCATAGTAATTCTCCTCTGTATCAATTCAGTAATTTTTTAGGGTTTGGGAGCATTATAAGCCGGGGAGGAGAGGGTTGTCAAGGGGTATTTGTCCCTTTGACGGCCGCGTCGGGGGATGGGAACAGGGGGAGGTTTACAGCTCCTTCTGAGCGGCCAGGTAGTCGTCATAGGTGGTCTTGCGGTCGATGAGCTTGCCGCCGGCGGTGAAGTCAAAGACCCGGTTGCACACCGTCTGAATGAGCTGGTGGTCGTGGGAGGCCACCAGCACGTTGCACTTCACAGCCTCAAGCCCTTTGTTCAGGGCGGCGATGGACTCCAGGTCCAGATGGTTGGTGGGCTGGTCCAGCATGAGGACGTTGGCCCCGGACAGCATCATCCGGGACAGCATGCAACGCACCTTCTCGCCGCCGGAGAGCACCTTTACCGGCTTGTGGACCTCGTCCCCGGAGAAGAGCATCCGGCCCAGGAAGCCCCGGAGATACTGCTCCTGGGGGTCGGGGGAGAACTGGCGCAGCCACTGGACCAGATCGTCGTCGTTGTCCTGGAAGTAGGGGGTGTTGTCCTTGGGGAAGTAGGAGAAGGTGGCGGTCTGGCCCCACTTCACGGTGCCCTCGTCGGGCTCCAGCTCGCCGGCCAGAATTTTGAAGAGGGCGGTGTGGGCGTTCTCGTTGTCCCCCACGAAGGCGATCTTCTCGTCGTGGCCCACGATGAAGCTCACCTTGTCCAGCACCTTCACCCCGTCGATGGTCTTGGACACGTCGGTGACAAAGAGGATATCCTTGCCCACCTCCCGGTCGGGGGTAAAGCCCACCCAGGGGTAGCGGCGGGAGGAGGCGGGCATCTCCTCCACGGTGAGCTTGTCCAGCAGCTTACGCCGGGCGGTGGCCTGCTTGCTCTTGGACTTGTTGGCGGAGAAGCGGGAGATAAAGTCCTGCAATTCCTTGATTTTCTCCTCGTTGCGCTTGTTCTGGCTCTTGATGAGCTGCTGGACCAGCTGGGAGGACTCATACCAGAAGTCGTAGTTGCCCACGTACATCTTAATCTTGCCGTAGTCGATGTCTACAATGTGGGTGCAGACGGTGTTGAGGAAGTGCCGGTCATGGGACACCACAATCACCGTGCCCTCGAAGTCCAGCAAAAAGTCCTCCAGCCAGTTCACCGCGTCGATGTCCAGGTTGTTGGTGGGCTCGTCCATCATCAGCAGATCGGGATTGCCGAACAGCGCCTGGGCCAGCAGGACCTTCACCTTGAGCCGGGGGTCCAGGGTGGCCATGTCGTTATAGTGGTACTCGGTGCCGATGCCCAGGCCCTGGAGGATGCGGCTGGCGTCGGATTCCGCCTCCCAGCCCCCCAGCTCGGCGTACTCCTCCTCCAGCTGGCAGGCCAAGAGCCCGTCCTCGTCGGTCATCTCCTCCTTGGCGTAGAGGGCCTCCTTCTCCTTGCCAATGTCGTAGAGGCGCTGGTTGCCCATGATGACGGTATCCATCACGTGATAGGCGTCGTAGGCGTTCTGGTCCTGTTTTAAGACCGACATGCGGATGTTGGGCAGAATGGACACCTGGCCGGAGGTGGAGTCCAGCTCGCCGGAGAGGATTTTCAGAAAGGTGGACTTGCCAGCTCCGTTGGCGCCGATGATGCCGTAGCAGTTGCCTCGGAGGAATTGCAGATCCACATGGGAAAACAGCGGGGCGCCGCTGTAATTCAGGCTCAGGTCGGTGACAGTGATCATAGATTGCCGCTCCTTTTCCGTGCTCAAAATATACGCAGCTCATCATACCACAAAAATGAAAAAAAAGACAGCGCTTTTTTGCAAAAGGCTGTCTTTTTTCTGCCTTTTCTTTTGGAGAAAGTGACCGAAATTCAGTCGGAGCCGCCCTGCCGCTCTATTTTGACGTTGAGCTCCCGGTCAAACAGCTGGACCAGCTTTTCCACCCGCTGGACGCACTCCGGGTCGGTCAGCCGGTCATTTTCCAGAATACATCGGATGGCCTCCAGTGTCTGGACCGCTTTGCTCTCCACAGCCTGGGAGATGACGGTGGGGTGTGTGCGTTCCATATGACTGATCATCAGCTTGCCCACCGCGGCATAGCAGAGTCCGTCTACAACATTATTTGCGCTATAATTTGTATCTTTATTCATGTTCTTCTCCTCTACATTTTTTATAACTATAGTATAACATATATTTTAATTATTTTCAAGGGTAAACTATGTTTAAATCAAAGGAGGAAAGGCCAATGGAAAATGATCATCTTTTGATTCGGCCCAGAGGAGATGACGGTTATAAAGTCTTTTCTGTTCGTATAAAAGAGCAGACACTTCAGGGAGTTGAGGAAGTTGCGGCCCGCACCGGGCGCAGCCGGAACGAGCTGATCGGCCTGATGCTGGACTACGCGCTGCCACGTATAAAAATTGAGAATGAGTAAATAATTATTCACAAAACAGCTTTTATCCCGGCGATTTTTGAAATTTTTTTCATTTTGGTTAAAATTTTTCTTGCAAATGCCCGGAGACTGTGATATACTTCTCCTCGGTCGAAAGACCGCCTGTGCATGTTCATCCCCTGTAATAACGGCCGAGTTCTCCCGGCCGTTATTATTATGTCCGGCAGCAATGAAATCCCCCCTGACACAGCGTATATTGTGTCAGGGGGGATTTTACAGAGCGGGAAGGCGGCCTACCGGTCCAGATACTCACAGGCGGACAGGGCGGCCACATGGCCCTCTCCTACCGCCTTGGACACCTGGAGGGGTCCGCCGGTGCAGTCCCCGGCGGCAAAGACCCCGGGGAGGTTGGTGGCCATGCGCCGGTCCACCTGAATGGCCCCATCCTCGGCGGCCAGACCGGGCAGAAGGTCGGTGGGAGCCACCGCCCGGCGGAGGATGAACACCCCGGAGCAGGGGAGAAGGGCTCCGTCGGCCTCCAGTCCGGTGACCGACTGCTCCCCCTGAACGGCCAGCCTCCTTGCCTTCACATAGGGGATGTCCTCTGCCAGCCCCTTTGGCGGCTGGGGGGAGACGTAGACCACCTGACAGCCCAGACTGCTGAGATAACCGGCCTCCTGGGGCGCGTCGGGGGCCAGGCCCACCACGACCACCGGCTTGCCGCGATAGAGCATCCCGTCACAGGTGGCGCAGTAGCTCACCCCCCGGCCCAGATAGGTCTCCTCGCCGGGGTATTTGGCCTGACGGACCACGCCGGGGGCCAGGATCAAGGCCTTGCCCTGATAGACCTCGCTGCCCACGGTGATGGAGAAGCCGTCCCACTCCAGAAGGGACAGAGCCTTGCCCACCACAAATTCCGTGCCCAGGGCGGCGGCGTGCTCATAGAGCTCCTCCAGAAGCTCCAGCCCCGTCCGGCCGGGGAGGCCGGGGTAGTTGTCCACCCGCTCCGCCTTGGCCAGGGGGCTGTCCCGCCAGGGGTTGCCGATGACCAGAACACTCTTGTCCCGCCCCCGGGCGGCGATGGCGGCGGCCAGTCCCGCCGGGCCGGAGCCCAGTATGATGATATCGTATGTCATGCGATTCTCCTTCTGTAGGGACGCTTCATGAAGCGCCCGCTGTTTTCGCCAGCGATGCTTGGCATGCGGACGTGCCTCTACAGCCTCTATTATATCCCCTTTTCCCGGCGGGAACAAGGCTTTTCAGGAAATACTTGCAAGGAGGGGCGTTCTGGTGTAAAATAGCACCATTGACAAAGGAGGAGAGAAGCCCATGTCTGATGAAATCAAAATCGTCAACGCGGAAGAACAGGAGAGCCAGAACTTTATCCACCAGTTCATTACGGAGGACATCGCCGAGGGGGGGCGCTGTGCCGGGATGCAGGTCCACACCCGTTTTCCCCCCGAGCCCAACGGCTATCTGCATATCGGCCACTGCAAGGCCCTGACCATCGACTTCGGTACAGCTGAGAAGTTCGGCGGCATCTGCAATCTGCGCATGGATGACACCAACCCCACCAAGGAGGACGAGGAGTTTGTGGACGCCATCAAGGAGGACATCCACTGGCTGGGCTTCGACTGGGGGGACCGGTTTTTCTACGGTTCTGACTACTTCGAGGAGGACTACCGCCAGGCGGAGCTGCTGATTCAGAAGGGGCTGGCCTATGTCTGCCAGCTGACCCCCGAGGAGTTTAAGGAGTATCGGGGCGGCGTGGGCGTTCCCGCCCGCTCTCCCTGGCGGGACCGGCCCATCGAGGAGAGCCTGGACCTGTTCCGCCGGATGCGGGCAGGGGAGTTTCCCGACGGAGCCATGACCCTCCGGGCCAAGATCGACTTGGTCAGCGGCAACTTCAACATGCGGGACCCGGTGATCTATCGGATCAACCATCTGCCCCACCACCGCCACGGGAGCAAGTGGTGCATCTATCCCATGTACGACTTCGCCCACCCAATCCAGGACGCCCTGGAGGGCATCACCCACTCCCTTTGCTCCCTGGAGTTTGAGGCCCACCGGCCCCTGTACAACTGGGTCATTGAACACTGCGACCTGCCCAGCAAGCCCCGGCAGATTGAGTTCGCCCGGCTGGGCATCGACCACACCGTCATGTCCAAGCGGAAGCTGCGCCGCCTGGTGGAGGAGGGCCGGGTGGCCGGCTGGGACGACCCCCGCATGCCCACCCTGTGCGGCCTGCGCCGCCGGGGCTACACCCCCCGCTCCATCCGGAACTTCTGTGAGCGCATCGGCGTGGCCAAGTCGGCCAACGTGGTGGAGTACGCCTTCCTGGAGCACTGCCTGCGGGAGGACCTGAACGACCACGCCCAGCGGGCTATGGCGGTGCTGCGGCCCGTCAAGCTGGTCATCACCAACTACCCCGCCGGCCAGAGCGAGACCTTTGAGGTGGAGAACAACCCCAACGACCCTGGCGCCGGAACCCGGAGCGTCACCTTCTCCCGGGAACTGTGGGTGGAGGCGGAGGACTTCCTCCCCGAGCCCATCCCCAAGTACAAGCGCCTCTATCCCGGCGGGCCCGAGTGCCGTTTGAAGGGGGCTTACCTCATTAGGTGTGTGGGCTATGAGACCGACGAGGCGGGCAACGTCACCGAAATCGCCGCCGAGTACGACCCGGACTCCAAGGGGGGCAACCCCGCCGACGGCCGGAAGGTGAAGGGGGCCACCATCCACTGGGTGGACGCCGCCACCGCTGTGGACGCGGAGGTCCGGCTGTATGACAACCTCTTCGCCGACGAGAACCCCGACAGCGGCGACAAGGACTTTTTGGAGTGCCTGAACCCCAACTCCCTGGAGGTGCTCACCGGCTGCAAGCTGGAGGCCTCTCTGGCCTCCGCCCAGCCCGCTGACCGCTTCCAGTTCCTCCGCCTGGGCTACTTCTGCGCCGACTCCAGGGACACAGCCCCCGGCGCCCTGGTCTTTAACCGGGCCGTCAGCTTGAAGGACGGCTTTAAGCCTGGAAAATAAAAAATCACCCGTCTGCCTGGGCAGGCGGGTGATTTTTTATCTCTGATACTCAAATTCCAGGTCATACATGGACACGATGTCCCCGTCCTTGATGCCCATCTCCTCCAGCTTATCGAACAGGCCGGACTGACGCAGCTTCTGGTCGAACCAGTTCCGGGACTCATAGTCGCCGAAGTTGACATTGGCGATAAGCCGCTGGAGCCAGGGGGCGTCCACCACCCAGGTGCCGTCGAACTCCTGGATATCCACCGCCCCGCCGGTGTCCACCTCGGGGAGGCGCTCCACATAGGTGGGCTCATAGACGGTGACGGGGGGCAGCTCCTGGAGGAGCTGGGCGGCGCGCAGGACCAGCTCCCGGGTGCCCTGGTGGGCGGCGGCGGAGATGGTGTACAGCTCCAGCCCCAGGCCCTCCACATGGGCCCGGAGCTTGTCCAGCAGGGCGGGGTCCTCCATAATGTCCGCCTTGTTGGCGGCGACGATCATTTTCCGTCCGGCCAGCTCGGGGGAGTACTGCTTCAGCTCCTCGTTGATGGCCTCAAAGTCGGCCACCGGGTCCCGGCCCTCGGAGCCGGACACGTCCACCACATGGATGAGCAGGCGGCAACGGTCGATGTGCCGCAGGAAGTCGTGGCCCAGACCGGCCCCCTCGGCGGCTCCCTCAATGATGCCGGGGATGTCCGCCATGACGAAGGACACCCCCTCCTCCACATACACTACCCCCAGGTTGGGGAAGAGGGTGGTGAAGTGGTAGTTGGCGATCTTGGGCTGGGCCCGGCTGACCACGCTGAGCAGGGTGGATTTGCCTACGTTGGGGAAGCCCACCAGCCCCACGTCGGCCAGCAGCTTCAGCTCCAGTACCACGTCCCGGCTCTGGCCGGGCAGGCCGGCCTTGGCGAACCGGGGCACCTGACGGGTGGGGGTGGCGAAGTGCTGGTTGCCCCAGCCCCCCCGGCCCCCCCGGCACAGGACGAACCGGCCGGTCTGGGACATGTCCTGAATGATCTCCCGGGTCTCGGCGTCCCGGATGATCGTGCCCCGGGGGACACGGATGACCAGGTCTTCCCCGTCCCGGCCGGTACACCGCTTGCCCGCGCCGTCGGCCCCGTTTCCGGCGGTGTACTTGCGCTTGTAGCGAAAATCCATCAGGGTGGACATGTGGTCGTTGACCTCCACCACGATGTCGCCGCCCCGGCCGCCGTCGCCCCCGTCTGGGCCGCCGTTGGCCACATACTTCTCCCGGTGGAAGGACACCACGCCGTTGCCCCCGTTCCCGGAGCGGACGGTGATCTTCGCCGTATCTACAAAGGGTGCTGCCATGTCGGGCACCTCCTAACTGTTATGATTTGTTATACCTGCCCCCATACAATGTCTCCGTGTTAAGAAAGTCCATCAAAGAAATGACAGGCGCTGTTCAGGTCGTTTTCATCCGGGCGGCCCTTGCAGATGCCGCCCACCAGCTTGAAGGGGCCGAAGGTGTCATAGCCCTTGCAGCCAAACTGACCGACGACCTGGGCTGACCTGCCTTTGACCACCTCTTCAATGGCCTTGGTGTTGCTCCTGCCGCCGTAGGTGGACAGAAAAAACACCTTCCGGTCCTCGGGCAGGTTGTTTTTCGCAAATTCCAGAACATCTTCATGAAATTTCCCGAAGTAGATCCCGGAGGCGAAGCCGATGAGCTCATAGCCGCTCAGGTCGGCGCTCTTGACGGCGGAGGTATCGACGAGGGTAACGTCCCTCCCCCGAGCGATGGCTTCCACCAGTTTTCTGGTGTTGCCGTGGTGGCTGGAGTGGTACACAATAACAGCTTTCATAGCGCGCATCTCCTGTTTTTTGGCCCCTAAAGCAGTATTCCCGGAGCATTTATCAATTTGCGCCCTTTGACAGAAGCATCACATTCCACTGATACACGTCGCACCGGTAATAGCCTCTTTGAATGATCGGGTCGTCATTCGCAATTCTCTGCGCCTCCTCCAGGTCCTTCGCCTCAAAAAGCACCATGGCTCCATCCATGGTCCCCAGTTCCATATTGCCGAATACACCCGCTGCGAGGTAACGCTCCCGCGCGATTTTTTGCAGGTATTCCATGGAGTCTATGGCGTCCTGCTCTGTCTCCTGGCTGTCTCCGATCTTGTAATCGATCCTCGCGAACAGTACGCTTCCCTCTTTTAAGCTCATAGCCGTCTCCTTTCCTTACAGTAGGTAGTTGTTTTCCCTGTTCGCCGGCTGGAGGGCCTTCAGCTTATAGGTGGCGAAACCCTCCGCCACCAGAGGCTCCCGCTTGCACAGCTCCTCCGCCGCCTCAAGGCTCTCCGCCTTGAGGATATACATCCCCGCCACGCCGGGGTAGCCCTTGAACACCCCGGCCAGCTCAATGTGTCCCTCTTCGTCCAGCTGTCTCAGATTGGCCACGTGCCGCTCCACAGCGGCCTTGGTCAGCTTGTTGTAGGTCTTGGTCTTTTCAATGAACATCACATACAGCCATTGCTCCATAGGTACGCCTCCTTACAGCTTCGGGTCTATTTTACGGTCTCTGAAGTAGTATTCCCGGTCGTGGTCGTTTACCTCCCGCAGAATTTTGCAGGGGTTGCCCACGGCGATCACGTTGCCGGGCAGGTCATGGGTGACCACGCTGCCAGCCCCCACCACGACGGTGTCCCCAATGGTGACGCCGGGCACCACCACCACGTTGGCCCCCAGCCAGCAGTTTCGGCCGATGCGGACAGGGGCCGTATACTGATAACCACGCTCCCGCAGCTCAGGGCAGATGGGGTGTCCCGTCCCGGCCAGCACCACGTTGGGCCCGATCTGGTTGAACTCATGCAGCAGGTCCAGACAGCGCAGCTGCTCCCGCTGGAGGGACTCGTCCCCCGGGAGGTAGAGCATCCCGCCGTGCTGTTTTTCACGGATATCCAAAACGCATCTCCTTTTTAAAACGCCCCAAGGGGCTGTTCCTTATGGTGCCGCAGGGTCAGTCTTCTGTAAATTCAAACAGCGTTTCCACTGTCACATGAAAGACCTTAGCAATGTCCATGGCCAGCTTGAGGGATGGGTTATACCGTCCATTCTCCAAATGTACGATGGTTTCCCGCCTGGCGTGTACCAGCTCCGCCAGCTCGCTCTGCTTTAATCCCGCTTTTTCCCGATATTCCTTGACCTTCGTTTTAAGGGCCATGTCAGACTCCCTTACTGTCTGGCACACGCAGAATATTCGCGTCACAGCCTGGGGTCAGACTCCTTTGCTGTCCATCACGCAAAAGATGATGAATCGTATCACGGCCAGCGCCAGAATCGTTCCGACCAAGGCGTAGCCCGCCGCGCTCGCGTCGATGGCCCCGACCGCGCAGGCGAAGGCGATGACGATGGCGGAGGCGATCATGATTTTTAATCCAATTGCGTCTGTTCTGCGTAAATTTTGAATTGCCAGCTCGTCCGTTTCTTCTTTGTGATACTTCCGAACGCGGGTTGCCTGCAAGAGGAAAAATACGATGGTGAACAGGACGACCGCGTTCTGGATGGTATCGTAATAATCATGCCAGTCCCGCCTTGCCCACATCCAGTAGTAGCAGGCAAGCAGCGCCGCATAAATAATTTTCGTTCCTACGATTTCCTTTAAGGTGACCTTCGAATTCATGTTTGATTCCTCCATGTGATATATTTTTAACTCCTCGGGGCGTTATAAATATATCACTCCGCCTGTCCCTTGTCAACGAAAAAAGTGAAATATTTTTCACTCAGCGGACCGCTGCCCTCCGCTGGGACAGTTGGGGGAACACAGGTAGGAATTATGGAAAAGCCGCAAACGGCACACGTTTGCGGCTTCTTGGCGAATGTTACTCCGCGGCGGCTTCCTCCACGATGGAGACCTGCTTGCGGTCCTTACCCAGGCGCTCAAATTTCACGCGGCCGGACTTCATAGCGAACAGGGTGTCGTCGCTGCCCTTGCCCACGTTGACGCCGGGGTGGATGTGGGTGCCCCGCTGGCGGACCAGAATGTTGCCGGCCAGCACGAACTGACCGTCGCCCCGCTTCACGCCCAGCCGCTTGGCCTTGGAATCACGGCCGTTGCGGGTGGAGCCCACGCCCTTTTTATGGGCGAAAAACTGTAAACCGATATTCAGCATCTCTTACACCTCCAAGACGGTAATATTTTCAGGATACTCCTCCGCCAGCTGGACACAGTGGACCATCAGAGCGGCCAGAAGGGTCTGGCAGGTGCTCTCGCTGGTCTGTCCCAGGCTGTTGGGGAGCTTGAGGGAGAGAAAGGCGTCCTTGTCCCGGACCTTTACCGAAGCCTCCAGCCCCAGCACATCGTTGACGGCGCACTCGGTCAGGCGGACGGCGCTGGTCAGGGCGGCGCATACAATGTCCTCTCCCTGGGGGGCGTAGCCGCTGTGGCCCTGCATCTCAAAGCTCACAATGCGGCTGCCCTCGGTATGAAAGGTTACGGTGGTCATCAGGCCTTGATAGCGCCGATCTGCACCTTGGTGTAGGGCTGACGGTGGCCCTGGCGCTTGCGGTAGCCCTTCTTGGGGGTGTACTTGAAGATACGGATCTTCTTGCCCTTGCCGTTCTTGACCACAGTGGCGTCAACAGAAGCGCCGGACACGGTGGGAGCGCCGAAGGTGGCCTTGTCCCCGTCCAGCACAGCCAGGACCTGGTCGAAGGTGACGGTCTGACCGGCCTCGGCCTCCAGCTTCTCGATGAAGAGGGTGTCTCCCTCCGCCACCTTATACTGCTTGCCGCCGGTTACGATGATTGCCTGCATTGTATTCAACTCCTTTATGACGGGCTCGCTCTCATAGGCGGGGCATGGCCCACTTGCGTACCTACTCAACGCGGCCTTAATATTTTACCAACAGGACAGGCCGCTGTCAAGTGGTTTTTCAAATTTTTCTCCGCCCGATAAATCCGATCATTGTATCAGCTTTGCAGATACTCAATCAGCTTGCTCGCATATTCATCACTGTGTTCGTGTAAATATTGCCCGTGTCCCATATGTTCAATCTCTACATCCATCATAGCGGGCAGATACTTCTTTAACAAAGCGGCACTTTTCCTGGGATATTGCTCATTTGAGCCCCGCCAAAACAGAACCGTTCCCTTGTAATTTTTGATATTTTCAGGAATGCTATACTGATACACAAATTCACATACACACTTTATTGTATTTGGTGTAATGTTCTGATAGAGCATCTCTATAATACTGCGGTTATCTCTGCCCATAACCGCATCCATCATGAATTTAGGAATTGCCTTTCCATTTTGAATTCGCTTGATTGCTTTGCAGAAGATATATTCATATGGCCTCGACAACAAACCCATTTTTGTCAGAAACGCCGCGTCCAAGTGTGTTTTAGCAACGTTAACATTGCCTCTTCCGATGATCTCGACAGCCATTGTTGCGCCCATAGAAAAGCCTGATAGGCAGTACAAATGACCAGATAGATTATCCAGTATATAATGTTCTATCTCATCACAGTCATTTTCAACGCTAACAAGCTCACCTGTTCTCTCACTGTGGCCGTCCACTTCCGCCAATATCACATGATAGTCTGGCAGCATTTTTAAAATAGGCTCATAGCAAAGCATTGCTGTGGAAGCCATTCCATGTATAAATAATATCGATTGGTTGTTCTTATCTCCAAAACACAAAAAATTCATCATGCGTTTCTCCACAAATTTTGGTTGCTGTTTTTATTATATCATGGTTAAACTCAACACGGAAGGTAAAATGACCAAATTTTTCAAGCTTTTTGGCGGCGGGTCTGTTTTTCGGTCAGGTCCGGGGGACGGCTGTCCACCGTCCGGCGGCGCCGCAGGGGAGGGCCAGGCCGGTCTGTGTGACGGGCAGGCCCAGCTCGTCGGAGACGGTGTGCCCGCCGAACCGCTTGGAGATCAGGGTTTCCAGGATGTAGGCGGCGACGCCGGGGGCCAGGCCGGTGGTGTAGGAGTTGAGGATGAAGAACAGCGGGTCGTCAGACAGCACGCCGGTGACCAGCTCCACAAAGGGGTAGAGGTTTTCCTCCAGCTTCCACACCTCGCCGGTGGGACCCCGGCCATAGGAGGGCGGGTCCATGATGACCGCGTCATACCGCCGGCCCCGGCGGATCTCCCGCTCCACGAATTTGGCGCAGTCGTCCACAATCCAGCGGATAGGGGCCCCCTCCAGGCCGGAGCTTTTGGCGTTTTCCCGGGCCCACTGGACCATCCCCTTGGCGGCGTCCACGTGGCAGACCGAGGCTCCGGCGGCGGCGCAGGCCACCGTGGCCCCGCCGGTATAGGCGAAGAGATTGAGCACGCTCACCGGCCGGCCGGCGCGCTTGATCTGTTCCATGGCGAAGTCCCAGTTGGCGGCCTGTTCAGGGAAGAGGCCGGTGTGCTTGAAGTTCATGGGCTTTATATTAAAGGTGAGGGGGCCATAGGAGATGGTCCACCGCTCGGGCATGGATTTGTTCTGCCACCGCCCCCCACCGGAGGAGGAGCGGGCATACCGCCCCGCGTTTTTCCGCCAGCCTGGGTGGGACTGGGGGGTATTCCAGATGGCCTGGGGGTCGGGCCGGACCAGCAGCTGGTCCCCCCAGCGCTCCAGCTTCTCCCCGCGGCCGCAGTCGATGAGCTCATAGTCGCTCCACTTGTCGGACAGCCACATAGTTCTGCGTCCTCCTTGTTTTGTTCTCCAGGAGAGTATACCATCCGGAGGGGAGGCCGTCAATGAAATATGGGATAAGTGATTGTAATTTGCGGAAATCTGTGATAAAATACTTCGGGTAACGACAAGAAGAAAGGCCGAAGGGCCGTATTGATGAGGTGCTGAACATGGATCATCCCTTCCGTTCCGCCGCCGTAGGCGGCTTCAACAAACAGGACGTGCTCACTTTCCTGGAGGAGCAGTCCAGGCAGTTCGGTCAGGCGCAGCAGCGTTTTCAGGAGCAGCTGGACGGGGCCAACCAGCAGATCGAAACCCTTCGCAGAAGGGAGGAGGAGCTGAGCTGCCAGCTGGAGGAGGCCCAGCGGGAGCTGGAGACCGCCCGCCAGGGCCGGGAGAGCCAGGCCGCCCAGGCGGAGAAAGCCGACGCTGAGCTGTCCGCCAGCCAGGCCCGGGAGGAGCAGACCGCCAAGGAGCTGGAGCGGGCCAGGAGGGAGCGGGACCGGGTGCAGGCTGAGCTGGACCAGATCCTGCCCGACGCCCAGGCCTACGCCCAGATCAAGGAGCGCACCGCCGGGGTGGAGCTGGACGCCCACCGCCGGGCCCAGGCCATTCAGGAGAAGGCGGAGCGGGACGCCCAGCGGGTGCGCCGCCAGCTGGAGCAGTGGCTGCGGCGGATGGAGGCGGAGTATGACCGGATGCGGGGCGAGGTGGAGGTGACCGTCTCCCACGCGGCCAGCGAGCTGGACCGGGTGCGGGCCGGCCTGAACCGGATTACCCAGCTGGTGGACGATCAGGAGGGCATTCTGGAGGGCATCTCCAAGGCCTACGGCGAGACCGCCGGCCCCAAGCTGGAGGCCCCCATGCCCATCCCAGAGGAGGAATAAGGGCGGACGCTCCGCCGCGCGGTGAGAGGACCGGAGCCCCAGACAGCCGGAGCGACCGGCTGTCTGGGCTTTTCTTTTTTCGATGAGCGGGAGCTGGAACTGTAAAACAGATAAAAAATCTTGCAAATTGCGTTAAAATATGTTATAATTCGACAAAGAGGAGGGGGTTGTGTGCGTCAGATGAAAGAAAACGGGCCCATAAAACTGGCGGCGCGGCTGTGCGCCGGACTGGTACTGCTCCTGTTGGCCGCCGCCTGCCTGAGCTCCGCCCGCGCGGTGGACAGGCGGCTGGTCAAGGTAGCCTTCTTTCCCATGGAGGGATATCATGAGAAGAAACAGGACGGAAGCTTGACCGGGATGGACGTGGAATACCTGGACAGCCTGCGGAGGTATGTGGACTGGAACATTGAATTTGTGGAGTGCGGCAGCTGGGACGAGGCCCTTCAGATGCTCTCAGAGCGCAAGGTCGATCTGGTGGGCAGCGCCCAGTACTCCGCCGCCCGGGCCGAGAGCTATCAGTACGCGGACCTCTCCAGCGGCTACACCTTCGGCATCATCGCCACTAAAAGGGAGAGCGGCCTGGCCTATGAGGACTTCGAGGCCATGGAGCACGTCACCTTCGGCATGGTGAAGACCTATGTCCGCCGGACCGAATTTATTGACTATATGCAGGACCACGGGGTCATGTCCCCCAGGATCCGGGAGTACGACTCCAGCGAGGAGCTCCAGCAGGCGCTGGAGGAGGGGGAGATAGACGCCTGGGTCCATACCTTTATGGAGGTTCGGGAGGGCCAGCGCATCATAGGCCGCTTTGCCCCCAGGCCCTTCTACTATATCAGCTACCCCGGCAACGACGAGGTCATGCGGGAGCTGAACCACGCCGTCGCCGACGTGAAGATGAACGAGCCCACCCTGGAGACAGAGCTCATCAACAAGTACTACCAGAGCCGCCTGGATAAGACCATCGTCTTTACCACCAGAGAGAAGAAATACATTCAAAACACCGATACCGTAAAGGTGGGCTATTTTGACGGCTACTATCCCTTTGTCTATGAGGAGCGGGGGAACTGCGCCGGCCTCACCCGGGAGATGCTGGAGAGCACGGCGGGGCTGGTGGGCCTGAACCTGGAGTGGAAGCGGATCACAAGCCCGGAACACGCCAGCCAGTCCCTGAAAAACGGCGACATAGACGTGATGTCCTACTGCATCCACACCGAGGAGGAGGCCGACGGCAACGATCTGATCAAGCTGGCGGAGTATACCCAGGTCCCTCTGCTTCTGGTGATGGAGAAGAACAAGGAGTCCAGCAATATCCAGACCCTGGCCGTGGTGGATTACCTGAGTCAGGAGGCCGGCCGGACGGCCGACCTGAACGACATTCAGGTGATGATCTACGATACCCAGCTGGACTGTCTGGACGCCGTCAAGGACAAAAAGGCGGACGCCGCCCTGTGCGACGGCTATCTGGCCGAGTATCAGCTCAGCGCCGAGATGCGGTATCACAACATGGAGATCAGGCGGGTGCTCAGCCAGGAGCACGGGGTGTCCATGACGGTACACAGCTCCAACCCTGAGCTGGCCGGTATTTTGAACAAAACCCTGATGAGC
Organism: uncultured Bacillota bacterium; assembly: GCA_947645675.1. Taxonomy (GTDB): domain Bacteria; phylum Bacillota; class Clostridia; order Oscillospirales; family Oscillospiraceae; genus Lawsonibacter. The sequence continues at coordinate 256,362 of CANSDP010000001.1, forward strand.
ATCGACGCCAGGGCGGTCAGCGACTACATGATGGAGCGGAATGTCTATTCCATGACCAGCGTGGGTCAGTTTGTGGAGGACAACAGCGTGCCCATCATTGTGATTCTCCTCCTGCTGTTAGCCGCGGTGATTTTGGTGACGGTACATATTCTCAGGGACACAAGAAAGATCCAGAAGCTGATGTATAAAGACGTAGACATCGACATCTGGAATTTGAACCATCTGCTCTACGCCGGTCAGAAGACCCTGGAGGGGAACCGGGGGTCTGAACGATTTGCCATTGCCTATCTGAACATCGTCCAATTTCAGCGATACAAAATGATCTACGGCTGGAGCAATGGGCAGAAGCTGCTGGCCTCCATCGCCAACGTGCTGTCCAAATGCGTGCGGGGGGACCGGGAGATCTGTTCCAAGGCGGACGGGGACCACTTTGTCCTTTTGCTGTCCTCCGAATATGGAGACATTGAGGAGCGGTTGGAAAATCTCTGCGGGCTGAGCGAGGAGTATGCCCTGCGGCAGATTGGAAACCATGTGGAGCTGCAGGCGGGCCTGCGCTTTATCCCCTCGGACAGCACTGATCTGCGTAACGCCATGGCCTGCGCCGTCCAGGCCGTTGACCTGATTCCGCCCGGCGGTGGGAAGGTCAAGGTATTCGACATCTCGCTGGAGCGGGCCGTCAAGGAGCGCCATGAGCGGCAGGAGCTGCTGGACTCCGTCAGCATTGAGGACAATTTCGCCACCTATTACCAGGCCAAGGTGGATGTCCGCACAGAGCGGATCGTGGGGGCGGAGGCGCTGGTCCGCTTCCTGGACCCCACCGCCTCGGGAGCTGTCCGGCCGCCGGGCTTCTTCGTGCCCTACTATGAGCAGACGGGCAAGGTGACGGAGATCGACTTCTTTGTGTTCCAAAACGTGTGCCGTATGCTCCGGCGGCGGCTGGACCTGGGGGAGCCGGTGGTAACCATCTCCTGCAACTTCTCCCGCATTCACTTTTTGGAGCCCGGCTTTGTGGAACACCTGATGCGGGTGATCCAGGAAAATCAGGTCCCGAAGGACCTCATCGAGGTGGAGGTTACGGAAACCATCGTGATGGAGGAGCTTCAGCAGAAGGTGGCGGAGCGAACCATGCAGGACCTCCACGCCAGAGGTATCCACCTGTCCATCGACGACTTCGGGTCGGGCTACTCCTCCCTGGGCGTCATTGAAAAGATCCCCGCGTCGGTCATCAAGCTGGACCGCTCCTTCCTTCTGAACCAGAAGGACAGAAGGCGTCAGGTGAAGATCATGAAGCGGATCGTGGATCTGGCGAAGGACCTGAACGCTCAGATTGTCTGTGAGGGCGTGGAAACCGAGTCGGACGTGGAGCTGATGCGTGAGATCGGGGCCAACGTGGCCCAGGGCTACCGCTATGCCAGACCTGTTCCGGAGAAGGAATTTGAGTCCCGTTTGACTGAGAACGCCAAGGCGGGATAAGCAAAAGCCTGTTGAAGCAAAGCTTCAACAGGCTCTTTTTTGTGACAGCCTCGCCGTAGTCCAGCACGTCCGCAATCTGGGCGGAGCCCCCCTTCTGAACACAGCCGCAGGACTTGTCCTCCAGGGTGGTGATGCCCCCCGCCTTGTTGCCCGGACTGGGGTTCTCATAGACCACCTGACCGTGGGAGGTGAAGTAACCCTTGAAGTCCTCGATCATCTTCACGGCCTTGTCAAAGACGGCCTTGTCTGCGCACCGTTGGAATAGGATGCCCTCGGCCCCGAACATCTCGGGCACCTCGGTGAGGACGGTGGAGCCTCCCAGGGCAATGAGCCGGTCGGAGAACCGGCCCACGGCGGGGTTGGCGGTGATGCCCGACAGGCCGTCGGAGCCGCCGCACTTCATGCCCACCACCAGCTCAGAGGCGGGAAGCTCCTCACGCTGAAAGGCTCCGGCGTAGTTGGCCAGCTCCGCCAGCAGGGCGGAGCCCGCCTCCGCCTCGTCTGGGACCTCCTGACAGACCAGGAATTTCACCCGGTCCGGGTCCCAGCCGCCCAGCTCCTCCTTAAACTGGTCCATGGTCAGGTTTTCACACCCCAGGCCGAGCACCAGAACACCCCCGGCGTTGGGATGGCGGGTCAGGGCGGCCAGCAGCTTTCGGGTCTGGGCGTGGTCGCCCCCCATCTGGGAGCAGCCAAAGGGGTGGGGGAAGGTGTACAGCCCCTCCACGCTCCCGGAGACCAGGTGCTGGTTCTCCCGGACCAGCTGTTGGGCGATGTTGTTGACACAGCCCACCGCGGGGATGACCCACAGCTCGTTGCGGATGCCCACCCGGCCGTCGGGGCGGCGGAAGCCCTGGAAGGTCCGGGGGCTCACCTGGGGCAGGTCATAGGTTTTGGGGCAGTAGCGATACTCCCCCTCCTCGGACAGACCGGTGCGGACGTTGTGGACGTGGACCCACTGCCCTGGGGCGATGTCCTCCTTGGCCAGGCCGATGGCACAGCCGTATTTCATCACCGGGCTTCCGGCGGGGATGGGGCCCAGGGCGAGCTTGTGCCCCCGCTGAATGGCCTGGGCGGCGGTGAGATCCTGGCCGTCCACGGACAGGGCCTCGCCCTGGGTCAGGTCCTCCAGGGCCACGGCTACGTTGTCCCGGGGGTGGATTCGAATCAGCTTCATGCCAGACACTCCTTCATGGCCTCATAGGCCCCCAGACGGTCAATGCGCTCCAGAGCGGCGGTTACCGCTTCCTCAAAGCCCTCCAGCGCGGCCAGCCCGCCGCCCCACATCCGCTCGTTGTGGATGGCGGCGTGGACCAGCTGGGCGGGGGAGTCCCCCCTGTGGGCCTGATAGAACTCCAGCACCCAGGGGTCGTCCTGGGCGGGGCAGTCTTGGTAGAAAGCGATATAGGCGGCAAAGGAGAAGGTGATGCAGGGGGGCAGGGTCCCCTTACGGGCGGCGTACTCCAGCAGGCTGGGCATGACCCGGGCCTTCCACTTGGCGGTGGAGTTCAGGGCGATGGACAGCAGAGCGTGGTCGATATAGGGGTTGTTGAACCGGTCGGCCACCGCAGAGGCGAAGTCCTCCAGATCGGCCCGGGGCAGGTCCAGGGTGGGGATGATCTCCTCGCTGATGGTCCGGTTCATGAAGCCCCGGACGGTCTTGTCCTCCATGCAGTCCCGGACAATCTTGAACCCGGCCAGATGGGCGGCCAGCACCATGGAGGTGTGGGCACCGTTGAGGATGCGTACCTTGCGCTGTTTATAGGGCACGTGGTCGTCCACCACCTGAATGGGCAGGCCGGCCTTCTCGAAGGGAAGCTCCTCCCTGATGGACTGGGGCCCCTCGATAATCCAGGAGGCGAAGACCTCGCCGGTGTCCAGCAGGCTGTCCTCATAGCCCAGTTCCTGACAGATCGCCTCCGCGTCCCCCTTGGGGCGCCCGGTGACAATCCGGTCCACCACGGTGGAGCAGAAGCGGTTTTCACCCTCCACCCAGGCGGTGAACTGGGGTTCCAGCCCCCACAGGCTGGCGTACTCCTTCACACAGCGGCACAGCTCCTCGCCATTGTGCTCGCTGAGCTCGCAGGCCAGAATCACAAAGCCGGGCAGGCCCAGCCTCCAGCGGGTGTGGAGGAAGCGGGTCAGCTTGCCGGGGAAGCTGGACGGCGGGGCGTCCTCCGCCTTGCAGGCGGGGTCAAAGACGATGCCCGCCTCGGTGGTGTTGGAGATGATAAAGCGCAGGTCGGGGTTTTGGGCGCAGTCCAGGACGGACTGCCAGTCCCCCTTGGGGTCCAGGCACCGGGAGACGCAGGAGATGATCCGCCGCTGAGACACCGCCTCCCCCTTCTCCCGGCCCCGGAGGAGAAGTGTGTACAGGCCGTCCTGTGAGCCGAACCGGGCGCAGGTGTCCGGGTGGCCCCCCCGGGGCTGGACCAGGACCACCTTGCCGTTGAAGCCGGCGGTCTCGTTCATCCGGTCAATGAAGTCCTCGGCGAAGGTCCGGAGGAAGGCCCCCTCGCCGAACTGGAGGACCCGTTCCGGGGCGTCCTTCAGCAGAAAACCGTTATAGCCCCGGCGCTCTAAAAGGGAATAACTGAGCTTTTCCATAGGTTTACGCTCCTTTTGCTGAATTTTTTACGCTGACTACGCTGAGCGCGATGCTCAGCAAAAGCAGGGCGGTGAACACCGCCACCAGGCCCATCCCGGCCCGGATGCCGGCACGCTCCGCCACCAGGCCCACCAGGGCGGGGGTGAGGATGCCGCCGGCGCTGCCGGTGAAGATCATGATGCTGCAGCCTAGGTCGTTGCCCCGAATGCAGTCGCTGCCAAAGGCAAAGGCGGTGGGGTAGATGGTGGCCATAAACAGGCCCACCCCCATCAGCCCCAGCACGATGAGGGACGGGGTCCGGCTGAAAAACATGACCAGGAAGCAGGCGAAGAAGCCCACCCCGTCGACGAGCAGCAGTTTGTTTCGAGACACCTTGCCGGTGATGGCCGCGCCGATCATCCGGCCGCAGAAGATTACCAGCCACAGCAGGCTGTTCATCATCTGGGAGTAGTCGGCGCTGAGGATGCCCGTGTCCTGGAAATAGGATACCAGCCAGCCCACAATGGCGTATTCCACCGAGATGTAGAAGAACAGCATGGCGCTGCCCAGCCAGAACTGCCGTACCTTTAAAAAGCTGTGGTCAACCGATTTCACGCTCTTGCCTTTAGGCTCCTGCGGCAGGGGCATTTTGGCGTAGACAACCAGCTGGCTGACGCACAGCAGAGCCAGCAGGGCGGCCACCAGCCGCCAGCCCGTACCGGGCCAGCGGTTGGTACAGAACACCAGCGCCAGGGGGGAGAGCAGCGCCCCCACGGCGAAGCAGCCGTGAAGCAGATTGTACCCCCGGGTGGCCTGGTCGCCGGGGAGGGTAGAGATCATGGTGTTGGAGAAATTGGAATTCCCTCCCCGGGCGATGCCTGTCATGGTGAAGGCGGCCACGAACAGGGCGGGGGAGCCCAGGCCGCTGGCAAAGATGAGATAGGCCGCTGCCATCCACACCGAGGTAATGAGGATAGCCCGGCGGCGGCCCAGGTAGATGGGCAGAAAACCGGCCAGCAGCACGGAGATCAGGTTGCCCGTGGACTGGCAGGACAGCAGCACGCCGGACAGGTCGTAGCTGAAGCCGTACTGCTCCCGGAGAAAGGGAATGAAGGAGCCCAGGGGCTGGGAGGCTGCGCCGCTGACAAAGAAAGCAAAGAGCACATTGCGCAGCAGGCGGCTGTGCCGCTGCTCCTCGGTTGGGATATCCATGGTAAATGCTCCTTCTCTGGGATTTATACGCCGAAATACCGGGCGGCGTTGCGGTAGGAGATGCCCTCCACGATCTTTTTCAGGGAGGCCTCATGGTTGGGGTACTCCCCGTTCTACGCCCAGCTGCCCATCAGGTTGCACAGGATGCGGCGGAAGTAGTCGTGGCGGGCGTAGCTGAGGAAGGAGCGGGAGTCGGTGAGCATCCCCACGAAGTTGCCCAGAAGGCCCAGATTGGCCAGGGACTTCATCTGCTCCTCCATGCCGCTCTTGGTGTCGTTGAACCACTAGGCGGAGCCGTGCTGAATCTTGCCGGGGATCTCGTCGGACTGGAAGCAGCCCAGGATGGTGCCCAGCTGGGCGTTGTCGGCGGGGTTGAGGGAGTAGAGAATGGTTTTGGGACACTCATTGGTCTTGTCCAGGACGGACAGCAGTTGGGCAATGGCCCCGCCGCAGGTGTTCTGGGCGATCATGTCAAAGCCGGTGTCGGGGCCCATCTTGGCGTACATCCGGGCGTTCATGTTCCGCAGGCAGGAGTAGTGTAGCTGCATGGCGATGCCCAGCCGGTGATAGGCCCGGCCCAGGGCCAGCAGAACGGTGGTCTGATAGCCCTCATCCTCCTCCAGGGACAGGCTCTCGCCCCTCATAGCTTTCCGGAAGGCGGCGTCGGCCTCCTCCAGGGAGCAGGGGCGGAAGGGGATATAGTCCAGGCCGTGGTCGCTGGCCCGGCAGCCCAGCTTGGCGAAGAACTCCAGCCGCTCCACCAGAGCGTCGCAGACCTCCTGAGCGCTGGTCAGCTCCTGCTTGCCCACACTGGCGGCCAGCTTTCCGATGTACTCGGCGAAGCCGGGCTTGCTGATGTTGATGGCCTTGTCCGGGCGGAAGGAGGGGCATACCTTCACCTCAATGCTGGGGTCGGCGGCGATCTTCTCATGCCACTCCAGGGTGTCGATGGGGTCGTCGGTGGTGCCAATCATAGCCACATTGGCCTTCTTGATGATGCCCCGGACGGTGAGGCCGGGGTCATGGCGCAGCTTCTCGTTGCAGAAGTCCCAGCACTCCTGCGCGGTCTCCGGGGTGAGGGGCTTGTCATAGCCGAAGAACTGACGCAGCTCCAGATTGTACCAGTGGTACATGGGGTTGCCCATAGCCATCTCCAGGGTCTCGGCGAACTTTAAAAAGCGCTCAAAGGCGGGCTTCCCGCCGGTCACATAGTCCTCGCTGACCCCGTTGGACTGTATGAGACGCCACTTGTAATGGTCGCCGAAATAGGTGCCGTCGGGGTTCTCGCCCCCCAGCCAGACCTCCACCAGGTTGTCAAACCGGCGGTCCTCAAAAATCTCCCGGGGGGAGATGTGGCAGTGGTAGTCCACCAGGGGCATAGCGGCGGCGTAGTCGTGATAGAGATGCCGGGCCGTGGCGGTCTCCAGAAGGAAGTCCTTGTCCATAAATTCTTTCATAATCAACGCTCCTGTCTTTCAAATCATTCCGCACGCTGGCGGGAAGGAAGCCGCCCGCCCAAAAGGGTGGGCGGCTCAAACATTACCGCTGGATGCGTCCGGAGCCGTCGCCCCCGGCCAACTTTTCCACCTCGGCCACGGTGACCATGTTGTAGTCCCCCTCGATGGAGTGCTTCAGGGCGGAGGCCGCCACAGCGAACTCCACCGCCTCCTGGGTGGACTTCCCGGTGAGCAGGGAGTAGATCAGCCCGCCGCCGAAGGAGTCGCCGCCGCCTACCCGGTCAATGATGTGCAGCTCATATTTTTTGGAGAAGCAGTACTCGCCGCTGGCCACGTCGTAGAGCATGGCGGACCAGCCGTTGTCAAAGGCGGAGTGGCTCTCCCGCAGGGTGATGGCCACCTTCTCAAAGCCGAACTTGTCGGCCAGCTGCTTTGCCACGGACTTATAGCCCTCCCGGTTGATCTCGCCGGCGGTGATGTCGGTGGCCTCGGCCTCGATGCCGAACACGTCCTTGGCGTCCTCCTCGTTGGAGATGCACACATCCACGTACTGGCACAGGCCGGTCATGGCCTCCCGGGCCTGGTCCCGGGTCCACAGCTTGCCCCGGTAGTTCAGGTCGCAGGAAATCTTTACGCCCTTGGCCTTGGCGGCCTTGCAGGCCTCCCGGCAGATCTCCACCACGTTGGGGCCCAGGGCCGGGGTGATGCCGGTGAAGTGGAACCAGTCCACGCCGTCGAAGATCTTGTCCCAGTCGAAGTCGGCGGTAGTAGCCTCCTGAATGGCGGAGTGGGCCCGGTCGTAGATGCACACAGAGCCCCGCTGGGAGGCGCCCTTCTCGTTGAAGTAGATGCCAACCCGGTCGCCGCCCCGGACGATCATGGAGGTGTCCACGCCGTACCGCCGCAGGGAGTTCACCGCCGCCTGACCGATGGCGTGGGCGGGCAGCTTGGTGACATAGGCGGCATCCAGGCCGTAGTTGGCCAGGGAGACGGCTACGTTGGCCTCGCCGCCGCCGAAGGAGAACTCCAGGTGATCGGCCTGGACGAAGCGCTCATAGTTGTAGGGCTGGAGCCGGATCATCAGCTCGCCGAAGGTGACTACTTTCATGGTATTTTCCTCCAATATTTATTTTGTAGGGGCGGCCTGTGGCCGCCCGCACAAGAACAGGGCAGGTTTTGAAATCGGGCGGCCACAGGCCGCCCCTACAAAAGGGTGCCGGGGACTCTTATCTCTGCACCAGATGAACAGCGAAGCCGCCCACCTCGTCCTTGAGGTAGATGGCCTTGGGCTTGCGGGTGGACTGGTCAAACTCCACGCCCTGGCGGCTCAGATGGTAGACGGCCCTATCCAGGCTGTTGGTGGCGATGGCAATATGGCCGTTTTTACCCAGATAGGGGGCCTTCATGCACTCCACGGCGCTGCCGGCGAAGATGGAGCTGTTGCCCGCCTTGTACGCAAAGCCAAAGAGGGCGCACAGACTTCTGGCGGACCGCTCGGCCTCCGCCTCGTTGGCGCAGTTGATGCCCACATGGGCCAGGGAGAAGCCCAGCATGGTTTTCACAGCCTCCTTGCAGATGGCGGTGATCTCGTCCCACTGCCCGGCCTTAATCATGTCGCTCTTGCACATCCAGGTGCCGCCCACCGCCACGATCTGGGAGTAGCCCAGGTAGTCGTTCACGTTCTTGGCGTTGACGCCGCCGGTGCACATCCACTTGGCGCTCTTCAGGGCCGCGCCGATGTTTTTCAGCATGGCCACGCCGCCGTTGGCCTCGGCGGGGAAGAACTTGAGCACCTCACAGCCCTGGTTCATGGCCTGCTGCATCTCGCCGGCGGTGGCGGTGCCGGGCATCATCAGCCCGCCCTTGTCGATGACGTGCCGGGTGACCTCGGGGTCGTAGCCGGGGGCCACGATGAACTTGGCTCCGGCGGCCATGGCCCGATCGGCCTGCTCAACAGTCAGGACGGTGCCCGCGCCCAGCAGCATCTCGGGAACCTCTTTGTTGATGATCCTGATGCAGTCCTCGGCGCAGGCGGTGCGGAAGGTGACCTCGGCGGCGGGCAGGCCGCCGGCTACCAGAGCCTTGCACAGGGGGACCGCCTCCTCGGTGCTGTTGAAGGCGATCACGGGGATGATGCCGATATTGGATACGGCTTGCAGAATTTCATTCATCACTGCATTCCTCCAGGTTATTATATAGTAGTCAGTTGCAAATCACCCGCGTTAAGAGCGTTGCTGTCCCTATTATATATCTTGTATACTAGAATACAATCGGAAAAAACGCAAAATATTGCCCGAGGTTTTTGTGCAGGTTGATAAAATAGACGAATTAACGCCGAAGGTCTTCCAGCTTTTCTCCGGGCAGGCGCTGGCCCAGCTCCCGCCAGAGCCGGTCGTCCTCCTCGCCGCCAGGGGTGGGCAGGAGGAAGGCCCGGGCGGGGGTGACATACAGGCAGACGGACCGGCGCAGACGGCAGACCCGGTGGAGCTGCTCCCAGGGGAACTGAGCGTTCTCCTTCTCGTTGGATACCTCCAGGCCGTGGGCGGTGAGACGGAGGGTGTAGGCCACCGGAGCCTGGGCCAGCTTGAGCTTTTTGGCCTCCCCCCGGACGGACAGATGGAAGGAGAGCAGCCAGCACAGAGGCAGGACCAGTCCCACCCCCAGCAGGACGCCGCCCAGAAGTCCGGCCCCCCGCACCCGCCCAGCAGCCAGAAAGCAGACTCCGGCGAAGGCGGCCATGACAAGGGTGAAGAGGAGGGGCGCCCGGAGGCGCTTTTGGTGGCGAAGCAGGTCAAACCAGGCAAATTCCTGGAAAACTTCCGGTGTGATCCGGGCTTGAACAGTGTAACTCATAATAGGAGCCTCCTTGCGTCTGCGCTGGGAAATCCCGGCTATCTTGATATCTTTTTAACAGATGCGAACTCTTTTGGCAAGTACATCGGAGTAATTTTGCCGTATTATACAAAAATTACCCCGAATCTTTTACTAGTATACTAGTAGACAAAATGATATGATTGTGGTAAAGCTTACTTGCGTTAAGAGCACAGCACCATAGATATGATGCAACAAAAAAGAGGAGGATCACACTGATGAAACTGAAGAAGACTCTGAGCGCCGCCCTGGCCGCGGCAATGATTCTGGGCCTGACCGCCTGCGGCGGCGGTGGCGGCGGAGCTGACAGCAGCAAGCCTGCTGGCAGCACCCCCGCCGAGAGCAGGCCTGCGGCGAGCACCCCCGCCGCCTCCGGCAGCACCGACGTTGGCGATGTCGCCAACGACCCCAAGGTTACCTTGGTGTATGCTGAGGTCAACCCCCTGGACACCATCGTGGGCCAGACCGCTTCCGAGTTCAAGCGCCTGGTCGAGGAGAAGTCCGGCGGTTCCATCACCATCGACGTGCGGGATAGCGGCGTTCTGGGCTCTGAGAACGACGTTCTGGACGCCATCATCGGCGGCGACGACTCCATCGACATGAGCCGCATCTCCGCCTTCGCCCTGACCAGCTACGGCGCGGAGAAGTCCGTGCTGCTCTCCCTGCCCTTCACCTTTGAGAGCCGCGACCACTGGTGGGCCTTTGCCAACAGCGACCTGGCCGCCGAGTTCCTCAACGAGCCCCAGGAGATCGGCCTGCCCCTGCGGGGCATCTTCTACGGCGAGGAGGGCTTCCGTCATTTCTTTGCCAACGTGCCCCTCACCAGCATCGACAGCATGAAGGGCCTGAAGGTCCGCGTGTCCAACGACCCCATCATGAACGGCATGGTGGAGAGCCTGGGCGGCTCCCCCACGGTGGTCTCCTTCGGTGAGCTGTACTCCGCTCTGAACACCGGCGTGTGCGCCGTCGCCGAGCAGCCCATCGCCAACTACAAGTCCAACGCCTTCCCCGAGGTGGCCAACAACCTGATCCTGGACGGTCACACCCTGGGCGCCATCCAGTGCGTCATCACTGACACCGCCTGGGCCAAGCTGACTCCCGCCCAGCAGGCCGTCATCATGGAGGCCGGCAAGGAGGTCCAGAAGTTCAACCAGAACCTGTCCCAGTCCGCTGAGGACGAGGTCCTCCAGCAGCTGAAGGACGAGGGCTGCAACGTGGTGGACGTGCCCGACAAGGGCCCCTGGCAGGAGGCCTGCTCCAGCGCCCCCGCCATCAAGGAAGCTATCGACAAGCAGGCTGACCTGTATCAGCAGATCATGGACATGAAGTAAGAGACTCGTCCAATTCATCCGTCATGCGGGGGACGCGGGATCAGTCCCGTGTCCCCCGCTTTTTATGCGAATTTTTGAGAAAGTGAGGGAGTTTCATGCCGAAGATCTTTACGACTTTGGATAAGATCCGGCCTGCCTACGACGTGACCTATAAGCTCGTCATGCTGTTGTGTAAGCTGTTTCTGATCGCCGATATTCTGGTTGCCTCCTACACCGTGCTGGGCCGGTTCTGTCAGGAGTGGTCCAGAAAATATGAGGTTTTAAGCTTTTTGTCCTTTATTAAAGACCCCCCCTGGACCGAGCAGGTGGTGCTCACCTGCATGAGCTATATGGCGGTGCTGTCCGCCGCCCTGGCGATCCGCACCGGCTCCCATATCCGCATGACCGCCTTTGACACCTATCTGCCCAAAAACGTGGTCAAGGTGCTGGACGTGGTGGCCGATGTCGCCGTGATGGCGCTGGGCGTTATCATGGTGATGGAGGGCTGGAAGTACGCCATCACCTTGGGCAGCAAGGGTGTCTATGAGTCCATCCCCTGGCTGAGCCGGTTCTGGATGTATTTCCCGGTGCCCCTGGCGGGCATTGCCATGATCGTCTTCGAGCTGGAGTCGGTCTATAATCACATCAAATCTTTCTTTATTCCGGACAAGGAGGTGCAGAAGTAATGGATGTAAACGCTGTCGCGATTGCGGTTCTGTTGGGCTCCTTCGCAGTGATGATCCTGCTGCGGTTCCCCATCGCCTACGCCGTGGGCCTGTCCTCTGTGTTCTGCCTGCTGGCTATGGGCAACAGCCTCAACGCCATCTGCCGTCTGATGGTGAAGGGTATCTCCTCCTTCTCCCTGATGGCCGTGCCCTTCTTCATCACCATGGGCGTGCTCATGGGCAAGGGCGGTATCTCCGATAAGCTGATCGCCTTGGCCAACGCCTGCGTGGGCTGGATGCGGGGCGGTCTGGCCATGGTGAACATCGTGGCCTCCTACTTCTTCGGCGGCATCTCCGGCTCCGCCTCCGCTGACACCGCCTCCATCGGCTCCATTATGATCCCCATGATGGTGGACCAGGGCTACGACGCCGATTTCTCCACCGCCGTCACCATCACCTCCTCCTGTGAGGGTCTGCTGGTGCCTCCCAGCCACAACATGGTCATCTACGCCACCACCGCCGGCGGTATCTCGGTGGGCTCCCTGTTCCTGGCGGGCTACCTGCCCGGCGCTCTGCTGGCGCTGTCCCTGATGGTGGGCTCCTATATCATCTCCGTCAAGCGCAACTACCCCAAGGGGGACCGTTTTAACCTCATCAACTTCGTGAAGCAGCTGTGGGTGTCCATTTGGGCCCTGCTGGCTATCGTCATTGTGGTAGTCGGCGTGGTGGCCGGCTGGTTTACCGCCACCGAGTCCGCCGCCATCGCGGTGGTCTACTCCCTGATCGTCTCCGTCTTTGTGTACAAGGGCGTGGATTGGAAGGGCGTGTGGCGGGCTCTGGACGAGTGCGTCAACACTCTGGCGATCGTGATGATCCTCATCGCCACCTCCGCCATCTTTGGCGACTGCCTCACCAAGCTCCATGTGCCTGACCTGGCCGCCAAGGCCATCGTCAGCCTGACCGACAACCGGATCATTCTGATCCTGCTGCTGAATATGATCCTGCTGGTGCTGGGCATGATTATGGACATGGCTCCCATCATCCTCATCGCCACTCCCATCCTGCTGCCCGTAGCCACCCAGTACTGCGGACTGGACCCCATCCAGTTCGGCATTATGATGGTCCTGAACTGCGGCATCGGCCTTCTGACGCCCCCTGTCGGCGCGGTGCTGTTCATCGGCTCCGCCGTGGCCAAGCGGCCCATGCAGAAGGTGGTCAAGGCCACGCTACCCTTCTATGCCTGCATGGTTATCGCGCTGCTGCTAATCTCCTTCATCCCGGACATCAGCCTGCTGATTCCCAAGCTATGCGGGTATGATCCCGCCGTTCCGCTGCTGTTCTTGAAATAGGAGGAATTGACATGATGCAGATGACATTCCGTTGGTACGGCGAGGGCAACGACCAGATCAAGCTGTCCGACATCAAGCAGATCCCCGGCGTGACGGGAATCGTCTGGGCCCTGCACGACAAGATGCCCGGCGAAATCTGGCAGCCCGAGGAGATTGCCGCCGTGAAGAAGCAGCTGGACGAGTACGGCTTCAACATGGATGTGGTGGAGTCGGTGAACATCCACGACGACATCAAGATCGGCCTGCCCACCCGGGACCAGTATATTGAAAGCTACAAGCAGACCCTGCGCAACCTGGCCCCCTTCGGCGTGAAGGTGGTCACCTATAACTTCATGCCCATCTTCGACTGGACCCGCACCGACCTGTTCCACCCCGTGGGGGACGGTTCCACCGCCCTGTACTACGAGAAGGACAAGATCCAGCAGGACTATAAGGAGATGGCCGAATACGTCATGTCCTTCACCGAAAAATACGACATGACCTTCCCCGGCTGGGAGCCGGAGCGGATGGCAAAGCTGGATGAGCTGTTTGAAAAGTACGCCCCCGTCACCAAGGAGAAGCTGTGGGAGAATTTGAAATACTTCCTGGAGGCCCTTATGCCCACCTGTAAGGAGACCGGTATTAAGATGGCGATCCACATGGACGATCCCCCTTGGGACATCTTTGGCATTCCCCGCCTGCTGGTGGACAAGGAGTCCATCCACCGCTTCCTGACCATGGTGGACGACCCCCACAACTGCCTGTGCCTGTGCTCCGGCTCCCTGGGGGCCAACAAGGCCAACAACGTGCCCGACATCATCCGCTCCTGCTGTGACCGCATCGCCTTCGCCCACATCCGCAACGTGAAGCATATGGACAACGGCGACTTCTCCGAGGCCAGCCACCGGGACTGCGACGGCGATACCGGCATTCTGGAGATCATGCGGGCCTATCACGACTGCGGCTTCGACGGCTATATCCGCCCCGACCACGGCCGGCACCTGTGGGGTGAGAAGCCCGGCACGGTGCGCCCTGGCTACGGTCTCTATGACCGGGCCCTGGGCATCATGTATATGTGGGGCTGCTGGGACATGCTGGAACGGGAAAGCGGAAAAATCTGAGGAGGCACGATATGAAATTATCCTACCAAGGTATTCAGGACCGGGCCGTCTGGGAACAGGCCGGCATCGCCCTGCCCAAGTTCGACTGGAAGTCTATGCGGGCCGAGACGGAGAAAAACCCCACCTGGGTCCACTTCGGCGCGGGCAACATCTTCCGGGGCTTCATCGCCCGGCTCCAGCACCGCCTGCTGGACCAGGGGCTGGTGAAGAGCGGCATCATCGCCGCCGACACCTTCGACTACGACATCATCGACAAGATTTACACTCCCTTCGACAACATGACCCTGATGGTCTCCCTGCTGCCCGACGGCTCCCTGGAGAAGGACGTGGTGGCGTCCATTGCCCAGGGCCTGCGGGCGGGCGCCGCTTTCCCGGAGGACATGGAGCGGCTGAAGGCCATTTTCCGCAGTCCCTCCCTTCAGATGGTCAGCTACACCATCACCGAGAAGGGCTACGCCCTGCAAAATATCCAGGGGGAGTTCTTCCCCTTCGTCCAGGCCGACTTCGACAACGGCCCGGCCAAGTGCTCCCACGCCATGAGCATGACCGCCGCCCTGCTGCTGGAGCGGTTCAACGCCGGCGGGCCCCCCATCGCCATCGTCAGCATGGACAACTGCTCCCACAACGGGGAGAAGCTGCGCTCCAGCGTCATGACCGTGGTGGACAAGTGGCTGGAGAAGGGCCACGTCTCCCAGGAGTTTGCCGCCTGGGTTCGGGACGAGGAGAAGGTGTCCTTCCCCTGGTCCATGATCGACAAGATCACCCCCCGCCCCGCTCAGGTGGTGGAGGAGGCCCTGGACGCCGCCGGTGTGGAGGATATGGCCCCCATCATCACCTCCAAAAACACCTTTATCGCCCCCTTTGTCAACGCCGAACAGCCCCAGTACCTGGTGGTGGAGGACCGCTTCCCCAACGGACGGCCTCCGCTGGAGAGGGCCGGGGTGTATATGACCGACCGGGACACGGTGAACAACACCGAGAAGATGAAGGTCACCACCTGCCTCAACCCCCTGCACACCGCCTTGGCCGTCTACGGCTGTCTGCTGGGCTACGACTCCATTGCCGCCGAGATGAAGGACCCTGAGCTGAAGGCTCTGGTGGAGAAGATTGGCTATGTGGAGGGCATCCCCGTGGTGGTGGACCCCAAGATCCTCAGCCCCATGGACTTCATCCATGAGGTCATCGACAAGCGCCTGCCCAACCCCTTCATGCCCGACACCCCCCAGTGCATCGCCACCGATACCAGCCAGAAGGTGGCTATCCGCTTCGGCGAGACGGTGAAGAGCTACCTCGCCCGGGAGGACCTGGACCCCGCCTCCCTGACCTATATCCCCCTGGCTATCGCCGGGTGGCTGCGCTATCTGCTGGCGGTGGACGACAAGGGCGAGGCTATGGAGTGCAGCGCCGACCCCATGCTGTCCACCCTCCAGAGGCAGCTGGCCGGGGTGAAGCTGGGCCAGCCCGACTCCGCCGCCAACGCCGTTTTGGCCCCCATCCTCTCCAACGCCGCCCTCTTTGGTGTGGACCTGTGTCAGGCCGGTCTGGCGGGCAAGATCGGCGGGATGCTCCGGGAGGAGCTGGCCGGGCCTGGGGCGGTCCGACAGACTCTGACAAAATATCTGAAAAACTAGTATACAACTTCTTGACATATGGGCGAAATTCCTGTATTCTGGTACTATAGTATGGAGGCGACGCTATGAAGCTTTTGGAACGTCTTCCCCGTGAGACCGGTCGGGACTACGCCCTGCGGAATATCAAGGAGAATATCATCAATCTGGAGCTGGCTCCGGGCAGCCAGATCAGCGAGAATGAGCTGGCCGCCGAGATGGGGCTGTCCCGCACCCCGGTGCGGGAGGCTCTCATTGAGCTGTCCAGAGTGCGGATCATTGAGATACACCCCCAGAAGAAAAGCACAGTCCCCCTGATCGACTACGATTTGGTGGAGGAATCCCGCTTCATGCGCAACCTGCTGGAGTGCGCGGTGGTGGAGCTGGACTGCGAGATGGCTGGCCCAGTGGACCTGGAGCGCCTCAGCGCCAACATCCGCCTGCAAAAGTTCTATCTGGACAACTACTACACCAACGAGCTGATGACCCTGGACAACCAGTTCCATGGGATTTTGTTCGAGGTCGCCAAAAAGACCCAGATTTTTGCCCTGATGCAGAACATCACTATCCATTTTGACCGGGTGCGCAGTATGGCGCTGTCCACGGTGAAGAACACCAAGATCGTTCAGGACCATGAGTCCATCTTCCTGGCGATTCAGGAGAAGGACCCCCAGCGGGCCCGGGAGCTGATGGAGATCCATCTCAACCGCAATAAGATCGACGCCGCCGATATCCGGGCGGCCTATCCCCAGTATTTCAAATGACAAGCGGGGACGCGGAGGCATCAGCCCCCGCGCCCTGCCTTTTTATGAGGAGGAAATTCTATGTTTACCGAAAAAGACAGCCGCTGGGTCCCCCACGGCGATACCCTGCCCCAGCCCGCCGGAGAGGGGGTCACCCGCCGGGTGCTGGCCTATACCGATGGACTGATGTGTGTGGAAAACACCTTCCAGACCGGCGCGGTGGGCGCACTCCACAGCCACCCTCACACCCAGATTACCTATGTGGTCAGCGGCCGGTTCTCCTTCACCATCGACGGGGAGATCCGGGAGGTGGCGGCGGGGGACACCCTCTTGAAAAAGGACGGCGTCCCCCACGGCTGCACCTGTCTGGAGGCCGGCGTCCTCCTGGACATCTTCAACCACATGCGGGAGGACTTTTTGCCCTGAAAGCCTCCTAAAAAGAGCCTCCCCCCAGGCATTCCAAACGGATGCTTGGGGGGAGTTTTTTATTGGTCCATCCCGCAGGCGGTGGCCTGTTGGATCAGGACGCGGTCGTTGGTGACCGCGTCGTAGAAGCGGAAGCCGCCGGCGAAGTTGTAGGCCTCAAAGCCGGAGCCCTCCAAAATCCGGGCGGCGATGTAGCTGCGCAGGCCGCTCTGACAGATGACATAGACCGGCTTTCCCTGGTCCAGCTCGTCCAGCCGCTCCCGCAGCTCGTCCACAGGGATGTTTACAAAGTCCTCAATGTGCCCGCGGCTGAACTCGGCGGGGGTTCTGGCGTCCAGCAGAGTGACGCTGCCGTCCCGGGGGAGGGCGGGGACATCCTCCAGAAACCACTGCTTCAAAACGCCCCTGGAGATGTTGTCGATCATGAAGCCGGCCATATTCACCGGGTCCTTGGCGGAGGAGAAGGGGGGCGCGTAGGCCAGGTCCAGGTCCTTGAGCTGGGTGGCCTTCATTCCGGCGTGAATGGCGGTAGCCAGCACGTCGATGCGCTTGTCTACCCCCTCGTAGCCCACAATCTGCGCGCCCAGGAGGCGGCAGGTCTCCTTCTCAAAGACCACCTTCATGGTCATGACCTTGCCGCCGGGGTAATAGCCCGCGTGGCTCATGGGGGAGAGGATTACTTTGTCTACGGACAGCCCGGCCTTTTTGGCGTTGGTCTCGTTGATGCCGGTGGAGGCGGCGGTCATGGAGAACACCTTGATGACCGAGCTGCCCTGACTGCCCAAATACCGGCTGTCGCCGCCGCAGATGTTGTCTGCGGCGATCCGGCCCTGCTTGTTGGCGGGCCCGGCCAAGGAGATTACCGCGTCGTTCCCGGTGACGTAGTGCTTCACCTGGACGGCGTCGCCCACGGCGTAGATGTGGGGGGCGGAGGTCTCCATCCGGTCGTTGACCACGATGCTCCCCTTGAGGCCCAGCTCCAGCCCCGCGTCCTTGGCCAGGGCGGTGTCTGGGGTGACGCCGATGGCCAGCACAACCATGTCTGCGTGGAGGGGGGCCTCGTCCTTCAGCAGCACATCCACGCCGCCGTCCCGCTCCTCAAAGCCCTCCACCGTGTGGCCCAGGGCCAGCCGGACGCCGTTCCGCCGCATTTCACTGTGGATAAAGGCGGCCATGTCCGGGTCGAAGGGGTTCATCAGCTGACGGGGCCGCTGGACGATGGTGACCTCCATCCCCAGCTCCCGCAGGTTTTCCGCCAGCTCCAGGCTGATGAAACCGCCCCCCGCCAGCACGGCGGACCTGGGATGGTTGGCCTGAATATAGTTCTTGATGCGGAAGGTGTCCTCCACCGTGCGCAGGGTGAACAGCCTGCTCAAGCCCGCGCCGGGCAGGCGGGGCTGTGTGGGCTTGGCCCCGGGGGAGAGAATCAGCTTGTCGTAACACTCTTCAAACTCCTCCCCGGTCTCCAGATTTTTGACGGAGACGGCCTTCCGGTCGGGGTGGATCGCGGTGACCTCATGGCGCACCCGCATGTCCACCCGGAAGCGGGAGAAGAAGCTCTCCGGGGTCTGGAGGGTCAGGGCGGACCGCTGGGTGATGACATCGCCGATAAAATAGGGCAGTCCGCAGTTAGCGTAGGAGATATAGCCCGACCGCTCAAAGACGACAATCTCCGCCTGCTCGTCCAGGCGGCGGATGCGGGCCGCCGCCGTCGCCCCTCCGGCCACGCCGCCGATGATAACGACCTTCATATCAATGCTCCATCCTTCCTGTGTAGGCGGCAATGCCGCCGATATTTTTTACGTTGACATAGCCCATCCGGGCCAGAAGCCCCGCCGCCTGACGGCTCCGTCCGCCGCTGTAGCAGTAGACGAAGAGAGGGGCGTCCTTTGCGGCGGAGACGGGGTCGCCGCCGCCGAGGGTCTGGAGGGGGACATTTTTGCTTCCGGGGATGTGTCCTCCCTGATATTCCTGGGGTGTGCGGACATCCAGCAGGATGGCGCCGGGGGTCTGGCCGCACTCCTTCACCCCCTGGTTAATATCCGGGCCCTTTAAAAAATCTAATAATCCCATAGCGCCGCCCTCACAGAAGGTCGAGGATCTGCTCCTTGGGCCGGGCGCCTACGGTCTGGTTGGTGATTTTGCCCTCCTTCATCACCACCAAAGCGGGGATGCTCATAACGCCGAACTGGCCGGCCAGCTCGGGCTGTTCGTCCACATTGACCTTGCCCACCTTGATGTCATTGCGCTCCTGGGCGATGTCCTCCAAAATGGGGCCGACCATGCGGCAGGGGCCGCACCAGGGGGCCCAGAAATCCAGGAGAACGGGCTTGTCGGACTGCATCACTTCCTCCTGGAAGTTGTTTTTGTTGATATTGATGGTACTCATAATAAGTTCCTCCTTGCTTTCTTTTGAGATGAGCCTATCTTAGCCGTTTTTCGAGGCGGCTTCCGTGACGTTATCACATTGTACGCAAAAATACGAAAAATAATCCGGCGGCTCCGAGGAACCGCCGGATATCGTACTTGCTACATCAGGGGCGCGAAGACCCGCAGAATACTGCGGTAGAGCTGGAGCAGGATATTCAGATGCTTGAACTGCCGCAGAGAGCAGGGCTCGGAGCGCGTTAAGGTTTCCTCAAAGTCTTTGCGGATGTCCCGGATGCAGGGGGCCTCGCACAGCCAGACGCCGTCCTCAAAGTGGAGGAACAGACTGCGGTAATCCAGGTTGACGGTGCCCACCACGGCGAAGCGGTCGTCCACCACGAAATTTTTGGCGTGAATAAAGCCGGGGGTGTATTCATAAATTTTGACCCCCGCCTCCAGCAGAGGAGGGTAGTGGGCCCGGGTGACCTCAAAGACATAGCGCTTGTCCGGGATGTGGGGGGTGATGATACGCACGTCCACCCCGGATTTTGCCGCGTTGCACAGGGCGGTGTTGGTGGCCACGTCGATAATAAGGTAGGGGGTGGTGATATAGATATAGTTCTTGGCCTTGGCGATCAGGTTGAGGTAGACCGCCTGCCCCACCGCCTCCCGGTCCAGGGGGGTGTCGGTGTAGGGCTGGACATAGCCCGTCCAGGGCCGCACCAGGGCGGCGGGGGGACGGAACCGCTCAAAGTCCTCGTCCCAGTTGGCGATGTTGTCCCACATGGTGAGGAACATCACCGTCATAGACCAGACGGCGTCCCCCTCCAGCAGGATGGCGCTGTCCTTCCAGTGGCCGAACCGCTCCCGGACGTTGATGTATTCGTCGGCCAGGTTCACCCCGCCGGTGAAGCCGGTTTTCCCGTCGATGATGAGCAGCTTCCGGTGGTCCCGGTTGTTCAGCCGCAGGGACATCACCGGCATCAGCCGGTTGAACACCCGGCACTGGATGCCCTTTTTGGTCAGCGTCTCGTTGTAGTCCCGGGGCAGGGTGAACATACAGCCGAAATCGTCATAGAGTACCCGGACCTCCACCCCCTGGGCGGCCTTCTCCTCCAGAACAGCCAGAATGCTGTCCCAAAAAACGCCGGGCTGGATGATGAAATACTCCAGGAAGATGTACCGCTCCGCCTTTTTCAGCTCGTCCAGCATCCGGGGAAAGGCGTCGTCTCCCAGGGGGAAGTACTCCGTCTCGGTATTGGTGTAGGCGGGGCAGGCGGCGCGGCGCTCCAGATAGCTGGCCTGTCCGGCGGCGTCTCCCCCGAGGGGAAGCAGATCGTCGGACTTGAAGTCGTCCTTCAGGGTGGCGGCGGATTTTTTCAAAACGCCCTGCATCCGCCGCTGGGTCCGTTTGGGGATGTAGCCGCCCCCGATCAGGAGATAGAAGAGCCCCCCAAAGACGGGGAAGGGCAGGACAAGGATCAGCCAGGCAATCTTATAGCCCGGCTCCATCCGGCTGCCCACGATAGCAAGGGCGGCCATCACGCTCAGAGCGATGCAGCACCAGTAAAAGATCTCGGTGTATTCAGAAAAGATGGAAACCATGACGGCCAGAGTGGCGATTTGCGCCACCAGAGCCAGGGTCACAAATACCGAGCGGTGAAACAGGATGTAGAGAAATTTCTTCATGACAGGTCCTCTGCGGTGCGCGGGGCAGAGCGCCGCCGCGCCCTACACGTTCAGAAGGGTACAGGAGACGCGTCCGTCCTCAATCTCGATCAATCCATAGCTGGAGCTGGCGGGGCCCGGGTTCATCATCCACAGGCCGTCCTCCAGCTGCTCCAGAAGGGGAATGTGGGTGTGTCCGAAGAGAAGGATATCCGCCCCCACGGCCCGGGCGTCGGCGATGGCGGCGTCGTAGCCGCTCTTCACACCCCAGTGGTGCCCGTGGGAGAGGAGGATGGATTTTCCCCCCAGAGTGATCTGCTTCTTCACCGGGGTGGACAGCACCCAGCCGTCGCAGTTGCCGGGGACCATGCAGAAGGGCAGCTGGGGGTAGTGCTCAGCTACCTCCTCCGCGTCGGGCATGATGTCGCCCAGGTGGATGACCTGCTGAGGCTGGTGCCGGTCGATGGCGGCGTACATCCCAGAGTGGGAGCGGTGGGAGTCGGAAAAAACCAAGATTTTCAAGCTGTGTCACCTGGACCTTTCTTTGCATATACTGGAGTAAAACCCGTGGGGAGTGATAAAAGCGATGGAAGCGATGGAAAAGGGACGGATGGCAGAGCTGATGAGACATCGGGAGGCATTCGCCCAGTTGGCCCAGTCCAGCGACGCGCAGAGGCTGATGGCGCTGTTAAAGCAGCAGAGCGGCGGCGTCCAGGAGGCGGCGCGTCAGGCGGCGGCGGGAGAACCCGGCCAGCTGATGACCATTATGAACCAGCTTATGCACAGCAAGGAGGGCGCGGAGCTGGTGGACCGCATCGGGGCCCAGGCCAAGCAGGCGGGGCTGAAGTAGCGGCGTCCAGCCGCCGGACCCTGCAAGGGACGGCAGAAAGCGTTAAGGGAGGTGCAACCCGTGGCGGGCTTTGAGGAACAACTGAATTCCATCCTGGGCAACCAGGAGGCAATGAGCCAGATCATGGCGCTGGCCCGCTCGCTGTCCGGGGAGCAGCCTCCTGACGGACAGGGGGAGGCCCTTCCTCCGCCGGAGGCTCCGGGGGAGGAATACATACCGGCGGGGGAGGAGCCGGTCCCTCCTCCGCCGCCCGACCTGTCCGCCCTGATGGGGCAGGTGGACCCCAAGCTGATCCAGGCGGGCATGGAGGTACTCCGCCAGACCCAGGGCGCGCAGGACCGGAACACCGCCCTGGTCAGCGCCCTGCGGCCCTTCCTCCGGGAGGACCGCCAGGCCCGGCTGGACCGGGCCCTGCAGCTGGCCCGGACCGCGAAGCTGGTGCGGGCGGCGCTGAGCGTGATGGGCGGGAAGGAGGAGGAGCGTGTATAACCGATATATTCCAGAGGATGTATCCTACACGCCGGTGGACCGGCCCTCCCTCCAGCCGGAGCCGCCCCGGAGACGTCCCAGACCGGCGGACCGGCCCCGTCAGAAGCCCTTCCGCCTGCCCGACCTTCTCGGCGGGGGGGAGGGGGGACTGTCCAGCCTTCTGAAGGGGGTCCATCTGGACAGAATCGACAGCGGGGACATCCTGCTTCTGCTCATTGCCCTGTATCTCCTGGTGGAGGGGGACGACCTGGAGCTGGCCCTGGCGCTGGGACTGACCGTCCTCATGGGGCTGATGGAGGGGTAGGCTATTCTCCAATCCTGTGGAGCACAGTCCCGTCGGGCAGGGTAAACCTGCCGTCGGCGGGACAGGGGGTCTGCGGGGGAGTGTAGGCGGTCATGCGGTAGACAAGCTGACCGTTTTCCTCCAACTCGGCTGACACCAGAAGGCCGCTGTCCACGCTGACCCAGAAGCGCTGAAGCTGCCGGGAGCGGCGCACCTCCACATAGACGCAGGGCAGCTCCCCCCGGTTTTCATAGCCGGCGGCGGCGATTTCCTCCAGCTCCAGCACGTCCTCATAGGTGGGGATGTGCTGGGCCAGATCGGAGGAGCGCTCGTCCGCGGGCGCCTGCTTGTACAGAGAGGAGCCGTCATACCAGTAATAAAGCGTTCCCTCGCCGGTGAGGTCGTGGCGGACCACGCCAGAGGGCAGGAGCTGGCGGCTGTGGGACCAGCCGCCGTCAGTCCAGACCTGAACCTGAGATGCGGAGGAGCCCCCGCTCCAGAAGGTCTCCACTGTCAGCTCCCGGTAGTAGCTGGCGGGGCGGGACAGGGTAGCCACCACC
This sequence comes from uncultured Bacillota bacterium, assembly GCA_947645675.1. Lineage (GTDB taxonomy): Bacteria > Bacillota > Clostridia > Oscillospirales > Oscillospiraceae > Lawsonibacter. The sequence continues at coordinate 279,379 of CANSDP010000001.1, forward strand.
CCGGCCACAGTCTCGGTGGTGACCTCCACCCGCTGATAGTTCTGTCCCGGGTCGCTGGAGCCCGAGATGCTTCCCGTCCCCGCGCTGGAGGAGGGAAGCACTACCTCAGGGGTGCGCAGAGTGAAGAGGCTCCGGCCAAGGCTGGCAAACATAGCCACCCCCATCAGCAGAATGATGGCGGCGACGATGAACAGACGGTTCTTTGAGGTCATGCCTTACCCTCCAAATGCCTCCGGCGGAGTCTCCCGCAGACCGAAGTGCCAGGAAATGGCGTCGGCGATGCGGCGGCAGGCCCGGCCGTCTCCGTAGGGATTGGCGGCGTGGGCCATTTTGTCGTATTCTCCCCGGTCGGACAGCAGCTGGGAGGCCATTTGGAAGATGGCCTCCTCCTCCACACCGGCCAGGCGTACGGTGCCCGCCTCCACCGCCTCGGGGCGCTCGGTCTCCCGGCGGAGGACAAGCACCGGCTTGCCCAGGGCGGGGGCCTCCTCCTGGAGGCCGCCGGAGTCGGTCATGACCAGGTGGCACCGGGCCATGAGGTTGTGCATCTCCCGCACGTCCAGAGGGGCGATGAGGTGAATGCGGGGGTGGCCGTCCAGGTATTGATGGGCCGCCTCCTGGACCACCGGGGACAGATGAACGGGGTAGACCAGTTCGGTGTCCGGGAAGGCGCCGGCCACCCGGCGCAGGGCGGTCATGATGGCGGTCATTGGCTGGCCGTAGTTCTCCCGCCGGTGACAGGTGACCAGAATCACCTTTTTATTCACATAATCCAGGCTGTTCAGGATAGTTTCCCCAAAGGTGAACTCCTTTAAAACGGTGGTCTGGAGGGCGTCAATGACGGTGTTGCCCGTCAGAAAGACCCCATTGGTGATGTTCTCCCGGGCCAGATTGTCCCGGTTGGCGGGGGTGGGGCAGAAGTGCAGGTCGGCGATGGCCCCCACCATCTTCCGGTTCATCTCCTCGGGGTAGGGGGACCACTTGTCATAGGTCCGCAGGCCGGCCTCCACGTGGCCCACCGGGATCTTGTGGTAGAAGGCGGCCAGCGCCCCGGCAAAGGTGGTGGAGGTGTCGCCGTGGACCAGCACCAGGTCGGGCTTGGCCTCCTCCAGCACCCGGTCCATGCCGGTGAGGCACTTGGAGGTGATGGTGGACAGGGTCTGCCGGGGCTCCATCACGTCCAGGTCAAAGTCGGGCTTCAGCCCAAAGATGTCCAGCACGGAGTCCAGCATCTCCCTGTGCTGAGCGGTGACGCAGCACAGGGCCTCCAATTCCGGGCGTTTTGCCAGCTCCAGGGCCAGAGGGGCCATTTTGATGGCCTCGGGCCGGGTGCCGAAAACGGTCATAACCTTGATCTTACTCATAGGGATGCTCCTTTTTGATCCGGGAGCCGTTGTTCTCCTGGTTTCGTTGACTGGCGGCGGTCCGGTCCAGGTACAGCTTGCCCGCCACCGCTCCGGCTACGCACAGGGCGATGAGGAACAGCATGGCCCGTACCACGCCGATGGTGGTGAGCACCACGGCGGACAGGCCCAGAATGGCGCTGATGATATAGAGCACCGCCACCGCCTGCTTCTGCGTAAAGCCCATGTCGATCAGCCGGTGGTGGATGTGTCCCCGGTCGGGCTGCATGGGGGACTGACCCCGGGATACCCGGCGGAGGATGGCGAAGCAGGTGTCGAAGATGGGCAGGCCCAGCATGAGGAAGGGGACGGCAAAGGAGATGATGGCGTAGAACTTAAACAGCCCCTGAATGGACACCACCGCCAGGATAAAGCCCAGGAAGGTGGAGCCGGTGTCCCCCATGAAGATCTTGGCGGGGTTCAGGTTGAAGGGCAGGAAGCCCAGGCAGGCTCCCGACAGGGCGGCCATTAGGATGGCCACGTCGGGCTCGGCCACGATCAGGGCGATGACCAGGAGGGTCATAGAGCTGATGGTGGACACGCCGCAGGCCAGGCCGTCCAGGCCGTCGATGAGGTTGACGGCGTTGGTAATGCCCACGATCCACAGCACCGTGATTGGAATAGACAGCCATCCCAGCTCCCAGAAGGGCTCCCTGCTGAAAATGTTGGGGTTGGACAGGAACACGATCCGGTTGCCCCCCAGCACGGCCACCAGAGCCGCTCCGATCTGAATGAAGAACTTGGGCAGGGCGGGCAGGGCGTAGATATCGTCAAAGATGCCCAGCACGGCGATGATGGTGCTGCCCAGCAGCATCCCCCGCAGCTCGGAGGTGAGGGGGAGGAAGAGCAGTACACTGAGGATAAAGCCCAGATAGATGCCCAGACCGCCCATGCGGGGGATGGGGTGGTTGTGCATCCGCCGGCTGTCCTTGGGAACGTCCACCGCCCCCACCCGGAAGGCCAGGGAGCGAACCACCGGCGTGGAGATCAGCGCCACCAGGGCGGCGGCCAGCAGGGCGGCAAGAGACTGCCCTACGGAGGGAAGTTGAATCGGCATAGCAATCGTCCTCTTTTTGTCTATGGGTTATCGGGCCACAAAGCCCACCTTCTTGTATACCTTGCGCAGGGTCTTGTTGGCCACATACTCGGCCTTGTTGGCTCCGGCCTTGTAGACGCTCTCCAGATAGGCCTTGTCGGCCAGCAGGCGCTCGGTCTCCTCGCGAATGGGGCGCAGGGCCTCCACCACCGCCTCGCCCACGGCGGGCTTGAAGGCGCCGTAGCCCTTGCCGTCGAACTCCGCCTCAATCTCCGCGAAGGTCTTGCCGGTGACGGAGGCGTAGATCTGCATCATGTTGGACACACCGGGCTTCTCCTGGGGGGCGAAGCGGACACAGCGCTCAGTGTCGCTGTCGGTGACCGCCCGCTTAAATTTCCGCATGATGTCCTCGGGCTTGTCCATCAGGATCACACAGCCCTCCAGGTTGGACTTGCTCATTTTGGAGGCGGGGTCGTTCAGGCTCATAACCCGGGCCCCCACCTTGGGGATGTGGGGGGCGGGGATTTTGAACACGTCGCCATAGATGCCGTTGAACCGCTCGGCGATGTCCCGGCAGATCTCCACGTGCTGCTTCTGGTCCTCTCCCACGGGGACGAAGTCGGGCTGATAGAGGAGAATATCCGCCGCCATCAGGGCGGGGTAGGTGAACAGGCCGGCGTTGATGTTGTCCTTGTGCTTGGCGGACTTGTCCTTGAACTGGGTCATGCGGCTCAGCTCGCCGAACATGGTGTAGCAGTCCAGCACCCAGCCCAGCTGGGCGTGGGCGGGGACGTGGGACTGGATGAAAAGGGTACATTTTTCCGGGTCCAGGCCGCAGGCGATATATTGCGCCAGCAGGGTGAGCACCCGGCGGCGCAGCTGGGCCGGGTCCTGGCGCACGGTGATGGTGTGCAGGTCGGCCAGGAAGAAGTAGCAGTCAAATTCCTCGATCATCTCCGGCCAGTGGCGCAGGGGGCCCAGATAGTTGCCCAGATGCAGGTCCCCGCTGGGCTGGATGCCGGAGAGCATTACTTTCTTTTCGTCCATGGTGTCGTTGCTCCTTTATTCTCAGAGCGCCCCGGGGGAGCGCCCGTATAATATCAGTATATTGTACCACTATTGGGAGAGAAAGGCAACTGTTTGGCTTTAAAAAATGAGCCGGATGTGATATGATGGCAAAAAGGAGGGATTCCTGTGCCCTGGTATGTCTATATCCTCCGCTGCGGAGACGGGAGCTTATACACTGGCATCACGGATAATATTCCTCGCCGTCTGGCCGCCCACCAGGCGGGCAGGGGGGCCAAATACACCCGGGGAAGAGGCCCTTTGAAGCTGGTCTATCAGGAGGAGGTCTCCGACAAGCCCGCCGCCCTGCGGAGGGAAATTGAAATCAAACGTCTGAAACGGGCGGAGAAGGAACGGCTCATCGAGAGCGGATAAAGGCCTTCTCCCAAAGTGACAGGCTGTGACGCTCCTGCGCCCATATGGGCGCAGGAGCGTCAGCTTATCTGCGGGATTACAGCGGTAAAGGCAATAGCTCCGTCCGCGTAGTGGTTGGAAATGCGGCCCTTGTGCCGGGTAACGATAGCTCTTGCGGTGGAAAGTCCAATCCCGTACCCTCCGGTGGAGCGGGCGCGGGAGGAATCCGCCCGATAAAAACGGTCGAAATATCTGGGAAGCTGAGCCGCGTTTACTCCGGCGCAGGGGTTGGAAACGGCGATATAGATATTTCTTCCCCGCTGAGATACCGAGAGCCGGATCACACCCTCCGGGTCGCAATACTTCACCGCGTTATCCAGCAGAATTGAGAAAAGGCGAAAGAAATTGTCCTGAACGCCCTTTAGAAAAATCCCATCCGTGATCTCCGCTGCCAGTGATTTCCCATCCGCTTCGGCCAGCGGACGGAATGCGTCCACGTTGGCCTGGGCGACCTCGCTGATGGAAAAGCGGATCACAGCGTCCTCCCTGACGGTTTCCTCGGTGCGGGCCAGTTCTACCAGATTTTTGATGAGCTTGTCCAGACGGGTAATCTGTGAGCGCGCGCTCTCCAGCCATTTGTCCCGTCCGTAGGCATCCTCCAGCAGTCCTATATTCGAGGACAAAATAGCCAGCGGCGTTTTTAACTCATGGGACGCGTCGGTAATAAACTGCCGCTGCCGCTCCAGGTTATCGGCAAAGGGCCGAACCGCCCGTTTCGATAAAAAGAGCAGCAATACGAAAACAATCAGAACGCAGATCATAAACATGACAACCGTGATGCGCAGCATATTATTTGCCGATTGGAGCTGGAGAAAGCAGTCCAGAACGATGATGGTACTCCCGCCGTTTTTATCCGGGAACATGCCGAACCGGTAATGGTCAACATATCCCCGCGCCGCCTCGGTATCTATAATCCTCCGGATGGTATCCACCACCGCGCGGCGGTCCAGAGCGGCAATATGGTCCATACTGACCGACTTGATTTCCTTTTCCGCGGTAAGCATGACCATAAAATACCGTGTTTCAAAGGGGGTCTCCGGCGTGATCTGAAAATCGAAGTTGGAGGGATCAAAGCGGGCGCCGGGCGGGTGGAAGGCTCCGCCATTCTGGCGCAGGAGGGCAATCGCGTGATCGAGCCGGTTGGTGGTGATATAGTGGTTGCCGATCCCGATGGCCGCGCATAGAATCACCATCGTTCCCACCAGGGACGCCATAGCGATCAGAATAAATTTCCGGCGCAGTGTTCGTATCATATGGATTCCTCCAGAAGATACCCCTGGCCGCGGCGGGCGACAATGCGGACATTGGCCCCCGCCGCCTCCAGCTTCCGGCGCAGATAGGAGATATAGGCCCAAACCACGTTGATTTCCGCCTCGCTGTCATAGCCCCAGATATGCTCCATGAACTGCTCTGTGGAGATCAGCCGTCCCTCCTGACGCATGAGCAGCTCCAGCATCTGAAATTCCCGGCTGCCCAGCCGGACGCGGGAGCCGCCGCATTTCAGCTCAAAGGTGGAGCGGTCCAGGGTGATGTTCCCGGCGGTAAGGGCAGTAGGCGTGTATTCGCCGCCTCTGCGGGTCAGGGCCCGTACCCTGGCGATAAATTCCCGGTTGTCAAAGGGCTTGGGCAGATAGTCGTCCGCTCCGCTGTTCAGGCCGGCCACCCGGTCCTCCACCTGACCTTTGGCCGTCAGAAGCAGTACCGGCGTGGCGACCTTTTTGGCCCGCAGAGCCTGTAAGGTTTGGATACCGTCCAGCTTCGGCATCATAATGTCCAGAACAATGCAGTCATAATTTGTCGAAAGGCCAAAGTCCAGCGCCTCCTGTCCGTCGGAGACCACATCTACAGAGTAATGCTCCCGGTTGAGCAGGGCCTCCAGCACCATAGTCATCTCCGGCTCGTCATCCGCAACTAAAATACGCACAATTTATCCCTCCCTGCCCTTTACTGTACAGATATGTGCCGCAAAAAGCAAGAGCAAAATCATGAATAATACGGAGAGGCTTAAAAAAAGAGGATCTGGCGGGAATTCTTTTAACTTGCTTTTAAGTTCGTCCTTTATAATAGCTCCATTCTACCAGGAAGGAGGACATAAACTGGATGGATTTTCGACATGAGTGGAAGCATGAGATCTCATATCTGGATATGCTGACGCTCCGTCAGCGCCTGCGGGCCGTGGCTCAGGCCGACCGGCACGCGGTGGACGGAAAATATTTGATTCGCAGTCTCTATTTCGATACCCCCTCAGACAGAGCGCTACGGGAAAAGCTGGACGGCGTCAGCCGCCGGGATAAATTCCGCGTCCGATTTTATAACGGAGACACCTCGGTCATTCATCTGGAAAAAAAGAGCAAGCTGGGGGGACTGGGGAACAAACAGAGCGTCCCCATCTCCGCGACGGAGACATCCGCGCTTCTGCAAGGCGGGCTGTCGTGGATGGCGGACAGCGGAAAGCCCCTGGTGCGGGAGCTCTACATCAAAATGCGGACACAGCAGCTCCGCCCGCGAACCATTGTGGAGTACACCCGCGAGCCCTATGTGTACCCGGCAGGCAATGTTCGGGTCACGCTGGATTACGACATTCGGATTGGCCTGAGCTGTGAGGATTTTTTGAACCCCGGGATTACGATCCCCGCGGGAGACGCGCCCATTATCCTGGAGGTTAAATGGGATTCCTTTCTTCCGTCGGTCATTCGTGACGCAATTCAGCTGGAGGGGCGGCACACTTCGTCCTTCTCCAAATATGCCCAATGCCGTATATATGGCTGAATAAAAACAAAAGGAGCAATTTATATGACATTTAACGACATTTTCAAATCCAGCTTTCTGGAAAATATCACCAGTGTCAGCGTTTTTGATATGATGCTGGCCCTTGCGCTTGCCTTTGGCATTGGACTGTTTATTTTCTTCGTCTACAAAAAGACCTATCAGGGCGTTATGTACTCCTCCAGCTTCGGGGTCACGCTGATCGCTCTGACCATGATTACCACAGTCGTCATTCTGGCGGTTACCAGCAATGTGGTGCTGTCTCTGGGTATGGTGGGCGCGCTGTCTATCGTCCGTTTCCGCACCGCCATCAAGGAGCCGCTGGACATCGCCTTTTTGTTCTGGGCCATTGCCGAGGGCATTGTGCTGGCGGCGGGAATGATTCCGCTGGCTGTGCTCGGCGGGGTTGCGATTGGCCTGATTCTACTGGTTTTTGTCAACAAAAAGAGCAGCTATAACCCATACATCGTCGTTCTTCAATGCGACGGCCATGAGGCGGAGCAGCGGGCGAAACAGTACCTGGAGCCCCAGACGCGGCGCTGTGCTGTAAAAAGCAAGTCGGCGCGGCGCGGGGCTGTGGAATTGAATCTGGAGATCCGTCTCAAGGATGACAATACGGACTTTATCAATGCGCTTTCCGAAATGGAGGGGGTCCAAAGCGCGGTTCTGGTAAGCTACAACGGCGATTACATGGGATAGGAGGGGATGCTATGTCAACGCACAGGAATATGGATCGCGTCTGCGTTGCGGCTATGGCCCTCTCCCTGCTCATCACTCTGCTCTTCATGAACGGCGAGGCTATTGGCCTTCAGCCGGCCGGCAAGGTCATCGGGTATGAAAGCCGGCTGTTTGATACATCCCGTGTGCATACGATTGAAATCGTCACAGATGATTGGGACGGCTTTATTGAAACCTGCCAAAGCGAGGAATACAGCTCCTGCAATGTGGTCATAGACGGCGAGAGCTTTAAAAATGTGGGGATTCGAGGGAAGGGCAACACATCCCTCAGCTCGGTTGCCGCTATGGGAAGCAGCCGCTACAGCTTTAAAATTGAATTTGACAAGTATGACAGCACCAAGAGCTATCACGGGCTGGACAAGATCAGCCTGAACAATCTGATTCAAGACAACACCATGATGAAGGACTATTTGACCTATCAGATGATGAACGCCTTTGGTGTGCCCAGCTCCTTGAGCAGCTTTGTGTACATCACGGTGAACGGTGAGGACTGGGGGCTGTATCTGGCGGTGGAGGGAGTTGAAGAGGCCTTTTTGCAGCGGAACTACGGCAGCGATTACGGTGAGCTCTATAAACCGGACAGCATGAGCTTCGGCGGCGGCCAGGGCAGCGGCAGAGACGTTGAGCCGTCCGCCATGCCTGGCGGCGGCGGAGATTTTCGGCTTGAAAGCGCCGCCGATGTGAAGCTGCAATACATTGACGACGACCCGAACAGCTACGCCAACATCTTCGACAACGCAAAGACCAGCGTTTCCGACGGAGACCAGGCGCGGCTGATCGACGCGCTAAAATCTCTCTCCAGCTATGAAAATTTGGAGGAGGTCCTGGACATCGAGCCGGTGCTCCGCTATTTTGTCGTCCATAACTTCGTCGTCAACGGCGACAGCTACACCGGAAATATGATCCACAACTACTATCTGTATGAGGAGGATGGCCGGCTCTCCATGATCCCCTGGGACTATAATCTGGCCTTTGGGACGTTCCAGGCTGGCTCGGCGGTTTCTGCTGTCAACGACCCTATTGACGAAGTGCTCTCCGACCGCCCTATGCAGGCGTGGATATTCTCTGACGAAGCCTACACACAGCGGTATCATGAGCTGTATGCGGAGTTTCTGAACACGGTAGACGCGGCTCAGATTATAAATGAAGCCTATGCGCTGATTGCGGACTATGTAGAGAAGGACCCCACCAAGTTCTGCACCTATGAGGAATTTGAGACCGGGGTACAAGCGCTGCACGCCTTCTGCGCTCTGCGGAAGGAGAGTGTCCAGAGACAGCTGGCAGGCACAGTGCCCTCCACAAGCGAACAGCAGAAAATACAGGAGGATACGCTGGTCGGCGCGGACGGCCTGGAGCTGTCCGACATGGGGACGATGAACAACGGCGGTATGGGCGGCCCCGGCGGGGCTGGCGGCGGAGACAGACAGGGCCCTCCGTCCGCCCGGGGTGAAATTCCTGACGGAGTGGAGCGCGGCCCGTCTGAGGCGGACACACAGAGAGAGGAGAGGACCCTGCCTGACAGGGACCAGCCTGGGACCTTTTTGCCTCCCGGCGATGGTTTTGCCCCTCCCGGTGAGCAGACGGCTTCAACAGCCCAGCGGCCCGCGGTCATATTACTCGCCGTGTCTGTGGCTGTATTGCTCATTGGGCTTTTGATCGCTGCTAAATATAAAAGGTAAATATGCCGCTGGATAGCAACATAATTGAAAGGAGCGGGACAACTCAGCCGTCCCACTCCTTTTAGGAAGCTCTGGGAAAAACTCATGTTAAAGCAAGGGATAGCGTTAGGTGATTGCGAAAGTCAGTCCAGATACCTCTTCTCCCCTTTTACACAAACTTTTTCGGGGACTCCAACCGCCCCAAGAATAAGGTCCACACAGCGGTCGATCCCCAGCTTGCTGCTGTTCAGGCAGAGGTCATAATTTGCAGCCATCCCCCAAACCTGGTCGGTAATGTGCTTATAGTAGCTGGAACGCTTTTTGTCCCGGCCTTTGACGTGGCTTCTGGCAGTATCGGCGGTAATTCCATGTTCTTCGATGACGCGAACGGCCCGGTCCGGCAGTTCGCCAGTAATGAAAACATGGAAACAATCCTTACGGCCTTGCAGGATGTAGTCGGCGCACCGCCCCACGATGACGCAGGACCCCTTCTCCGCCAGCTCCTTAATCAGCTCGGTCTGATAGGCGTTGATCTGATCTGGCAGGGCCATATTGTCTCTCTGATTGGCGTTATAGGCCGAGTAGCCTCGGGATGAAACGCTGGTGAACAGGCTGCTGGCGGAGGAGTATTCCCCCTCCCAACCCACCGTCTCGGCGGACAGTCCGCTGCGCTCCGCCACGACCTTCACCAGCTTTTTGTCGTAGAAGGGAATGCCCAGCCGTTCCGCCACGGTTTTCCCGATGGTATGGCCTCCGCTGCCGCATTGCCGCCCAATGGTAATGATACATTTTTTCATTGTTTTGCCGCCTCTTTCCCAAAAATCTTCTTCCAAGAGAACATTTGTCAAGGGGGATTTCACCCAAAAGATGAAATCCCCCTTGTTGAAGATAATTCAATCAAAACCAATTCGCTTTTTCCTCTCTGAATTGCGGTATATCGCCATTTCGATACGGATTGTAGTTATTTATATTACATCCAAATTCTTTTAAAAATCTTATTTTACTATCCTGAGTCCATTCAATAAGGGTCATGCCATCAAATTGTTCTATAACTCCGCAGTTCATCTCATTCCTGAAATGCCACTCTACAATCGTCTGATTGCCTTTATGGAAATATTGCTTTATGTCCCATATAACAACTTTTCCCCGTATATTCCACTCGTCGAACCAATGCTTTACGGCTGCTCGGCTTTCATATTTGGGTCCCCAACTTTCGATGTAAACAACATCTTCCGCAAAAATATTATCAATTCCCTTGTCTTCTTGTTGTAGCCACATATCAAACCATAAGCGAATTATGCTTTCTTTTTCCTGCAAAATTTATCATCTCCAATGCTGATTTGCCGAATAGAGTATACCATCAATACGAACGATATTCAACCCTCATTTATAGGCGATGATAGTAATAGCAAACAATGCGCCGGTATATACCCGGCGCGTGCTTGTTAGTGGCCGATGGCCCCCAAACCCCCAGTGCATCGGCACGGCTCCGCCCGATGCACAAGCCGTCGGTGGCGTCTGCTGGCCTGTCCATACTGGGCAGGGAAGGGACGCCCGGCGTACCTCCCTCGGAGAGCGCACGACTGCCGCAGGCAGTGCCACCGCCACTTGCGGGTGGTGAGTAAGTGCGCTCTTCGAGAGGGCCAACAAAGAGAACGGAGCGCCCAAGTCATCCCCGGATGCTCCCGCTTCAGTTCCCTACTGCTGGTCGATCATCGCCCCTCCAGCCTGTGCCATCCTGCCACAAATGAACCGCAGTCAATGTAATGTAGTGGTCTGGTGAAACTACCCTTTATACATTACATCTCAGGACAACCATACAGTAATTAAGGAGATTACGCCGGATAGTCCGTCACTGAAGGGACCAGCCCAGAGAACCCCTTCCACGCCCATGAAATATCCAAAAATCAACATTGCCGGAATCAGGAAAATAATCTGCCGGGACAATGAGAGCAGCGTGGCGGGAACGGGCTTGCCGATGGCCTGGAAGAAAATCCCGGTGACAGCCCCGGCGGGGATCAGGAAGCAGGCCAGCAGGTAGACCCGGAAGCATTTTACCGCAAACTCTATGTACAGCTCCGACTCTTTGCCAAACAGGTTGATAATGTGCTCTGGGAAGATTTGGAAGAGAGAGAACGCCGCGACCATGATCGCGCTGCCGATTCCCAATGCCAGCTTATAGGTTCTGTTTACCCTCGGATACTGACCGCTGCCATAGTTATAGCCCAAGATGGGCTGAACCCCGGCAGCAAGGCCCAGCGTAATCCCGGAAACAAGACTGCTCACCTTCATCACAATACCGAACACAGCCATGGGAATGTCAGAACCATAGGGGGACGCGGCGCCATAGGTCACCAGCAAATTGTTAGTAACGGCAATGACAAATACAGAGGCGATCTGAGAGATGAGACTGGATACGCCCAGGGAAGCGAGCCGCCTGGCAATTTGCAGCCTGGGAATAAAATATTCCCGTTTCAGCTTGATGGTCTTAAACCGGAACAGACAGACGGCGAAAAAGGCCGCGTTCAAGATCTGCCCCAGAATGGTGGCCCAAGCGGCGCCCTTGACGCCCCACTGGCACACAAAAATGAAAATTGGGTCTAAAATGATATTTGTTGCACAACCTATGAGCAAGCCGATCATGCTGACTCTGGGACGTCCGTCCGCCCGGATCACACTCCCAAAGGCGGAGCAGACAGCGGAGAAGGGAAAGCCCAGCACAATAATACGGCCATAATCCAGCGCATAGGGGAGATTTCCCTCTGTAACCCCGAACAACCCGCAAAGCGGCTCCAGAAAGAGCTGAAACAGGACCAGGAATATGAGTCCTGTCCCAATTGTCAGGGTAACCAGATTTCCCACGCCGCGGGCCGCATCATCGGGCCGGTTTTTTCCCAGGTTTAGACTCATGTAAGCTGCGGCGCCATCCCCTAACATAAAAGCGATGGCCATGAGGATGGTCGTCAGCGGCATGATGACATTGGTGGCGGCGTTGCCCAGGTAGCCAACGCCCTGCCCAATGAAAATTTGGTCTACCATGTTGTAGAGCGAGTTGACTACAATGGAGATAATGCTGGGAATGGCGTAGCGGATCATCAATTTCCCAACCCGCTCGGTTCCCAGCGGGTTGGCGGCAACTTGTTCGTTCATTTCAAATTCCTCCTAACAAATGAAAATCATTCAGGCAACGGCGCTGCCTGTGTAAAGCTGATAGTGCAGTCCGCTTTTGTGGGGATGCCTCCAGGTCCACGGTCCTGTCTGTTGGGGTGTTTCCATAGACATTTAAGTACGCAATCTGATAGTGTACTTACACTGGCCTCCTTGGAGTTTTTTGTTGTATATTGTCCAGAATCGTCCGCAGAACGCTTGCAATCCCTTCCAGACGGCCAGGTAAAACCAACCCTCTCGCACAGCTCTGTGGAGCAGACGGCAGATTCCCATCAGACATTTCACACCACCCTATCTTTTGCGGCTTTGTTTGGCTTACGACTGTTCGGCGGGCAATTTTTACTGGCGCTACCGTCTATTATACTCATTTCCCCTTAAATGTTAATTCAAAAAATGTTATAACATATAAAAAACTTTTATCAATCTGAGAGCGGAGCTCCTTCTTGTCAGGCTGGAGTCGTGAAGCGGCGGTTGACTTTGAACAGAACTTGTAAAATTGTTGAAGTGGGATAAACCCATACAGGGTTCATCCCACTTCTTGGTTTCGGCGTATGATTGTCAATCTGCCGCGTCTGACGCTCCATCTACGCGGAGTAAAGTTCGCCTTGCAGGGAACGGAAAAGCGGTTTTGACCGTGTGGAGAATATCAAAAAACCTCGCCATAGGCGAGGTTTTTTGATACCGGTTTATTCGGTCGTGTAGTTGTCAAAATAGCCCTGGATAAAGACCACCGGGGTGCCCTTGTCGCCGGAGCCGGAGGTGAGGTCGCACAGGGAGCCGATCAGGTCGGTAAGCCGGCGGGGGGTGGTGCCCTCGGAGACCATCTGGCCCACCAGATCGCTGTCCTTCTTGTGGATGCGGTCCTTGATGGCCTCCCGCAGGGCCTCGCCGGACAGGTCGGCGAAGTCGTTGTCGGCCAGATATTTCAGCTTCAGCTCGTTGGGGGTGCCCTCCAGGCCGGCGGTGTAGGCGGGGGAGACCACCGGGTCGGCCAGCTCCCAGATCTTGCCCACCGGGTCCTTGAAGGCACCGTCGCCGTAGACCATGACCTCCACATGCCTGCCGGTCTGGTCCAGCAGCCGCTTCTGGATGTCCTCCACCAGGCCCTGGCAGTCCCGGGGGAACAGCTTCACCTGGTTCTCGGTGGACTTGTTGGAGCCCAGCAGGCCGTATTTTTCATTACAGCCGCTGCCCGCCACAGGGGCGTTGAGAATCTCGTCCAGACCAAATACCCGCTCAGCCCCGGCGGCCTTGAGCAGCCGCTTGGTACGGGCGCGGGTGTGAATATCGCAGCACAGCACGTCCTTGGTGAAGGGCAGGATAGCCCGGGGATCGTTGGCAAAGACGATCTCTACCTCGGCCCCGCAGCCCTCGATCAGCTCTTGGTAGTAGGCCACGTAGTCCACGCCGGTAAAGGGGTGCTTCTCATAACCGAAGAGGGTCCGGTATTTGTCCAGGGTGAGCACGTCCTTATAGGGGTCCACCCCCTTCTCGTCCACCGCGTCCAAGCTGACCAGGTGGTTGCCCACCTCGTCGGAGGGGTAGCTGAGCATCAGAACCACCTTTTTGCACCCCTTGGCGATGCCACGCAGACAGATGGCGAAGCGGTTGCGGCTGAGGATGGGGAAAATGACGCCCACCGTCCCGCCGCCCAGCTTGGCCCGGACGTCGGCGGCGATATCGTCCACAGAGGCGTAGTTGCCCTGGGCCCGGGCCACGATGGCCTCGGTCATCGCCACGATGTCCCGGTCCCGGATGGCGAACCCGTCCTCCCGGGCGGCCTCCAGAAGGGAGGAGGTCACAATCTCCGCCAGATCGTCTCCGCTGCGGATGATGGGGGTGCGGATGCCCCGGGAAACAGTACCAACCATACGGCTCATAAAGGAACACTCCTTGTTATAATTGATTGATTGAACGAAAAAGCGATTCAACGTACTATATCATACCACTGAAACGCCTGTATGTAAACAAAAATTTGCGGCGGGAGTATGCGTGCTTTCCAGAGAGAAAAAAGACTTGCCCGCGGCTTTTCCGCTGTGGTATAATGGAAGCAGAAAGGATGTGCTGAATATGGGAACCGAAAAGGAACGCAAGGACACGCAGAAAGCGCTGCTTTATGATCTTCGCCTGATTTTCAGCGCTGGAGAAAAAGAGAACTATTCCAGGACGGAAATCGTGGAGCTGTTGGATAAGATCGCGTTGGCGAAGGATCAGGAATAATCGTGTCAGGCGGGGGAGGCCCCGCCTTTTTTATTGGGCGTCCTGGACAGCCTCCTGGGCGGTTTTTACCAGGTAGCCCATGGCCTGGGCGGGCCAGCGGCCCAGGGCGGTCTCGCCGGTGAGCATGAGGGAGCCGGCCCCGTCCAGCACGCCGTTGTAGATGTCGCACACCTCCGCCCGGGTGGGGACAGGCCGCTGCTCCATGGACCAGAGCAGCTGGGTGACCAGGCAGAAGGGCTTCCCCGCCTCCCGGCACCGCCGGGCGATGTCCTTTTGGAGGCCGGGCAGCTTCCACAGGGGCATGGAGTTGCCCAGGTCTCCCCGGGCGATGCAGAGCAGGTCGGCCTCCTGAATGATCTCCTCCAGATGGCTGACACCCTGGTGGTTTTCGATCTTGGCCATGATTCGGACCCGCTCCAGCCCCAGGCCGTCCAGCGTCCGGCGCAGGACGGCGATGTCCTCCCGGCCCCGGACGAAGGGCTGGAGGATGTGGGTGGCGCCGTACCGGCCCGCATGGCTGAGATTGTCCAGGTCGGAGGGGGTGAGGGTGGGGGTGTCCACGTCGGCGCCCAGGAGAGACAGGCTCTTTTTGCTCCGCAGGGGCCCGCCCCGCTCCACCCGGCACAGGAGGACAGAGCGGCTGGCCCGTTTGACCTCCAGGAGCAGCGCGCCATCGTCAATGGAAATCTGCCGCCCCGGCTTGGCCGCATGGAGGATGGCCTGGGGGACGGGTACGCCCCCCTCTCCCAGAAGCAGCTCCTCCCCCTCCCGCAGGGAGATGGGCCGGGGGAGCTCCCCCACCCGCAGCTCCGGGCCCTCCAGGTCCAGGATCAGGTGGGCGTCAGGGCGGCCCGCCCGCCGGGCGGCGGGCCAGTAGACCTTCTCCAGCAGGGGGGCGCACTTGACCAGGCTGGTGTGGGACAGATTGACCCGCAGACCGGTCATGCCCGCCTGGAACAGATTATCCATCACATCCCGCTTGGCGCAGGGGTCCCCCAGAGTAGCGTAAAAGTCCATCGTGATCTCCCCTTGTTCGGTCGTTTCTTCTATTATGAGGGGGAAGCGTCAGGAAGTCAAGGGTTCCCACTTGCCCTTTTTCGAGTTTTCCGCTATAATAGGCCGGAAGAGAGGAGAGATACCATGCGCGTTATGGCCATCGACTACGGCGACGCCCACACCGGGGTGGCGCTGTCCGACCCCACCGGCTTTCTGGTGGGGACCACCACCACCATCAACAGCTGGCGGCAGGAGGTCGTGGTGGACAGGCTGGCCCAGCTCATCCAGGAGCACCGCCCGGACGAGGTGGTTTTGGGCTTCCCCAAAAATATGGACGGCACCGACGGCCGGAAGGCCGGCCTCTACCGGGAGCTGGCCGCTGAGCTGGAGGAGGTCACCGGTATGAAAATCGTCCTCTGGGATGAGCGGCGGACCACCATCGACGCCCACCAGATTTTGTTCAACCAGGGCAAGGACGGCCGGAAGCGGAAAAAAATTGTGGACGCTATGGCCGCCTCCCTGATTTTGGAGAACTATCTGGACTTTAAGCGAATGAAACGGGAGTGATTTGTTATGAAACGACGTACATCGGGGCTGCTTCTGTCCCTTCTGATGCTGGTGAGCCTCACCGCCTGCGGCACAGAGATACCGGGGGGCGGCAGTGCCGGCCTGGAGGGAAGCTACAGCGCGTCAAGCGGCTTAATCGACCTGCCTGTGGCGGGACCGGAGGATATCAGCCAGCCGGACGCCGGTCAGAGCGCCCCTGACGGAAGTCAGAGCCTCCTTGACAGCAACGAGGCCCCCGGCAATTCGGCCCCGGACAACGGCGCTCATAGCTCCGACAGCGGCAACCGCCCCGACGGCAAGAGCGGCGAGGGCAACAGTACCGTCGATGAGGACGGCTGGTACTCCTCCAAGGAGGAGGTGGCCCTGTACATCCACCTGTACGGCGACCTGCCCGGCAACTACGTCACCAAGGATGAGGCGGAGGACGCCGGCTGGAGCGGGGGCAACGTGGAGCGCTACACCGGCGAGGGCACCGCCATCGGCGGGTCCCGCTTCGGCAACCGGGAGGGTCTGCTGCCCAAGGAACAGGGCCGGACCTATACCGAGTGCGATATCGACACCGTGGGGGAAAACTCCCGGGGGGCTAAACGCATCGTTTTCTCCAATGACGGGCTGGTCTACTACACCGACGACCATTATGAGAGCTTTGAGCTGCTGTATGGGGAGCCGTAAACCAACACAAGCCCCGCCGTGACCGGCGGGGCTTGTTCGTCTATTTTGGGGCGGTTCCGTCCAGAAAATCCCGGAGCCAGTCCAGAAAGTCCAGGCCGTTGCCGTAGGGAGCGATCCCCACGTCGGACATGTCCCACACCTCGCCCTTGGCCCCGCCGCAGACGATGAGCCGGTAGGACTGCCCGCAGCCCAGGTCCACCAGTTCCAGCTGCCCGTTTGTGGTGGCGGCGGCAATTTTCCTGCCGGTGGCGGAGCCGTCGTCCTCCCAGACCCAGGCCTCTTGGTGGGAAAACCGCTTTTTGATCCCCTCCGGGTTGTAAAGCACCTCCGACAGGGGCGGGAACTTGTAGAGGAAGGAGTCAAGCTTCACCTGAAAGCCGTCGCCGATCTGGGTGAGAAAAGCCGCATACTCCTTGGGCAGCTTCACACCGGTTTTCTCCTGAAAGGCGGTGATGTCCGTCCGTTTCAGGGGAGGCCCAGGGGTGACGCCCAGCTTTTCCAGCCGTTCCCGGACCTCCTCAATGGCGGTTTTGATCTCCCCGGCGGACTTGCCCGCCCTTTTCAACCCCAGCTTCTTCCGTTCAATGCCCAGAATGTGCTCCCGGCCTTTGAAGGCGGACAGGTCCACCACCTGAGTCTTGCGCAGGTTCAGGTCGTTCAGCCTGGGCAGGGAGGCCAGACAGGACACGTCCTCCACCGCCGTGCCGTACAGCCAGATCATCTCCAGGGTGGGGATGGTGGCCAGCGGGGACACGTCGGTCACCCTGGTGCAGCTTAACGTGAGCTCCTTCAGGCTGGGGTGACCCGCCAGGGGGGAGAGGTCGGAGACGGCGGTATCCACAACGGACAGCTCTGTCAGATTGGGGCACGCCGCCAGGGGGGACAGGTCGCTGAGGCCTGGGTTGTTATTGAGATTGAGCCACTCAAGGGACTCCATGCCCCGCAGACACTCCAGATCGTCGATCTCGGTCACAGAGAGGGAGGACAGTTTGCCGGGCAGCTTTGGCATATTGCAGCGGGGTGTGGTGTGAAGGCTCAGGGTCTGCAATTCTTTCAGCGGCGTCAGGTCGCAGGGGAGAAATTCCGGCCCGCCGCTGATGGTAAGGTGCCGTAAGCCAGTGAGCTCCGCCAGGGGGGAGATGTCCCGCACCTGGCAGTCGTAAAGGGTCACCTCGTCCAGCTCCCGCAACCTGGCCAGGGGGGAGATGTCCCTCAGGGGCGGACGGGTTTTGTAGCCAAAGTAGTGGAAAATATACCGCCAGTCGCTGTGGGTAGAGGTTTTGTAGATCACCTCTGGCTCGGTGTTGTTGAGCCGGGCCATTTCGGCGAAGACCTCCCGCTCCAGAGGGGTCAGCTCATAGTCCTTCACGGCTGTTACCTCTCGCACTTCCAGAAAAACGCGCTGTAGGGGGGCAGCTCGGAGCCGCCGCCGAAGTCGTGCTGTTCTCCAGAGATCAGGTCCCAGGCCAGGCCGCAGCCGGCGTCGAAGTGGGCGGTGTAGGGGGAGCCGTCGGCGTTGATGGCCACCAGCACCCGCTCCCCGTCGCACTTGCGCTCGAAGATAATCTGCTTGTTGGTGAGCACCACGTTGCGGTAAGCCCCGTAGCACAGGGCCTTACTTCCCTTCTTGGCCTCGGCCAGCTTGGAGATCCAGGTGGTGAGGTCGTTCCACTCCGGCTTCTCCAGGGCGGGGCGCAGCTCGGCGTCGCTGCCCTGGCCCTTGGACCCGCGCATGCCCCACTCGCTGCCGTAATAGACCGCGGGCACTCCAGGCATCCCGAAGGCCATGGCGTAGGCGGGGGCCAGGTGGTCTGGGTTGGTGAGCTTGGAGGCAATGCGGTCCACGTCGTGGTTGTCCAGGAAGGACAGCAGATGCTTGCCCTTATACAGGGTCCACTGCTCCGGGCCGAACTGCCGGGCCAGGGAGTGGCCGATCTCAAACATATTCATGGAGTTGAAAGCGGACCACAGCCCCTTGTAGCACTCATAGTTGGTGACCGAGTGGCACATATCGCCGGCCATCCAGCGGTTGTAATCCCCGTGAAGGGTCTCGCCCATGAGGACGAAGTCGGGCTTGAGGCCGTTGACAAAGCCTCTCAGCTGCTTCAGGTACTCCGGGGGCAAGCAGTAGGCCACGTCCAGCCGCAGGCCGTCGATGCCGAACTGGTCCACCCAGGAGCGGATGGCGTCGAACTGGTGCTGGACCACCGCCGGGTTGAACAGATTCAGCTTCACCAGCTCGTTGTGGCCCTCCCAGCCCTCATACCAGAAGCCGTCGTTGTACTCGGTGTTGCCGTCGAAGCTGATGTGGAACCAGTCCTTGTAGGGGCTGTCCCACTTCTTCTCCCGCACGTCCTTGAAGGCCCAGAAGCCCCGGCCCACGTGGTTGAATACCCCATCCAGCATGACCCGGATACCGGCGTCGTGGAAGGCCTGGCAGACCTTGGCCAGGTCGCCGCCGGCGCCCAGGCGGGGGTCCGTGTGGAAGTAGTCCCGGGTGTCGTAGCCGTGGCGGTCGCTGTCGAATACCGGGTTGAGCAGGACGGTATTCGCCCCCGTTTTCTTGATATGGTCCACCCAGTCCAGCAGGCGCAGGATACGGGGTTCCGTGTTCCCGTCGTTGTCCGCCGGCGCGCCGCACAGGCCCAGGGGGTAGATTTGATAGATAACTGCCTCGTCAAACCACATAATAACATCTCTCCTTCTGCCCTGAGGGGCAAACGTTTGTCCCGCCTATCATACTACATTTTGCCCGGGACCGCAAGGGAGAGATCGTCAGTTCTGGCTCTGAAACCGGTGCGGGCCCTGATTCAAGGCGGCGGAGAAGTACAGGCCCATGCTGTATTTTGTGTTCACTCCCCACAGGTAAAATCGGTTGAAGTCTTTCATGGCTTGCTCCTTTTTCAAAGTCCCAGCATCTCCTCATCCAAAACCGGACAGCGCAGGATTACCTCGTTTTCCGTTTCGCCGCTGTGCTCCACGGTGATCTTCATAGCTGTACCTCCTTGTCCCGGGACAATCCGAGCATATCAGAGAGCGGGAGAAATAGCAAGGGCCGTACCCCCAGGACACTTTTTTGAGGCGGTGAGATGCAAAAAGCTTCCGGATGATGTATCTGAATTTTGGAAAAGAGCAAGGCTCCCCCGGCAAAGAGGGAGCCTTTGCGTTAAAGATAACCGTACCGTTTCCGGTACATCCAGATGAGCAGGACGGCGATCAGAGCGCCGAGGGCGTCGGCGACCACCACGGCCAGCCAAATGCCGTCCAGCTTGAGGAAGAGGGGCAGGAGGATAACCATGCCGCCCCGGAAGAGGAACAGGCGCAGGAAGGAGATCAGGGCGGAGACGGCCCCGTTGCACAGGGCGGTGAAGAAGCCGGAGCCGTAGACCCCCATGCCGCAGAAGAGGTAGCTCAGGGCGAAAATGCGGAAGCCGCGGACGGTCATCTCCAGCAGCTCCGGGTTATAGCCCACAAAGGCCATCGCCAGCGGCCGGCCCAGCACCTGGGCCAGTACCACCATGGACACCGAGGCGGCGCCAATAACGGTGACGCTCTTGCGGAAGAGGGAGCGCAGCTCCCCCTCGTTCCCCGCCCCGTAGTGGAAGCTGATGATGGGCCCGCTGCCCATGGAGAAGCCCAAAAAGACGGCGGCAAAGGCGAAGTCCACATACATCATCACCGAGTAGGCGGCCACGCCCAGCTCCCCCACCATGCGCATGAGCTGGAGGTTGTACAGAATGCCGATGAGGGAGGCGGACAGATTGCTCATCAGCTCGGAGGAGCCGTTGACGCAGGCATTTTTCAGCTCCCGCCAGTAGAGCCTGGTGGGGCACAGCCGCAGCGTCCCCACGGGCGGCTTGAGGAAGAAGAGCAGCGGCAGGACGCCCCCCACGCCGTAGCCCAGCACGGTGCCCCACGCTGCCCCGACGATGCCCAGGTTCAGCGGGCCCATCAGGAGGTAGTCCAAAATCACGTTGGTGACGCCGGAGGCCAGGGAGAAAAACAGGCCGCTCTTGGGCAGCTCCGCCGTGACAAAGAAGGTCTGAAAGGTGATCTGGAGCATAAAGACAAAGCTGCCTCCGAGGATCACCGAACCGTAGGCCAGACAGTCGTCCATGAGCAGGTCGCTGGCCCCCACCAGCCGGGCCAGAGGCTCCACAAAGAGAAGGGACAGCAGGGACAGCGAGACCCCCAGCCCCAGCACGCACAGGATTATCATGGAAAAATACCGGTTGGCCAGCTCCTGCTTGCCCTCCCCCATAGTCCGGGCCACAATGGCGCTGCCCCCCGCGCCCAGCATAAAGCCCACCGCCCCGATAATCATCGCCACCGGGAACATGATATTTACCGCCGACAGGGCGTTCTCCCCAATCAGGTTGGAGACAAACAGCCCATCCACCACGCTGTAGATGGAGGTGAAGATCATCATGGTGATGGAGGGCAGGGTGAAGCGAAGTAATTTACCGTAGGTAAAATGGTCAGATAATTTGATTGCCATGAAAGTTTATTCCTCCTGTGGTTGTTGAAAAATCTGCTCCGCCTCCCGAAGCCGCAGCTCCAGGTGGCGCCGGGTCAGGGTCAACAAGGCGGCCCGCTCTGTGGGGGACATGGCCTGAAAAGCCCGCTGCTCCATGTTCAGCACCGGCCGGGCGGTGCGCTCTGCCAAGGCCTGGCCCGCTTGGGTGAGTTCAAGGTACTTTTTTCGCCCTGGTCCGCCGGTCGGGCGAATATACCCCGCCTGCTCCAGGCTCTTGATCCCTGAGTTGATGGTCTGCTTGCTCAGATTCAAATAGCCGCTCATCTCCGCCTGAGTGAGAGAGCGGCGGGCCGCCTCCAGGGTATACACAATCCAAAAGGCGGAGTCAGACAGACCAAAATGTTTGGCCAGACGGTGATACAGCCCGTCGTCTTCCTTATACAGCCGGCAGGACTCCAGATTAAACTGACAAAAGGTCATGTCTCCCATATCGGGCCTCCCAAAAACAAAATG
Source organism: uncultured Bacillota bacterium (assembly GCA_947645675.1). Taxonomy (GTDB): domain Bacteria; phylum Bacillota; class Clostridia; order Oscillospirales; family Oscillospiraceae; genus Lawsonibacter. The sequence goes on from CANSDP010000001.1 coordinate 301,072, forward strand.
TCCGAAATCGGACTTCAACAAGTGTAGTCTGATTTCGGACATTTGTCAAGAGATTTTTTGAAAAAAGAAGGAGAGGGGCGTCCCTCTCCTTTTACGTTTCAGATTTTGTTGGCTTATACTGTTCCTCGCCGCTCTCGATATAGAGGATAAAGTCGTTGATTTTCTTCTCGTCCCATCCGGCGGACCGCAGTCCCATGATAAATCTGGAAGTTTCCTGCATGTTCATTGCGTGAACCCCCTTCTAAATCTTGATATTCTATTTTACCATAAGCCCCACCGCGATGTCAAGAATGCGCCCGGCGGCCTCCTCCTTGGACATGAGGGGCAGCTCCTCCATGCCCTCCCGGGTGATGACGGTCATTACGTTGGTGTCGGTGCCGAAGCCCGCCCCGGCTACCTTCAGGTTGTTGGCGCAGATCATGTCCAGGTTTTTCTTTTCCAGCTTGGCCCGGCTGTTCTCCACCATGTTTTGGGTCTCCATGGAGAAGCCGCACAGCACCTGACCCGCCCGGCGGTGCTCGCCCAGGTATTTGAGGATGTCCCGGGTGCGGTTCAGGGGAATGGACAGGTCGCCGTCCTTCTTTTTCAGCTTGTCGCCGGCGTACTGGGCGGGGGTATAGTCGGCCACGGCGGCGGCCTTGAAGATGAAGTCGGCCCAGTTCTGGCGGGCGGACACGGCCTCAAACATGTCCTGAGCGGAGACGACCGGGACCACCTCTGCAAAGGGGGGCGGGGCGACGGCGGCGGGACCGGTGACCAGCACCACCTGGGCCCCCCGGAGCATGGCCATTCGGGCCAGGGCATAGCCCATTTTTCCGGTGGAATGGTTGGTGAGGTAGCGCACCGGGTCCAGGGCCTCCTGGGTGGGACCGGCGGTGACCAGGACCCGCTTCCCCGCCAGGTCGTGGGGCAGGGCGATTTTTTGGAGTACGTACTGAAGGAGGAGCTCCGGCTCAGGCAGCTTGCCCGCCCCCACCGCTCCGCAGGCCAGCCGCCCGGAGGCGGGGGCGATCACCTCCCAGCCGTACCGGCGGAGCGTGTCCAGATTGTCCTGAGTGACGGGATTTTCAAACATTTTGGTGTTCATAGCCGGGGCAATCACCTTGGGACAGGTACAGGCCAGAACGGTGGTGGTGAGCATGTCGTCAGCCAGCCCGTGGGCCAGTTTTCCACACACGTTTGCCGTGGCGGGAGCGATGATCACCAGGTCTGTCCGGTCGGCCAGGGCGATGTGCTCTACCTGATGGGCGAAATTCCGGTCAAAGGTGTCCACCATGCACCGGTTGCCCGTGAGCTGCTCAAAGGTGAGGGGGGCGATAAATTCGGTGGCGTGGGCGGTCATGATGACCTCCACGCGGGCGTGCTGTTTCACCAGCGCCGAGGCCAGCGCCGCCGCCTTATAGGCCGCGATCCCACCCGTGACCCCCAGGAGAACGGTTTTTTCCTTTAACATGGCGGTTCCTCCTCTAAATAGACGCCCTCCCGGAGGGGGGGCTTTTTGTTCTACTAATGTTCCCGGCCAAGCTGTAAAGTTTATCTTGCATCTTCCGGCTCTGTCTTGTATAATAGTCGGCTGAGGAACCCAAATTCTACCTGCGAGGTGAGCGGTATGCTCCTGGCCATAGACATCGGCAATACCAATATCGTGATCGGCGGAATCCAAGACGGCGTGATCGCCTTTGAGGCCCGCATTGCCACCGACCGAATTAAGACCTCCGACCAGTATGGGGCGGAGATCAAGAGTATGCTCGGCCTGTTCGACGTCCGGCCTGGGGACATTCAGGACTGCATCATCTCCTCGGTGGTGCCGCCGGTGTTCAACTCGGTGCGCACCGGGGTGATGAAGGTAATCGGCAAGGCCCCAATGGTGGTGGGGCCAGGGCTGAAAACCGGGCTGAATATCCAGATGGACACCCCCTCCCAGGTGGGAAGCGACCGGATCGTCATCGCCGTGGCGGCCCTGGCGGAGTATGCCCCGCCCCTCACCCTCCTGGATCTGGGCACCGCCACTACCATCGAGGTGGTGGGGATAGGGGGCACCTATATGGGCGGGTGCATCATCCCCGGTGTCCGGGTGTCTCTGGAGGCCCTTACCAGCCGCACCGCCCAGCTGCCCGGCATCAGCCTGGACTGCCCCCGGCGGGTGATCGGCAAGAACACGGTGGACTGCATGCGCAGCGGTATCATGTACGGCACCGCCGCCATGCTGGACGGCATGCTGGACCGGGTGGAGGAGGAGCTGGGCTGCTTCACCACCGTGGTCGCCACCGGGGGTATGGCCCAGTTTATTGTCCCCCTCTGCCGCCGGGAGATCAAGCTGGAGCGGGACCTGCTCCTCAAGGGCTTGAACATCATCTACCAGAAGAATCGGAGGAGCTGAATCAACCGGAACGCCAATGGCAAGCGCCTGCAGCGCGGGGCGGGTCGTCCCGTCTACTGCGCCGCTTATTTATGCACCCAGACCATATTGACCAATTCGACCACGGTTACAATGCGAGAAAAGCATCTGCCATTCAGAGCTCCAATGCATAGCATTTGGGGCTCTTTCGTTACAAAAAGGCTCTAATTCCTCTGCATGAGCTGCCAGAAATCAACGGATTTTGCCGGAATTAAGCAGAGTGAAGTTTTATGGCGAAAGAAGTCAGAGTCTTTGCCGAATTTATAAATTGGAAAATACATCCATTTGCTTTTGCAGCTCCCCCACGATCTCCTGGTTGGTGTCCATACCCGCGGTGACACCCGCCATATCCTCCACCAGGACGCGGGTGCTGTCGGCAACGCCGGTGACATCGGAGACCGCGCCGTTGATCGCGCCGGAAATGCTGGAGATGGAACCGGCAATATCATCCATCGCGGCCTTCAGGCGGGAGGTTTTGTCGTTGAATGCCTCCATTGCGCGGCCTACGTAGTCAGAATCCTCCCGGTACTGCTGTCCGGCCTGTACAGACCGCTCCAGCTGGGCCATAATCGCCTGGCTCAGGTAGCCGGCCAGCTCCCGGGCGCTCTCCGAAAGGTAATCCACCGCTCCGGTGACCACCCCGCTGACCGTCTGAATGCTGTTGGCCGTCTCGGCGCAGGAGTCGGCCAGCTGACGAATCTCCTGGGCGACGATGGAAAATCCGGCTCCCGCAGCTCCCGCCCGGGCGGCCTCAATGGAGGCGTTGATGGCAATCAGGTTGGTGGAGGCGGAGATATCCAGGATTGCCTTGGTCAGGGCGCTGATCTGGTTCACATTCTGGCTCTTTTCAATGGCCTGGTCCAGAAGGGCCATGATTTCCGCCGTTTTTTCCCGGACCTCCTCCGTCTCTTTCCGGGCGGAGCGTTCCATCTCCTCGGCCCGTCCCCGCATTTCTGAGGAATAGGCCGTAATAGCGGAGCACTCCTCCGCCATATTTCGGGTGTCGCCCTGGGTGCCGGACGCGCTGTGGCGGATGGCTGAGGTGCTGGCGGCGATTTCCTCCAGGGCGGCGGAGAGCTGCTCCGCCAGACCGGACAGGTCCCGGACACTGCCGCTTGAGGTCTGCGTCCGCTGGCGCACGTCGCTGACCACGCCGCTGATGCGTTCCGAGCTGTCCTGAAGGGTGTCCATCGCGTCATGAATGGGGGAAATTACATACCTCCGGATGATCCGGAAGGCCGCCGCCACCAGAAGGATACCGGCAATCAGCGTAGCGGCGCTGATGACCAGCGCGGTTATGTACACAAAGGACAGGTGATTCCGCGCGGCCTCCGCCCGGCCGCTGACAGCGGTGTAGAGGGCGGTGACATCCTGATCGGCGGCCTTGCTCCAGCGGGCCACGTCCCCGTTGGCCGTGGCGTAGGCCTCCTGCGTCTTACTGTCGGCACTGGCGCATACCAGGTAGACCAGGGCGTGCTTAAAGGCGTCGTAGTCCTGGGCCAGGGACTGATAGAGCGCGGCGTCCTCCTCCGCGACAAAGCTCTCATAGCTGGCCAGCATTTCGTCCAGGGCGGCCTCCTCTGCCTTGATCTCCTGGACAAGCTGGATCATGGTGGCGTGATCCGCCGCCACAATGTGGGACAGCGCCAGAAGATGGATGTCCATCATAGAGCGCCTGATCTCCTCCAGCCTTCCCTCGCTGACCATATACTTGTCCACAATGGTTTTCGCGTTGGAATGGACGTTATTGATGCCGAACACCGCCAAAATATTGGACAAAAACGCCACCAGCCCAAGCAGAACAATGGGCAGAATTAAGCGCTGCTGTAATGTCAATTTGCCTCTCATGCGATTTCCTCCCAAGTATCGTATCTGTGCCTAACGCGCGGTGACGCCCTCAGCCAACCGGTCCAGCTGCGCCTGGAGGGAGGCCCCGGAGGGGTTCCCCGCCGCTAAATTTAAGGCAAATTCGGACACGGGGTCCCAGAATTTTCCGCCTACCCGCTGGAGCTGGGAAAACTCCGATTGGGCGAGCAGAGCCGCGATAGCCGGCGAGGCCTGGACCTGCGGGGAATTTGCCGCGTTGATATTGGCCGGTCCCTGTCCCCGCTGCTCAAAGCGCAGGCGCTGGTTTTCCTCGCTGGTGATCCACTCCGCCAGCCGCGCCGCCCAGTCTGGGTGGCTGGAGTAGGCATTCACGCCGATCAGCTTGCAGCCGGAGAAGGAGGCCATCTGCACCTGCCTGCCCCCGCAGGTATAGGAGGGGAGCTTGGCCGCTCCCATATTATTTCCCCAAACTTCCTGAATAGCCACCGCGTTCCAGACGCCGCTCACTCCGGCGATCACAGAGCCGTCCTGCACACCGGCCATAAATTCCTGATCCGTCATGCTGGCAAAGCCGGGGCTGGCCGCGATGGACAGCATGGACTCCGCCACGTCAACACCCCGTATGGCCCCCTCGGTGCTGTTCCAGGTGCAGTAGTTGGTCAGGCCGTCGTCGTTGAGGCCCACCGTCAGGCCGGTGTTGCCGAAAAAGGCGTAGACATACCAGGCGGAGGACCAGTCCATGGTCACCAGCCGTCCGGCCTGGGCGGCCAGCTCCACCATCCGCTCCAGACTTTGGACGTCCTCGTCGGAGAAGTAGGCCTTGTTGTAATATAGAAAGTAGCCGTTGTCCGCCGTCAGGGGGTAGGCGTAGAGGGAGCCGCCCACGCTGGCCGCCTCCACTGCGGCGGAGAGGCTGGCACTTCGGATGGTCTCGCTGTCCTCGATGGGGTCCAGGCCCCCGGCCGCCGCCAGAGCGGACACCTGATCGTCGGCGAAGGCAAATACATCCGCGCCCCCCTCCAGATCACCCAGCATCACGTCCTTACAGTTGGATTCGCTCTGCGGCTGAAAGGTGATTTGGAAGCTGGCCTGACCGGCGTAATAGGATTGGAATGAAGCAAAAATTTCTTGAAGCAGAGCCTCGTCCTCCTCGGCCCCCCACACCGTCAGCTGAATGGTTCCGGTTTCCGCTTCCGGCTCTGGAGGGGGAGTGTCCTCCCGGCCGCCGCAGGCGGTCAGCAAAACCAGCAACAGAATAGAGCACAACAAAGAGAAACATGTTTTCTTCATCAGCAACCACCCTTACAATTTGTTCCAAGATATTATAGCACATGACCGGCGGTACTGACAACTACCTTTATACGAAATGGAGGAGTGAAACTGTAGGGAATGCCATCCGCCTGACGCTGGCGGATAAATTCCCGCTCTGTCTGAGCCGCATAGCTCAGCAGCTGGAGCACATTTTCCCCACCATCTGCTCTGATAGTAAGATATTTTTCCGGGGTTTCTATATCTGAGCCGGGCGCTTTCTGTGATACAAGGCAGGAAAATTTCATATAGTTGAATCACAAGGCCCCATGTGGGGAAAACAGAATGGAATGGGAGTGCGTGTCATGACGGAAAAGCGGGAGCGGGTCAGGATCATCTACATCGGAAGGCGGTGGTGGACAGCGCTGGCCTGTCTGTGTCTGGCGGCGGTGATGTTCTATGTGGTCAACTACCCCGCCGCGGTAGGGGCGTCGGCAGCTGCCCGGCAGCTGCCCATCTACTGTGTTCAGCGAGATCAGAAGCTGGTGTCCATCAGCTTTGACGCCGCCTGGGGCAACGAGGACACCCAGCAGCTCATCGACATATTGGAGCAGTACAGCGTGAAGGCCACCTTCTTTGTGGTGGGAGACTGGGTGGACAAATATCCGGAGTCGGTAAAGGCCCTTCACGACGCGGGCCATGAGGTGATGAACCACTCCAATACCCACGCACACTACCCCCAGCTGTCCGCCGACGAGGTGGTCGCCGACCTGAACGCCTGCAATGACAAGATCGAGGCGGTCACCGGCGTGCGGCCCACCCTGGTCCGCCTACCCTATGGGGATTATGACGACAACTCCATCAACGCGGTCCGCTCCATCGGCATGGAGCCCATCCAGTGGGACGTGGACAGCCTGGACTGGAAGGACTTGTCCGCCGGAGAGATTACCCGGCGGGTGACCTCCAAGGTACAGCCCGGGTCCATCGTCCTGTTTCACAACGCCGCCCTTCACACGCCGGAGGCCCTCCCCGGCATCATTCAGACCCTGCTCCAGGAGGGCTATACCTTCGTCCCCATCTCTCAGATCATCCTCACCGGGGACTATACCATTGACCACACCGGGCGGCAGTGTCCGGCAAAAGGGGACGCGGCGTAGAGCCGCGTCCCTCTGGTTATGGTCTATTTGCCCACAAACACCATCACGCTCCGGGGGCGGACGGAGATTTGAAGGCCGGAAACGGGAATTTCGGACTGCTCCGCCTGCCAGGTGTCCACCGCCCGGTGCCAGCCCATGGAGGCGGGCAGCTGGGGCAGGGTGACGGACAGCTCCTCCCACCAGGCGTTGGAGGCCACATAGACCACCTGGGGCCCGGCGTCCCGCTCCCAGCCGGAGAACATCACGCCCACATAGCGGTCGTAGCTGTCAAAGGGCCGGTCCCGCCAGGGGGTGACGCCGTGGAAGCTCACGTCGGGGAAGCCGCAGGAGCCGTCGCCGGTCTGGGCCCGGACCACCCGGTGCTCCTTGCGGAAGCGGATCATATATTGGAAGAACTCGAACATATCCCGGTTGGACTCCAGCCGGTCCCAGTCCAGCCAGGAGATCATGTTGTCCTGACAGTAGGCGTTGTTGTTGCCGAACTGGGTGTTGCAGAACTCGTCTCCGGCCAGAAACATGGGGGTCCCCCGGGAGCACATGAGCAGGGCGAAGGCGTTGCGGCACATCCGGCGGCGGAGGGCGTTGATCTCCGGGTTGTCCGACTCACCCTCCGCGCCGCAGTTCCAGCTGTTGTTGTCGTTGGTGCCGTCGGTGTTGTTCCAGCCGTTGGCCAGATTGTGCTTTTCGTTGTAGCAGAACAGGTCCCAGAGGGTGAAGCCGTCGTGGCAGGTGATGAAGTTTACCGAGGCGTTGGTGCGGCCCTGACTGCCGTACATATCCTGAGAGCCCATCAGACGCAGGGCGGCCAACTGGGCGCACCCCTCGCTGCCCTTGAGGTAGCGGCGCAGGTCGTCCCGGTAGCGGCCGTTCCACTCCGCCCACCGGTTCCAGGCGGGGAAGGTGCCCACCTGGTAAAGCCCCCCGGCGTCCCAGGCCTCGGCGATGAGCTTCACGTCCCCCAGAATGGGGTCGAAGGCCAGGGACTGGAGCAGGGGCGGGGCCCCCATGGGGGAGCCGTCCTCACTGCGGCCAAGGATGGAGGCCAGATCGAACCGGAAGCCGTCCACGCGGTAGGTGGTGACCCAGTAGCGCAGACAGTCCAGGATCATCTGACGGACCACGGGATGGTTGCAGTTCATGGTGTTGCCGCAGCCGGAGAAGTTATAGTAGCGCCCGTCGGGGGTAAGGAGGTAGTAGATGTTGTTGTCAAAGCCCTTGAAGGAGAACACGGGGCCCCGCTCGTCCCCCTCCGCCGTGTGGTTGAATACCACGTCCAGATAGACCTCGATCCCCCGCTGGTGACAGGCCTGAATGAGGCGCTTGAGCTCGTTGCCCTCCCGGTTGTACTCGGTGGAGGCGGTGTAGCTGGTGTTGGGGGCGAAAAAGCTCACCGTGCTGTAGCCCCAGTAGTTGAACAGAGTCTTGCCGTCCACCTGACGGAAGTCCTGCATCTCGTCAAACTCGAAGATGGGCATCAGCTCGATGGCGTTGACCCCCAGCTCCTGAATATAGTCCAGCTTCTCCATCAGGCCGGCGAAGGTGCCGGGGTGGGCGACCCCGGAGGAGAGGGCCTTGGTGAAGCCCCGGACGTGGAGCTCATAGATAATCAGGTCCTCCATGGGCAGGAGGGGCTGGTGATTGCCCCGCCAGTCGAAGTCGTCCTTGACCACCCGGGCCTTGTAGTGCTGACGGCCCGCAGGGGGCTTGATGCCCCACTGGCTCTGGCCGGTGACCGCCTTGGCGTAGGGGTCCAGCAGATAGCGGCTTCCGTCGAAAAGCAGGCCCTTGGCGGGGTCGTAGGGGCCCTCCACCCGGTAGGCGTACTCAAACTCGTCGATGTTCAGCTTGAAGACGATCATAGAGTAGACATCGCCGATCCGGTAGTTTTTGGGGAAGGGAATCACGGCGTAGGGCTCGTCCGCCTTCCTGTGGAAGAGGAGCAGAGAGATGGCCTCCGCGCCCTTGGAGTGGACGGTGAAGTTGACGCCGCCGGGGATGGCGGTGGCACCGTTTGTCTCATAAAGGCCGGGGCGGATATCGAATCCGTCCACATGGTCCATGGGGACCAGGTGGATGGAGCGGGACAGGCCGATCTGAACGGGCTCCTGGGCGCTGACGGTTTTCTCCATATCGGTTCCTCCTTGTTTTAGCCGGGATGTTTGATTTCTTATTATAACACCTGAAACCAAATCCGTAAAGAAAAGGATTGCCCAATCTGGCGAATCTGTGGTATAATAACCGCCAATGCGGTTTCCGTTTTGCTGCCTAAGGAGGAACATATGGGAAAAATCTACCAAATTTACGGCGACGGCGCCCACGGGATGACGATAGCTCTGATGGAAGCGGCTCAGGTGGCGGACATGATTCCCGCCGGGGCCAGCATCGCCCTCAAGCCCAACCTGGTGGTGTCCCGCCCGGCGGAGGAGGGGGCCACCACCCACCCCGGCGTGCTGTCCGGGGCCATCGAGTATTTGCAGGGAAAGGGCTTTTCTGACATCAGCGTGATTGAGAGCGCCTGGGTGGGGGACAGCACCCAGCGGGCCTTCCGCATCTGCGGCTGTGAGGAGCTGGCGGAGCGGTATCACGTCCCCTTCTACGACCTGAAGCAGGACAAGACCCGCCTGGTGGACACCCCCCTGCGGCCTATGGAGATCTGCCGCCGGGCGCTGGACGCGGACTTTCTCATTGACCTGCCCGTCCTCAAGGGCCACTGTCAGACGGCCATGACCTGCGCGCTGAAAAACTGCAAGGGCTGTATCCCCGACAGGGAGAAGCGCCGCTTTCACACCGAGGGGCTGATGAAGCCCATCGCCGCCCTGGCCGCCGCCCTCCGGCCTCAGCTGACCATTGTGGACAGCATCTGCGGCGACCTGGACTTTGAGGAGGGGGGCAGTCCCGTCCACACCGGGCGGATGTATCTGGGGACCGACCCCGTTCAGGTGGACGCCTACGGCTGCCAGCTGCTGGGCCTGGACCTGAGCGAGGCGCCCTACATCGCCCTGGCGGAGGAGTGGGGGGCGGGCTGCAGCCGGGTGGAGCCGGAGGACGTGGTCCTGCTCAACCAGCCCGACCCGTCGGCGGCATACCCCAGGCCCTCCCGGAAGGTGGCCGCCCTCACCCGGAGGGTGGACGCCCGGTCGGCCTGCTCGGCCTGCTACGCCGCCCTGGTCCGGGCCCTCCACCTCAGCGGGGCCAAGCCGGAGAAAATCGCCATCGGCCAGGGCTGGAAGGGGGTCCCCTTCGACGGCCTGGGCATTGGAAGCTGCTGCGGCCAGGCGGCCTGTCAGGTGAAGGGGTGTCCCCCCGCGGTGGCAGACATCATAGCCGCCCTCTCTGAGTGACCGAAGAATACCGAAACAGGAGCGAACGACATGCTGGACTCGCGGCTCATCGACATATTTGTGGATTCCTTCCCAAAGATTCTCATTCCCGGCCTGACGGCCACCGTCCCCCTCACCGCCATCTCCTTTTCGCTGGCGATGGTCATCGCGGTGGCGGTGGCCTTGGTCCAGTATGCCCGGGTCCCGGTGCTGAGGCAGCTGTGCCGGTTTTATATCTGGGTCATCCGGGGCACCCCGCTGCTGGTGCAGCTGTTTCTGGTGTTCTATGGACTGGCAAAGGTGGGGCTGGTGCTGGCCCCCTTTCCCGCCGCCGTGCTGGTCTTTTCCATCAACGAAGGGGCCTACTGCGCCGAGACCGTCCGGGGGGCGCTGGAGTCCATCCCCGGCGGTCAGCTGGAGGCGGGCCGGTGCTTGGGGCTGACCTGGCTTCAGACCGTCCGCTCCGTCATCCTGCCCCAGGCCATGCGGGCCGCTTTTCCCGCCCTGTCCAACTCCCTCATCGCCATGATTAAGGATACCTCCCTGGTGTCCAACATCACCATGACGGAGATGTTCCGGGCCACCGTGCAGATCAACGCCAGCGTCTATGAGCCCCTGCTGCTGTACACCGAGGTGGCCCTGGTCTATCTGCTGTTTTCCACCGTCCTCACCGGGCTCCAGCGCTGGGGGGAGAAGCGGCTGGGGGCCTACGCCCTGTAGCACGGGTTCATACATATTCTAAAGGAGTGTTATTCCATGAAAAACAGAATTTTTCCGGCCCTGGCGGCCGGCGTCCTGGCCTTGACCACCCTGACCGCCTGCGGCGGAGGACAGCCCCCCCAGTCCGAGGAGAAGGGGGGCGACCTGCTGGCCGCGATCCAGGCCAAGGGGGAAATCGTGGTGGCGATGGAGGGCACCTGGGCCCCTTGGACCTATCACGACGAGGCCGGCGAGCTGGTGGGCTACGACGTGGAGGTGGCCCAGGCGGTGGCGGAGGAGCTGGGGGTGAAGGTCTCCTTCGCTGAGAGCGGCTGGGACAGCCTGCTGGCCGGACTGGAGTCGGGCCGCTATGACATCATCGTCAACGGCGTGGAGATCGACGAGGCCCGCCAGGAGAAGTTTGACTTCTCCGTCCCCTACGCCTACAACCGCACCGCCGTCATTGTCCGGGGGGACAATGAGGAGATCCAGTCCATGGAGGACCTGGAGGGCAAGCAGACCGCAAATACCATCTCCAGCACCTACGCCGCCGTGGCCCAGAAGTACGGCGCCGAGGTCACCGGCGTGGACGACCTGAATCAGACCTTCGAGCTGCTCACCAGCGGCCGTATCGACGCCACCCTCAACGCCGACGTGAGCTATCACGACTACATGCGGGCCCACCCGGAGGCGGATATCAAAATCGCCTGCCTGGACCCGGACCCCACCCAGGTGGCTATCCCCATGCGCAAGGGGGAGGAGAGCGCCGCCCTCCGGGAGGCCATCGACAAGGCCCTCACCCAGCTTTCGGAGGACGGGACCCTCACAGAGCTGTCCACGAAATACTTTGGCGTGGATATTTCCCAAAAGTAACGAAAACCGGCGGCTGTTTGGCCGCCGGGAGTGTCCCATTCACGGATTTTGTGCAGGGGCGGCCTGTGGCCGCCCCTGCAACCGCACCAATTTTCCTGATCGCAATAAGGATAAAATGCGCAATAGAACACTCCCACGCCGCCCAGCACATTGACAGATGGGGAGATTTCCTCTAAAATAGAGGAAATTTGGGGAGAAGGAGCGTATCATTACTTATGCGCAATGGAAAAAAATCTGAGGAAAACCCGGTCGCGCTGCTGCCAATTCTGGTCTTTTTGGTGCTGTACCTGGGCATGGGCCTGATTTTTGAGTATGGTATGGGCATCCAAATGGCCTTTTACGACATTCCCATCGTAGTGGTCTTTATGGCCGCTCTGCTGGTGGCCTGCCTGCAAAACAGGGCGCTGGCCTTCGACGGAAAGATGGCGGTGATGGCCCGGGGAGTGGGCGACAAGAATATCATGACCATGATTTTGATCTTCCTGGTGGCCGGGGTCTTTGTGGGCGTCACCGGGCGGAGCAGCGCCGAGGCGGTGGCCTATTTCCTGCTGTCCGTCACTCCAGCCTGGGCCTCGGTGGCGGTGCTGTTCGTGGCCGCCTGCTTTGTGTCCACCGCTATGGGCACCTCGGTGGGCACCATCACCCTGATCACCCCCATCGCCGCGGCGGTGTCCAATGTGTCCGGCTTTTCCATGGCCCTGTGCGTGGGCTCGGTGATGGGCGGGGCCATGTTTGGCGATAACCTGTCCTTTATCTCCGATACCACCATCGCCGCCTGCAGCACTCAGGGCTGCGCGATGCGGGACAAGTTCCGGGCCAACTTCAAGATCGCCCTGCCCGCCGCCGCGGTCACTCTGGCGGTGATTCTGTTCCAGTCCCTCCACGCGGGGGTGGGGCAGATCGACATTCCCGACTACAATCTGCTGCTGCTCATTCCCTATGTGCTGGTACTGATTGGCGGTATCATGGGGCTGAATGTGTTTGTGGTACTGCTGGTGGGCATCGCGGCCGGTATCGCCATCGTGCTGCCCACCGGGACGGTGGACTTCATGAGCCTTCTGAAAAGCACGAAGGAGGGCGCGGCCGGGATGTTTGAGACCATCATGGTCACCATCCTGGTGTCCGCCATGTGCGCCCTTATCCGGGAGCACGGCGGCTTTGAGGCCCTGCTGGCTTTCATCCGCCGGGTGTTCAAGGGCCGGGTGGGGGGCCGCTTGGGCGTGGGCCTGCTGGTAGGAGCCATGGATATCGCCACCGCCAACAACACGGTGGCAATCGTCATGGCCGGCCCCATCGCCAAGGAGATCAGCCAGGAGTACGGCATCACCCCCAGGGAGTCGGCCTCCCTGCTGGACACCTTCTCCTGCGTGTTCCAGGGGATCATCCCCTACGGCGCGCAGATGCTGATGGCCGTCTCCGCCGCCGGAGGGGCGGTGTCCGCCTTCCAGATTATGCCCTGCCTCTACTACCCCTATCTGCTGGCCGCCGCCTCCCTGGCCTATATTCTGATTGGCGCGGGGCGGAGGAGCAAATAGACAGAACCCCCGCTGTTTTTCAGCGGGGGCTCTGCTTTTTCAGGGGGCCGGCAATGGCTCCGGTGGGGCAGGCGGTCTGGCAGGCCCCGCACCGGATGCACTCCGGGCTGTTGATGTCCTTTGTGACCTCCACCGCCATGGGACAGACCCGCTCACAGGCGCCGCATCCGACGCACTTGTGGGCGTCCAGCGACATTTGGAAGAAGCTGAACCGGTTGAACAGGGCGTAAAAGGCGCCCAGGGGGCAGAGGTACCGGCAGAAGGGCCGGTGGATAAGGACCGAAGCGGCCGCGATGACCACCAGCACCAGGACCTTCCAGTTGAACAGCCAGCCTGCCAGCTGGCGCAGAGCGGGGTCGGCGAGCATGAGGGGGATACCGCCCCCCAGCGTCCCGGCGGGACAGATGTACTGACAGAAATAGGGGGGTGTAACCCTGGTTTCGGTGACGGCGAAGGCGGGGAGCAAAATGACAAAGACCAGGAGGACCACATACTTGATCCCCCGGGCGGGCCGGTCCAGCCCCTTGGGGACCCGGACCTTGGGGCTGGGAATCTTATGGAGCAGATCCTGGACCAGCCCGAAGGGGCAGAGCAGTCCGCACACCGCCCGCCCCAGAAGGACGCCGAACAGCATCAGCAGGCCCAGCACGTAGAAGGGGAAGTGGTGCTTCACCCCGCCCACCGCCGTCTGGAGCGCGCCGATGGGGCAGGCCCCCAGAGCTCCGGGGCAGGAGTAGCAGTTGAGGACGGGGACGCAGACCGCCTTGGTCCCGCCGGTGAAGATTCTTCCCTTCTGAAAGCCCGCTATATAGCCGTTGACCAGCGCGGCGGAGATCAGCTGAATCGTTCGCTGGCGAGAGAGGGGCCATTTTATCCGATTCCGACGCATTCCAGACATATCCTCACCGCCTTCCCCAGGACCTCCAGGTGCTCCTGACGGAGCAGCCCCACCCCGATCAGAGCGGCGGACAGCCCCAGCAGGCCGTACCGCAGGGCTCGCTTACTCCTCAAGGCTGACCTCCGCCTTTCCGCCCGCCTGGAGGGCGTCGTTCACCGCCGCCAGGAAGGTTTTGGGCAGGTCCTTCTGCCCGCCGATGATGGGGTCTCCCATAAGGGTCCCCGCACTGTCAGCCACCAGGGTGGTGGGGGTGTACATCAGGTTTCCGGCCAGGGCAGCCAGGTCGCCGTCCCCGGCGACGAGGGTCACGCCCGAAAAACCGGCCTCGTCCAGAATGGAGGAGACCGTCTCCTCATTGCCGGAGCCGTCCAGGCAGACGGTGACCACCTGTACATTGTCGGGCAGGGCCCCGGCGAAGGAAGCCAGCTCGGGCATCTCGGCGATGCAGGGCGGGCAGGTCAGGGCCCAGAAGTTGAGCACTGTGATATCCTTGGCGGCGATGTCGTCCTGGGTAAAGCTCTCCCCGTCCAGGGTCAGGGCGGTGAAGGATTGCAGGCTGCCCAGCTTGCTGGCCGTCCCGGTGGCGCTGTCCCCGCTGGGGCCGGACTGGCTGGATTGGCTCTGGGCCGGCTGGCTGGAGGCGGCGGGCGGGTTCGGCTTTTGGGCGCAGCCGGTGGTCAGGAGGGCGATGGACGCCGCCGCGCAGAGGAGCAGGGTGATTTTGTTCTTCATAAAATACCTCTTTCTCAGTCCGGCTCGCGGGAGGAGACGGAGTGGTTTTTTGCCTTGCAGATCAGCTGGGTCATGGTGCCCATGGGGCAGTATACGCACCAGGAGCGGGGCTTGAACAGGAGCATGGTCGCAAAGCCCAGCACCGTGGAGGTGAGCATCACGCTGTAGAAGCCGAAAGCGAACTGAACCGCCCCCGGGTGGAGAGCGCCGCCGTGGTAGGCCCAGTGCCAGGGAAGCTTGAAGGTCCACAGCAGGGTGACCACCTGACGCAGATCCTGGGCCCCGGCAAGGACAAGATAAGTATTCCAGAGCATCTGGAAAAACATGACAAAAAAGAAGATCAAAAAGCCGTAGCGGAAGGCCTTGCTTTTCATCCAGCGGGGGACATCCTTCCTCCGGGACAGGCCGAACCGGCCCCCCACCAGCCCGAAGAGCTGTCCCCGGCCGCAGTAGCGGTTGCAGTACCCCTTGGTCCCGCCGATAACGGAGATGAGCAGGGGGATAAAGAAGCAGAGCAGTCCCAGCCAGGCGAACAGGATGTTGAAGAAGCCCAGCACCAGATAGGTGAGGGAGACGACCCACAGATAGTCGTACCAGTGTTTTTTCATGTTCCCGCCTCCTTCAGCTCAATGACCGAGGCGGGGCATTCCTTCACACACCTGCCGCAGCCGACGCACCTGCCGCTGTCCACCTGGGCCCAGAGGCCGCGAAATACGCTGATGGCCGTCAGCGGGCACACCTTGGCGCAGCAGCCGCAGGCCACGCACAGGGAGCGGTCTACCCACGCCTTGGGGCGGGGCTTCCGGTTGTTTTCCATTCAGAGCACCTCCAATGATGATATGGACATTATACGCCCTGCCCGGCGGGGTGACTGTGATGAAATCACCGAGACAGGGCAGGGTTCTGAACAGGTTTCTTTTGACATATCCTGCAAAATGGCCTATACTGGTGCTGAGCACAGAGGGGGGAAACCGTATGGATTTTCAAGAATATTTTCCGATTTGGGACAGGCTGACGCCGGAGCACCAGGCCATGATCTCCAATAGCCTGATGGAGCGAAGTGTAAAAAAGGGGACCGTCCTCCACAACGGGGATATGGACTGCACCGGGCTTCTGCTTATCAAGCAGGGCCAGCTCCGGGCCTATATCCTCTCGGAGGAGGGGCGGGAGATCACCGTCTACCGCCTGTTCGACCGGGACATGTGCCTGTTTTCCGCCTCCTGTATACTGAGAAGCGTCCAGTTCAGCGTGGTCATTCAGGCGGAGAAGGACACCGGCCTGTGGATCATCCCGGCGGAGGTCTATCAGCGGGTGATGGAGCGGTCGGCCCCCGCCGCCAACTTCACCAACGAGATTATGGCCGCCCGCTTCTCAGAGGTTATGTGGCTCATCGAGCAGATCATGTGGAAGAGCCTGGATAAGCGGGTGGCCTCCTTTCTTCTGGAGGAATCGGCCATTGAGGGGGCCGCGCGGCTCAAGCTTACCCATGAGACCATCGCCAACCACCTGGGCACCCACCGGGAGGTCATCACCCGGATGCTCCGCTATTTTCAAAACGAGGGGCTGGTCAAGCTGTCCCGGGGCGCTGTGGAGCTGCTGGACAGCAAGGGGCTGGAGGCCCTGCGGGACAGCTGACCACAGATACATATGGCTGAAACGCTGCGGACCCGGAGGGGTCCGCAGCGTTTTACGCTCTAGTCGTCCGTTTCCCGCTCGAAGGACAGAATATTGCCGGTCACGCCGTCGATGGTGTATTCATACTCCATCCCGCCGGACTTGAATTCCACCTCATACTCCAGACGGCCGTCGTCGTAGTCCATCTCCGCCTTCATGTCCCACACCTGACTTTCCTGCAGCCCGGCGTGGCTCAGGGCCGCGGCCTTGGCCGCCTCCAGCGTGATGCCGGATACGGAGCCGCCGTGGTGCGTCCCATCCTGATGGGGGTGGCGCTCCAGCTCATGCTTCAGGACGGAACAGGAGTGGCCGTCGATGGTATAGTCGTACTCGTCGGTTCCGCACCAGAACTCGATTTCATACTCCAGGCGGCCGTCGTCCCACTCCCGCTTGACCTTCCAGTCGGTAACATCGCTTGCGGACAGTCCGGCGTGGCTCAGCGCGGCCTGCTTGGCGGCCTCCTGGCCCACGTCCTCCCCCTGCGCGCCGGAGGACGGCGTCTGGGGGGCGCTGGCGTCGGGGGACACAGGGGTGTCCGTCCCTGGACTGGGGGGATTGGTGTCTGCGCCGGAGGCGAGCGGGTCCTTGGGCCCGCTGAGCACCTGGCCGGTGAAGGCGTCCACGATATACTCAAACTCTCCCCGAGCGGTTTTCAGCTTCACCTCATAGTGAGGCGGGAACTCGTCCAGCTCCGGGTCCACATCGGTGGTCACAGAGTCCAGCGCCAGAGTGCCGGCGTAGGTCTCCGCGGCTGTGGCCGCGGCGCTCTTGCCGATGGGGATGCGCTTCTCGCCCGCCTTGAGCAGGTCGTTCAGCTCCTCCACAGAGAGGGCGGCCAGCTGGTCAAAGGCCTTCTCACCTGCGCCGTTCATGGCCAGCACCTTTTCCACCAGAGCAGCCTTGCCTAAGGAGAGCCCCTCACCATAGACCACAGGCTTCGTCCCAGCATCCACTGTGAGCACCTGGCTCAGCACCGAGGTGCCGGGGGCCTGGGCCTGGAGGACGCCGTCCACCGAGGCCACCAGCTCCGCCTGGAGCCGCTGGGCCCGCTCCTGGTTGTTGTCCTCCACCGAGATGAGAATGGCGGAGGAGATGCTGTCCAGATAGCCCTCCCGCACCAGGGCCCCCACGATGGCGTTCACCGCCACGTCCAGCTTGGTGCCCGCCAGGTCGGCCCCGCCGCCCATGTCGAAGAGGACCGCCGCCGCCTCGGTGTTCAGGGCGGTGCAGGAGATCACCTTCTCGTTTCGGTTCACCTTCAGCTCAATGCTGGGGTTGACGTCCAGGGACACCACCGAAGCCACGGCGTGGCTCTGGTGGTACAGCAGTCCGCCGCCCCCGGTCCCCAGCAGGACCAGCGCCGCGCAGGCGGCGGCCAGCCAGGGGCGCGCGGCCCTCCTGGACTTCGCCCGGGCAATTTTTGTACTTTCATTGGATATTAACTGGTTCATTTCCATCACGCTCCCGTTTTGCGCACCGCAGCGGGAGAGAATGGCTTCCAGGTCATCGGGGGCGGCGCGGGTGACCGCGTCCGCCAACTTGCGCTCCAGCTCCCGGTCGTTCATTGGTCGCTCTCTCCTTTCATCAGGGCCTTCATTTTTTTCAGCCCGCGGTGGTATTTGGACAGGACGGTGGACAGCGGCCGCTCCAGCAGCTGGGCGATCTCCCGATGCTTCAGGCCGGAAATTGCGTGGAGCAGGATGATCTGACGCTCCTCCGGCTCCAGCCGGGCCAGCGCCTCCTGGAGGACCTGCCGGTCCTCGGGGGAGACGCCGGGAGGGGCGGCGGGGATGGCGTTCCAGGCCTCCTCATCCAGGGTGGTCTGCCGTCCGTTCTGGCGCAGACGGCTCCGGGCCAGGTTCCGGGTCACGGTGAGCAGCCAGGCCATGGGCGAGCCCTGGGGCCGGTAGGACGGGGCGCTCTCCCAGACCCTGACGTAGGCGTCCTGGGCGATGTCCTGGGCCTCATGGGCGTCGCCCAGCAGGGACAGCGCCAGGGCGTATACCGCCCCCCGGGTTTTGGCGTACAGCAGGCCGAAGGCCTCCCGATTCCCCTGACCCGTCAGCAGCAGGAGCCGCTCCAGCTCCCGCCGGGCGTCCTCCTCTTCGGTTGTCTGGACCCACAGAGCAGCCAGCATAGTCCATTTCTCCTGTCACAGTAAGAAACGCGGGAGGGGAGCGTTTTATTTCACCCGCGCCAAAAAAATTTTTCATCTCTATTATATGGCTTCTCTTCGCGGAATGCAAGAGGGGCTGCGGCTCAGTTTCAGCGGGAGGCCCGTAGGTTTTTGTCTATTTCGCCAGAAATCAATTTTTCGCTCAGTTTCTGATTGACATTTCAAATGAAACATGTATAATGTACTAAAATGGTATTTTTTAAGGGGCGTGATTTCATTGCTGATGACCAGAGAGATGGACTACGCGCTGCGCATCCTGCGGGCCCTGTATCAGGGGGGGCATCAGTCCGCCGCCGCCATCGCTGAGCGGGAGAGCATGCCCAAGGCCATCACCCTGAAGGTGCTGAAGCAGCTCCACGCCGCCGGGCTGGTGGTCAGCCGCCGGGGACCGGCGGGGGGCTATTTGCTGGCGGAGGGCTGTGAGCGGCTCTATCTGGGCGAGCTGTTCCACCGGCTGGGCGACCCGCTCTTCATCAACCGCTGCCAGAGGGAGGGCTATCAGTGCGAAAACCGTCCCGAGGGGGACTGCGGCCTGTGCCGGGAGCTGACCCGCATTCAGGCGGTGCTGGACAGCGAGCTGCATAAAACACCATTGAGCGCAATTTTCCAGGAAAAATAGGAAATTCAAGCAAATCACCAAATAAAGGAGGAAGTATCAGTATGCTGTATCAAACCACACAGGAGCATGAGGAGCTTCGGGCAAAGGTAAGGGAATTCGCCGAGGCCGAGATCAAGCCCATCGCCTTCATGCTGGACAAGAACAACGAGTTTCCCACCGAGGCCGTGAAAAAGATGGGGGAGCTGGGCCTGATGGGCCTGCCCTATGAGAAGGAGTACGGCGGGGCCGGGGCCGACGCCCTGAGCTACGCCATCGCCGTGGAGGAGCTGGCCCGGGTGGACGGCGGCGCGGGAGTGATTCTCTCCGCCCATACCTCCCTGGGCACCTATCCCATCTACGCCTTCGGCAATGAGGAGCAGAAGAAAAAGTATCTGCCCGACCTGTGCTCCGGCAAGAAGCTGGGGGCCTTCGGTCTCACCGAGCCCAACGCCGGCTCCGACGCCGGCGGCACCGAGACCACCGCCGAGGACATGGGGGACCACTACCTCCTGAACGGTGAGAAAATTTTCATCACCAACGGCGGCGAGGCCAGCACCTATGTGGTGTTCGCCGTCACCACTTCCGGCATCGGTACCCGGGGCATCTCCGCCTTTATTGTGGAAAAGGGCTGGGAGGGCTTCACCTTTGAAGAGCACTATGACAAAATGGGTATCCGCTCCTCCGCCACCTGCCAGCTGAATTTCAACAATGTGAAGATTCCCAAGGAGAATCTGCTGGGCAAGGAGGGCCAGGGCTTCAAGATCGCCATGGCCACCCTGGACGGGGGCCGCATCGGCATCGCCGCCCAGGCTCTGGGTATCGCCCAGGGGGCCTATGAGGCCGCCGTGGAGTACTCCAAGGAGCGGGTCCAGTTCGGCAAGCCCATCTGCCAGCAGCAGAACATCGCCTTTAAGATTGCCGACATGGCCACCAAGCTGCGCTGCGCCCGGTTCCTGGTCTACTCCGCCGCCGAGCTGAAACAGGCCCACGTCCCCTACGGGATGGAGTCCGCTATGGCCAAGCAGTACGCCTCCGACATTGCCCTGGAGGTCACCAACGACGCCCTGCAAATCTTCGGCGGCTCCGGCTACCTCAAGGGCATGGAGGTGGAGCGGTTCTACCGTGACGCCAAGATCACCACCATCTATGAGGGTACCAACGAAATCCAGCGGGTGGTGATCGCCTCCCACATCCTGGGCAAGGCGGCCAAGGAGGCCCCCTCCGCCGCCGCGGCTGGGCCTCGCGGCCCCGAGACGGGCGCGCGGAAGCGGCTCATCCTCAAGGACGGCACCGCCCCGGAGAAGGTGGAGGCCCTGGTGGCCAACCTGAAAAAGGACGGCCACGACTTCACCGTGGGTATCCCCATTGACACCCCCATCACCCAGGCCGAGCGGGTGGTCTCCGCCGGGCAGGGCATTGGCGAAAAGAAGAATATGAAGCTCATCGAGGACCTGGCCAAGGCCGCCGGCGCGGCGGTGGGCTCCAGCCGCCCCGTAGCCGAGACGTTGAAATATGTGCCCATCAACCGCTATGTGGGCATGTCCGGCCAGAAGTTCAAGGGCAACCTGTACATCGCCTGCGGCATCTCCGGGGCCATCCAGCACCTGAAGGGCATCAAGGACGCCTCCTGCATCGTGGCCATCAACACCAACCCCAACGCCAAGATCTTTAAGAACTGCGACTACGGCATTGTGGGCGACGTGCTGGAAATTCTGCCCCTGCTCACCGCCGCCCTGGACACCGGCGAGAAGCTCCCCGCCCCGCCCATGACCAAGATGAAGCGCATGGCCCCCAAGAAGGTCTATCAGCCCCGGAAGCTGTACATCTGTAACGGCTGCGGCCACGAGTACGACCCCATGCAGGGCGACCCGGAGAACGAGGTCAAGCCCGGCACCGCCTTCAAGGACCTGCCCGAGGGCTGGACCTGCCCCCACTGCGGCGAGGCAGTGGACCAGTTTATCGAGATCGAGGCGTGATGGTCTGTGCAGGGGTGGCCTGCGGCCGTCCACACACCCCCACACCGTATCGCAAACGGGCGGTCACAGGCCGCCCCTACAAAGAACAATAAAGGAGGAAACCCTATATGTATAATTACCGAAAGGTCACCGACGACCTGTACTGGGTAGGCGCGGACGAGCACCGCCTGGCCCTGTTTGAGAACATCCATCCCCTGTACCACGGCGTCAGCTACAACGCCTACGTCCTGCTGGACGAAAAGACCGTCCTCTTCGACACCGCCGACTGGGCGGTGGGCCGGCAGTTCATCGCCAACGTGAAAGCCGTCCTGGATGGCCGTCCCCTGGACTACCTGGTCATCAACCACGTGGAGCCCGACCATGCCGCCTCCATCGAGGAGATTCTCCTGCGCTGGCCCAAGGTAAAGATCATCACCACCCCCAAGGCGGTGACCCTGCTCAACCAGTTCGGCTTCGGCCTGGACCCCAGCGCCATTGAGGAGGTGGCCGAGGGAGACACCAAGTGCTTCGGCAAGCACACCGTGGCCTTTGTCTATGCCCCCATGGTCCACTGGCCCGAGGCGATGGTCACCTTCGACACCACCAACGGCGTCCTCTTCTCCGCCGACGCCTTCGGCTCCTTCCGCTCCCTGGACGGCAAGCTCTTTGCCGACGAGTTCGACTTTGATCGGGAGTGGATTGACGACGCCCGCCGGTACTACACCAACATCGTGGGCAAGTACGGCCCCCAGGTGGTGGCCCTGCTGAACAAAGCCGCCTCCATCGTGGGCCTGGACAACATTAAGTACCTGTGTCCCCTCCACGGTCCGGTGTGGCGCAAGGACCTGGGCTATATCATTGACAAGTACACCCACTGGGCCACCTATGAGCCGGAGGAAAAGGGCGTGATGATCGTCTACGCCTCCATGTACGGCAACACCGAGGCCGCCGCCGAGGTGCTGGCCGCCAAGCTCACCGCCCGGGGAATCACCAACACCCGGCTGTATGACGTGTCCTCCACCCACGTCAGCTACCTCATCTCCGACCTGTTTAAGTACAGCCACCTGGTGCTGGCCTCCGTCACCTACAACCTGGGCATCTTCCCGCCCATGCACAACTTCCTCATGGACATGAAGGCCCTGAACCTGCAAAAGCGCACTGTGGCCATCATGGGCAGCGGCTCCTGGGCCCCCCGCTCCGGCGCGCTGATGAAGGAAGAAATTGAGAGCCTGAAGAACATGACCGTCCTGGATGAGGAGATGACCGTTACCTCTTCCCTGAAGGCGGACAACGAGTCTGAGATCGACGCCCTGGCCGACGCCATCGCCGCCAGCCTCAAGAAATAAAAGCCGCAGCCGGACCGGCTCCGCGCCGGTCCGGCTCTTCTGTCGCTATCTTTGATAATAAAGATGAAGAAAATCGAAAAGAAAAAATTTTTGTCCAGATGCAACGGCGGCGGCAAGAAATCTGTCTGGTTATATATAGGGCAGTAAATAGATGTCAGATACAATACCAAACCGCCGGTCAGAATGCCGTCACGCCTGAAAAAACGCGGGCCGCTCCATGATAAGTCCTGGCCTGCCCTGGCGGACGGCCTCCACCAGGATAAGGGCGGGGGGATGCTCCGGCCCGTGGGAGACTGTTTTCAGCCGCTTGGGCTCCAGTCCGTGGGCCCGGAGGGCGGACAGCACGTCCACAAGCCGCTCCGGCCTGTGGCACAGGGCAAAGCGGCCCCTGTTTCGAACAAGCCGCCCGGCGGCGGCGCACAGCTCCTCCAGGGTACACAGCTCCTCGCTCCGGGCGGGGCCGGCGCTTTTGCCGCTGCCTACGGGAAAATAGGGCGGATTGGCCGCGATCAGGTCGAAGCTTCCGGCGGGGAGGGGGGCGGTCCGCAGGTCGCACTGGAGAATTTCCCCTGTCAGGCCGTTGGCCGCCAGGTTGTCCCGGGCGGTCCGGGCGGACAGCGGGTCGATCTCCACCCCGGTGAGGGACAGCCCAGCCTCCCGCCGGGCCAGCAGCAGAAGCAGGGCCCCGCTCCCCGTCCCCAGGTCGCACACCCGCCACCCCGGGCGGAGAGCAGCGAAATTCCCCAGGAAAAGGGCGTCGCTCCCCAGAGGGAACACCCCCTCGGGCCAGGACAGGGTATAGGATCCCAGCTGTTCCCGTCTCACATTGGTCAAATTTGTCACCTGCCCCTAAAATTTGTCAGAATTAGGATACCATAAAATTATAAATTATGCTATAATAATCGAAGCCTGTTTTTAGAGAGGAGCTGGAGCCATTGGCTGGGACCCTGTATCTTGTCCCCACCCCCATTGGCAATCTGGGGGACATCTCCCGGCGGATGGCGGACACCTTGAGCCTTGCGGACTTTGTAGCCGCTGAGGACACCAGGGTGTCTGTCAAGCTGCTCAATCACCTGGGGCTGAAAAAGCCCATGGTGACCTATCACCGCCACAACACGGACAGCGGGGGCCGGGCGGTGATCGACCGCCTCCTGGCCGGTGAGAGCTGCGCCCTGGTCACCGACGCGGGCACCCCAGCCATCTCCGACCCCGGGGAGGAGCTGGTGGCCCAGTGCGCCGCCCTGTCCATTCCGGTGTGCCCCATCCCCGGACCCTGCGCCCTGGTTAGCGCCCTGGCCGTCTCCGGCCAGCCCACCGGGCGCTTCACCTTCGAGGGCTTTTTGGCCATGAACAAGAAAAACCGCCGGGTCCGCCTGGACTCCCTCCGGGGGGAGGAGCGGACCATGATCTTCTATGAGGCCCCCCACAAGCTGACAGCCACCCTTCAGGACCTGGCTGAGGCCTTTGGGCCGGACCGGCCGGTCTCCCTGTGCCGGGAGCTGACCAAGCTCCATGAGGAGGTCCGCCGCACCACCCTGGGGGAGGCCGCCGCCTGGTATCAGGAAAACGCCCCCAAGGGGGAGTTTGTCCTGGTGGTTCGGGGCGCGGAGCCCGTCCAGGCCCAGGAGGCCGCTCTGGAGGACGGACTCGAGATGGTGGATAGGCTCCGTGAGGAGGGCCTGTCCCTCCGGGACGCGGTGAAGCGGTCCGCCAGGGAGCTGGGATTGGCGAGAAATCAGCTGTATGATTTGGCGGTAGGGAAATAGGCCGGATGCGGGCTGCCGGCCCTACAAGAGAAAATCCATAAAACCTGCACCTATCCGTTAAAAAATGGATAGAATAGAAAGAAACCCATGAAAACGAGGTGCTGTTCCATGGAGCATAAAATTGAGGATTATATCCGGCCGGGGGCGAGGGCCCATCTGGTGGGCGTCGGCGGTGTGTCGATGGCCCCGCTGGCCGAGGTTTTAAATGGCCGGGGGATGGCGGTCACCGGCTCGGATATGAAGGAGAGCGGGACGGTGGACCACCTGCGGTCCCTGGGCATTCAGGTGACGATCGGGCATCTGCCCCGGAGCGTGGAGGGGGCGGACTGCGTCATCCGCACCGCCGCCGTCCACAACGACAACCCGGAGATCGCCGCCGCCCTGAAGGCCGGCATTCCCGTCTTTGAGCGGGCCCAGGCCTGGGGGGCCATTATGCGGCACTACAAAAATGCTTTGTGCGTGGCGGGTACCCATGGCAAGACCACCACGACCTCCATGTGTACCCATATCCTCATGGCGGCGGGCCGGGACCCCTCGGTGATGCTGGGGGGCACCCTCCCCATTCTGGGGGCGGGCCACCGGGTGGGACGGGGAGATACCATCATCGCCGAGTCCTGCGAATACTGCAACTCCTTCCTGTCCTTCGCCCCCACGGTGGCGGTGATCCTCAACGTGGAGGAGGACCACCTGGACTTCTTCAAGGATCTGGAGGATATCAAGGCCTCTTTCCGAAAATTCGCGCAGCTGGTGCCCTCCACTGGCAGTGTCATTGTCAACGCGGACAACGCCGGAGCCCGGTCCGCGGCCCATGGCATGGACGCCTTTACCTTTGGCCTGGAGGAGATGGCGGAGTGCACCGCCGGCAGCCTCACCTGGGAGCGGGGGCTGCCCACCTTTGACATCGTGGTCCATGGGGAGAAGTACGCCCATGTGTCCCTTCAGGTAGGAGGTATCCACAATGTATCCAACGCCCTGGCGGCCGCCTCCGCGGCCTATGTGCTGGGGGTGCCCGGGGAGGCTGTGGAACGGGGACTGGACACCTTCACTGGGGCCGGACGCCGCTTTGAGAAAAAGGGCGTGTACAACGGGGCCGACGTCTATGACGACTACGCCCACCATCCCGACGAGCTGCGGGCTCTGCTCACCATGGCGGGGACCCTGGGCTATCAGCGGGTGGTGTGCGCCTTTCAGCCCCACACCTACACCCGCACCGCCGCCCTCTTTGACGGCTTTGTGGACGCCCTGAAGCTGGCCGGGCTGACCGTGCTGGCCCCCATCTACGCCGCCCGGGAGACCGACACCCTGGGCATGTCCTCCCAGAGGCTGGCCCGGGAAATTCCCGGGGCGGTGTGCCTGGACAGCCTGGAGGAGACGGGGCGGTATCTGGCAAAAATCGCCCGGCCCGGCGACCTGATTCTCACGGTGGGCGCGGGGGACATCTATCTGGCCGGGGAGGCCATGCTGAAGAAGGAATAACCTTTGCGAACCCTTTTTCGATATTTACAAGGGTCACCCGGGATGCTAAAATAAAAGCACCGGCTGACGCTGAGACAGGGAGGGTGAGACATGGTCCAAAAGAAAAAACGGAATACCGCATGGCGGGCTGTGCTCTTTACGGTTTGCGGCGGTGTTTTGCTGCTGGTCCTGCTTCTGATGCTCATACTGCGTTACCACGCGATGGAGGTCGAGCTGGACCGGATGCTGACGGAGAGTCTGACGGCCCACACGACGGAGGCGGGAGAGGGTGCGGGCTATCTGCTTCACTACGCGGAGACCGCTTTAAAAAATGCCGGCCTTCTGATTCAAGAGGACACCCGCTCCCCGGACAAGAGTTGGGTCGTACCCATGGTAGAGACGTTTAACCTGGTAGATAACCGGATGGACCTGAGTTATCTGGACCGGGAAGATATGTCCGCCTCCGACTGGGGCGGCCAGGACCCGGAGCTGCTGAACCGGGTCCTGAACGGAGAAGCTGTGGTCAGCGGGACCTTAGGCGGACCTCGGATAGAGGATACCTATATCCTCGCGGCCCGACCGGTAATTTGGGAGAATGAGACGGTTGGAGCGCTGCTGGCCAAGGTAGAGGCCGGTACCCTCCTCCACCAGGGAACTCACTCCACCTTCTTCCACAGCGTCAACAGCGTGGTCGCCTCGGAAGACGGCCAGGTGGTCTATGGAAGCAGCCCGGACATCACCGGGATCAGTCTGGTGGCGCTGGGGGCGGAAAACGGGATCACGGAACAACAGGCCGGGGCCCTCACCGCCGCCTACCAGGAGGCCGAGACGGGCGCTTTCCGCTATGAGCCGGCGGGCGGGCGGTTCTACGTCGCCTGGGCTCCGGTGGGCTATCACGGCTGGCGGGTGGTGCAGTTCTCCCAGTCCCCCAGCGTGAAGATCGACCACAGCGCCACCCTTCAGACCACCATTATGCTGATCAGCCTGGCGGTGTGCGTCATCCTGGCCGTTCTGGCCTGGCGGCAGCGCAGCCGTCTGGCGGAGGAAAAGCTGCGGTACAACAAGCTGGCCCAGTTCCGGGATACCCTCCTCTTTGAATACAGCGTGAAGGACGACAGCCTGGAATTTACATCCAACGCAATGGAATCCCTGGACGTGGAGAGTTTGCGCCTGACGGCCGTCACCAACCGGTCCAGCAGCTTTACCGTGTTCCACCCCGACGACCTGGAGCACATTCAGCACATACTCCGCTCCGCCAGCCAGATGTCTGAGGGTCAGATCGAGCACGACCGGATCCGGCTGAAAAAGCGGAATGGGGAATACAGCTGGTATCGGAGCCAGTATAAGGCGATTTATGGGCCGGATGGCCGCGTGGAGCAGGTTATTGGAACGCTGACTGACATCAGCGCCCAGATTGTCCGGGAGATTGAGCTGCGCAAGCAGGCCCAGCTCGACCCGCTCACCGGCCTGTATAACCGGGCGGGCGTCAAGCTGATTAACGCCCGGCTGGAGCAGATCTCCCGGGGCGTGCTGTTCATGATGGACCTGGACGACTTTAAGTCGGTGAACGACAACTATGGTCACGCCGCCGGAGACCAGCTGCTCACAGCCATTGCCGGAATCCTGATGGAGACCTTCCGGGCTGACGACATTGTGGCCCGGGTGGGCGGCGACGAGTTTGTTGCCTTTCTGTCCGGCTCAGACAGCCGGAGGCTGTCCGAGCAGAAGGGCCAGGAGCTCCTGGAGCGGGTGCGGGGCCTGCGGCTGGAGGGGATGGATATCCGGGCCAGTGTCAGCATCGGCGCCGCGGGCGCGCCAAGCTATGGAAGTACTTATGAGGAGTTGAGCGCCGTGGCGGACGAGGCCCTCTATGAGGTCAAAAACAGAGGCAAGGGCGGATTCTGCCTGAAGTAACTCAAAAATGATAACGGCGCGGCCAGCGGGGCCGCGCCGTTTCGTTAAAAGGCCCCGAGCGCCGCCCTCCATACGGAGGGCGGCGCTCGGGTTGGAAAGGGGAAGAGAGGATTATTCTTCGCGCTTGTAGGTCTCGGAGTATTTGCCCAGCAGCTTGAAGCAGCTGATGGCCATTGCCACCACCACGAAGAGCAGAGGGAAAGCGCAGGTGATGGCCAGGAGCTTGGTGGCGTTGATGCCGGAGGTGTTGCCGGTGATGCCGGCCACCAGGATGTTGACGAAGGCCAGGGCGGCCATCACGATGCCCCAGAAGATTTTGATCTTGGCGGGGGGCTCCTCGGAGGCCACGTCCTCACCCTCCAGGGTGATGGAGGCCACGGTGGTGGTCATGGACTCGCAGAGGGTGACCACCGAGAGGAAGGCGGTAATCATAAAGACCACGGACAGGATGGTGCTGAAGGGCAGGTTCTTGAAGAAAGCGAAGACGGCGGCCTCGGTGCCCAGGTTCGTCATGGACTCATGAATGCCTGCGCCGCCCGCCTCCATGTAGATGGCGGCGGAGCCAAAGATGGCGAACCACAGCATACCGAAAGCGCCGGGCAGGACGAAGTTGAACAGGGAGAACTCCCGCAGGGTGCGGCCCTGGGCGATCTTGGCCAGGAACATGCCGGTGAGAGGGGTGTAGGCGATCATGAAGGACCAGTAGTTGATGGTCCACCAGGTGGGCCACATGGAGGTCTGGGCCCCGTCGGTCATGACGCCCATGTAGGTGTTCTGAACCACCCAGTTCTGGGCGAAGAAGCCCATGGACTCGGTGCCCATGGCAAGGATCTCCTTGGTCTGGGCGCAGAAGAAGACGTAGATCAGCAGGAGCATATAGATCTTCGCGTTCTTGTCCGACAGCCAGCGCACGCCGTTGCCGATGCCGCTGACGCTGCCGATGATGAAGGTAATCACAATGGCCACGGTGATGAAGAACCAGTGCTTGGGGGTGGGGGTGAAGCCGGCCAGCATACCCATGCCGGAGCCCAGCTGCATGGAGGCCACGCCCAGGCTGGCGGACACGCCGCCGGCGATGCCGAATACGCACAGCAGGTCCACCAGGTTGCCAGCGCCGCCGTTGATGCGGTCGCCGATCAGGGGATAGAGGCCGGAGGAGACGTTATAGGGCTTGCCCAGGTTGTACACGCACACGCCGATGACGATGCCGATGGCGCAGTAGTAGGCGTAGAGGGGGAGGCCCCAGTGCATATAGCAGGTGCTCAGGGCGTACAGGGCGGACATACGGCTGCCGCCCCCCTCCACCAGACCGGGGATTCCGTCGATGTAGTGGGTGATGGGCTCGGCGATGCCCCAGAAGACGATGCCGGTGGCGATGCCGCTGCACAGGGAGATGGCGAACCAGTTCCACTTGCTCATGGTGGGCTTGGCCTTGGGCCCGCCGATGCGGATATTGCCCACCTTCTTGGAGAACAGCACCCACACGCAGATGACGATCAGCACGATGGTAATGATCTGATACAGCCAGCCGAACCAGCCGGCGGCGAAGCCCACCACCGCGTTCTCCACCGCAGCGAAGGCCTCTGGGACGACGATACCCAGGATGGTTACCAGGACGTAAATGGCGCACAGGGGAATAAAGACGCTCTTTCTGATTTGGAAGCCTTTTTTCATGGTATCTCTCCTTTACGTTTGTTCGTTCAGCAGTTTAGCACACCGGCGTTTAAACTTCGTTGAACGCCTCAGCCCTGCTCCGCGCTCTGGATGGCCTGGAGCAGACGGCCCTCATAAATGAAACGGTAGGCCTTTTCAATATCCAGGCTGAGGTTGCGGTCAGCGTTGAGATAGGGGACCTCCCGGCGCAGGGCCTCATACACCGGCCCGGTGACCCGGCCCAGCTGGGGGTTGCCCCGCAGGTCCACCGCCTGGGCGGCGTGCATGGCCTCGATGCCCAGCATGTAGCGCAGGTTTTCTACAATCCGCCGGGCCTTGGCGGCGGCCAGGGGCAGATTGCTGGCGTGGTCCTCGATGGAACCGGCCACGGCAATAAAGTCCATGGAGCTGGGATTGGCCAGCATACGGTTTTCCGCGTCCAGTACGGTGAACACCTTTTGAATGGTGCCGTAGGCGATGGTCTTTACCTCCGCCGGGGTGAGGAAGCGGGTCAGCCCGGTAAAGGCGGGGTCGGCCAAATGGATAAGGCGGTAGCAGATGCACTTGGACATGTGGTTCAGCGCGGCGGAGAGCATCTCCACGCCCAGAGCCAGAGTGGTGGTCTCAAAGTTCTGGCTGACGCTGGTGGCGCCCTCGTCCACGAAGATGCAGGGGTTGTCATCGGTGGCGTTGAGCTGAAGCTCCAGATGCCGCTCTACAAATTCCAGGGTATCCTGCACCGACCCGTGGACTCCGCTGGCGCAGCGGAAGCTGAGCGGGTCCTGAAGGGCGCGGGCTGGATCGGGCTGTTCCAGATAGCTTCCCTCCAAAAACGCACGGCACCGGGCCGCTCTGCGCTGCTGGCCGCTGAGCTTGCGCAGGGCGTTGACCTTCTCGCCCAGAGGCTGCAAGCCGCCGTTCAGTCCCTCCAGACTGAGGCAGAACACCGCATCCGCCTCGTCAAGCAGCTGCCGGACCTCATACACCAGCACCGCCGCCAGGGCCTCGCCCTGAGCGTTGGAGGAGACAATGGACAGCCCGTCCTTGGGACCCAGCAAGGCGGGAGGAATGCCCTCCGCCGACATGGCCTGGGTGGAGGAGACGATTTCTCCCTTGTACTCCACCTCGCCTGAACCGATCATGGTCTGACCGATGAGGGACAGGGTGCTGATGTCCCCTTCGCCGATGGAGCCCCGCTGAAGGACCCGGGGATGGATGCCCCGGTTGAGAAATTCCTTATACATGGTGAGTATTTCTGTGGAAATACCCGTGCAGCCGCACAGGGCGGTGTTGAGACGGATGCACATCATGGCCCGTACCTCCTCCACGGAGCAGTAGGGGCGGATGCCCAGAGAGTGGCTGTTGATCAGGTTGCGGTTGTAGGTCTCAAAGAACTCGGGGTCGAACTCCTTGTCCTTGTTCCAGCCCACGCCCCGGTTCAGGCCGTAGACCGGCTTGCCCTCCGCCGCCATATCGAAGAGGACCTGACGGGCCTGGGCGGCCCGCTCCAGGGCCTGGGGCTCCAGCTCCACCGGACGGCGCTCATAGGCCACCTGGCGCAGGGTCTCCAGGGTGAGGGTGCTTCCGTTTAACACGATGGGTTCCATAAAATTCCTTCTCTCCGTTTAATTTGCGCTGGGCCATCTTGGTGGGACCATTATAATATACCAGAGTTGAATTTTAGTCGAAAGAGGATTCAACGCTTTTTCAATTTTTTTATGCTATAATCCAGACATCATACTTTTAAAGAGGAGGCGTATCCCAATGCGTCTGGTCGGCGTCAGTCATCCCATTCAGGACGCGCGGGGCAAGGCCACGGGCCGCGCCCGCTATGCTGCGGACATGAGCCTGCCCCACATGACCCATGTGGCCATGGTGTTCAGCACCATCCCCCACGGCTATGTCACCGCCGTGGACGGCAGCGAGGCCCTGGCAGTGGAGGGGGTCTACGGCGTGTTCCACTGCTTCAATACCCCGGAATACTGCTTCAACCGCTACCGCAGTCAATATTCCCAGACCCTGCCCCTGGAGGAGCCGGTCTTTGCCAAGCGGGTCCGCTTTGTGGGCGACCGGGTGGCCGCCGTGGCGGCCCGGGACATGGAGACCGCCCGCCGCGCGGCAGCCCTGGTCAAGGTGACCTATGAGGAGCTGCCCTGCGCCCTTACCTTTGAGGAGGCCCTGGAGGGTGTCAACTGCCTGGAGGGGGAGGAGGCCGTCAAGGACGAATTTACCGTGGAGGTGGGCGAACCGCCCCGGGCGGACGGCCTGGTGGAGGTCACCGCCTGTACCGAGCTGGGCCGGCTCCACCACGCGGCTATGGAGCCCCACGTCTGTGTGGCGGACTACGACTCCGACCTGGACGAGTTGACCCTGTACAGCCCCAACCAGTCGGTCCACGGCGTCCGCACCGTGGTGGCCGATATGCTGGAAATGCCCTATAACCGGGTCCGGGTGGTCAAGACCACCATGGGCGGCTCCTTCGGCTCCAAGCAGGAGTGGACGGTGGAGCCGGTGGCCGCTGCTGTGGCCCGCCGGCTGAGACGGCCCGTCAAGCTGGTCTACGACCGGGCCGAGGTGATGCGCTCCATTGTGTGCCGGGGTCCCATGCGGGCGGAGATGACCATGCGCTTCCACAAAGACGGCCTTCTGGCCAGTGTGGAGCTGGAGCTGCTCAGCGACGCGGGGGCCTATATCGCCAACTCCGCCGACTACGCCCGGACGCTGGTGGGCAAGATGTTCCGCTGTTACCGCATTCCCTATGGCCGGGCCCACATCCGGCTGGTGTCCAGCAACACCCCGGTGTCCGGCTCCTTCCGGGGCTGGAGCAGTCCGGAGGTGGCCCTGATGCTGGAGCACGGGATGGAAAAGGCGGCCCGCGCCCTGGACATGGACCCGGTCCAGCTCCGGCTGAAAAATGTCCTCCTCCCCGGGGATACCGACCCCAAGAGCGGGGTGCCCATCGAGGAGATCCGCACCCGGGAGTGCCTGCTCCGGGGGGCGGAGCGGTTCCGCTGGGCGGAGCGACGGCGGGAGGATGCCGCCTTCAACGCCTCCAACGACCGGTTCCGCCGGGGGACCGCCGTGGCCTGCGCCGGACACGGCAACACCTATTACCCCCGGTACAACGACTTCGCCAGCGCGGAGATGCGCATGTGCGAGGACGGAAGCGTTCAGGTGGAGGTCAGCATTCATGACCACGGCTGCGGCACCGGCGCGGCCTTCCAGATGATCGTGGCCGAGGCCCTGGAACTCCCCCTGGACAAGGTCCGCCTGAAGGAGGCGGACACCGCCCACACCCCCTTCGACTTCGGCTGCTACGCCAGCCGGGGGATCTTCGTGGTGGGCCGGGCGGCTCAGCTGTGCGCCCGGAGCCTGCGGGAGGAGATTTTAAAGGCCGCCGCCCACAAGCTGGAGACCACCCCGGACCGCCTCTATTTTGAGGGACCCGCCGTCCGGAGCGAGGACGACCCGGCGGTGAGCCTCAGCTATCAGGAGGTCGCCTGGTACTCCCTGGGGACCCTGTGCAGGGAGCTCACCGCCCAGGCCAAGCACACGGTGGACTCCAACCCCGGCGTCACCGGAACCCACTTCGCCCAGGTGGAGGTGGATACCTGGACCGGCCTCACCCGGGTGCTGGACTACCTGGCGGTCCACGACGTGGGCCAGTCCATCAACCCGGAGATGTGCGCGGCTCAGATTCAGGGGGCGGCCCAGATGGGCTGCGGCGCGGCCCTGCGGGAGGAGATCGAAATTTCCCCCAAGGGTCAGGGCACCTGCTCCCTGTCCAAGTACCACCTGATGAACGCCGCCGACCTGCCTCTGATCCAGGTGGAGCTGATTCAGGACGGCCGGTCCCAGGACGGTCCCTACGGGGCCAAGTCCGTGGGTGAGGTCAGCTTTGCCCCCGCCGCCCCGGCGGCGGCCGCCGCCGTCAACCAGGCGCTGGGCAGCGATCTGGGCCGGATTCCCATGACGCCAGACCGCATTTTGGAATATATCGCAAAGGAGGGGTGCTGAGATGAAGCTGGATTTTTTTGTCAATGATGAGGCGGTCTCCCTGGAGACGGAGCCCCAGCGCCGCCTGCTGGACCTCCTCCGGGAGGACCTGGGGCTGACGGGCACCAAGGAGGGCTGCTCCGAGGGGGAGTGCGGGGCCTGCACCGTCCTGCTGGACGGCAAGGCGGTCCACTCCTGCCTCACCCTGGCCGCCCAGCTCCAGGGCCGCCATGTGACCACCATCGAGGGGCTGGAGAAAAACGGGGAGCTGGACATCCTCCAGCGGTGCTTTGTGGAGGAGATTGCCATTCAGTGCGGCTTCTGCACCACTGGAATGATTATGTCGGCCAAAGCCCTCCTCCTCCAGAATCCCAACCCCACGCCGAAGGAAATCCGCACCGCCCTGTCGGGCAATATCTGCCGCTGCTCCGGCTATGTGCAGATCGTCAACGCCGTCAGCCGGGCGGCCAGCGAGATGGGAGGCGGCGTATGAGCACCTGCTATAATCCCAAAACCATGGACGAGCTGGGCCAGGCCCTGAGCCAGCTCACCGGGCGCAGCCTGATTCTGGCCGGGGGCACCGACCTGGTCCTCCGCCTGCGGAGCAAGCACCTGGAGCCCGACGCTCTGCTGTCCCTCAGCGGCGTGCCGGACCTCCAAGAAATCGAGATCACCCCGGAGCGGGCCTCCATCGGGGCGATGTCCACCATGGCCCGAGTGAACCAGGCTTTGGACGGCCTGCCCGACCTTCAGGCCTTGGCCGACGCCGCCGGAGGGGTGGGCTCTCCCCAAATTCGCAACAAGGGCACCATCGGCGGCAATGCCGCCAACGCCTCCGCCGCAGCCGACCTGCCCCCGGTGCTGTGGCTGCTCAACGCCCAGGCGGAGATCATGGGCCCCGGCGGGGCCCGCCGCACCATCCCCGTTCAGGAGCTGCCCGACGGCCATCAGGGCAACACCCTGGCGGTGGGCGAGGTGGTGGTCCGCTTTGTCATCGACCGGCCCCCCCTCAAGGGCTGGCGGTCCGCCTTTGTGAAGCTGGGCCACCGGTCTCAGGTGACCATCTCCCGCATCGGGCTGGCGGCGGCCCTCCTTCAGGAGGAGGACGGCACGGTCCGGGACGCCCGCATTGTGGCGGGAGCCATCAAGCCGGTCCCCTTCCCCCTGCCCGCCGCCGAGGACATCCTCCGGGGCAAGCGCCCCGACCCGGCCCTGGCCGTGGAGCTGGGGGAGACCTTCAAGGGCAACACCCGCCGGGTCTATAAGGAAAACGCCGCCAAGGGCGTGTTTCAGGACATTCTGCTCCGGTTCCAATAGCGCGATAACGGGCCGCCCGCAGGCGCGGGCGGCCCTCCCGTCAAAAGAGGGCGGGATAATTTGAAAAAGCTCTTGACAAATCGAAGCTTGAATGGTAAGATATCGAATGTCTCTGATAAAGACTGGTTCGGAGAGATGTCCGAGTGGTTTAAGGAGCTGGTCTTGAAAACCAGTGACTCGCAAGAGCCGTGGGTTCGAATCCCACTCTCTCCGCCACTTATTTCTCCCAAAATCAAACAGGTTTTCGACTTGCAGCCATGCAGAAGTACCCAAGTGGCTATAAGGGGCTCCCCTGCTAAGGGAGTAGACGGGTTAAACCGTGCGAGGGTTCGAATCCCTCCTTCTGCGCCAGCCTGACGTTGGCATGAAAAACACCGCATGAAAATGCGGTGTTTTTCATATTCAAAGCGCGTTCCCGCAAATTGGTATTGACAAGGAGAGAGAACCATGAAAGACCTGACGCCCCAACTGCTGAGCTCCCTCAAGCACTACTCCCGACAGGATTTCATTAAGGATGTGACCGCCGGAGTCATCGTCGCCATTATCGCCCTGCCCCTGTCCATCGCTCTGGCTCTGGCCTCCGGCGTGTCACCGGAGCAGGGGCTGTACACCGCCATTGTGGCGGGCTTCGTCATCTCCGCCCTGGGCGGGAGCAAGGTGCAGATTGCCGGTCCCACCGCCGCCTTCGCCACCATCGTGGCGGGTATCGTGGCCCGGAACGGCATGGAGGGGCTGGCCGTCGCCACCATTCTGGCGGGCCTCATGCTCATCATCCTGGGACTCCTGCGTCTGGGGAGCATGATTAAGTTCATCCCTTACACCATCACCACCGGGTTTACGGCGGGCATCGCCGTCACCATCCTGATCGGCCAGCTGAAGGACTTCTTCGGCCTGACCTTCACCCACACCCCGGTGGAGACCATAGAAAAGCTGGAGGAGGCGGTTCGCGCCTTCCCCACCGCCAACTGGGCCGCCGTGGGGGTGGGGGCGCTGGCCCTGGCGATTTTGTGCCTGTGGCCCAGGGTTAAGCCGGTGCAGAAAATTCCCGCCTCCCTCATCGCCGTGGTGGTGACAGCGGCTGCGGTGAAGCTGATGGCCCTGCCGGTGAACACCATCGGTGACCTCTACACCATCTCCAGCGCCCCGCCTCAGCTCCATCTGCCCGCCTTTTCCTATGACACGGTGGCGGCGGTGCTGCCCGACGCCTTTACCATCGCGGTGCTGGCGGCTATTGAGTCCCTGCTGTCCGCTGTGGTGGCCGACGAGATGATCAATTCCCGGCACAACTCCAACATGGAGCTGGTGGCCCAGGGGGCGGGCAACGCCGCCTCCGCCCTGTTCGGGGGCATCCCCGCCACCGGAGCCATCGCCCGCACCGCCGCCAATATCAAAAACGGGGGACGCT
Source organism: uncultured Bacillota bacterium (assembly GCA_947645675.1). Taxonomy (GTDB): domain Bacteria; phylum Bacillota; class Clostridia; order Oscillospirales; family Oscillospiraceae; genus Lawsonibacter. The sequence goes on from CANSDP010000001.1 coordinate 337,014, forward strand.
CCCCGGTGGCCGGTATCGTCCACGCGGGGGTGCTCCTGCTGGTGCTGGTGCTGCTGATGCCCTATGCCGCCCTCATCCCTATGCCCTGCATCGCCGCCATTTTGTTCCAGGTGGCCTATAATATGAGCGGCTGGCGCACGGTGGTGAAGGTGGTAAGGCGCTCCCCCAAGAGCGACGTGGCCGTGCTGGCGGTGACCTTCCTGCTGACGGTAATCTTCGACCTGGTGGTGGCCATCGTGGTGGGACTGTCCCTGGCCTGCCTGCTGTTTATGAAGCGCATGGCCGATGTGGCGGTGGTCAAAGAGTGGGAATATGTGGAGGACACCGGCGACGACCAGGGCCGGATGAAGCCTGTCCCCGCCCATGTGATGGTCTATGAGATCAGCGGCCCCATGTTCTTCGGCGCGGCGGATAAGATCCCCCACATGGAGCGGGCCAGCGGGCGGAGCGTGCTGATCCTGCGGATGCGCTCGGTGCCCGCGATGGACATCACCGCGCTGAACAGCCTCCAGCGGCTCTACGGGGAGTGTCGGGACAAGGGGATCGCGGTCATCTTTTCCCATGTGAACGAGCAGCCCATGTCGGTGTTCCGCAAGTCCGGCCTTTTTGACGCAGTGGGGGAGGAGAGCTTTGCCCCCAACATCGACGCCGCCCTGGCCCGTGCGGCGGAGCTGCGCCAGCCTGCTGTGACTGGGGCGGAGGGGCGCTGAATATAAATTCTTTGAGGGCGGACACCATTTGGTTTCCGCCCTCGGTCTTCGCGTTGATCACACACTGCGTATGGCAGAGGCGATGGAGTTGATACCCATGGACAACGGGACATGACCGGGAAACCTGAACATATCCATCCGGGCGAAAAACCTCAGAGATTGGCGAAATAGGCGGATGAAAAACAAAATTGTCTATAACGGGTGAACCTTTGAGGCGGCGGACGCAGGCGGGCAATCGCCCGTCAAGAACAACAACGATGCCGTGCAGAAATTTCGCCCGGGATATGATTTGATTTCTGTCCAGATGGACCACTAGAGATGTGGGGGGGAAGAAATATTATTATTTTTTTAATTACCCCTTATCTTTTCGAAATTGCGGACGAATAAAAGGGTGAGGACAACGAAGTAGGTCCCCAGATTTGGTATTTCATCTGGTCCTAGGCCGGCTGAAATATAGTAAGGCGCTGAAAGTGTTGAGCATCGTGGCCACGTGTTCAATGTGGAAGGCGCAAAACAGAACTGTGCCAGAAGCAAGGATGCTTCAGGGCACACTAAAAGACGAAAGGAGTCAATCTCATGCGTATTCAGCACAATATTATGGCGATGAATGCCTACAGAAACTACAACACGAACACCTCCGCACTGAGCAAGAACCTGGAGAAGTTGTCCTCCGGCTATAAGATCAACCGCGCCGGCGACGACGCAGCCGGTCTGGCTATTTCTGAGAAGATGCGCGCTCAGATCACCGGTCTGGACGCCGCTCAGAAGAACGTCAAGGACGGCATCTCCCTGGTCAAGACCGCTGAGGGCGCCATGCAGGAGGTCCAGGACATGCTCAACCGCATGGACTACCTGGCCACTCAGTCCGCCAACGGCACCTATGACAACGAGGTGGACCGCGCCAACCTGAACAAAGAGGTTACCGCGCTGAAGTCCGAAATCAACCGTATCGCCGACTCCGCCAACTTCAACGGCATCAAGCTGCTGGACGGCTCTCTGGCGAAGGCTGACGCTGTGAAGGCCGGCACCACCACCGAGGACTTCTCCGGTATGGACCGCATCATCACCAGCGTCCTGGGCAAGGGCGAGTCCGCCAGCATGGAGGCCGGCAAGAAGACCATCCTGGACGACGTGGCCGGCGCGGCCTCCGCTGTGAAGGCCTCCTTCAGCGTCGATCTGGGTACCCTGGAGTTCCAGGTCTCCGGCGCTTTCGGCACCACCGCTTCCTTCTCCGTGACGCTGACCATTGGCGGCAAGGAGATGACCGTGACCGCTTCCGTCTCCGTTGGGGCCAAGGGGTCTGCTGTGGCGAAGGCCATTGCCAGCGCCGTTGTGGCGGCGTACGGCACCAGCGGCGATATCACCGGCAGCAAGGGCTTTGAGATCAACGGCGTGAAGTGGGATGTCACTGCCTCCGGCAGCAAGCTGAACTTCAAGCAGAAGTATGACCCGATGACGCAGGATGAGGCCCGCGCCAACTTCGATGTGAATATTAAGCTGAACGAGGGCGGCGGCGTTCTGGTGAAGCCCCCCGCACAGACAGGCGATCAGGAGACTAAGTTCAGCATGTCCGCCTCTCTGAACGCCGGTACCACCGTGAATACTGCCGGCGTGGCTCTGGAGGATGTGAACAAGGCCAACACCGTGTTCAACATCAAGGAGTCCGACATCAAGGACGGCACTCAGATCGCCATCGGCAGCAAGACCTTCGTGCTGAAGGTGGGCAACAGCGCCATTTCCACCGCTGAGGCCGCCAGACTGACGAAGGCGGGGGCCACCATCGTGACCATCGGCGCCAACGACAACCTGTATACCGCCCTGTGCAAGATCAGCGCCAAGGCCAGCACCGTCAACTTCACGGTCAAGGGCGCCAACGGCAAGACGACCACAGTGGCTTTCAAGCTGGGCGTGAGCGACGGCTCCAACGGCAACGTGGTGGGCCTGACGGTTCAGCGCGTCGATAAGGCGACCAGCGCGGACACCGCCTTCACCGACATCAAGGCTCTGGCCGACAACTTCGCGATGCGTGTTAAGACCACCACCGAGGCGAAGGACGCCACCAACGGTCTGACCCTGCAGATCGGCGACACCAGCGACAGCTTCAACCAGATGAGCGTTGTCATCGGCGATATGCACACCACCGGCATGGGCATCGACGGCGTGGACATCAGCACCCAGGAGGGCGCCGCCGCCGCCGTTCAGACCATCAGAGACGCGATCAACTACGTCTCCGGCATCCGCGGCGATCTGGGCGCTGTCCAGAACCGTCTTGAGCACACCGGCAACAACCTGTCCGTGATGGCCGAGAACATCCAGGACGCCGAGTCCACCATCCGCGACACCGACGTGGCCGACGAGATGATGAAGTACGTCAAGAACAACATCCTGGTTCAGTCCGCCCAGGCCATGCTGGCCCAGGCCAACCAGGTGCCTCAGGGCGTGCTGCAGCTGCTGGGCTAAGACAACGGCAGATTGCGCGCATCTCAAATACGCAAGGAGCAAGAGAGGGGGCTGGGCCTGTCCCGGCCCCCTCTTTCCTGCCCTTGAAAAAGGAGCCCTGAGAGGAGCGACTTCTTTTTCAAATGCAGGAAAGAGAGGAGACAGACTATGGAAGCCATCGAAATCGCGCGAAAGCTGGCGTCCTTGGGAGAGAAGGCGGACGCGTGCCGCGCCTACAGCGTGGTCATCCAGTCCTGGAATGACCCGGCGGCGGTGCTGGAGGGCGCGGCGTACATACTCCAGTCCGGCGGGGACTATCGAATTTCGTATACCGCTTTTATCAACCTGTATAATCAGGGCTATTATCGAGAGGACATTTTGCCCCTGATGTCCAAGGTGTTCTATGAGCCCAACATCAAGCTGATGAAAAGCCGCTATGAGCGCAACTGCAAGCAGCTGTCAAAATACCCCTACCTGTTTCGGAGGGACTTCGTGCCCTTCGAAGAGCTGCCCGTGCTGTTTTTCCCCTTTGACGACCACAGCGGCTACGTCCCCTATTATCCGGCGGAGGAGCGGTTTGGGGATTTTGTGAACTTTAAAAATACCGTCGTCAGCAGGAACTTCTTTAAGGACCTGGAAAACCCCGTTTTGGCGGAGGATGTCTACTCCCAGTATGAGCTGGAGTATCTCAACGACAATGTCCGCAAGAGCGAGGATATCGGTCGGGAAAACCATATCTATCTCCACTATACCGATTGGGGGACCTTCTGCTCCTACCTCCAGTGCCTGACCCTTCGGACGCTTCTGGAGAGCAAGAAGCTGGTATTCCTGATCGAGGAAGAGATCGCCCAGTATCCCATCGACTTTAAGGAGCGGTTTGGGATCGACTACAGCCAGTACAGTGTGAAGCCAGTGGGAATCCGGGAGATAACCCGGATGATTTGGCATACTCAGCTGTCCACCCATAACGGCGGCGACTTCTTCAACGAGGTCTTTGACAACCACCCCAACCTGGTTGTTCTCCCGTCGCTGATGATGAGCGAGGTGGTGGAGACGGTGGAAAAGGTCCGAAATGTGCTGGAGAAGGCGCCCACTCTGCGGGATGCGCTTCAGGGTATCCACTGGCCGACCTATCTGGCGGAGGAGCTGTACCATCTGCGCGACCGGACGGAAAAGGATATTGTGGTGGGCCTCTACCTCCAGTCCAGCGTAGCCACCAGCGGCCTGGACCACCGGGCGCGGATTGTGCCGGCGTTGTTCTTCCAGCCCCACTTTTATAATATCGTGTATGACCTCCGGGTGGATAAGCACAATCGGACCGTCCTGGAGGCAAAAAACTACGATGAGATCCACAAATCCTCCCTGTTCCGGAACTTTAAGTACATCAAGACCTTTACTCCCATGCGCCGCTTTACCACCAGCCACGGCGCTTCGGTAAGATTTATGCACAAGTCGGCTCTGTCTGCGGATGACAAGGAGAAGGGGAAGACGAAGACGGTGGTCAGCGACGCGGTGATGGAGCGTATTCTGAACCGCAGCTTTATGATCGATCCTGAGGACCGGCTGTATAAGGACGGCATTTTGGTCCGGTTTGAGGACGGAAAGCTGAACCCGAAGGCGACGCTGACCGCGCTGGCCGCGTTCTTGGACCTGCCCTATAACGAGGAGACCATGTCCTGCTGTACGGAGGGAGGCAAGCCGGTCCGTATCACTGACGATGGCTATGCGCCTGGCTTCAGCCCAGTCCAGGTGTATAAGACCTACGATGAATTCGCCAACGAGAGCGAGCGGTATTTTATCGAGTACTTCCTGCGGGACGCCTATGAGTATTACGGGTATGACTTCCAGTATTACGACGGCCAGCCTGTGGATGAGGAGAAGGCGGCGGAGCTGATCCGCGGCTTTACCACAATCAACCACTATATGAAGGATACCTGGATGAAGGTATTCCGTGAAGCGGAGGTATCGAAGGACGGCGAGCGGGTGGACGCGGAGCAGGAGGAACGGGTACAGGACAAGCTGCTGAGCGATTACATTGCGAAATATGATAAGAACCGGCTGAGAAATGTCCGTATTTTATTGGAGGGCCTTGAATTTGTGAACCGAAACGGCCAGCCCCTGCGTATGATGCCCATGTTAAAACTGGACCCGGCGCTTTTGGAAAATCCGATCTACCACTGAGGAGGACGTATGGAAAAGGGAATGGTCTATTTTTTCACCGGCCTTTCAGGGGCGGGCAAGACAACCATTGGCGGGGAGCTGTACCGCCGGATGAAATCCAGGCGGAACGACGTGGTGCTTCTGGACGGCGATCAGCTGCGGCGCCTATCCTTCCATAAGACCAGCGGATACACGACGGAGGAGCGCCGTCGGGGTGCGTATTACAACTTTGAGATGTGTAAAATGCTTGCGGACCAGGGGATTGACGTGGTTCTGTGCAGCATTGCGATGTATAACGATTGCCGGGCCTGGGCCCGGGAGCACATTGAGAATTATAGGGAAATTTATGTGAAGGCGGCTTGGGAGACCCTGTACCACCGGGACCAAAAGGGACTGTACAGCTCAGGGACGAAGAACGTGGTGGGTGTGGACATCCTCTGCGAGGAGCCGGAGCAGTCAGACGTGGTGATCGAAAACGACGGACAGGAGGCCCCTGAGAAGATCGTAGACAGACTGGAGGCTTTCTTTGGTCTGAACGGGTGAGGACAAGCTATGACAAAAGTGATTACATACGGCACATTCGATCTGCTCCACTACGGGCACCAGAATTTGCTGCGGCGGGCCAAGGCGCTGGGCGACTATCTGATCGTGGGCGTGACCAGCGAAAACTACGACCGGTATCGGGGGAAGCTGAACGTTCAGCAGACGCTGATGGAGCGGGTCGAGAATGTCCGGGCCCTGGGACTGGCGGACGAAATCGTAGTGGAGGAGTATGAGGGTCAGAAGATCGACGACATCACCCGCCGGAGCGTGGATATCTTTGCCATCGGCTCTGACTGGGTTGGGCGGTTCGACTACCTGAATGAGTACTGCAAGGTGGTCTACCTGGAACGGACAAAAGGGATTTCCAGCACAGAGCTGCGGGACCGGCGGCACCCCCTGATCCGCCTGGGCGTGGTGGGCTCCGGGAGAATTGCCAACCGCTTCATTCCGGAATCTAAGTTTGTCAGCGGAGTGACAGTGGAGGGCGTTTTTAACCCCCATTTGGATTCCGCCCATAGCTTTGCCCAGAGGCATGAGCTGGCCTTTTATAGCGACGACTACGCCGACTTTTTAAGCCGGGTGAATGCGGTCTACATCGCCTCCCCCCATGAGACGCACTACGACTACGCCCGGCAGGCCCTGCGCGCTGGGAAGCATGTGCTGTGTGAGAAGCCGATGGTCTTCACAGCGGCTGAGGCAGAGGAGCTCTTCGCGCTGGCCCGGGAGAAGCATGTGATTCTGATGGAGGCCATCAAGACGGCGTACTGTCCCGGGTTCCAGCGGCTGGTGAGTTGTGCTAAGAGTGGCAAAATCGGGCAGATTGTCGCCGTTGACGCTGCCTTTACTAAGCTGGTGCCGCCCCATATGCGGGCGATCCAAAACCGAGAGACCGGCGGCAGTGTGACGGAGCTGGTGACGTATCCGCTTCTGGCGGCGTTCAAGCTGCTTGGTTACGACTATGAGGAGATACGGTTTTACTCCTATTTTGGCCAAAAGGGCGGGGTGGATCTGTTTTCACAGCTCCATCTGCAATATCCAGGTGCCGTGGCCACGGCGAAGGTGGGCCTGGGGGTAAAAAGTGAGGGGAGCCTGGTGATCTCCGGAACTCGGGGCTACATCTACGTGCCGGCCCCCTGGTGGAAAACCGAGTATTTTGAGCTTCGGTTCGAAAACCCCAATGAGGTAGAGAAAAACTTCTATAAATTCTCCGGCGATGGACTGCGGTATGAGCTCACCGAATTTTTGTCCCGCATTTCGAAAGGGCAGATGGATGGATGTGCGTGCAGGCTGTCCCTTGGGCTGGCCGAAGTAATAGAAAAGTATCGCTCCAGCGATGTTGTCAAGCTAGGCTGATAGAGGTGCGTAATATGCTGCCAATAAAAATAGATCTGCCGGAGGAATTTTTGGAGGAGGAAGTCCGGTGCGGCTGCACGGTCAGCGCCGAAATGAAAAAGCTGTGGGCGGTGGAGCTGGATCTGCTGGCAGAATTTGACCGGGTATGCAGAAAGAACGGCCTGACCTACTTCGTAGACAGCGGAACCTTGTTAGGCGCGGTCCGGCATCAGGGCTTCATCCCGTGGGACGATGATATTGATGTGGCGATGACGCGGGAGGAGTACAAAAAGCTCGTTCAGGTTGCGGACCGGGAGTTCCAGCACCCCTATTTTTTCCAGACACCCTTTACAGATCCCGGTCTGGTGATGGGCGGGAGCAGGCTGCGCAATTCCGATACGACGCTCATCAGCGACTTTGAAAATAAGCGCCCGTACAAGAACAAGGGCATCTTTATCGATATATTCGTGCTGGACCATATACCTGACGATGATAGAGAACTCAACAGAGCCAAAAAGCTTCTCAAGAGATATTGGAGGGTGCTGAGGTATGCCTCTTATTATGAGAATTATTTTCAGCCGGGCAAAAGATACCCGGTAAAAAGAATATTGCCTGGCAAGTTCTCCAGGCTCTTGAAGGGCATCTTTGGGATAGAGCGGCTCAGCCGAGGCTATGAGAGCTACTGTTCCCAGTGGTTGGCTCAGGATACGAAACGGATCGGCCCGCTGGAATGTGAAAGGGGTAAATATGCCTACCCAAAGGAATGGCATAGCGGTGTATCCTATATTCCATTTGAGTGTATGAGTGTTCCGGTCCCAAGTGGATATCATGAAGTTTTATCGTCCATGTTTGGAGATTATATGGTGATGAGACGAGTATCGTCTCTGCACCGGCCTCTTTTATTTGACGCGGAGACGGCATACAGCAGATATGCTGATAAGCGTGGATAGAACAATTCAGGGAGAGGGAATATCTTAAATGAGTCATTACTATGTCGATCCCGACATTATGAGAACGGAACGTGTGTTCCCAATGCAAGGCCGGTACGGGGCTTACCGGTTTGACATGAATGAGAATCCGGAGGGACTTCCCAAAGGATTTGTGGAAAGTGTGCTGCAGGAGGTCACCCCGGAGTTTTTGGCGATTTACCCAGAACCGGACAGATTTCAGCATAAGTATGCTGAGTTCATCGGGGCAAAAGATGAAAATGTGTTGGCGACGAATGGCACCGATATGGCGATCCGCTATCTGCTGGAGACTTTTGGCGAGCGCGGAAAATCGGTCGTGACAGTTTCGCCCTCTTTTGAGATGTACCGTATCAACTGTTCTATTTTGGGGCTGAAGCACGTGGCGGTCACATATGAGGACGACCTGACAATCGATATCGAGAAGATCGTCAGCGCAATTGATACCGATACACGAATTGTCGTTTTATTGAATCCCAACAATCCCATAGGGAATACCTATACGGAGGAGGAGTTGGAACGTGTCCTGCGCCGGGCCGATTCGGTGGGCGCGATCGTGATCATAGACGAGGCGTATCATTACTTTTATCCAAACACATTTCTTAGGTATGCGTTGTCCCATAAAAACGTGGTCGTTTTGCGTACATTTTCCAAACTGTTCTCTTTAGCCGCCTGCCGGTTGGGCGTGATTATCAGCGACCCAGAGATTATCCATTATGTAAAAAACGCTAAGCTGAGCTTTGATGTTAATTCAATCGCCCTGCTCTTTGGAGAAAGGATATTGGATCATCCAGAACTGATAAAGGATTTGATCCAAAGGGAGGCTGAGGGGAAACGATATCTTTTGAGCACACTGCGGAAAAATGGATATGAGTGCAGGGACTGCGCAGGAAATTATGTGTTTGTAAAACCACGGAATCCAGCAAAGGAGGTTGCGGCAAGGCTGGAGAAGGAGAAACGGGTGTTGGTACATCCCTACGGAAATCCGCTGCTGAAAGATTATATTCGGATTTCAACGGGATCTAAACAAGCAATGGATATTTTCCTGGAAACTTTTTGGGACATTGATAAAAACAATTAAATACTACTATTTGGGCATGTAGACTTTCACAGAAGGAACGGAAATTATGAAATATAGAACTGATCTTCATACCCATTCTACTGCCTCCGATGGGCAGTATACCCCTAGAGAACTGGTGAGAATGGCGAAAGCGCACAGGCTGGAAACCATTGCGTTAACTGACCATGATACCGTTTCGGGGACGGATGAGGCAGTTGCCATGGGCTGGAAACTTGGAATACAGGTTCTGCGGGGGGTGGAATTGAGCGCGAGGGAACATAACAATTTCCACATTCTTGGCTACTGCTATGATCCGGATGCACCCGCCCTGCAGGATTTGTGTAAAAAGCAGCAGGAAAACCGAGTCATACGGGAGCAAATGATCCTTGATTTCCTGGCAGAAAAAGGGCTGGAACTTTCGTTGGACGAGGTGGAGAGCTTTGCAGGTGGTAAAGTGATGGGCAGACCTCATTTTGCGCAAGCGATGATTCAGCGAGGGTATGTACAAACCTGGAGGGATGCCTTTGACAATTTCCTCGATACGCCGGAGTTTTGGGAAGCGGTTCCGCGCCTGGAGGCGGACGCAAGAAGCTGCATCAGAGCAATTAAGGACTCTGGCGGAAAAGCGTCGCTGGCTCACCCCTATCAGATAAGGCTGTCGAATCAAGAGTTGGATGCGCTGGTAGGAAAATTGACAGACTGGGGATTGGACGCTATTGAGTGTTATTACCCCAAATATGCACCAGAGCAGCAGGCATTTTACCTACATTTGGCAGAAAAATACGGCTTACATATCACGGGTGGAAGCGACTTTCATGGCGAAAATGTCAAGCCGGATATTCATCTGGCAGAGATTGTGTTGGAATTAGAGTGGCTACTGTAAACAAATTCATTTCAGGAAGTGTGGATATTTAAAAATGGACTGTAATGTAAAAAGTGATTTACAAATTGGTGTAGAGTGCTTTGTAAATGCAAATAAAAAGTACTGGGCAAATGATTTAGGAACCACTGGTGAAGACGGATGGATTTACGTACTTCATACGCTTCATAGTGAATTTACAGTTTCGTTGGTGGAGGATATTGTTGCGAAGGGAATACAGGCAAAAGAGCATCTGCCGATAGTGTCGGTCATTAGCGGAAGGGCGGATGAAATGATGGGACTGATGGATGTGGTTGACGCTTCTTTTGGCATTGAGCAAAGATTCCATCCATCTTACCATGATTATCATAATGAGGAAATAGAAAATCTAGCGGCGAAAATGGCCGCTAAGACATATGGCGATAAAGACGGCCTGATTGGACTGGCATATAGGGGTGTTCGATTTGGGGATGCGCTTTATGATGACATCATCCGCGGTGGAAGCGGCAGAAACCGAGGAAAAATATTTAATTGCTTCGAGATAAGCCGGGAACGGTATTGTGCCTTTATCCGCAATGCGTTGGCGATTATTGACCAGGCGTATGAGTTGTTTGAGGAAAAAAGGCCCCGTTATTTAATTACGACGGAATACTTTTATACTAAAGCATTATATGCGCATGTTGCTAATGTGTTGGGTGCAAAGATTTTGTTAACCTTTGGGGACTGCCCAGATGTTATTGTGCAGGTCGATCCAGGCAAATATAAATTGTCAGAGATTAAGTATGCGGATTTAATACGTATTGAGATGGAAAAGTGTTTGCAGAGAAAACTAATAGATGATACATATGATGAAGACCTTTTTGTTTTGAGTGAGGACGATGAAAAAGCGATTGAACATCCTAGTTGGTGCAGCAAAAGAAAAAATGTATTTATTCTCCCCCATGCATTTGGCGATTCGCCGAGAGAAGCATGCAGACACAATATTTATCATGACTATCTTGAATGGTTTCTTGATACAATGAGGATTATTAAAGGAATAACTGATGTAAATTGGATTATCAAAGATCACCCTTGGGCACATTATTATAAGCAAGAGAGTTATGTGAAAGCTATTTTTGAGAATAACAAAGCTGAAAATATATATTTGATTGATAAAGACTTGGCCGGGATTAACATAAAAGATTATGCAGATTGCGTGCTTACTTGCACGGGTGACGCAGGAATAGAATACTGGGCTTATGGAGTTCCGACAATTACAGTTGGTAATGCGTACTATTGCAACTGGGGTATTTCGTATCAGATGAGGACATTGTCTGAATATGAAAATACTCTAAAAAATATGCATAATCTCAATGCACCGTCTAAACAATCTATGGAATTAGCAAAAAAATATTTAACAGCCTGGAAATGTCGATATAAATATGGAGATGCTTTTTCAAAGTTAATTGGGGAATATAGGTTAAAAGAAGCGGCTGTTTGGAAACAAAGTGGTACTCATTATGGTGCCCTGGATTCAGTTGACCGACAACTAGGAAAACTTTTACATGATTTTTGCAAATCATTTACTAATCTTTTACAAAAACAGGATTTGAATTTGAGTCCAGTTTATCGGCTTGATCATCTTGTAGAAATATAAATTTTCAAAAGGGATTGATAGCAATGCTGACAGATAAAACTATCCTTATCACCGGGGGAACAGGTTCTTTCGGAAACCATTTTACAAATTATATATTGCAGCATTACGAACCGAAAAAAATCATTATCTACTCCCGGGATGAATTCAAGCAATTTCAAATGCGCAACCGTATGATGAAGTATGATTCCATTATGCGGTATTTCATTGGCGATGTACGGGATGTGGATCGAATGCGGCGGGCCTTTGATGGCGTAGATTATGTTATTCATGCGGCGGCACTGAAACAGGTGCCTGCCTGTGAGTATAACCCGAACGAGGCCATTAAGACCAACATCCATGGCGCCATGAACGTTATTGAAGCCGCACTGGATACCGGAGTTAAACGTGTGGTGGCACTGTCCACGGATAAGGCGGTCAATCCTGTCAATTTATATGGCGGGACAAAGCTGGTGTCGGACAAGCTGTTTATCGCAGCCAATGCTTATTCAGGGCAAAGAGATACCCGATTTGCTATTGTTCGTTACGGAAATGTGGCTGGCAGCCGCGGCTCTGTTATTCCATTTTTCCAAGAACTTGTCCAAGCGGGCGAGACGGAACTTCCTGTTACCGATTTTAGGATGACTCGCTTTTGGATCAGCTTGGAGCAGGGCGTGAAACTGGTTATCAAGGCTTTGTTGGAGTCTAAGGGTGGTGAGACATTTATCGCCAAAATTCCATCATTTAAAATCACAGATCTAGCTAAAGCAATCCTTCCTGAATGCACAATGAAAGAAGTTGGTATTCGGGAGGGAGAGAAGCTCCATGAAATCATGATTACGAAGGAAGATTCTCCTTATACATATGAATATGAAAAGCACTATATTGTTTATCCTCATATGTCTTGGTGGATACCTGAGAAAGTGCTGCCCGGTGGAAAAGCAGTGGCCAGGGGGTTTGAATATTCCTCTGGAGCAAATGACCAATGGCTGTCTGTAGAGGGATTGCGGCAGCTATTGGAGAAAATGGGGGAACACTAAAATAATTTTAGGGAGATATTTAAAATGGGTGAATTAATTGGTAAGCAGATCATTCTTCGGCCTTTAGTGGTGGAGGATGTTTCAGATGAGTATGTGAACTGGATGAATAACTATGAAATTGTTAAGTATACGGAGAGCCGTTTTCGTATGCATACTAAGGAGTCTTTAAGGGAATTTGTTGAGCAGCTGGATGATCGAAATCATATGTTTGCAATTCTTGATAAAGAAACCTCAACACATATTGGAAACATTAAATTAGGCGATATTGAATGGCACCACAGATCGGGAGTAATTGGGATAATAGTGGGGTGCCCGGAGTTTTTTGGCAGGGGTATTGGTACAGAGGCACACCGATTAGTCATGGAGTATGGATTTAAAGTACTTGGTCTACACCGTATTATTATTGGTGCGTACGAACTAAATAAGCCAGAATTGCGAATTATGGAAAAGGTTGGATTTAAAGAGTATGCACGAGCCAAGCAAGCATATTTTTTTGAGGGTAAATATATTGACGGTATCTTTATGGATAAATTGAATCCATATGAGAAACAGTGACATATCCGATGCGGTAACTGAGTTTGAATCAAGTGGAGTGAGAAAGGTGGAACTTTGCCTTGGTACTGTCCAATTTGGCATGGATTATGGCATTCGTGGGAAGAGAAAGCCGCCGCTGTCTGACTGCCTGGCCATGCTGGACTATGCGTTACATAACGGGATTAACACCATTGATACCGCCAACGCCTATGGCGAAGCAGAGGAAGTGGTAGGCGCTTATCTGAAAAAGGTTCCGGAGGCGCGGCAAAAGATATATCTTATCTCCAAATTCCGGCCCAACCTCCTGGATGATGTCCCTGTAGAGCGGTATTATTCGATCATGAGGGCTAACTTGGAGGAGTCGCTGCGACGGTTGTGCACGGATCACCTGGATGGTTATCTGCTCCACAGCGCCCGGTATGTCTATAACGACGAGATCATTGAGGCCTTGGTGCGGCTGAAAAAGGAAGGCTATGTCAGGAATATCGGTGTCTCCGTATATGAGGTTGATGAGGCAAAAAAAGGGCTCTCTCGAAAAGACCTGGACCTGTTACAGTTTCCGTTCAGCGTTCTGGATCAGCGTATGCTGCACCAGGGAGTTTTTGAGTTGGCTGAACAAAATCGCTTCCCGATCCACACCCGCAGTGCTTTTGTTCAGGGCCTGGTTATGATGGCGCCAGAGGAGGTGCCGCCATTTTTACGGAAAAAGGCGGCGCCAGTCTTGCGAGCTGTTGAAACAGTTTGCAGGGAAACTGGTCTGAGCAGAGCGCAACTGGCAATTGGGTTTGTAAAACGGCAAAGGGCCATTACCCATTTGGTATTTGGAGTGCGAGATCTGGAGCAGCTTGAGGAGGATATCCGGGTATTTTCTGAAGATCTGCCCACTGGGGTAACAGAAGAGCTGGAGCACTCTTTTTCCGATGTGGAGGCGGACATTGTGATGCCCAGCCTGTGGAAGAAATAAGGATGTGTTAACGTATGCGCTATGCCGCAATGATACAGGCCCGGTACGGCTCGTCCCGCCTGCCGGGGAAGATTTTGATGGATATAGCAGGGAAGCCGGTACTTCAATGGGTGATTGAGCGGGTACAGCGGAGCAGGTACATTGACGAGACAGTCGTTGTCACCTCTGTGAATAAACAGAATCTGCCTGTTTTGCGTCTGTGTGCCGATCTGGGTGTACGGGTCTTTGCGGGTTCGGAGGACGATGTGCTGGATCGGTACTATCAGATGGCAAAGCTGATCCAGCCAGATTATATCGTGAGAGTCACGGCGGACTGCCCCTGCTACGATTGGAGCATATTGGACCGGGCCATAGAGTCCGTGCCGCCTGAAGCGGATTATCTTTCTGACTTTGGAGAGACTTTGCCGGACGGTCTGGATATTGAGATCATAAAATTCAGTGCCCTTCAATTGGCTTGGCAAAAGGCGGAGCTGGCGTCGGAGCGGGAGCATGTGACGCAGTATATCCGGAAACATCCGGAGGAATTTCAACATAAAAATTTTGCCTGCCCGTTTGGGGCACTGGGACATTTGCGATGGACCTTGGACGAACGGGAGGACTTTGTTCTGGTTGAAGCAATATATAACCATTTTTTTGCCATTGGACGGGAAGACTTCTTGACTCAGGACATTCTGGCGTTTATCAGTGAAAAGCCGGACCTGAGCAGGATCAACGCAAAATATGCCCGCAATGAAGGGCTTGCGAGATCGCTCCGTGAGGACAAAGTCGTTGCAAATTTAGGGGCATGGAGGAATTGTCATGTCAAAGGGACAGGAACTGTATAAAAGAGCTAAAGAGATCATACCCGGGGGCACGCAGCTGCTCAGCAAGCGGCCGGAGATGTTTCTTCCGAATCAATGGCCCACCTATTACAGCAGGGCAAAGGGCTGTGAGATCTGGGATTTGGATGGCAATCACTATTACGATATGAGCCTGATGGGCGTAGGATCCAATGTGCTGGGCTACGCCTACGGACCAGTGGATGAGGCGGCTAGGCAGGCAATCTTGTACGGCGGGATGTGTACTTTGAATGCTCCGGAAGAGGTAGAACTCGCAGAGCTGCTGCTGGAGCTGCACCCCTGGGCAGATATGGTGCGCTATGCGAAGGCGGGCGGGGAATCCATGTCGGTCGCGGTCCGGATTGCCCGGGCTTTTACGCAAAAGGATATTGTGCTTGTATGCGGATATCACGGATGGCATGATTGGTATCTTGCCGCGAATTTGGTCAAGGGTGATCCTTTAGCCGGCGTGCACCTAAAAGGGCTGGAACCGACTGGCGTTCCTAGAAATCTGGCTGGAAGCAATTTGATCTTCCACTACAACCGCCTGGATGAATTTCAGCAGCTGATGGAAGAGAATAAGGGACAAATTGCTGCAGCGATTATGGAGCCCATCCGGAATGACTATCCCCAAGACGGATTCCTGACCGAAATTCGCAGAATGACAGCAGAAGAGAAAATTCCTCTTATTTTTGATGAAATATCTTCTGGATTCCGGATGTGCTGCGGCGGCAGTCACATGGTGCTAGGCGTAGAACCGGATGTGGCAGTTTTTGCCAAAGCGATGACCAATGGCTATCCGATTGCCGCCGTCATTGGCCGGAAAGGAATCATGACTGCCGCGCAGGATACCTTTATCAGCAGTACCTTCTGGACAGAGCGGGTGGCGCTGGCAGCAGCGGTCAAGTCGATACAGGAATACCGCGAGCACAACGTGGCGGAGCATTTGATGTGCATCGGGAAGCGAGTGCAGGAGGGCTGGGTCTGGCAGGCGGAGGCGGCTGGGCTGCGTATCCACGTTGGTGGCATCTACCCGCTAAGCCACTTCGATTTTGAGAATGACCAGCCTCTGGAGTGCAAGACATATTTTACCCAGGAGATGTTGCGCAGAGGCTACCTGGCCTATACGGGGTTCTACGCCTCCTTCGCACACACGGAACAGGTAGTAGACGGCTACCTCTCTGCCTGCGGCCAGGTATTCCAGAAGATAGCCGCATTGCTCAATCGAGGGGAAAATATTGTTGAGCACTTGGATGGACCAGTCTGCCATACCGGATTTCAGCGGTTGAATTAGTACAAAAGGAAGTATGCAGACAATGTCAGATCTAGCTTTATATGGCGGGGAGCCCGTACGAAAAACACGATTATCCTATGGCCACCAATACATAGATGAAGCCGACATTCAAGCGGTGGTCGAGGTTTTAAATAGCGACTTTCTGACCTGCGGGCCCAAGGTGGCAGAGTTGGAGGAGGCGCTGTGCCATCTGACCGGAGCGGCGCATTGCACAGCGGTATCCAACGGGACCGCAGCGCTGCATGTGGCCTGCCTCGCCGCTGAAATTGGCCCGGGCGATGAGGTAATTACCACGCCGGTCACTTTTGCGGCCTCTGCCAACGCCGTCTTATACTGTGGCGGAAAGCCGGTATTTGCGGATATCGATCCCAGGACCTATACCATTGATCCCGAATCCATTGAGCGGTGTGTGACAGAGCGGACTAAGGCTGTTATCTCGGTGGACTTTACTGGAGCCGCCTGTGATTATGACGCAATTCGGGCAATCTGCCAGAAACACAATCTTCTGTTGATTGAGGACGCAGCCCACTCCATCGGGACCACCTATCGCGGGACGCCGGTGGGGGGCGTCGCGGACCTGACCACATTCAGCTTCCATCCGGTCAAGACGATCACAGCGGGGGAGGGCGGTGCGGTGCTGTCGAAAGACAGTACGTTGGCAAAGCGAGTAGAGTTGTTTGCCAAGCATGGCATCACCCGGGACTTTGACTTGCTCCAAGAAAAAGGGAACTCCAACTGGTACTATGAGCAGCAGCTGCTGGGCTACAACTACCGCATGACGGACATCCAGTGCGCTTTGGCTCTGAGCCAGCTCAAAAAGTTGGAACGGTTTATCGCCCGGAGGAAGGAACTAGTCCGAAAGTACGATGAGGCGTTCCGTAAGATTCCAGAGGTGATCATTCAGACAGAGGCCGAGGGCTCTGATACGGCTCGGCACTTATATATCCTGCGCCTGGATTTTGACCGCCTTAACTGCAGGCGGAAAGAATTTTATGATGCCATGCAGGCGGAAAATATCGGCGTCAATGTGCATTATATTCCGGTGTACTTGTTCCCATATTACCAGTCTCTGGGTTACCGGAGGGGCCTATGCCCCAATGCGGAGGCCTATTATGAGAGCAGTATGACGCTGCCGCTGTTTTATGGGATGACAGATCAAGACCAGAACGACGTAATCCGGGCAGTAGAAAAGGTCATCACGTATTTTCGACAATGAACAGAGGTGTGAGCATGTTCAGACTGTGGGAAAAGCTGGAAGCGGTCCAGACCTACATCATCGCGGAGATGAGCGCCAACCATGCGGGAAAGCTGGAGAACGCCTTGGAGATCGTGCGTCAGGCGGCTAAGGCGGGCGCGGACTGCGTGAAGATACAGACCTATACGGCGGATACCATGACCATCGACTGCGGCAACGAGTATTTCCGTATCAAAGGCGGGCTGTGGGACGGCTATAAGCTGTATGATTTGTATAAGGAGGCCGGCACTCCCTGGGAGTGGCAGGAGCGGATCAAGCAGGAGTGCGAGGCCTGCGGAGTAGATTTCCTCTCGACGCCCTTTGACCGGACAGCGGTTGACTTTCTGGAGGGGATCGGCTGCGAAGCGTACAAGATCGCCAGCTTTGAGCTGGTGGACATTCCGCTGATTGAGTATGCCGCCTCCAAGGGGAAGCCCATGATTATCAGCTGTGGCATGGGGAGCATTGAGGAGATACAGGATGCGGTGGACGCTTGCAGGCGTCAGGGGAACGATAAGGTCGTGCTGCTGAAGTGTTGCAGTGAGTATCCGGCCAATTACAACGATATGAATCTTGCCACCATTGCGGATATGCGGGAACGGTTCGGTGTCCCGGTGGGGCTGTCCGACCACTCCATGGGCTCGATCGGCGCTGTGGTTGGTGTTTCTCTTGGAGCTCAGGTGGTGGAAAAACATTTCTGCCTCAGCCGCGCCATCAAAAATCCGGACTGTGAGTTTTCTATGGAGCCGGGGGAGTTTGTGGAGATGGTACGGGATGTCCGTATCGCAGCCCAAATTCGTGGGCAGGTAGGCTATGAGCTTACAGAATCAGAAAAGGCATCCACTGTTTTCCGCAGGTCAATTTTTGCTGTGCGGGATATTAAAGAAGGAGAACATTTTACAGAAGAAAATATTCGGGTGATTCGCCCCGCCTATGGCTTTGAGCCAAAAAAATACAAAAGCCTACTTGGAAAGCCCTCTCCAAAAGAGTATAAATCAGGAAAACCAATTCAGTAGTTGGGTGGACATAATGGATAAAAATAGCACATTCTCATCAGAACGACTGTACTTTCGGGGAATTAATGAAACTGATACAAATTGCTTAGTGACATGGAGATCTGACCCTCAAGTAATCTGTTATTTTCGGCGGCCTATTCCAATTACAAAAAAGGATCATGAGCAGTGGTATCGAACTGTATACTTACAAGATTATGAACGGCTTGATTTTATCGTGATCGAAAAACAGTCCCAAGAGGCTATCGGCACAGTTGGAGCGAACCATATAGACCTGAAGGAACGATCCTGTGAGATCTCATATATGATTGCGAGGGTAGCCTTTCAGCGTAAGGGCTATGCGGTAGAAGCCATAACATCTATGATGAATGCGATGAGGAAGGAAGGGATTTGTCACTTTTTTGCAGAAATCCATTCTCAGAACTTTGTGTCGCAGCGGACGATTGAGAAGCTGGGATATACCTACTGTAAGGAACAGCAGCCATTTTTCATCTATCATAAGTGGGAGGGGCTGGATGTTCCTTATACGTGCTGACGGCAACCCGCAGATTGGAACAGGCCACATTATGCGCTGCCTCTCACTGGCAGATGCGTTCCGGGAACAAGGAAAGGAGATTGCATTTGTCATAGCAAAGCCATATTTTCAGAAGTTAATTCAGGAACGTGGCTATTTATGTACTGTGCTTGGAACAACTTTTGACCATATGGAGGATGAGCTTCCCCTCTTTCTTCCAATTTTAAAACGGGACCGGCCTGAGCTGGTAATCTTGGACAGCTATTTCGTAACGCCGAAATACATGAAAATGGTAAAAGATGCGGTTCCCCTCCTTTACATCGACGACTTGAATGCCTTTGGCTACCCGGCAGATATCGTTGTGAACTACAACATCTATGGCCCGGAGATACCCTATTCGGGAAGCAAGACCTATTTTCTAGGGCCGAAGTATGCGCCCTTGCGCAAAGAATTTCAAGGACTTGGCCGGCGAAGGGTCAAAAAATGCGTGGAAAACGTCTTGGTATCCACCGGAGGTACAGATCCATATCATGTGGCCCTACGCTGTGCGGAGTACCTTCGGGAGCACCTGGTGAGCGAGGGTGTCACATTCCATTTTGTCCTCGGCGCTATGAATCGGGATGTGGAGGCGCTTGATCGGCTCTCCTGCGGCTGTCCATCAATCAAACTGCATCGGCAGGTGACGGATATGTGTTCCCTGATGATGCAATGTGATGCGGCGATCTCCGCCGGCGGGACAACGCTATTTGAGCTGTGCGCCTGCGGGCTTCCGACGGTAACGTATATTTTGGCAGATAACCAGATCATGAATGCGGGGGCCTTTGAAAGGTCGGGCCTTACGCTGAATGCCGGGGATATTCGGGGGGATGTGTGTTTTGCGAAACGTCTTTTTGAAATTCTGGACGCACTGACGGAGAATTTTGCGTTGCGCCAACGTATGGCCGAGCAAATGCAGGATACCGTCGACGGAATGGGCGCAAGACGACTGGCGGAAGCGCTTGTCAAAACTGGTTTTGGAGTATGACAGCGCAAAAAATCGTGAATTATAAATGGAGGCGGGTGAAATGGATAAATATAAAATTTTAGGAAGAATAGCGAATATCTATGCGGATGGGGGAAACATTCTTGAATATTTGAGGGATATTGAAGGACATGACCATAATTCAATAGAGGATATTATGATCAGCTACGATTTTCAGGCAGGCTCATACAATTCCGCATATAAGAAGACGCCGGATAAGTTCAACAGTCCCCATGAAGCTATGGCGGAAATAATGAACGGCTGCCTGCCTGAGAACGGGTACACGTTGTGTGAGGCGGGAGTTGGGGAGGGAACCAGCTTTTTCCCTTTGATCCCGTATTTAAGGAAAAAACCGGCGATCGCCTGCGGGTTTGATATTTCCTGGTCAAGGATCCTGGAGGCCATGCGTTTTGGGAACGAGTTTACGGGATTGGAAGGAATGTCCCGGCAGCTGGTCGTGGGGGATATGTTTGAGGCTCCCTTTGCGGATAATTCCTTTGACATTGTTTACACCTCGCATGCGATGGAGCCAAACGGAGGGAAAGAAGCGCAGATGCTTGCGGAACTGTATAGAATAACCTCCAAGTATTTGTTTTTATTTGAGCCAATTTACGAACTGGCCTCCGAAGAAGTGCAAAAACGGATGATCCATCATGGTTATGTAAGGGGATTGAAGCGTCAGGCAGAAGCTTTGGGCTATTCTGTCGTACGGTACGAAATACTTAGATGTTTTGTCAGTGATTTAAACCCAACGGGGGTACTTGTGATCGAAAAGGGCGGTACGACAGAGTGGCAGGGCCTGTGCGACCCGCTTTCCAAGAAAAGAATGACGGAATACGATGACTGCTATTTCTGCAAGGACAGCATGCTGTCATACCCTAAAATCGGTGGTATTCCCTGCCTGTCAAGGCAGAACGCGGTATTGACAACAAAATTTGAAACACAGAAAGTTTAGGGAAAACAGATATGGATAATCATGGTCAGGATATGTACCGATTGGCGAAGCGGCTATTTCCGATTTGCCGCAGTATAACCGGGGATGGGGTCCGAGATACACTGAGCATACTTGGCGAGATCGTCCCGCTCAAAACATATGAGGTGCCTACTGGTACACCGGTATTTGATTGGACGGTACCGCAGGAATGGAATATCCGAGGCGGTTTTATTGAGGACGAAAACTCCAAGAGAATCCTTGATTTTGCTTGGAATAATCTCTCTATCGTCGGATACTCTGAGCCGGTGGATCAGATTGTATCCAGGGAGGAGCTGCTGGAGCACATATACAGCGAACCGGCGCAGCCGGACGCGATCCCCTATGTGACCTCCTATTATAAGCGCAGATACGGATTTTGCATGACGGAAAATCAGCGAAATGCGTTGGGAAACGGGCCGTTCCATATTGTCATTGACAGCGAGCTGAAGGACGGAGCCCTTACCTATGGAGAGATCATTCTCTCCGGAGAGAGCCAACAGGAAATATTTCTTTCAACCTATATTTGCCACCCTTCCATGGCCAATGATAACCTCTCCGGTCCCTGCCTTCTGATCTATCTCGCAAAAATGCTTTCAGAGCTTCCTCGCCGCAGATACACCTATCGCATAGTTTTTATCCCGGAAACAATTGGATCAATTACATATCTCAGCAAAAACTATGTACATCTTAAAAAGCATGTGGTGGCGGGCTTTAATATTTCATGCGTCGGGGATGACCGTACCTATTCTTATGTAGCGTCCCGCTATGGAAATACCTTAGCGGACAAAGCGGCGAAAAACGTGCTTTCCTTTCACGCCCCCGGCTATCAAGCCTACAGTTTCTTGCAAAGAGGCTCAGATGAACGACAGTACTGCGCGCCCGGGATTGATCTGCCGCTGTGTGCGATCTGCCGGTCGAAGTATGGGGAGTATCCGGAATATCACACTTCACTGGACGATTTGACGCTGATTTCCGAAGCGGGCCTTGGCGGGGCTCTGGAGGTATACTGGAAATGCCTGATGGGATTGGAGCACAACTACTGTTATCGCGTCACATGCCTGGGTGAGCCGCAGTTAGGCAAACGGGGATTGTATCCAACCTTGAGCCGAAAAGGTTCGGCTAATGAGATTCGGACAATGACAAATTTTATCGCGTATGCCGATGGAACTAACGACCTGTTTGATATCAGCAATATAATCCATGTTCCGGTAGACAGGCTGATTGAGATCGCGGATATATTGCGGGCCGGAGGAATTTTGGAACGGATGCCTGAAGCGCGCACCGGGTGAAATAAAAACCTTGAAGGAGAACGGCTTCAAAGATTGGAGGCGAAATATCGATGCGGATTTTTGAGGAATTGATCGACTGCCTCGAAATAGAGCGGGGGGACAGGATTTGGCTTTCCTCCGAAATAGTGAAGCTTGCGCTTTTATGCAGAAAGGCTGGCGTAGAATTTGATGCGTCAGCGTTGCTGGATTGCTTTCAGTCAGCCATAGGAGAGGACGGGACACTGCTTCTGCCAACCTTTACTTTCGTATTCAGTAACACGGGGAGGTATGACTACACCCGTTCGAGAGGCGTTACCGGCACATTGGGAAATGCCGCGCTTCAGAGAGGCGATTTTGTGAGGACACAGCACCCGATGCATTCCTTCGCCGTATGGGGGAAAGACCGTGAAAAGCTATGCGGGATGAAGAACAAGCACGCTTTTGGCACGGATTCCCCTTTTGCGTATTGCAGGGAGAACAATGTAAAGCAGATCATGCTTGGCACGGATTATGTGCATGCCATGACGTTTGTGCATTATGTGGAAACTATGTGCGCGGTTCCGTACCGTTTCGCAAAGAGCTTTACCGGGATATACGTGACACGCGATGGCATGCAGGAGGAGCGGACCTATGACTACGCGGCCCGCAGGTTGGATGTGGGCACAACGGAACAATTTAACAGGATTGGCGCGATACTGGAGGAACGGGGCATTGCACAGGTCAAAGATTATTGCGGAATCACAAGCTATATTGTATCTTTAGGCGATAGTTATAACGTGATACGTGAAGACATTCTGCATAATCAGTGCGGAAATATTTATGACTTCAAGGTTTCACGCGAGGAGTTATTTAAGGGATACGGAGGGTGAGCAGTATGGTGATATCGGTTCTTGACTATTTAGATCGAACTGCGGCGATTTATCCTGAGAGGAAAGTTTTTCATGATCTGGAAAAGACTGTAAGCTTTAGGGAACTGCGGCAAGAGGCGAAAGCCGTTGGCAGTACTGTCGCGAAGATGGTCCCCCCTCATCAGCCTGTCATTATATATATGGAGAGAAGCGTCAATAATATTGCGGCATTTTTAGGGTGCGCGTATGCGGGCTGCTTTTATGTTCCGATTGATAAGGACATGCCGGTTGAGCGGATCAAGATGATTATTGAGCTGCTTGCCCCGAAAGCGGTGATATGTGATAAAAAGACGGAAGTGACGGCGCGGGAGTTGTCAGGAGACATATTTGTTATCCGGTTTGAGACTGCTTTAGAGGGCGATGTTGATGAGCACACCCTTGCCGCCATCAGATTTCACATCAAGGCAACAGATCTTTTATATGTTCTTTTTACCAGTGGCTCAACTGGAGTGCCGAAAGGGGTTACAATATCACACGAAGCTGTAACTGATTTTATAGAATGGATCTGCGGGTGCTGCGGCTTTGACGAAAGCACATCATTCTGCAATCAATCTCCGTTCTATTTCGACGTATCATTAGCGGACATCTATGTTCCGCTAAAAACAGGTGCTGTGACCTATATCCCACCCAAAAGTTACTATATGTTCCCACAAAAAGTGCTGTCGTTCATAAAAGAACATCAAATCAACACTCTGATCTGGGTAGCGTCTGCCTTGTGCAATGTGGTCAACTGCCGTGCGTTTGATGTATGTGTGCCGGAATCAGTTCGGTTTGTTGTATTTACTGCTGAGGTAATGCCCTGTAAACACCTGAACGAATGGATGCGGCGCCTGCCAAATGCCATGTTTTCAAATATGTATGGCCCGACAGAAGCGACATGTTTCTGTACATATTATTATGTGAAGCATGAAGTTTCAGATACAGACAAGATACCGCTTGGAAAACCATGTGAAAACAGTGAGATCGTTTTAATCACCGATGATGACAGAGAAGCGGCGCCCGGAGAAGTTGGAGAGATTTGTATCCTGGGGCAGTGCCTGTCCCAGGGGTATTATAACGATTGGGAGCGGACAAGAGAGGTTTTTGTTCAAAATCCGCTCAACCCCTATTGGACGGAAAGGATGTACCGGACAGGCGACCTTGCGTATATCAACGAGGATGGGGATATTATTTTTGTTGGCAGAAAGGACTTCCAGATTAAACGTTTGGGGTACCGTATCGAACTGGGAGAAATAGAGGCCGCAATCCTCTCCGAGCAAAGGATAAAAAGCGCTTGCTGCCTGTTTAACAAATCAACCAATGAAATTATAGCGATTTATACTGGCGAAATTGCGAAGAAAGAGCTTGGCGTATGTCTGCGTCAAATACTTCCACAATACATGTTACCTAATCACTATATTCATTTGGACGCAATGCCATTGAATTTGAACGGTAAGATCGACAGGGTTAGCCTGAAAAAGGAGTACACCAAGGAGTGAAGCGGAATGGATGAATTGCTGGAAATATTGCGGGAAATCAAACCTGATATTGATTTTGAACACGAGGATAATTTGATAGAGTCAGGCTTGATGGACTCGCTGGATATCGTTGCGATAATTGATGCGGTGCAGGAGCATTTCAAGATAGAACTGGACGGAAAGGACATTGAGCCAGATAATTTTGTGTCCGCCGCAGCAATATGGAAAATGGTTGAAAGGTATAATTCCTCTGGTAGGAAAGAACATTAGAGCAGTTCTCCGAAATAGCAATAAGAGAAGAAATATGGTAAAATAGCATCG
>CANSDP010000002.1 GCA_947645675.1 uncultured Bacillota bacterium
CGATGCTATTTTACCATATTTCTTCTCTTATTGCTATTTCGGAGAACTGCTCTAAATACGCCATATGGAGGAAAATAAAATGAGAATGATGGATTGTGTAGAACTCATTGCCGAAAAACCAAAGTATGCAAAGGAAGGTGTTCACAAAGGGATGCAGGGGGTTATCTGGGAAGAGGAGTGTAAAGATGGCTGCTGGCTGGTTCTTTTCCCTCAATATGGAGAAAAAGAAGATATCGCAGATATCTGTATTCAGGAAGAGGATTTAATCCAAATTCCAATCATGGATGCTAAGGTCAATGAGAAAATCAAGGAGCAGTTTGACGGCTTGAATCAGAAAACAGCCGCAATTTCTGATGAAGATCATTCATGCTATTTGCTTTGACTCCAGGCAAAAGTGAATAGCGAAAGCGGGCACCTGCTCCACACCGGAGCAGTATAAGCTTTGCTCCGGTATTTTTATCCATTCAACGGCCAGGGCCGCCAACAGATGTTGGCGGCCCTGGCCATTTGGAGAGGGAACAGTAAAGAGGAACTCGGTTCCTTCAGTCGGGGAGCAGAGGGATTCACTCCCGGCTGGCGCTGGCACGCTTCTCTTTGACGAGCATCACATCGTCCTGATTGTAGATTCCAAACCCGGTCATAATGTAGATCGCGGCAAAGACCACACCCAGATAGGTGATCGGCGCGTACAGCACATATTCAAAGGAGCTCACGCCCAATGTGCCCAGAATAAAGACGGAGATATTGCTCCACGGGACAATGGGGGAGAAGGCGGTGCCGGTGTCCTCCAGCATTCTGGAGAGGTTTTTGCGGTGCAGGCCGTACTTGTCAAACATGGGAGCCAGGATGGGGCCCACAATGGAGAAGGTAACCAGATAGACGCCGACCAAAGAGGCCAGAACGAGGTGCAGGATGTAGCTGAATCCCAGCAGGGACTTGCGGCCCTTGGCATATTTTTGAATGGCGTCCAGCAAAACCTGGAACACTCCGGTGGTTTTCAGAGAGGAGCTGAACATAGCCGCTCCGATAATCAGCGCCACGGAGGACATCATATTCAGCAGGCCGCCCCGGTTGATCATGGAATCCACCAGCGACACGCCCGTGGAGGCGTTCATTCCGCTTGCCATAGCGGTCAGGACCTCTTTCAGCGTCCGGCCCTGGATCAGGACGGCCAGCACGTCCGCCAGCAGGATACCGACGCCAAACACCGGGATCGTCGGCTTCCGGAGGAAGATCAGAACCAGGACCACCACCGGGGGCAGAAGCAGCAGGGGATTCAGGCTGAAGCTTTCGCTCAGCGTCTGGAGGATCAGCTGATAGTTTTCGCTCTGGATATTGCCGCCCTGGAACCGCAGTCCCAAAATCACATACAGGACCAGGGACACCAGCAGACAGGGGACGGTGGTGTACAGCATGGATTTGATGTGCTCGATAATATCCACGCCGGACACGTATGGGGCCATAATGGTCGTATCGGAGAGGGGGGAGAGCTTGTCACCGAAGATCGCGCCCACCACAATCGCGCCCGCGGCATAGGGAGCCGGGATACCCAGGCCCTCCGCCACGCCCATCAGGGCGACGCCGATGGTGCCCATCGTCCCCCAAGAGGTACCGGTCATCAGGGACATCAGGCTGCACAGAATGCAGGTAGCGGCCAGGAAAATGGGGGCGGGCAGCAGCTTCAGCCCGTAATACATGAGCAGCGGGACGGTTCCGGAGGTCATCCAGGACCCGATTAGGATACCCACAAACATCATAATCAGCATACCCATAAACATGGTCTTAAAGGTATCGCCGATATCGGCCTCAAAGTCCTGCCAGGTGTACCCAAATGCCATGCCCAAAAAGACGGCGGCCAGGGAGGCCAGGATCAGGCTGACGCCGGGATTCGCTTTCAGGCCCGCCACGCAGTACAGCAGTACCGCCAGGGAGAGGACCAGGATCGCGATGGACTTGCCGGGGGATATGGTTTTTCTTGTTTCCTTCATAAGGCTCCTCCTTTTTTACCGCGCACAATCAACTAACCCAAATCGGGCTTGACCACGCCATTGCTTTGTCCTTCTGATGGACCCGCACATAGTAATACTGCCAGCCGTGCTCCGGCACGCCGCTGTCGGTAAAGGTGAAGGACAGCTCCGTTCCCGCTCCCATATGGCGGCAGACGGTATGGCCCATGGAGATGACCTCCACCCGGTCGATCTCGCCGGTGCCGGAGACCTTCACCGTCAGGACGCGCACCGGATTCTCCTCCAGGGAAATCTCCTGGCCCATACCCGCGCCGTTGAGGGAGACATCCAGAAGGATACGCTCCCCCGTCGTGGCGTATACCCGGCGGTTCCAGAGGGCGTCAAACACGCTCTCCAGGTCCAGCCGGTCCGCCAGGACGCAGGTCAGCCCGCCCCGGTAGCTCTCCAGGTCGGAGGGGAATACCCAGTGGGAGTAGCCCGGAGTCCCGGCGTGGCTGTCGCTTCCGGTGACAAAGCCCAGCCGGAAGCCCTTCTCCAGGGCGTACTGCACCGAGTGCTTTTCATAGACGGAGCCGCCGATGATCGGCCTCTCGCACCCCTCCCCCTCGGAGCTGCCCCAGGAGGAGTAGATCTCCACCAGCCGCTGGAACTGCCCGTCGTGGAGCTCCCAGCTGCCCAGCATCACCTTTTTTGCCGTGTGGTGGGGAACGGTGAGCGCCCGGACCTTCCGCTCCCTGAGCTGCTGCCAGAGCTCCTCGGGGCAGTAGCTGCCCGGGTCCACACACCGGCGGATGGGCTCGTCATAGGACTCATAATACACATTCCGGTCCCCTCCAAACTCCGGGTTGGGGGCGTCGTTGTGATACTCATAGCCCAGGATGGGGACAAAGCGCCCCGGCTCATAGAACTGCCGGTTGACCGACTGGATCTCCCGCCACTGGGCATCCGTCATGTAACAGCTCAGGGAGTTCATCGCGGTCTCGTTGTTGTTGGTGTAGCGTCCGGCGTCCGGGTCGGTCAGCGCGCAGAAATCCACCCGCGCCACCTCTCGGGCGTATTCATAGTAAGACCGGCCGCTGCCCCGGCCCCACTGGATTCCGGTATGCCCGTGGAGGTCGCCCCAGAAGCGCCTCGGCCCCTCCAGCCGGTCCGCCGCCACCCCCGGATTGCTCCAGGCCTCCCTCTCCCCGTCCGTGACCCTGACCCGCAGAGGGCCGGCCCTCCGTGGGAGGATCGGGACCGTTTTCACTCCGCATTCCCAGGGCTCAAAGCTTCCCTCATAGATCAGCTCCTCCCCGTCATAGCACTTCACCGGCCCGGTATGCCCCGTGACCGGGTTATGGAACCGGTCCACCGCCAGCACCGCCAGCTCAGCCGGAACGCCCTTCTCCAGGTCAGAGGGGAGGATCGCCTCAAAGGCGGCGGCCGGGCCGGGACGGAGGGTCATGATCGGGGGGCTGCTGGTCAGATAATATCCGCTGTAGGGGGCCGCCAGGGTGCCCCGCTGGTCGGTGGCCGCGTCAAACTGCACCGGCCCCGCCACCCGGCAGGTCCGGCCCGCCGCCTGGGGGTGATAGCCGGTGTCCCCATAGGTCAGGACCACCTGGTCCCCCCGCTCCAGGTCGTGCCCCAGCACCCGCACCCACACATGGGTGCCCACATGCTCACACACGTTTTCTGTCTTTTGCCGGTCCGGCCCCCGCTTCCACCAGTCATTTTCCACCAGGAAGGTGTGGACTGAGGCGTTCTTCCGGCTGGTTTTCGCGGTGGTGTACCCCGGATAAATGGGCATGTCGATCTGCGGCCGGAGAAAGCCGAAGGGGATGGTAAACCGGATCACGCCGCCGGTATAGATGGTGTCCTCCCCCACGGTATAGGTCACGGTCACCGTGATATCGGTCCCAACGGGGGCCTCAGCCGGCGACACAGAGACGGAGCCGTTGGTCTGCCTGATCTGCTCCATCCCGTTCCACATGATCTGGACCTCATTGTAATAGTTCAGTCTCTTGTCCATGAATACCTCTCATCTCCTTTAAATAGTCCACTGTAAACTGTACGCAGAGGGCCGTTCCATAGCGCAAAACGCCCTCGTCCACGGTAAATTTGCTGCTGTAGTTATTTTCCACATACCCCAGCTGACGGTTTGTGCAGCCCAGGTTCACATAGACACAGGGGGCGTGACCGCCGTAGCAGGCGAAGTCCTCGCTGGACATCACCGGCGGCATGCCGGTCAGCACGTCTCCAGCCGGGCGCAGGCGCTCCGCGGCCCGGGCCGCGATCCGGCTGAGGGCCTTGTCGTTGACCAGCGGCGGGAGCATATAGTGGTACTCCAGCCGCGCGCCGCACCCGTGGGCCGCAGCGGAATGCTCGATGATGTTCCGCAGCTCCCCCTCGATCTTCTCCCGGATCTCCGCCGAGTGGGTTCTGACGGTGCCCTCCATCCGCACATGGCCGGCGATGATATTCCGCTGGGTTCCCCCCTGTATGGTCCCGATGGTCACCGCCAGGGGATACAGCGGGTTGCTGTTTCTCGACACATAGCTCTGCACGTCGAAGATCACCCCGGCCGCGGCCACGATGGCGTCCTTGCCCAGGTGGGGCAGGCTGCCATAGGCGCTTCTGCCAAAAATTTCTATGGAAAATTTGTCGGCGCTGGCCATTCGGTGGCCGGGCGTCACATCGGTCTGGAAGGCCTCCAGTCCACCGTACACATGGGAGGCGTAAACCGCGTCCACCCCGTCCATAATTCCCCGGCGGATATACTCCAGCGCCCCTTGGGCCGACTCCTCCGCCCCCTGAAAGAGAAGCCTCACGTCCCCCTCCAGCTCGTCCCGCAGCCGGTATAGAATCCGGGCCGCGCCCAGCATCATGGCGATATGGCAGTCCCGCCCGGTGGCGTGCATCAGCCCCCGGTTGACGCTGGCGAAGGGAAGCCCTGTCTCCTCCCGGAGGATGACGCCGTCAATGTCCGCCCGGAGGAGGAGGGTCTTGCTGCCGGGGCCCCGCTTTCCCCCTCGGATCTCACAGTACACCCCGGAGATGTCCTCAAAGCGCGCCGGCTCCAGCCCGATGTCCCGTAGCCGCTCCTCTATGGCGATGGTCGTCTGCACCTCCTCCCAGGCCACCTCGGGGTATTGATGAAACCAGCGTCTCTGCTCAATCACATACGCTTCGCATTCGTCCGCCAGCCGATTAACATCCATATCTGATACACTCCTTGCTTACTGTGCTGAAGTATACACCTTTTTTCTCCGTTTGTATAATACCGTGTTCATATATGGGGTATAAGATTTCGCTATTATACAACGGGCTGATTTAATGTATAATAAAGCTCAGAAAGTTGTAGGCCGCGCACCTGTCTCAAAGGATGGCGAACTTACCATGACATTAAGGCACCTCAAAATATTCATTGCAGTCTGTGACACCGGAAGCATGACCGCCGCCGCGAAGGAGCTGTTTATCGCCCAGCCGGCTGTCAGCTTCGCGATTGCGGAGATGGAGAATTACTATGGGCACAAGGTGTTCAACCGCGTCTCCAACCGCCTGTATATCACGGAGGTAGGCAAGGTCCTTCTCCGCCACGCCCGGCAGATTGCCGCTCAGTTTGACGATATGGAGGCGGAGGTTCGGAACTGGAACAGCGAGGAGATCCTGCGGGTGGGCAGCAGCGTGAGCGTCAGCAGCGCCTTCCTGCCCGGGCGGATCAAGGCCTTTCAGGGGGAGCACCCCGGTGTGACGGTTCAGGTGTCGGTTAAAAACTCGGCGGAGATCGAGCAGATGGTTGTAAACGACCAGCTGGACATGGCGCTGATCGACGGCCCCATCATCAACCGGCTGATCGCCTGCCATAAGGTGGGGGCCAGCGGCATGGTTTTCATCTGCCCGCCGGAGCACCCCTGGTCGGGCGGTACCATAGAGATGTCCGACCTGAATAATTGCAGCTTTATCGTGCGGGAGCGGGAGTCCATGGAGCGCCGGCTTTTGGAGAAGCTGTTTCAGCACAACAAGATCAAGGTCAACGTGGTGTGGCAGAGCATCAGCATCGACGCGATCCTGAACGCGGTGGCCTCCGGTCTGGGCGTCGCCGTGGTGTCCGGTGTGTTTGCCGAGGAGCGCCTGCGGGCCGGGGCGGTCGGCCAATTCCATGTGCGGGGGGTGCGTCTAAGCCGTGAGAGCTTTATCATTTATCAGCAAAACAAGGCCTTGGACGACCTGGAGCAGGATTTTTTAAGGCTGTGCGTCGGCCCCTTTCACCCGCTCTCATGATCTCCCTCCCTACCCCTCCCCCCTGGCGCGGTTCTTCCGCGTCAGGGGCCTTGCTTTGGCCAGAGATTTTACAGATTATTCATCTGTTTTGTGGTATGCTATTGAAAAAGGGGCGATGAACATGACCAACAAACAACTCACATGGCGGCAGCGGGGAGAGCTCTGGCTGCGTCTGGGCCTGCGGCTGGCGCTGATGGCTCTGGGGGTGTGGCTTCTGGCCCGTTTCGGGCGGCGGACCCTCTCCCTGTTCGCCCCCTTCCTCTTCGCCCTGGTGGCCGCCGTCCTGCTCAACCCCCTGATTAAGCGCCTGCAAAGGCTTTTGGGCTGGAACCGGCAGCTACTGTCCGCCCTGGTGCTGCTCCTGCTCTTCGGGCTTCTGGGGGGTGGGCTGGCCCTGCTGGTCTACGCCGCCGCCGGACAGCTGGTCTCTCTGGCGCAGAACTGGAGCGTCCTGGTGGACAGCCTCCAGGCCGCTATGGACCAGCTGGAGGCCCTCTTCGCCCGCTTCCTCACCCTGGTGCCCCCTCAGATCACCGAGCTTGTGGAGCGGACCGGAGACCAGCTGTTCCAGTGGCTGTCCGACGTGGCTCCCGCCGTTCTGGCCGACCTGGGCCGGGAGGCCGGGGAGAAGGCCATGGGCCTGCCCTCCTTCCTGGTGGCCCTGGTCATCTTCGTCATGGCCACCTTCCTCCTCACCGCCGACTACCCCTACCTCCGCAGCCGGGCCGTCCAGCACCTGGACGAGGGGCCGCTCCGCTTCCTGGACCAGGTGCGCGCCACCGCTCTGGGGGCCTTTGGAGGGTATCTCAAGGCGGAATTTCTTCTGTCGGTGGGGGTATTCTTCATCCTGTTCACCGGCTTTTTCCTCACCGGACAGCCCTACGGCCTGCTGCTGGCCCTGGGTCTGGCGGTAATGGACTTCATCCCCATCATCGGGGCGGGCACCGTTATGGTCCCCTGGGCCTTCATCGCCCTGTTCACCGGCGACCTGCCCTCCGCCGTGGAGCTGATGGCCATCTGGGGGGTGATCGCCCTGTTCCGCCGGGTGATGGAGCCCAAGTTCGTGGGTGACCAGACCGGACTGTCCCCGCTGCTGTCCCTGGTGTCCATCTATGTGGGCATGAAGCTGGCGGGGGTGGCCGGCATGATTCTGGGGCCGGTGATCCTGCTGGTGATCCTCAATCTGGCCGGGATGGGCATGCTCCGGGGCCTGCGGCTGGACCTGGAGGAGGCCGCCCGGGATATCGCCGCCATCTTGAGCGAAAGGCCCGGCTGACCTCCGGCGGCTGTTCATAAATTCCTCAAATTTCTCTGGTATAATTCAAAAATATATTTGTTTTTCTTCATGCTTTTTTCATATTTTGGAGTTATGATAGGCACAGCTCAAGGGAACACCTAACATAAATCCGTTTCGGAAGGAGCGTTTCACTATGGACGAATTCAATTTCTACAACAACGAAAACGACGGCTACCGGGGCGGTCTCGGCGGTTATACAGACCCGGAGCCTTCAACTCCCGCCACCCCGTTTCAGACCGGGCCGCAGCCTCCCAAACGGAAAAAGGGGGGCGCGGGCAAGGTGATCGCCCTGGTGCTGGCCTGCACCATCGCCGGAGGGGGCGCGGGGGTGGGCGGGGCCTACCTCTACAGCAAAATGGCAGTTCCCCAGAACGTCACCACCATCTATGAGGAGGACCGGCCCCAGATCCGCACGGTGGTCAACACCAACAGCGGCCAGCCCATGACCCCCGAGCAGCTCTACGCCGCCAACCTGGCCTCCTGCGTGGGCATCACGGTGAACACCACCGTGAACATCTTCGGCCAGACCACCACCTCCGCCGCCTCGGGCTCCGGCTTTGTCCTCAGCCAGGACGGCTATATCGCCACCAACTACCATGTAATCGAGAGCGCGGTGAACGATCCCTCGGTCACCATTCAGGTCTCCTTTGCCGACGGCTCCAAATATGATGCCAAGCTGGTCGGCGGGGAAAAGGATAACGACGTGGCCGTGCTGAAGATCGAGGCCAGCGGCCTCACCCGGGTCACCTTGGGCGATTCCGACAAGCTGGTGGTAGGCGAGAACGTCTACGCCATCGGCAACCCCCTGGGCGAGCTGACCTACTCCCTCACCGACGGCATCGTCTCCGCCCTGGACCGGCTCATCACCACCGGAGACAACGGCGACACCACCACCCTGAACGTGCTCCAGACCAACTGCGCCATCAACCCGGGCAACTCCGGCGGGCCGCTGTTTGACAGCTATGGCAATGTCATCGGCATCACCACCGCCAAATACACCCAATCATCTTCCGGCGTCAACGCTGAGGGTCTGGGCTTCGCTCTGCCCATCAACGATGTGAAGGAGATCCTGGCCGACCTTATCGAGCACGGCTACGTCACCGGCAAGCCCTACATGGGGGTTCAGGTGGACAGCGTATCCTCCGAGGCCCAGCGCTATGGTATTTCCGCTGGTGCAGTGATTGTCTCTGTGGCCAAGGATTCCTGCGCAGAAAAGGCGGGCCTCCAGGTCAACGACATCATCACCGCCATTGACGACACCGCCATCGACTCCTCCTCCGCCCTCACCGCCGCCCTGTCCACCGGCTACAAGGCGGGCGATACCGCCACGCTGACCGTCATCCGCAATCAGCAGGAGGTCAAGCTGACCATCACCTTCGACGAGAAAAACGCCCAGACCGAGGCCAACAACCAGATCCAGCAGAACAACCAGCAGCCCAGCCAGGGCAATCAGGACAATGGCTACTACTATCAGTGGCCCTTTGGGAACATGTTCCCTTGGTAATCACCCGTTTTTCTTCTCCCCCGCGGTCCATTCCGGACTGCGGGGGGTTCTTTTGATAAAACCATAGACAATCCCGAAAAATCAGGTATAATATAAGGTGACAGAATATATAGAAGAGGGATACAACTATGGAAATCAACGGACAAACTGTCAGCGGCGCGGGCCGCTACGACGAGATGGGCCTCTCACCGGCGCTGATGCGGGCCATTGAGAAGAAGGGCTATGTGGAGGCCACCCCCATTCAGACCGGGGCCATCCCCCACTTTATGGACTGGAAGGATGTCATCGCCAAGGCCCCCACCGGGACGGGCAAGACCTTCGCCTTCGGCATCCCCATGGTGGAGCACACCGACCCGGCTGCAACCGATGTCACCGGCCTGGTGCTGGCCCCCACCCGGGAGCTGGCCATTCAGATTCAGGACGAGCTCCGGGACCTGTGCGCTTTTAAAGAGGGGGTCCGGGTGGTCTGCCTCTACGGCGGCCAGCCCATCAACACCCAGATTAACCAGCTGAAAAAGCGGCCTCAGATCGTGGTGGCCACCCCGGGCCGGCTGATGGACCACATGAAGCGGCGCACCGTCCGGCTGGACAAGGTGGAAACGGTGGTGCTGGACGAGGCCGACCGGATGCTGGATATGGGCTTCGTCCGGGACGTGACCCACATTCTGGACCAGATGCCCAAGCGGAAAAACCTTGGCATGTTCTCGGCCACCATCTCCCGGGAGGTGTTGGACATCTCCTGGGTCTACCAGCGGGAGCCGGTGGAGATTACCGTCCAGGCCGACCAGGAGAACCGGCCCGACATCGCCCAGTACCGCCTGGACGCCGACCGGGGGGAGAAGGCCAACATCATGGCCCGCCTGCTGGAGATGGGGGACTATGAGCGGGTCATCGCCTTCTGCAACACCAAGAACATGACCGACCGGCTGGCCGGACTTTTGGAAATGCGGGGCATCTCCTGCGAGGCCATCCACGGCGACATCACCCAGTCCCTCCGGGAGAGGACCCTGCAAAAATTCCGGGACGGCAAGATTCGGGTGCTGGCCGCCACCGACGTGGCCGCCCGTGGGCTGGATATCGACGACGTGGACGCGGTATTCAACTACGACGTGCCCGACGAGAACGAGTACTATATCCACCGCATTGGCCGCACCGGCCGGGCCAAGCGCCACGGGGTGGCCTTCTCCCTGGTGGCCTCCATCTCCGAGGGCCTGCGGCTGGACGACATCGTCAAGTCCACCGGCAGTCAAATTCGGACCGTCTATTTCAATGAAAAGGGCGACCTGGTGGCCGCGGCGGAGAACAAATGACCAACAAGCCCTCCCACCTCTGGCTGGATCTGTTCGCCTGCTTCCTGATCCCCGCCTACACCCTTCTCTTCGCCGGGAGCACGGCCTGGTTCGGCACCAACTTTTCGGTCATCGCCGTTCTGGGACCCGACCACTACCAGGGCTTTATCTACTGGGGCCTTCTGGCCGGAGGGTATTTTTTCGTCATGCTCAGCAAGCTGGCCTTTGTCCTCCCGCGGCGGGGCGCCCGGGCGCTGGTCCGGCTGATAACGGTATGCGCCGCGCTGTCCCTGGCCTACGCCCTGGCCATCCCCTATCTGCCAAAGTACTTTCCAAAATACGCCGCCCTCCACGTTCTGCTGGCCGCGGGGGCCTGCGTCCTGCTGATGCTGGCCCTGCTGGTGGTCCTGACGGCCCTGCGTCCCGCGGACCCGGAGCGCTGGGGCAGGCCCCTCCGCCTCTGGGGCCTCATCGTGGCGGGCTGCGCCGTGCTGTTCCTCATCCCCATGATGGTGTCCACCGCCCTGGAGGTCTTCTTTACCATCTCCGCCGCCCTCCTCATCCGGAGGGTGTGGCTGCTGGCAAAATTTTAATCTTTCTTTCATCCTTTTCCTATGGCATTTTCAATCCCAGAGGCGTATGATGTGAAACAGAAGCAAACCAAAAATCTGATTTCAGAAAAGGAGCGGTATAAATGGGAAGCAAGAGACTGTATCGGACCGAGGGCCCCTACAAGATGATCGCCGGCGTGTGCGGCGGCATCGCGGAGTATTTTGACATCGACCCCACCCTGGTTCGGGTGGGCTGGGTCATCGCCTTTTTCTGCGGCACCTTCGGCTTCTGGGCCTATCTGATCTGCGCCCTCATCATGCCCCGGAAGAGCGACATCTACCCCGGCTGCTGACTCGGGACGGGATTCCTGCAAATTTACCAAAAACGGCTGCTTCTTTTTGTGGAAACGGCCGTTTTTTGGTGCGGCGAATCTTTTACCACAGCCTTTTCGTTGTGGTAACCTCCACAAAATAAGTTCTTTAC
Source organism: uncultured Bacillota bacterium (assembly GCA_947645675.1). GTDB lineage: Bacteria > Bacillota > Clostridia > Oscillospirales > Oscillospiraceae > Lawsonibacter. Next base: position 11,359 of record CANSDP010000002.1, read on the forward strand.
ACCGGGCCGTTTTGTGGTATGATATACATATCAGAGCGACACGGGAACTCTTCCACAAGGAAAATGAAGGGTTTCCGTCAAAAAGCACGTACCTATACATATTTTTTAGGAGGAATGCCGCTATGAACAAGTACATTGAGAGAGTCCTGAACGATACCAAGGCCAAGAACGCCAACGAGCCCGAGTTCCTGCAGACCGTGGAGGAGGTCCTCACCTCTCTGGAGCCCGTCATCAACGCCCACCCCGAGTATGAGAAGGCCGCCCTGCTGGAGCGCATGGTGGAGCCCGAGCGGGTGATCGAGTTCCGCGTCACCTGGGAGGACGACAATCACGAGTGGCACGTCAACCGCGGCTACCGCGTGCAGTACAACGCGGCCCTTGGCCCCTACAAGGGCGGCATCCGCTTTGACCCCTCCGTCAACCTGTCCATCATCAAGTTCCTGGGCTTCGAGCAGACCTTTAAGGACGCCATGACCGGCCTGCCCATCGGCGGCGCCAAGGGCGGCTCCGACTTCGACCCCCGCGGCCGCAGCGACGCTGAGGTCATGCGCTTCTGCCAGGCCTTCATCACCGAGCTGTACCGCCACATCGGCCAGGACATCGACTGCCCCGCCGGCGACCTGGGCTGCGGCGGCCGTGAGATCGGCTATATGTACGGCCAGTACCGCCGCATCGTGGGCGCCGCCGAGATGGGCGCTCTGTCCGGCAAGTCCGTGGTCACCGGCGGCTCCCTGATGCGCCCCGAGGCCACCGGCTACGGCGCTGTGTACTATCTGATGGAGGTCCTCAAGCACGACGGTCAGGACCTGAAGGGCAAGCGGATCGCCATCTCCGGCTACGGCAACGTGGGCTGGGGCATCATGCAGAAGGTCGCCGAGCTGGGCGGCAAGGTCACCTACTTCGCCGGCCCCGACGGCTACATCCACGATCCCGACGGCGTGGACACCGAGGAGAAGCTGAACTACATCCTGGAGATGCGCGCCAATGACCCCATGCACTGCGCTCCCTATGCCGAGAAGTTCGGCTGCGAGTTCGTCGCCGGCCAGAAGTGCTGGGGCGTCAAGGACGTGGACGTGTACATGCCCGCCGCCACCCAGAACGACGTCAACCTGGAGTGGGCTGAGAAGATCGCCGCCTCCGGCGTGAAGTATTACATCGAGGTGGCCAACATGCCCACCACCAACGACGCCCTGGAGTTCCTGAAGAAGCAGGCTCACATGGTCGTCGCCCCCTCCAAGGCCGTCAACGCCGGCGGCGTGTCCGTCTCCGAGCTGGAGATGGCCCAGAACGCCGAGCGCCTGTACTGGTCCGCTGAAGAGGTGGACGAGAAGCTCAAGGGCATCATGAAGAACATCTACGCCTCCTCCGTGGAGGTGGCCGAGCGCTACGGCCTGGGCTATGACCTGGTGGCCGGCGCCAACATCGTGGGCTTCCAGAAGGTGGCCGACGCCATGATGGCTCAGGGCATCTTCTAAGATCGTTCTGACTTTCTCAAAGCAGTAAACCGCCCCGTGGGACCGCATACCGGTCTCGCGGGGCTTTCTCTGCACTCATGATAATATCTGCCCCCCTGCGAAAATTTCTTTACTTTTTTCTCCCGGTCATATATAATGAGCTGACAACGCTAGGAAAGTGTGGGAACAATATGCTCCAATTTGATGAATACAAGGTAAAGCTGAACAATCTGCTCCCGGCCCTCAAGGAGCTGGCCCAGGCCCTGGACCTGGAGGGGGCCGGGCGGGAGCTGGACATGCTCCAGGCCGAGTCCGCCGCCGACGGCTTCTGGGACAACCTGGCCAAGGCCCAGAAGGTACAGCAGCGCATTAAGAACCTTCAGGACAAGGTGGACAGCCAGAGCAAGCGCCAGCAGCAGTGGGACGACCTGATGGCCCTGTGCGAGATGGGCAACGAGTTCGAGGACGAGTCCCTCATCCCCGAGCTGGAGGAGGGCTTCGCCGCCCTGGAGCGCGGCATGGAGACCGCCCGGCTGGAGACCTTGCTCACCGGGGAGTACGACCGGTCCAACGTGATTTTGACCATTCACCCCGGCGCCGGGGGCACCGAGGCCCAGGACTGGGCCCAGATGCTCTATCGGATGTACACACGCTGGACCGAGCGCCGGGGCTTCACCTATCAGCTGATGGACTATCAGGAGGGGGACGAGGCGGGCATTAAGTCGGCCACCATTATGATCGAGGGGGAGAACGCCTACGGCTACCTCCGTGGGGAGCACGGCGTCCACCGCCTGGTCCGGGTGTCCCCCTTCGACGCCAACGCCCGGCGGCAGACCTCCTTTGCCTCGGTGGAGGTGATGCCCGACCTGCCCGAGGATGTGGAGATCGACATCCGCCCCGAGGACATCGAGATGCAGGTCTACCGGGCCTCCGGCGCGGGCGGACAGCACGTCAACAAGACCTCCTCCGCCGTCCGGCTCATCCACAAGCCCACCGGCGTGGTGGTGGCCTCCCAGCAGGAGCGGAGCCAGTTCCAGAACAAGGACAACTGTATGAAAATGCTCCGGGCCAAGCTGGTGGAGCTGCAAATGCAGGAGAAGGCGGAGAAGATCTCCGATTTGAAGGGCGTCCAGCTGAAAATCGAGTGGGGCAGTCAGATCCGCTCCTATGTCTTTATGCCCTACCAGATGGTCAAGGACAACCGCACCGCCTTCGAGACCAGCAACATCAACTCCGTCATGGACGGCGACCTGGACGGCTTCGTCAACGCCTACCTCACCGCCGAGGCTACGGGGAATTGGGCGACGAAATAACACAAATTTTGTTGACTTTCCGTTCCATTCGCTGTACAATAAAAATGTGGAGGCCCCCAAGACGGCCGCCACATCAGGAAACAGCTTCAATTAGTCAATGGGGCCAGAACCCCAAAGCCAGTGAGCCGTCTGGTGCGACAGACGGCTCACTTCTTTTTATGGTCATGTATATAGGTAACGACCTGGAACAAAAAGCCCAGGATACCGCATATAATGCCAATATCAGATAAAGTGATGTTACCAGCCTCCTTTCAGGAAAATTTCCCGCAGGCGCTGTTAACCCGCCTCCATTCCGCGTCTGCGGGATGTCAGGCGAACCGTCTTTTCTACCGTCACTGTCTCTCTACGGACGACAGTGGGTCTCCACATACCTTCATTATACCTTTTTGTCGAAATTTGTCAATCAAAAAACGGCCGCGTCCCCAAAACGGGAAGCACGGCCGCCCACATCCTTGACAGACTGGGGAAAGTATGCTATTCTGTGGATGTGTAGGGCACAGACTTAAGCGGTTTGGCTCTAAGCAGTATTACGGTCTATAATTTACAGAGAAACCGTCACTTGCCAGAGTGGCGGTTTCCGCTTACCTTGACCTGAAACGTTACTCTATAGCCACGGAAATGGCATGTAAACGTAAATGTCATAGGCATAGGCTCACCCCCTTTCGGAGGATGTCGCCAAACCGCCGCCGTCTTGTTGTGTGCCTTGGTTCCAGTTTACCAAATGTCGCAGCTGATGTCAATTCCCGCCGCCTGTGAGACAAGGAAATTGAATGAGCAAATAAAATGTGAACGACCGGGGACCAAAAGCCTCCCTCTCCGAGGGAGGTGGCACGGCGAAGCCGTGACGGAGGGAGTCCTCCGGAGGCCTGCGGGGCCCTTGGGGACTCCCTCAGTCAGCCTGCGGCTGACAGCTCCCTCGGGGAGGGAGCCTTATCGCCTGCGGGCGGGACGGGGGTCCCTTGTAGGGCGGGACGACCTCGGCCCGCCGTCCACGGAGAGCGGGCGCCCTCGGGAAACGGCGCGCCGGGGTCGTCGCGCCCTACAGACGCAAAATTGATTCCCCGCCTGTAAAAACAGGCGTTTTTTTGTAAATTTTTCTTGACTTTTTGCCCGAGCACTGCTATATTAATTGCAGGAGCAAAAAGTGAGGTGAGGAAATGTCTCCTCGAACAGGCCGGCCCCGCAAGGAAGTAACCAAAAGTGTGAACCTCGGACTGCGTTTGACGGAAGAAACAGCGGATAAATTGCAGCGCTGTGCTGATACCCTTGGGATATCTCGCACAGAAGTGATTGAAAAGGGAATTGACCTTGTGGAGCAGGACATAAAAAAATAGAGTGCTGGCCGCAGTAGCAAGCACACCAACACTCTATCACACCATCCCCGGAGGAACAGCAAATTTTATTATGCCATACCGCCGGGGAAAAATCAAGGAGGATTCTATGAATATACGAGAAGAATTGATTGGTTTGGATGCGGCAGTCAACCAGGTTTCCAACGGGGTCAACGCGATTGCCGCCATGTCCAGGGGGCTGGACCGGGTGGACGACCCCTATGCGGACGGCTTTTATTTCATCTCTGACCGCCTGCTGGAGGCCGTCCAAAGCCTGCGGGAGCAGACCGACCGCTGTCTCCAGGCGGTGTGACAAGAAAAAGGAGCGGATACATATGAACTATAAAATTCAAGGCGAGCCGACCCCAGTTGTCATCTGTGACCTGAACGCCAACGAGACCATGATTACCGAGAAGGGCTCCATGGTCTGGATGAGCCCCAATATCAAGATGGAGACCTCCGCCGGAGGCTTCGGCAAGGCCTTTGGACGGATGTTCTCGGGGGAGTCCATGTTTCAGAATTTCTACACCGCTCAGGGCGGGCCGGGAATGATCGCCTTCGCCTCCAGCTTCCCCGGGGCCATCCTGCCTGTGGAGATCACCCCGGACAAGCCCATTGTGGCCCAGAAGTCCGCTTTCCTGGCCTCGGAGCAGGGGGTGGAGCTGTCGGTGTTCTTCCAAAAGAAGATGGGGGCCGGCTTCTTCGGCGGCGAGGGCTTCATCATGCAGAAGCTGTCCGGCCGAGGCATGGCCTTTTTGGAGATCGACGGCTACGGCGTGGAATACACCCTGGCCCCAGGACAGCAGATGGTTGTGGACACCGGCAACCTGGCCATGATGGACGCCACCTGCACCATCGACATCCAGAGCGTCAAGGGGGTTAAAAACGTCCTCTTCGGCGGCGAGGGCCTGTTCAACACCGTGGTCACCGGTCCGGGCCGCATCCTCCTTCAGACCATGCCCATGAGCGCTTTTGCCGGGGCTATCGCCTCGGTGCTCCCCTCCAAGGGATAAACAAATGGACCGCCATATTTTGGCGGTCCATTTTTCAGTCCATCGCCGCCGCCTGGAGCGCGTCAAAGGCGGCCATACACTCGTCCACCGAAGCGCCGTTCAGAAGGTCCCGGACGATCAGGCAGGTGTTGCCCCACTGCTCCACGTTCATCCCCGCGTTGGAGCCCAGCACATAGACCCCCTCCTCGATCCGGTCGTTCAGGGGCTTCAGGGCGGGGACACACTCCACCTTCACATTTTTGGAGGGGGCGATCACCCGGTTGGTTTTGGCGTAGAGCTGGAGGGCCTCGTCGGAGATCATGATGTCCAGGGCCTCCATAGCGTCCTCCTTGTGCTCGGCGTTGGCGCCCACCCCGAAGCCGGTCATGGGAATCACCGGCATCTGGCCCCGGTCGCTTGGAAAGCCGATGACCTGCATCTCAAAATCCGTCTTGCCGTAGGCGGTCTCGGTGTTGGCCGCCCCCCAGTAGGCCATGACGATGGGGGTCCTGCCCGCCAGGAAGTCGGCGCGTTCCCCCTCGATGGCCTCACTGACGCTGGCCTTTTCCGCGTCAATATACCCCCGGTCGATCAGCCTCTGGAGGAACTCAAAGCCGGGACGCATATAGTCGCTGTATTTGGCCTCGCCGCTGTTGAGGGCGGCGATCTCCGCCTCGGTGTTTCCGCCGTTGTACAGGCCGGCGTAGGCCTGGGCAAAGACGAAGGTCTCCAGCCACCAGCGGTTGGCTCCGACGGGGGTTTCGATCCCGTTCTCCTGGAACACCCGGCAGCACTCCAAAAATTCCTCCGGGGTCTCCGGCAGGGCCAGCTTGTACTGGTCAAACAGGTCCTTATTGACAAACAGGCCGTAGGCCACCACCTCCTGGGGAATGGCCACCAGCTTTCCGTCCACCGTGTTGGCCACCCGGATGATATCCCGCAGGTTTTGGGCGCTGTCCAGGCCCGACAGGTCCTCCAGCTTTCCCTCCGCCCCCAGGGCCAGAATGGTATCCGGGTTCAGCAGATACAGGTCGTCCATGTCGCTCCGGGCCCGGTCCAGACTCACCTCGTCATAGGTCTTGTCCTGATAGTTCTCGGCGGTGTAGGTTCGGTAGACCATGGTCATGCCCATCCGCTCCTCCGCCATCATCACAGTCAGGTCAGAGGCTGTCCGGGCCACATTCTCGGCGTCTGGGTCGGTCTTCTCCATAGGGCTGAACATGTTGACGATCCGGCCATCCTCCGTCCGGTCGGCAATCAAATTACCGGAATCCTTGCCGCCGCAGCCCGACAGCGGCAGGACCATCAGGACCGCCAGAGCGGCGGCCATCCATCTCTTCCACATTGATTCGTTCACTCCAATTCCTTTTTCGCGACAAGCTGAGTGATAACCCGCTTCAACAGCTTGATATCCAACGGTTTTGCCACATGGGCGTTCATGCCCGCGTCCCGCGCCGCCCGCTCATCCTCGGCGAAGGCGTTGGCCGTCATGGCAATGATGGGGATGGTCTTTGCGTCCTCCCGCTTCAGGGCCCGGATGGCCCGGGTGGCGTCGTGGCCGTTCATGACGGGCATCTGCACATCCATCAGGATGGCGTCAAAGCCGCCCCGCTCCGACGCCTGAAAGCGCTCCACCGCCAACAGGCCGTTCTCCACCACCACGCAGGAGGCCCCCTCCATGCGCAGCACCTCCTGAAGGATCTCCGCGTTGATGTCGTTGTCCTCCGCCGCCAGGAAGCTCAGCCCCTCCAGGCTGTCCTCCGCCAGCTCGGGGACGGGGACGCCGGTATCCTGGGCCTTGAGCTCCTCCATGTGCCGGTCCGCCACCCGCAGCTCCAGCTCTACCCGGAACAGGGAGCCCTGGTCCACCACGCTGAACACCTCGATGCTGCCCCCCATGAGCTCTACAATGCTCTTGGTGATGGCCATGCCCAGTCCGGTGCCCTGGACCTTGTTGGTGGTGCTGTTCTCCGCCCGGGTGAAGGCGTCGAAGATGGTGTCCAGATACTCCGGCGTCATACCGTAGCCGTCGTCCTCCACCTCAATGCGGATATGCTCATACTGGTTGGAGCGCCGCTCCAGACCGATGACCCGGAACCAGATATGTCCGCCCTCCTGGGTATACTTCACCGCGTTGGAGAGCAGATTGATCAGAATCTGATTGATCCGGGTCTCGTCACCGACGAAGTACTCCAGCTGAATGCCGCTCACTTCCATTTGGAATTCCTGGCCCTTTTCCTTGGCCATGGGCTGGATGATCGAGTAGACGGAGGAGGCCGCCTTGTCCAGGGAGAACTCCTCATAGTTGAGGACGACCTTCCCGCTTTCAATCTTGGAGACATCCAGAATATCGTTGATGAGGCTGAGGAGGTGCTGTCCGGAGGCGGTGATTTTTTCGGTGTATTCCCGCACCCTATCCGGGTTGTCCGCCTCCCTGGACAGCAGTGAGGTGAAGCCCAGCACCGCGTTCATGGGGGTACGGATGTCGTGGGACATATTGGACAGGAAGGTGGTTTTGGACTCGCTGGCAATCTGCGCCGCCCGCAGGGCCTCAGACAGCTGCTGGCTGTGGACCCGGCGCTCCTCCTCCCGCTCCTTCCAGATCTTATTCTGCTGCCGCCAGTTGCGGTAATACAGGGCGATGCACAGGAAGAACGCCGTCAGCGTAGAGGCCACCACGATCAGGATATGCTGATTGACCGTCCGGCCCTCCCGCTGGATGGCATCCACAGGCACATAGCCCACCATAAAGATCGTCCCGTCGTTGATCGCCCATATATAGTTAAGGGCCCGGGTATTCCGGACGCTGTGATAAAACAGGATATTGTTTCCGTTTTCCAGGCACTGGGCCACATTCGCCCGGGTGTCCGGGTCCTGGATGTTGTTGGCCCGGTAAAAATCCTCCAGATTCAGGTGTCCCGCGTCCCGCATTCCCATGCCCTTGGGCTTCAGAACAAAACGCTCGCTCTGAGCGTCCATAATATAAAGGGTGGCCTGCTTGTTATAAAAGCCGTCCGACGGGAGAGAGCGGTCAATGGTGTCATAAATATACTCGATATACAGGGAGCCCAGCACCGTCCCATCTCGCTCCACCGGGCACTTGATGGTATAGGCCCAGGTGCCCAGGTGGTTCAAATAGGACTGCGAGACAGGCAGGCCGCTCACCGTTCCGCCGGCGGAGAAATCCAGGTCCTCCTCGGTAAAGCGCTCCCCGGTGTTGGACAGCCCCTCCGCCGCTCCTGACGGAATAAAGGACATCTTCGCGATGATACTGTTCCGCTGATAGGCACGGACATAGACCTCCGGGTCCTCCGCCCAGGACAGCTCCTGGGCAATAAGCGTTTGAAATTCCGCCTCATTCCGGAGGATGGTCTCAATGGTACACTGGATCAGGTCCAGGCTCTCGCTCACGTTTTGGATGGCCGCGTCCGACATCTCCCGGGTTATTTTCTGGGACACCGCGTAGACTACCGCGCCAAAGATGCAAAAAATCAACATGATGGCAAGCAGCAGAGACCGCCCGCCCTCCGTTTCCCGCTTGTTCACCTTTTCCTTCATTGGCACTCTCCATTCCGGCGGCCTGAGAAGCATACCGCTTCCGGCAGCCTGAAAAACACTCCTCACGTTCAGAAGGTATGCCCATGCTAAACCGCTGTATCCCATGCTATGCAAATTTACCCGGTTTAGCCTACGGTTATAGTAGCACATTCCCTCCCGATTTTCAACTGTAAGATGGACCTCCGAAGGGACTCGGAACATAGAAAAGCAACGGGCCCGCCCTCCGCGTTCTGCGGAGAACAGGCCCATTCAGCCTATGAATTTGTCTTATGCTGAGGCTCTGTCCTGTGGCAGGCCCAAATCAGAGCGCCGAAGCCGCAGCCGCCAACAATATTCCCGATGGTGACGGGGATCAGATTGACGGTCATGCCCCCCAGACTCAGGGCGGTCAGGTCTACCCCGGCCTCCCGGGCCAGCTGGGCGTACCGGGGGACGCCCGCCGCCATCAGGCCGGCGGGGATGTAATACATATTGGCGACACAGTGCTCAAATCCGCCGATGACGAAGAAGCTCACCGGCACGAAGGCCCCGATGGCCTTTCCCGCCAGGCTCTTGCCGCACAGGGAGCACATCACTCCGGCGCACACCAGCACGTTGCACAGGATGCCCATAACCAGCGCCTTGCCGAAGGGGATGGCGCACTTGGCGGCGGCGGTCCGAATGGTGTGGACCGCCAGGGCACCCCCCGACAGGTCCAGCTGCCCGCAATAGACGATGGCCGCGGCCAGCACCAGGGCCCCCAGCAGATTGCCGATGTAGACGATCACCAGGTTTCGGACCATCCCGGCCAGAGAAGCCCGCTTCTCCAGCAGAGAGATGGCGATGAGGCAGTTTCCGGTGAACAGCTCCGCCCCGGTGATGATGACCATAATCAGTCCAAAGGGAAACAGCAGACCGCACAGCACCCGGGACAGTCCGGCGTTGGTGAGCATATGCCCCGCCGTGTTGGCCACCACCGCTCCGGCCCCGATGAGAAACCCGGCCAGCACCGCCGACAGATACAGCCTCTGGGCGCTGTTGGAGGATTTTTTCGCCCCCACCTGGGCGTAAAGGTTGATAAATTCCGCCGGACTCAGCATAAGCGCTCCGCCTTTCTCTTTAAACTCAGCACAGCCCCAGCAGGTGCCGCACCTCGCCGATCATATACAGTGACCCGGTGACGCACACCACATCCTCCGGGGGCAAAAACACCAGGGCCAGCTCCAGGCCCTCCCGGACGCTCCCGCAGGGGGTGGCCTTCGCCCCCTGGCCCTCCAGGTAAGCGGCCAGCTCGGCTGCCGGCATGGCCCGGGGGCTGTCGGGGGTGATGGTATAAAACTCCTTCGCCAGGGGGAGCAGCTCCCCTATCATGGTGCTCCAGTCCTTGTCAGCCAGTACGCCGGTGAGGAAAATCAGCTTCTTCTCCGGGTACAGCTCCCCCAGCGCCCGGGCCAGGGCCTCCATGCACTGGGGGTTGTGGCCTCCGTCCAGGATCACGTCAGGGCTCCGGCGGGCCAGCTCCAGCCGCCCGGGCCACACAGCCCTGGACAGCCCCTCCTGGACGGCCCCCTCCGAAATATCCCAGCCCCGGCCCCGGAGGACCTCCACTGTCGCCAGCACCACGGCGGCGTTGTGGACCTGATACTCCCCCAGCAGGGGGATCTGATAGGGGCCCTTGCCCCGGCAGGTAAAGGTCTGCCCCGTCAGTCCGGAGGACAGGACCACCGGCTCCTCCGTCACCGCCAGGGATACCCTCTGACGTTCGCAGGCCTCCTCCACCACGGCGCGCACCCCGCCGCCCTGGGCATAGAGGACCACGCCGCACCCCGGCTTGATAATCCCCGCCTTTTCAGCGGCGATTTTCTCCACAGTGTCCCCCAGCAGCTCGGTGTGCTCCAGGCCGATGTGGGTGATAACCGCCGCCTCCGGGGAGGGAATAATGTTGGTGGAGTCCAGCCGCCCCCCCAGCCCGGTCTCCAGCACCACGATATCGCACTCCGCCTTCAGAAAATAGACCATTCCAATGGCGGTCATCAGCTCGAACTCGGTCTCGTCCTCCGCCGCCTCCAGCACCCGGGCGGTAATGTCCACCAAATCCTCTTCAGAGATGGGCGCGCCGTCCACCTGGAACCGCTCGTTGAACTGCCACAGGTGGGGGGAGGTGTACAGGCCGGTTTTCAACCCCGCCGCCGACAGCACCGAAGCCAGCATGGCGGCGGTGGAGCCCTTGCCGTTGGACCCGGCGATGTGGACAAATTTCAGCTTCTCCTGGGGGTTGCCCAGCCGTCCCAGCAGGCGGCGGATGCGGTCAAGCCCCGGCTTCTGGCCCACCCAGGCCCGCTGATGGATGAGGTCCGCCGCTTCCTGTCCCGTCATGGCGTCACGCCTCCCGAATACTGGCCAGCATCACAAGCCCGGCCTCACAAACCAGCTTGACCGGTCCGTCCTCAAAGCCCAGGCACAGCAGGGTCTGCCCCGCCTGGGCCTCCAAGCCATACTCGGGAAGGCGCACCGAACCGGCTGCGCAGTAGATTGCCAGGTCCCCCGGGTCGGGGGACCAAGTCCCGCTGTGAGTGTGGGTATTGGACAGGACGCTCACCGCCCCCTGGGCCTTCCCCTTGCGCACCATCAGGTTGAAGTCCACGCACTGCCCCCAGCTCTCCACCGGCACGCCGCCGTCAAAGGCCACCACCCGGCCAGGCGCCAGGGGGAAGGGCTCCTGAGCGTCAATTTTCAGCTTGATCTCTCCCTCCAGCACCGCCAGAAAGCGGTTATAGTCGGGCAGGGGGGTAAAGTCGGAGTGGTCCAGCTCCACAGTAGCGGAGCTGAGCCGCCAGAGGAACTCCCGGCCGGCGTACACCGCCCCCTCCGGGGCGATGGCCAGCTGGGTGGTGGTCCCGCCGGACCAGCTGGTGGTCACATAGTCCTCCCGGGTCAGCAGCTTCCAGTCCATGGTAAGGCTCCTTTCGTCAATCCGCATATTTCACCACGCCGCTGCGGCGCAGGGCGTGGACCAGAGGGATACAGACCGTGGTCATAATGACGGCGGTGGCGATCCCGGTGGCAAACCGGCCGGGCAGGAAGGGGATGTGCACCATAAACTCGGTGTGATACATCACGCTCTCCAGCCAGATGCTCACGGTATTGCCCAGGGTGGTGAGAACGGCCCCGGCGATGCACACAGCATAGCAGGTTACAGGGCGGCTCTCCATCCGCCTGCCGGTCCGGCGGCACCACAGAGCGCCCATGCCCACCACAACGCCGCGAATGGCGGCGGGGGCCACATAGAGCACCGTGGTGGGGGCCAGTCCGTAGGGGCCGGTGATCTGGGCGATGAACTCTCCCAGCAGGCCCACGATCATGCCCTCGACAGGTCCGAACAGCATCGCGGCCAGCATAATGGGCAGCGACGCAAAATTAAACTTGAAATAGGGGGTCTCGATGGCGATGGTCCGCTTCAGCAGGACCACCATGGCGGTGAGCAGCGCGATCATGCAGATGGTATAGATGTTAAAACGCTTTTTGTTGGCTGTCATAATAATACGCTCCTTTCACGGCGTGTTGCCATGAAAGGAGCGCACTCCTCCATGGCAGCGGATGCGGCACAGCAACGCGGGCTTTTCGTCCCTTCGTCCATTGGCAACCTCCCATCCAATGGCACTTGACGCGCTGTGTCTACTCTGACCAGGTTTGGGGAATCCCGCGTAGGGGCGGCCTGTGGCCGCCCGTCTCTACAGCAGGCGCTTTTTCCCCGGGCGGCCGCAGGCCGCCCCCGCAAAAAATTACATGGATTTCACAACAGTGTCATAGATCTGATCGGCCAGGGGCAGGGCCTTGGCCAGCAGGGCCTCGCCCTTGGCCTGATAATCGGCGGCCAGCTCCTTATTCTTCAGGCTGCCGATATTGATGAGCACATTGAGCCACGCGCCCTGAACGGCGGCCCGCAGGGACAGAGCGGACACGCCCAGGTCGCTGGCGGCGCTGTCGTTGCTCTTGCCCAGGATGGAGGCGGTGAGTTCCAGGGTCTCAACAGCCAGCTCCATCATCTCAAAGGGAGTCTTGGTACAGCCCTCCAGGCCCTTCTGAATGGCGGCGGAGCGGGCGGCCTTCTCCTCGTCGGTCTCCTTGGGCATGCCGAAGGCGGCGCTGACCACGTTGAAGGCCTCGGTGTCCCGGTCCATCACGTCCACAAAGCGGGCCTTCAGGTCGGTGGCCTTCTTCTGGGCCTCCTCGGCCAGCTCCTGGAACTCGGCGTACTTCTTCTTGCCCACGGTCAGGCCGCACACCATAGCGGTGAGGGCGGCGCCCAGGGCGCCCTCCAGGGCCGCGGCGGAGCCGCCGCCGGGGGCGGGAGCGTCGGAGGCCAGCAGGTCTACAAACTCGGCGGTTTTCAGTTCAGCCAATTTCATAGGTTTTTTCTCCTAATCTGTTGTTTTTTGTAGGGGCGGATATCATCCGCCCGTTTGGGACCAATCGGTTTTATACCGGGGCGGGTAATACCCGCCCCTACAGAACAGGCTCTTACTTCATGTCCAGCAGGTGATACTCCATAATCTGGTTGTGGCAGTCGAAGTCACGGGCCTTGAGATAGAACTCGGCGCAGTCGATCATGGCCTTGGCGGGGGTGAGGCCCACGATCTCGCTGTCCACGATATAGGTGCCGTACCGCTCGGCCAGGGCGCGGACCTGCTCAAAGACCACATACAGGGGGGTGTCCTCATAGTTGACCATGTTCATGGACACCTGGGCGATGCCCCGGTCCTCCATCATGAAGCCCATGGCCTTGCAGCTGCGGAAGCCGCCGGAGGAGCCGCGGATGACCTTGGCGATTTTCTTGGCGACCTCGACGTCGGAGGTAGCCAGGTTGATGTTGAAGGCCACCAGGGGCATACGGGCGCCGATGGCGGTGATGCCGGCGGTGGGGTGAATCTTCCGCTCACCATAGTCGGGGGCCCACTCCTCCTGGAGCAGCTTCTCGGGCATGCCCTCAAACTCGCCCTTGCGGCAGGTAGCCAGGTTGCGGCGCTCGGGGCGGGAGGCGGAGTCCTCATACAGGAAGGAGGGGATTTTCAGCTCGTCCCAGATGCGCTGGGCCAGCCGCTTGGACAGCTCCACGCACTCCTCCACGGTCACGTCCTTGGACTGGGGAACGAAGGGGATGACGTCGGTAGCGCCCATGCGCTTGTGCTCACCCTTATGCTTGGTCATATCGATGACCTCGGCGGCCTTCTTGGTCAGCAGGAAAGCGACCTCCTCGATGGCCTCGAGGGAGCCGATCAGGGTAAAGACGCAGCGGTTGTGGTTGCCGTCGGTCTGGGCGTCGAAGAGGGTGCAGCCGGGCACGCTGTTGGCCACTTCCACCAGGGCGTTGTAGGCGGCCTCGTCCTTCTCCTTGCTGCAGCTGAAATTGGGGATGCACTCGACAAGTCTAGCCATAATTTTGTTCCTCCTAAAAATGTTTATATTGTGCCGGGACCGGTGTTATCTGGCCCCGGCCGGTTTCGCAGATACTACATTAACCCTCAAATCCGGGGACAAAGAAGCGGATGAACGCCAGGGTCTGGGGCTGATAAATCACATCCACCAGAAAAGCGCCCACAATGGGGACAATCATGAAGGCCTTGCGGCTCATGCCATAACGGTCTTTCACGGCGGTCATGTTCACAATGGCAGAGGGAGTTGCGCCTAGGCCATGTCCGCACAGGCCAGCGCACATAACAGCGGCGTCGTAGTTCTTGCCCAGCAGACGGAAGACCACAAAGTAGGCGATAAAGGCCATGAACAGCACCTGACACATCACAACCACCATCACGCCGCCAATCAGTCCGGCCAGCTCCCAAAGCTTCAAAGTCATCAGTGCAATCGACAAATACAGGGAGAGCATTACATCGCCAATGCCGTCCACCAGAGAGAAACTGAAGTTATAGAAGTGGAACACTTCGTTCAGGTTGCGGACAATCACGGCCACAAACATAGCGCCCACATACGTAGGGAAGTTCATCCCGATCAGTTTGCCAATCCAGCCGGATACCATGGTGCCAACAGCCATACAAATCAGAATAACGGTCACATTCTTCATCACATCCAGACCGGACAGCTTCTCGTTGCTGGCGGCGTTGATTTGATCTACATCGGACTCGAAGGTATCATTCTCATCGGGATGCAGGTCATGCTTCACGATGAGCCGGCGGCCCAGGGGACCGCCGATGAGCACAGCGGAAATCAGCCCGAAGGTGGCAGCGGCGGCGCCTACCAGCTTCCCCTGCTCAAACCCCAGTTTCACAAAATCGTCGCCATAGCCCAGAGCCGCGCCGTGGCCGCCGATCATGGAGATGGCGGAGGACAGCAGGGCATACGGCGCCTCCAAGCCCACAGCAGTGCCAACGGCGATGCCGATGGCGTTCTGGCACACAGAGATGACGCCGGCAATCAGCCAGTAGATAATCAGCAGGATACCGCCTTTGACCAGCAGCTTATAGCTGGCGCCCAGGCCCACGGTGACGAAGAAGGCCAGCATAAAGGGGTCCTGATACAGAGAATCGAAGTTAAACGCGAAGGTGCCGCTCATATGTCCCGCAAAGGAAATAAACATAAACAGGAAGCCGCCTACAACGGGGGCCGGGATACAGTATTTGTTCAGCGCCCCAACCTTACTCTTGACAAAGTAACCGATAAGCAGCATGACCGCCGCCATAGCCGTGGTCATGATCGCAGTGGCGTTTATGTTCAAAACGCCCTCTACCATTTCGAATGACATGTCCTCTCTCCTTTTGATTTCTTTATTTTTCCCTCCATCCACATTCCTTGGAACGTGTCCTATTATAGTGTATTCAGAACAATAAAGCAAGCACAAAATAAAGGTCTTTTCGGCTATTTGCTTAAAATTATTAACTGTCGCCCCGCCGCCTCCCGGCCAGGTCGAGAAACTGCTGGACGCAGCCGGCCTGATAGGGGTCGTTTTCCCACACCAGGTTGGGGTAAGACCGGGCAGAGAACTCCAGCACCGGCTTGGTGTAGACGGGGGCGCCCGGGTGGGCCGCCGCGATGGATTTGGGCAGAAAGCCCACGCCAAAGCCCTCCTGCACCATCTGCATCTCCATGGGGGTGTCGTAGCAGTGGCACACCACATGGGGGGACACCCCCGCCCGGCGGCACTCCGCCAGCAGGTCACGGCCGTAGTCCCACAGGTCGTCGCTGCGCAGAAGGCACATGGGTGTCCCCTGGAGGGCCCGGATGGGGACGGACTCCTGGCCGGGGGCGGGGTCGGTGTCCTTGCGCATCACCAGCTCCAGGGGGTCCTCCCCCAGCACCTGCTCCCGCAGTCCGGAGGCCCGCTCTGACTGGCTGCGCAGAAACAGGGCGTGCAGCTCCCCGCGGCTCAGGTCGTCCAGCAGATCCCCGGGCGAGCCCATGCGGACATACAGCTCCACCTGGGGGAACTTCTCGTGGTAGTCCTTCAGCAGGGTGGTGGCAATTTGAACATTGGAGTAGATAACCCCCACCTTCAGCTGCCCCCGCACCCCCGCGCCCACCTCCCGGACGCTGTCGGCCATGGTCCGCAGGCTTTGGAACATCTGCCTGCTCTGCTGGTAGAGGCAGTGGCCCGCCTCCGTGAGCTCCACCCCCTTGTTGGTGCGCAGGAACAGGCAGGCGCCCAGCTCGTCCTCCAGCATGGCCAGCTGCCGGCTGACGGGGGGCTGGGCCACATGGAGCTGGCGGGAGGCGCCGGAGATGCTGCCAGCTTCGGCCACGGCGGCAAAGTATTCCAGCTGCTTGAAATTCATACTATCGTCCTTTCCACCAAAAAAGCGAGGCGCAATTTGTTGAAAGCACCATACTTTTTTTATATGGCAATTATATAATACAGGTGCTTTTCATTTTATCATCTTTTTGTTAAAATACAATACATAGAAAGCAAATCCCCGCTCTGCACTTAAATTATTTAAGAAACGGAGGAACCACTTATGAATCTCGCAGACGCCATGACCATCAAGCTGGACTACGACCTGCCCGAGTACCCCGCCTTTGAGGAGGGCTACCGCCGGGCCCCCCGCCGCGAGTCCCACCTGTCCGAGGCCGACAAGGCCCTGGCCATCAAGAACGCCCTGCGTTACATCCACCCCGACCATCACGCCCAGATGGCCAAGGAGTTCGCCCAGGAGCTGGAGGAGCACGGCCGCATTTACGGCTACCGCTTCCGTCCCGCCGGCAAGCTGGTGGGCAAGCCCATCCAGGAGTATGAGGGCAAGTGCGTTGAGGCCAAGGCCTTCCAGGTCATGATCGACAACAACCTGGACTTCGACATAGCCCTGTATCCCTATGAGCTGGTCACCTACGGCGAGACCGGCCAGGTCTGCCAGAACTGGATGCAGTACCGCCTCATCAAGAAGTATCTGGAGGTCATGACCGACGAGCAGACCCTGGTGGTCATGTCCGGCCACCCCCTGGGCCTGTTCCACAGCCACAAGATGGCCCCCCGCTGCATCATCTCCAACGGCCTGATGGTGGGCATGTATGACAACCAGAAGGACTTCAACCGGGCCGCCGCCATCGGCGTGGCCAACTACGGCCAGATGACCGCCGGCGGCTGGATGTACATCGGCCCCCAGGGCATCGTCCACGGCACCTTTAACACCCTGCTCAACGCCGGCCGCCTGAAGCTGGGCATCCCCGAGGACGGCAACCTGGCTGGCCGCCTCTTCGTCACCGCCGGTCTGGGCGGCATGTCGGGCGCTCAGGGCAAGGCCGCTGAGATCGCCGGCGCCGCCTCCATCATCGCCGAGGTGGACGACTCCCGCATCGAGACCCGCTACACCCAGGGCTGGGTCAGCCACCGCACCGCCAGCCTGGAGGAGGCCGTGAAGATCGCTCAGGACCACCAGGCCAAGAAGGAGCCCTGCGCCGTGGCCTACCACGGCAACGTGGTGGACCTGCTGGAGTACCTCCTGGAGAAGGACGTCCACGTGGACCTGCTGTCCGACCAGACCTCCTGCCATGTGCCTTACGACGGCGGCTACTGCCCCCAGGGCCTGTCCTTCGAGGAGCGCACCAAGATGCTGGACGAGGACCCCGAGCAGTTCGCCAAGCTGGTTGACAAGACCCTCCAGCACCACTATGAGCTGGTGTGCAAGCTCCACGACAAGGGCACCTACTTCTTCGACTACGGCAACGCCTTCCTCAAGGCCGTGTACGACACCGGTATCAAGTCCATCTGCAAGAACGGCGAGAACGACCTGGACGGCTTTATCTTCCCCTCCTACGTGGAAGATATCCTGGGTCCCTGCCTGTTCGACTACGGCTACGGTCCCTTCCGCTGGTGCTGCCTGAGCCGCAACCCCGAGGATCTGGACAAGACCGACGCCGCCGCCGCCGAGTATATCAAGGCCCACAACCGCCGCTATCAGGACTATGACAACTATGTCTGGTGCCGGGACGCCAAGCAGAACAAGCTGGTTGTGGGTACCCAGTGCCGCATCCTGTATCAGGATGCCATGGGCCGCATGAACATCGCTCTGAAGTTCAACGAGATGGTCCGCAACGGCGAGATCGGCCCCGTCATGCTGGGCCGCGACCACCACGACACCGGCGGAACCGACTCCCCCTTCCGTGAGACCTCCAACATCAAGGACGGCTCCAACATCATGGCCGAGATGGCCACTCAGTGCTACGCCGGCAACGCCGCCCGGGGCATGAGCCTCATCGCCCTGCACAACGGCGGCGGCGTGGGCATCGGCAAGTCCATCAACGGCGGCTTCGGCATGGTGCTGGACGGCTCCGAGCGGGTGGACACCATTTTGAAGATGTCCATGCCTTGGGACACCATGATCGGCGTCTCCCGCCGCAACTGGGCCGGCAACCCCAACTCCATGTCCACCGTGGCCGAGTACAACAAGATGTTCGCCGGTCAGGACCACATCACCCTGCCCTACCTGGCTGACGACGCCGTCGTCGCCGAGGCGCTGAAGAGCATCCAGGGCTGAGCATCGGACACCACACATAACGGCGCGCCGGGTCGTCGCGCCCTATCAAAATAAACCATTGTGAAAGAGGGGGCGTCCCAAAACGCCCCCTCTTTTGGAAAGGAATGGGCAACATGAAAACCATTGTCACCAACATCGGTATGCTGGCTACCCCCAAGGGGACCGGCCCCAGGAAGGGCCCGGAGCAGGGGAAGATTGAGATTTTGAAGGACGCCTGGGTCCTGATGGAGGACGGGCTCGTCTCTCAGGTGGGGACCGGTCCCGCCCCGGCGGCGGACCAGACCATTGACGCCCAGGGTCATCTGGTCACCCCCGGCCTGGTGGACGCCCACACCCACCTCATCTTCGGCGGCTGGCGGCAGAATGAGCTGGGCATGAAGCTCCACGGCAAAACCTATCTGGAGATTCAGAACGCCGGCGGCGGCATCCAGTCCACCACCAACGCCACCCGTCAGGCCACCGAGGAGGAGCTGACCCAAAAGGCCGCCCGGGCTCTGGACGAGATGATGGGCTTCGGCGTGACCACCATGGAGGCCAAGAGCGGCTACGGTCTGGCCACCGAGCATGAGCTGAAGGCCCTGCAAGTCATCAAAAACCTGAACGACCGCCACGCCATGGACATCGTGGCCACCTTCATGGGGGCCCATCTGGTCCCCGCCGAGTACAAGTCCAACCGGGCCGAGTACATCCGTCTGGTGTGCGAGGAGATGATGCCCAAGGTGAAGGAGCAGGGCATCGCCAAATACTGCGACGTGTTCTGCGAGGCCGACACCTTCACGGTGGAGGAGTCCCGGCAGGTGCTGGAGGCCGGTCTGAAATACGGCCTGACCCCCAAGATTCACGCCGACGAGATCGAGGCCATCGGCGGCTCCCAGCTGGCCGGTGAGATCGGTGCCATCTCCGCCGAGCACCTCATCGTCTGCCCCCCCGAGGGCATCGCCAGCATGGCTAAGGGCGGCACCATCGCCTGCCTCCTCCCCGCCACCAGCTTCTATCTGGGGGCCGTCTTCGCCCCCGCCCGGGACATGGTCAACGCCGGCGTCCCCGTGGCCATGGCCACCGATTTCAACCCCGGCTCCTGCCCCTGCCTCAACCTCCAGTTTGTCATCAACCTGGGCTGTCTCAAGTACAAGCTCACTCCCGAGGAGGTCCTCACCGCCGTCACCCTCAACGCCGCCTCCGCCATCGGCATGGCGGACAAGGTGGGCTCCCTGGAGCCGGGCAAGCAGGGCGACCTGGTGATCTGGGACGCCCCCGACCTGGATTACATCTGCTACCGCATGGGCAGCAATCTGGTCCGGTCGGTGGTCAAGAAAGGGGCCGTGGTGCGCTGATGGACCGCACCGACTACCAGATCCTGAACCTCCTCCAGCGGGACAGCCGCACCACCCTGAAGTGCATCGGCGACCAGGTGGGCCTCACCGCCCCCGCCGTCTCCGAGCGCATCCGGCGCATGGAGGAGAAAGGAGTCATCAAGGGGTTCAGCATCCGGGTGGACCGCAATCTGCTGGACAGCAACATGACTGGCTTTATTCTGGTGGCTCCCAACCCGGAGAAGTACAACCAGTTCTGCCAGTTCTGCGAAAACACCCCCTCCATCCTGGCCCACCACCACGTCATCGGCGTGTTCAACGCCTTCCTCCGCTTCGCCGTGAAGGACACCCTGGAGCTGGACAAGCTGCTTGCCTCCATCAAGCAGTTCGGAGACTCCCAGACCTCGGTAGAACTGGGGGCCTATTTTGAGCAAAAGGACGTTCCTCTGCCCAAATAGCCGGTCCGCAACCAACAGTTGCGGCAATTTCCAAGCGGACTTGATTGCTTTTCTCCCCTCATTCCGCTATCATGAGGTTGAACGAGAGGAGGTCAAGGTCTATGACATTAGCAGAAAAAATATTGTCCCTGCGCACGGAGCGGGGCATGTCCCAGGACGACCTGGCGGAAAAACTGGATGTCTCCCGGCAGAGTGTGAGCAAGTGGGAGACCGCCCAGTCCACCCCCGACCTGGATAAAATCATCAAGCTGGCTAACCTGTTCGGCGTAACGGTGGACGAGCTGGTCCGGGACGAGGAGTGCCCCCAGCCCCCGGAGCCGCCGGAAGCAAAGGTGATCTATGTGGAGCGGGAAAAACAGGGACTGACCCCCATCCAAGCCCTGGGCGTTGTGTTCGAGGTGACTGGGGTGGCTCTGGCTATCATCGGACTGATGGGCGCGCCCCTGCTGATCTTTGCGGCAGTGGCCCTGGTCGTACTGGGCCTGCCCCTGCTGCTGGCAAGAAAACACCCCTTTTTAATTGCTGGCTGGCTGGCCGTTGGGCTGAGCTGTCTGGCTTTGAACCCATACACCAGTGTGTCCCCCTGGGGGCTGATAGGCGGACTTCGGCGGCTGTACTATTATATTACATATATTACAATACCGGGGTTTCGAGATCCGTCCACGGTTTTCGCCATTGCGGTGGGCATTGTCCGGGGCCTGCTGATCCTGGCGCTCGCGTTTTTCACCTGGCGGGCGTGGAAAAAGAAAAAATCTTTGGAGAAGGACGGCTGAAAAGCCGTCCTTTTTTGTGCTCTCCATCCGCTTTTCCGGTTTACAACCGCTCCATCCTGTGTTAAAATGGTACGACTTGAACAAAGGAGCGTTTTTGCCTTGGCATACAACTTTTTCCCCATGATCTCCCGCATGCGGTACATCAACCGCTGGGGGCTGATGCGCAACACCCGGCTGGAGAATATCCAGGAGCACTCCCACCAGGTGGCCGTGCTGGCCCATGCCCTGGCCATCATTGAAAACCGGTACTTCGGCGGTCAGATCGATCCCGGCGCGGTGGCGGTGGCCGCCCTGTACCACGACGCCAGCGAGATTCTCACCGGCGACATGCCCACCCCCATCAAATACGACAACCCGGACATCCAGTCCGCCTACAAGGACGTGGAGGCGGTGGCGGAGAAAAAGCTGCTGTCCATGCTTCCCCCCGACCTGCGCCCCGACTTTGAGGAGGCGGTCACCATCCCGGACCCGGAGATTCACGCCATCGTCAAGGCGGCGGACAAGCTGTCCGCCTACCTCAAGTGCGTGGAGGAGCTGAAGGCGGGGAACACCGAGTTCAAAAAGGCCAAGGAGCAGACCTATGCCGCCCTGCGGGAAAACCCCAGCCCCGCCCTGAAATATTTTATGGACAATTTTCTGGACGGCTTCGAGCTGACTCTGGACGAGTTGAATTAGAAAGGAAATTGACACTATGAAAGCCATTGTCACCGTCATCGGCAAGGACCGGGTAGGCATCACCGCTGCCGTGTGCTCCCTGCTGGCAAAACACAATATCAACATTCTGGATATCACACAGACCGTTTTGCAGGAGTTTTTCACCATGGTCATGCTGGTGGACACCGCCGCCTGTGAGAAGTCCATCGGAGATTTGACTGACATCCTGGCCCAGGCCGGCCAGGAGGAGGGCCTGTCCATTCGCATCCAGCGGGAGGACATCTTTAACGCCATGCACCGGATTTAAGGGGAGGCCGTTATGCTCAACCAACACGAAATCATGCAGACCATCCAGATGATCGACCAGCAGCATCTGGACGTGCGCACCATCACCATGGGCATCTCCCTGCTGTCCTGCGCTCACAGCGACGTGAAAACCTCCTGTGACAAGGTGTATGACAAAATCACAAAATACGCCGAAAGTCTGGTCGCCACCGGCGAGGCCATCGAGAAGGAGTTCGGCATCCCCATTGTCAACAAGCGTATCTCGGTGACCCCCATCGCCCTGGTGGCGGCGGCGGCGGAGACGGACAGCTACGTCCCCTACGCCCAGGCCCTGGACCGTGCGGCCAAAACCTGCGGCGTCAACTTCATCGGCGGCTTTTCCGCCCTGGTCCAGAAAGGCATGACGGAGGCCGACCGCATCCTTATCCGCTCCATCCCCGAGGCCCTGGCCACGACGGAGATCGTCTGCGCCTCCGTCAATGTGGGTTCCACCAAGGCGGGCATCGACATGGACGCGGTGGCCCTCATGGGCCGGACCATAAAAGACCTGGCCGAGAAAACCGCCGATAAGGGCGGCTTCGGCTGCGCCAAGCTGGTGGTGTTCTGCAACGCCGTGGAGGACAATCCCTTCATGGCCGGGGCCTTCCACGGGGTAGGCGAGCCGGAAAAGGTCATCAACGTGGGTGTCTCGGGCCCCGGAGTGGTGTACCACGCCCTCCAGGAGGTGAAGGGCAAGCCCTTCGATATAGTCGCGGAAACTGTGAAGAAGACCGCCTTCCGCATCACCCGCATGGGCCAGCTGGTGGCCCAGGAGGCCAGCCGGAGGCTTGACACCCCCTTCGGCATCGTGGACCTGTCCCTGGCCCCCACCCCCGCCATTGGGGACAGCGTGGCCCGTATCCTGGAGGAGATGGGCCTGGAGGTCTGCGGCACCCACGGCACCACCGCCGCTCTAGCTCTGCTCAACGACGCGGTGAAAAAGGGGGGCGTCATGGCGTCCTCCCATGTGGGCGGCCTGTCCGGCGCTTTTATCCCCGTCAGCGAGGACGAGGGCATGATTGCCGCCGCCCGGTCCGGGGCCCTCACTCTGGACAAGCTGGAGGCCATGACCTGCGTCTGTTCCGTGGGGCTGGACATGATCGCCGTCCCCGGCGACACCCCCGCCGAAACCATCTCCGCCATCATCGCCGACGAGGCCGCTATCGGTATGGTCAACTCCAAGACCACCGCCGTGCGCATCATCTCCGCCCCCGGCTGCACCGTGGGGGACACGGTGGAGTTCGGCGGCCTGCTGGGCTCCGCCCCCGTCCAACCCGTCCACCCCTTCTCCGCCAAGGAATTTGTGGACCGGGGCGGCCGCATCCCCGCCCCTATGCAAAGCCTGAAAAACTGATTTTTTCCACAGGCCGCCCGACCGGGCGGCCTGTTTCTTTTGCCCCCATGTCTACCAATGGTCTACCAAAAAGTCCTGTCGAACCCTTGTGCCGCAAGGGGTTGCGGGAACTGGAATATTTTAGGATGTCTACCAAATGTCTACCAGCTTCACTTTTTGACAGGTTTAGAGGCCTGTTTTTCACAGTTTCCTCCGGTTTTCGCAACTTTTAGGACCTGCGTCAGGGGTGTGACACCCCGGTGAGGGGAGGAAAAAGTAGAAAAACCTCGAAAATTTCGGTAAAAATAGAGAACTTTGTTACGGAAATGTTAAAACTTTGCGTTCTACCAAGACCGTCGCGAAGCCCTGTTTTTACGGAAAACGGCCCCTCTCATGGCCGAAAAAATTAACAAGGAGGAAACACTATGAGAAACCTGAAACGGGCTCTCAGCCTGGCTCTGGCCTCTGTCATGCTCATGGGCATGATGGTTGTCGGCTCCAGCGCGGCGAGCTTCCCCGATGTGTCCGCTGAGGACAACACCGAGGCCATCGCGGTTCTCGAGGCTGTCGAGGTCATGATCGGCAACGAGAACGGCGAGTTTGAACCTGACAAGAACGTCACCCGCAACGAGATGGCCGTCATTCTGGCCAAGCTCATCCTGGGCAAGGACGCTGACAAGTACGTTGGCACCTGCCCCTTCACTGACGTGCCCACCTGGGCTCAGAAGTACGTCGCCGCCTGCTACGACAACAAGATCGTGGCCGGCCGCACCGAGAGCCTTTACGACGGCAACGCCGTTGTGACCGCTCAGGAGGCCGCCGCCATGGTCCTGCGCGTGCTGGGCTATGAGAAGCTGGAGAGCACCGGCACCAACTGGGCCCAGCCCGTGGTTGCCAAGGCCAACGAGCTGCGTCTGTTCGCCGACGTGGGCTCCAGCGCCAACGCTCCCCTGAACCGCAACCAGGTGGCTCAGCTGAGCCTGAACGCCCTTCAGGCCACTATGGTCACCTCCGACGTGGAGCAGGACATCATTGTTGAGGGTGTTGTTACCATCCCCGGCAAGGTCACCTACACCGAGCGCACCACCAACAAGTTCGACTACACCCAGAGCAACGGCACTTACGTGAAGGACACGAGTGACGAGAAGCTCCAGCTGTGCGAGAACCTGTATGAGAAGGACCTGTGCCTGGTGTCCGACGGCGAGAAGGACGCCTTTGGCCGTCCCTCCAGCACCTGGGTTTATAACGACAAGGACATCTACAGCGTCGCCGAGACCGCTGACAAGACCTACATCGGCGGTGTGAAGGCCAAGGACATCTACAAGGATCTGGGCCTGTCCACTGGGGTCGCGGCCAACAAGATCGCCCTCTACGAAGATACCGAGACCGTTGCGGATGGCACTCAGGCCATCAACAGCACCAACAACAGTAAATACGGCAAGGATGGCCAGACTGTCTATGTCTACTACGACAAGGACGCTGATAAGCCCGTCTCCATCTCCATCATCAGCACCTATCTGGGCGTTGTGGTGGACGAGGAGTTCACCGAGGACGACAAGGACGGCATGCGCGTCGAGGTGTTCGGCGAGGGCATCAAGTTCTTTGAGGCCACCGGCTACAAGGAGGGCGACCTGCTCCTGGTGACCGTCTCCGACACCGACATTCAGGAGATCATCGGCGAGCCCGAGACCGTCACCGGCGAGGTTACCCGCGTTGGCTCTGACGACGCTCTGACCCTGGACGGCGACAAGTATGCCCAGTCCACCAAGTTCGACGGGGATGCTGACGGCGACGTCAT
Source organism: uncultured Bacillota bacterium (assembly GCA_947645675.1). Taxonomy (GTDB): domain Bacteria; phylum Bacillota; class Clostridia; order Oscillospirales; family Oscillospiraceae; genus Lawsonibacter. The sequence continues at coordinate 36,619 of CANSDP010000002.1, forward strand.
CAAGGGCGTTAGCACCTTCAACGTTGAGAACAGCTACACCCTGTACCTGGACCGGAACGGCTGCTACCTGGCCGCCGAGCTGGACGAGGATAACGCCACCACCGACCTGGTCTATGTCTACGGCCTGGAGGCTAAGCTGGCCGTGAGCGGGAGCACCGGCGCTTATAAGCCCGTGGCTACCGTGGTCATGATGGACGGCACCTTCAAGGATGTCGCTCTGGGCGACACCGACTATGTGGATGCTGATGCCGCCGAGGACGGCGAGGAGTGGGGTGACGCCGCGCCTCTGCTGCACACCCTGGCCGAGCTCAAGTATGACGAGGACGACAAGGTCTACACTCTGGCTGCGTCCGGCGACTACACCAGCGACAGCATTGACAATGACGTGGAGCTGAAGAGCGACTCCCGCTACGCGAAGTTTACCAGCAGCACCACCTATCTGGACGACAAGACCGTGTATGTGTTTGTCGAGGAGAACGACAATCACACCAAGGTCAACGACGTTCAGGTCGTGACCGGCGGCGTGGACTTTGATGTTGACGCTGACGTGATGGCCAACAGCGTGTTCGCCGTGGAGAACGACAAGACCACCGCCAAGTACGTGGTTATCATGGCCCCCTATGAGGCCGCCAACAAGGACATTGTCTACATCAAGGACGGTGAGGTCAAGGGCAAAGTCAAGGGCGGCTATACCTTCGAGGGCTACTACGGCACCGACTCCAAGAAGGTTGAGATTCCTGTCTACTCCGTGGGCGGAAGCGTTGTCCAGGCCAACGGTGACAACGGCCCCAGCGCCAACACCTTCTACACCTACACTGAGAAGGCTGACGGCACCCTGAAGCTGAGCGCGGCTGGCGCTAATGCCAAGATGGGCAAGACAATCGAGTCCATGAGCAACAATCTGTTGTCCGTGAATGACGAGGACCCCTTCAAGACCGACAAGGCCGTGATCGTTGACCTGACCGATAAGGCTGTCGCAGGCGAGAATGCCTACGGCGCCAACGTGACTACCCTTAGCGCCCTGCGCCGGGTCGTCAACATGACCAGCACCGAGTACACCGTTACCGTGGACATCTATGTCAATGGCGACGACGAGGTCGTGGCCCTGTTCGTCAAGAGCATCCTGGAGGATGACGGCGTTGTTGACGAGGCCACTAAGGCTAAGATGACTGCCACTCTCAACTTCAGCGGAGCCGCCGGCGGGCAGGCCCCCAAGTGGAAGAGCGAGGACACTGTTCAGTTCACCAGTTCGAATGGAACAGAGAACCTTGACCTCACTTTCAAGTATACTGCCGCCCGTTCCAATGGCTGGACCAAGTCTGCGGGCACCGTGCCCGAGGGTTGGACCGCCGACTTCGACGGCACTACCCTGACCCTGGAACAGGTGACTGCCTCCACCCTGGATGCCAACCCCTTCGGGACCGTCACCACGGTCGTGACTGCTAACGGTGCTGCGGTCAATGGTGTCACCGTTGGGAAACCTAGCTGGACTCCTGGCGTGGCTGGAGACTCCAATACGCCTGACCCCGAGCCCGATCCCGAGCCCGATACGCCCACCATCACCGACAAGACCCCGAGCGCTGATAAGACTGTGAATGCTACGGTTGATGAGCTGGCTACCAAGACCCTGACTGTTGTTGCCGAGAGCAGCGACTCCAAGCCGATTACCTACGCTTGGAAGCTGGGCGACACGGCGATTGCCAATGCAAAGACGGCCAGCATCAAGCTGAGCGACGCTGGCATTACTGAGGCCGGTACGTACGTCGTGACCTGCGACCTGACTTCTGAGACCGTTACCACTGCTGTGACCGTGACCTTTAATGTCACTGTCACCGATGGGAACGTGAGCGACGCTCTGTACACCGTGACCTTTGACACAAACGGTGGAACTGGGAATGGACCTGCTGCCATTAAGCAGGCCGCTGCGAACGCTGAAATCACCCTGCCCGCGATCGGTTCCGTGACCAAGGCCGGCTACACCTTCGCTGGTTGGGGCACTAAGGCTGATTCTGCGGCTGCTGACGCCGGTGCGGCGGATGCCAAATACACTCCGAGTGCGGATGCTACTCTGTACGCCGTGTGGACTGCTAACACTGTTGGCGGGAACGTGGCGGCTGCGGATGAAAGCACCTACACCGTGAGTGGTGAAGGGGCTACCTTCACCGGTAAGAAGGGCGGCGAGACTATCACTGTCACTCTTGCGAAGAAAGACGGTGGGAATTTCGCTAACGAGGTTATCTCTGTGACCGGGATTGAGGACGCTACGGTGACCACTCCTGTGAACGGAGATGCTGGAACTGGTACCAGTGTTGAGGTTACCATTACCTTGCCTGCTCAGGAGAGTATCACTGCCGAGATGGCCTCTGGTCAGACCCTTAATATCGCTGTTGCTGCTGGTAACGGCTAAGAACTTATAGAACCTGACCCCCCGGGCAAAAGCCCGGGGGGTTCCCCTTTGGTCAACGGAACATAATGAACGGATACGTAGAGCCATTTTGATTACACCAGCTGTCATCCCGGACGACGAGCTTTGCGCCGTTGAGGATGGGGCTTTTTTCGTGAGGCGGGATGTGCGCGTTGCTGTTGATGAAGTTAATAGAGCCGTCCTGAGAGATGAGAAAGAGCGCCGTAGTGCTTGAAAGGATTCCGGCGATCAGGATAAGCGTCGGTGTCCAGGGAAGAGAGATGACACGGGAGGCAGTGGCGTTGCCCACATAGCTGCCGATATAGATACGCGGCTGTTCCAGTGCCGTCACCCTGCTGACCAGTGCGTTCAGCGCGGACACGCTGGCCTTGCTTCCCTCCAGCCCGTCCACCCGCCTGTCCACCGCCTTGATCGCGGAATCCGTTTTCAGATTGTCCTCGTTGAAATCGGTGCGCCGCACCCGGTCGGTTTCCTCCCATTGGCAGAGATTGTAGTTGTTTGTGCGATTCATCATGTTACCTCCAATATTTTTGTGTTGTGGACCCCGTCCCCGACGCGCGGGCAAAGGCTCCCTCCCCGAGGGAGCTGTCAGCGAAGCTGACTGAGGGAGTCACCCCCGCAAACCTCCGGAGGACTCCCTCCGTCACGGCTTCGCCGCGCCACCTCCCTCGGAGAGGGAGGCTTTGTCCTGCGGAGGCCAGCGCCCCTCCACCCCTGGAGGAACTCTGCGAAAAATTGCACGTTTGCATACATTTAATGGAAGTCGGGCCGAATTGCGCCCAAAAAAGGACGTCCCCGCCTCGGATTGGAGGCGGGGACGTTTTTATTCCCGGTCGTCGATGCGGACGACAAGGGCGGTACGGTCGTCAGTTGCGGCTTTGAGGTTGCGGGTGACCAGCTCCCGGGCCAGGTCCTTGGGGCTGGCTCCGTCGAAGGCGGCGAAGCGTTCCCGGAGCCAGCCGTCCTCCTGGCGGTCGGCCACGCCGTCGCTGGCCATGAGCACGCAGTCGCCGGGGGAGAGACGGAGGGTAAAGCAGTCCAGGGCCTCGGTCCCGCCCTCGGCCAGACCGGCGGGGAGGGATTTGCCGGTGAGCCGCTGGACGTTCCCGCCCTTTTTCACATAGGTGGGGGCGGCCCCCAGCTTGTACAGCTCCCCCTCCCCGGTGAACAGGTCCAGCTGCAGCAGGTCCACGGTGGTAAACCCGCCAGTCTCCTCCCCCCGGAGGGCCAGGGCGGAGGACAGGGTGGCCAGGGCCCGTTTGGCGTCCACCCCGGCCTGGAGCAGCTGCTCCAGCAGGCGGACGGCCAGGGTGCTCTCCCGGTTGGCGTCGGGGCCGCTGCCCATGCCGTCGCACAGGAGGAGGTAGAGCTTGCCGTCATGGCGCTTAAAATAGGTGCCCGCGTCGCCGCTCACCGTCTCGCCGGATTTTTTCCGCGCGGCCACCCCGGCCACCGCCATCAGCGGCTCCTGTTGGAGCAGGGAGACCGCCCCGTCCCCCTCCAGCTCCACCCGCAGGGGGACCCCCAGGGTGGCCGACAGGTCCTTCAGGCGGCTGGGCCGGGTCAGGGAGGCGCAGTCCGTTCCCTCGGCCTCCACCCGCATCAGCCCCCGGCCGTCCCGGTAGACGCAGGCCCGCACGTCCAGCTTCAGCTCGGACAACCGCTGGCGCAGGCGGCGGCTCCCGATGCCGTCGGGGGTCAGCTCCCGGCCCAGCTCGGCGGCGGCGTCCCCCAGCAGGTCGGACAGCTGGGCGTACTGGCGGCACACCGCCGCCCGGCTCTCCCGAATGCGGGCGTCGTACTGCCGGCGGTAGAACAGGGCGGTGAGCTCCTCGTTCACCGCCGCCAGCAGGCCGGGGAAGTGGATACAGCGGTCGGCGAAGTGCCGGGGAAAGTCGGCGGCCTCCGCCCTTCCCCGCTCCACCATGGCGGGGGTGGCGTCGTTGAGGGCGTTGAAGGTGGTGTTGTAATCGGTCTTCCAGCACCGGTCCCGGAGGGCGCAGCCCCGGCACTGCCGTCCGGCCGCCCGGTCGAATACCACAGAGATGTCGTTGTCGTTCTCCGGGGGCCGGAACGCGGAGTGGAGGGAGTCATACAGAGTCCGAAAGGCGTTGGCGGTCTGTTCCAGCCGCTGACGGGCCACCCGCTGGGCCCGGGGGTCGGCGGTGGTCTCGGGGGCCTCGCGCCCTCCCAGCCAGCCGAAGAACTCCTCCGGACGGCGCAGACAGAGCAGGCAGGCCCCCACCGCCGCCGCCCCCAGCAGGGGGATGCCGAAGAGGGTCAGGGGGGCGATGGCCGTCAGGCAGGCGCACACCAGGGCCAGCGGTCCCACCCGCCGGGCGGCGGCGGAGGGCCTGTCCCCCTTCCGGCGCATGGGGGCCAGCGCCCCCTGGAAGGCCCACACCGCCCCCAGAGTGAGCAGAACCTCCAGGGCGAAACGGAGCCCTCCCTCCAGATCCCACCCCGCCTGGGCCCGGACGATGAGCCCGGTGGCCGCAGTGAGCCCCGCCGTCACCAAAGGCATGGCCCAGGGCCGGCGGAGGACCTTCCAGTCATAGAAGGCGAAATGGACCGCGAAGGTCAAAATGGACGCCGAGGAGTACCGCAGGCCGGCGGAGAACTCCAGCCCCGTCATCGACCCGAAGCAGGCCCCCACCAGCGCCGCCCCGCCGTACAGGCCGGAGCCCGCCGCCCCCACAAAGGCCGTCCCGAAGGGGGCGCAGCCCTCGAAAAGCACCGCCCCCGCCAGTACCGCCCCCAGCAGCAGATGGATCCCCGCCTCGGCCAGCAGTGCCAGCACAGAGGCGACGGGTCTGGCCCGCTGGGCCGGTTTTGCCTGGGGTCGCAGGCCGCTTAATTTGCTGTAAATGCTCTTGGCTGTCATGCCGGTCTCCTCCTTGGTATCAGTTGGAGCTCCATTATATTCCAGTTTTTGGAAATTAACAGTCGAAACCGGGCATCCCGCTGTGAACTTTGGGCTTGTATTTTTCCGTGAAATAGAATACAATATAAACTGTATTATGATAAGCGACCCTATCCTCTTTGAAAGGAAGGTACTTTCCTATGAAACTGGAAAATGAGCTGGGCGAGATCCGCATCAGCAGCGACGTATTCACCACCGTCACCGGCAGCGCCGCCACCAACTGCTACGGCGTGAAGGGCATGGCGGTCCGCTCCACCACCGACGGGCTGGTCCACCTGCTGAAGCGGGAGTCCATGTCCAAGGGCGTGAAGGTGTACTACAACGCCGGCGCCACTGTCTCCATCGAGCTGCACATCATCGTGGAGAACGGGGTCAACCTCATGGCCGTATGCCGGTCCATCATGAGCGAGGTGCGCTATGTGGTCAGCAGGACCACCGGAGTGGAGGTCGCCTCGGTGGACGTGTGCGTAGACTCCATGCGATTCTAAATCATTCGCGGAAAGGAATATGCCGAATATGGTAAAAATGATCGACGCGGCGGTATTTCAGCGGATGATGATTCACGCTCACGCCGCCATCAGCGCCCAGAAGCAGCCTATCAACGACCTGAACGTGTTCCCTGTCCCCGACGGAGACACCGGCACCAACATGACCTTCACCATCGGAGCCGCCGCCGCCGAGATGCGGAAAAAGCAGTACGACACCGTGGGCCAGGCCGCCGGGGGCACGGCCTCCGCCCTGCTCCGGGGGGCCCGGGGCAACTCCGGCGTGATCCTGTCCCTGCTGTTCCGGGGCTTCTCCAAGGCCGTCAAGGAGAAGGAGACCATGGACGGCCGGGATCTGGCCATCGCCCTGGACTTTGGCGTGGCCGCCGCCTACAAGGCGGTTATGAAGCCCGCCGAGGGCACCATCCTCACCGTCTCCCGCATGGCCGCCGCCCGGGCCGCCGGACACGCCCGGGAGGACGACACCTTCGAGGGCGTGCTGGAGGCCGCCATTCAGGAGGGCCAGGAGGCGCTGGCCCACACCGTGGACCAGAACCCGGTGCTGAAAAAGGCCGGGGTGGTGGACGCCGGCGGCAAGGGCTTCCTGGTCATCCTCCAGGGTATGCTGGATGAGGTCCGGGGCCTGCCCATGCCTGAAATCGGGGAGGACAGCGATGCTCCGGCGGACAAGGCCGACTTCGAGGCCGTCAACGTGGAGGATATCACCTTCGCCTTCGACACGGTGTTTGTGGTCCGCAAATTCAAGGAGGACGCCGACCTGGAGCCCTTCCGGAAATACCTCAACTCCATCGGCGACAGTCTGGTCATCGGCGAGGACGACGAGGCCTTTAAGGTCCACGTCCACACCAACACTCCCGGCTCCGCCCTGAACGAGGCCCAGAAGTACGGTGTGCTGGAGCTGGCAAAGATCGAGAACATGCGTACCCAGGCCGAGGATCTGGCCGCCGGCAAGCACGTCCAGAGCACCGACGACCTGGACGCCATCGAGGCCGAGCTGGAGAACTCCGCTCCCGCCGCTCCCGTTCACGCCGCCCCGGAGAAGAGGTTCGGCTATGTGGCCGTCTGCGCCGGAGCGGGGCTGGAGGCCGTCTTCCGGGACCTGGGAGTGGACAGCCTGGTGGGGGGCGGTCAGACCATGAACCCCTCCACCCAGGACATCCTCAAGGCCATCGACGCCACCCCGGCGGAGATTGTCTACGTCCTGCCCAACAACAAGAACATCATCATGGCCGCCGAGCAGACCATTCCCCTGTGCGAGGACAAAAAGGTGGTGGTCCTGCCCACTAAGACGGTGCCCCAGGGTATCTCCGCCATGCTGGCCGCCGATCCGGACGCCAGTGAGGAGGACAACACCGCCGCTATGACGGACGGCTTTGCCAGCGTCCGCACCAGTGAGATCACCTACGCCGCCCGGGACTCCGATTTCGACGGCTTCGCCATCCATCAGGGGGACTATCTGGCCCTGGTGGAGCACCAGCTCTTCGGCACCGACCAGGACCTGACCGCTATGCTGGAGCGGCTGGCCCGGTCGGAGGGCCGCCAGGAGGCTGAGTTTATCTCCATCTTCTACGGCGAGGATGTCACCGAGGAGCAGGCCCGGCGGGCGGAGGAGATCTTTGCCAAGGCCTGCCCCAACGCCGAGGTCACCCTCTTGGCGGGCGGCCAGCCGATCTACTACTATATGATCTCCGCCGAGTAGATTCCCTTCCGCGATAAAATCCCGGTCCGTTCTCTCTGTGAAATAGACCGGGATTTTTTGTTTTACCGTTTACAGCGGCGGGCCTTTGTTGTATAATGAACAGGCTTAGAAAACCAGACCCGGTGAGGAAAGGATGGATTATGTATGGACACGTGTTTTGAGTGGCGCGAGGAGTACAACATCGGGGTTGACACCATTGACAGAGAGCATGAGCGGCTCTTCAAAATCATCAACAAGCTGTACCGGTTCCGGGAGGAGCAGAAGGACAGCCAGTGGACCTGCCAGGAGGGCGTAAAGTTCTTCAAGGGCCACACCATGAAGCACTTCGCCGACGAGGAGGAGTATATGGCCTCCATCGGCTATGAGGGTCTGGAGCGGCACAGGCGCATCCACAACAACTTTCGGGAAAACACCCTGCCGGCCCTGGAGCTGGAGCTGGAGCGGTGCGGCTACTCCCCGGACTCGGTGGAGCACTTTTTGGGAGTGTGCACCGGCTGGCTGATCGGCCACACCCTGACCGAGGACCAGGCCATTACGGGAAAGGGCACCAGCGTGTGGAAGGACCTCCTTCCCGGCGAGGAGCTGGCCAGCGTGAAAAAGATCATCGTCCGGCTGATCTTTGATATGTTCCGCCTGGAGTCCCAGGTCATCAGCGACACCTACGGCGGGGAAAAGTTCGGCAAGGGCGTGTACTACCGCCTGGTCTATGGCAACAACAAGGTAAAGAAGATGCAGGAGATCATCCTGGTCTTTGAGGAGAAGCTGCTGCTGAACACGGTGGGCCGGGCGATGGGACTGCTGTCCGGCAAGCTGGACAACATGCTCATTAACGCCGCCCGGTATACCGCCCAGCAATTCGCGGGCCGGGTGATGGAGTACCTTCCGGATGTAAAGACCTATGAGCTGAAGGAGGAAAATCTGCTCACCTATGAGCAGTTCCAGCGGGTGTTCAAGCGGGAGAAGCCGCAGATCAGCCTTTTGCTCAACACCGGCGGCGCCGGCTACTTCGCCTACGTCGCCATTGCCCCCCACCTTCTGGAGAAGGGCGTGGGCACCCCCATCGAGGCGGAAAACGCCTTGACGGAGGTGGAGCGCTACTTAGCCACCCGGGCCCAACAGGCGGCCCAGGAGGAGCGGGAGCACAAGAAGAAGGTCCTGGTGGTGGACGACTCCATGACCATCCGCCACAGCATCAAGCAGCTGCTGGAGCCCGAGTATGAGGTCGCCCAGGCCGAGTCCGGCGTGGCCGCGATCCGGACCATCACGCTGAACCGGCCCGACCTGGTGCTGCTGGACTACGAGATGCCGGTGGTGGACGGCAAGCAGACCCTGGAAATGCTCCGGTTTGACAAGTCCTTCGCCAGCATCCCCGTCATTTTCCTCACCGGGCGGGACGACCCGGAGCTGGTCCGGGACCTGCTGTCCATGAAGCCGGCGGGCTATTTGCTCAAATACCTCAAGCCCGATCAGATCAAGGGCAAAATCGACGCCTTCTTCGCGAAACAGAAATAATACATCACGGCCCGCCGGTTTCCCGGCGGGCCGTAAAAAATACCTTGAATCTTCCCGAAAACTGTGTTATAGTAAGCTCACGAGGCAAATAAAGGCAGGACGTGGGGTGGTCGCAACACCCCGCGCCCCTATGCGGGAGAAGGGTCCTCCCACACAACAGCTATGCTGCGCCATCCCTAATTATATCGGAAAAACCGCCCATTTACAAGGGGCGGTTTGTGGGGTTGTGTTGATCATATGCGGTGTGGGATTATTTATCCTGCGCCGCTTTTGTTTGTCTCGGCGGGAAAAGCCCTGGAGGGCCGGTTTTTCAAAGCCCTCCGGGGGGAAGTACCGCCGGGATTTCTCCTCGAATTTATGTAAAAGGAGCAAACAAAATGAGAAAAAAAGCATTATCCCTAGCGCTGGCTCTGGCGACGTGCCTGGGCCTGATGGCCGTCCCGGCTTCAGCGGCGGGAGCCACCTTGACGGAGATCATTTCGCCGGAGACCGAAAAGTATCTTGCCGGTAGACATTCGGATTCATTGATAGTTTATTCTGAGGGAATCATCTGGAATGGGGGAGGTTATGCCGGCGCCTTTGACACAACGGGCAAGATCATCGTGGAACCTGATATTTACTATAACGGTTTGTATTCACGGAACTTCCATGAGGGCATCGCTCTGGTGCGAAAGGACGGGGAAATATTTGGTATGGACACAAACGGTCGTGAGCTTTTCAGTCTTGGTTCTGGTGAAATTGATTTTTCACGTGTCAACTCGTTCTCGGATGGCCTTTGTAAGATGTACTCATTGTCGGAAAAAGCATACGGCTATATAGACAAGTCGGGCAAGACGGTGCTCCCCTTTGAGTATGATGAAAAGACAGGGGATTTCCACGATGGGCTGGCTTTAGTCTACGACTCCGCTAACGCCTACTGGGGTTATATGGACAAGACGGGCAAGCTTGCCATCCCCTATCAGTTTACCGAGGCGGGCTATTTTTACAATGGTGTCGCGCCGGTGAAGCTGGGCAACCGCTGGACGCTCATTGACACGACGGGCAAGGACCTGCTTCCCCAGCAATACCGATTTATTCGTGATAATAAGGATGGTTGGATAGATTACGTCACCCCGGTGGGCTTCTTGGTGGGGAAACTGGATGACCGCGGCTACACCGTCGAGGGTGCGTTTATCAACAGAGCCGGACAGGTGGTAAGCGATGGCTTTTCTACTCAGATGGATGGATTTACCGACGGCATGGCAAGGGTACAAGCGAAGTCCAGTGGTATGGGAAAATATGGATTTCTCAATGAGAACGGCGTCCTGGTTGTCCCCTGCCAGTATAGCAGCGCTGAGGACTTCCGCGACGGCTACGCCTTGGTACAGGCCCAGTATGATGGCCCTTGGAACATTATCGACAAAGCGGGCAATGTGACCGGAACAATAGACAAGGACAAAAAGCCCAGCAACGCCGGCAACGGCTGTTTTAAAATTTCGAGCTACGAGTCCGGCAGGAGCAGGTCCGGCTTTGTGGACGCTACCGGCAAGGAGATTGTGCCCTGCAAGTACGCCGAAGTCAAGGATTTCTCCGGCGGCGTGGCCCCAGTGAGTAACTTTGAGAATAAGTGGGGCTTTGTGAACACTGACGGAACGGAGATCGTGCCCTGCAAATATAGCTGGGTGTTTGACGTTACAAGTATAGACGCAAATGGACAGCAAACAAAGGGGTCCGGTATTTATAGGGTGCAGGATACGGCTGGTTACAGCTACCTGAAATCCTCCGGCTGGACCGCCCCGGCCACGCCTAGTACTCCTACCGAACCCACCACACCCACCACGCCGTCCGGAACCGCCACCGCCAACCCCACCAACGACAAGCTGACCTCTGACGGCGTGCTCCAGAACCCCACCGTGTACAAGATCGGCGACAGCAACTACTTCAAAATCCGCGACCTTGCGGCGATCCTGAACGGCACCGAGAAGCAGTTCTCCGTGGGCTACGACAACGAGAAAAAATCCGTCACCGCCACCACCGGCCAGGGCTATACCAAGCTGGACGGCGACTTGGCGGGCCCGCCCGCCGGTCAGGAGACCGCAGAGGCCAGCAGCGACGCGATCTACGTCAACGGCCAGAAGGTGGAGGCCGAGGTCTATAAGATCGGCGGCAATAACTACTTCAAGCTCCGCGACCTGGGCAAGGCCCTGAACTTCTATGTGGGCTGGAGCCAGGAACAAGGTATGTTCATCGAAACAGATAAGCCCTACAGCGAATAATAAGCAGAAAAACAGCGCCGGACACTGGCGCTGTTTTCAACGTTTCAGCCTGTTTTCCAGCACCCTGCCCACCACGGCGCCCATCAGGAGGATATTGCCGCACAGGTAGAGCCAGACCAGGAGGATAATCAGGGAGGCCAGGGAGCCGTAGACCAGGGCGTAGCGGGAAGACATCCCGATAAACCAGGAGAACAGCACCGACGCGGCCACAATCGCCAGAGCGGCCAGCAGGGAGGAGAGCACCACCACCCGGGAGCGCATCGCCCGCCTGGGGGTGCCCGCCCGGTAGACGATGAGCACCAGCAGAAGCACAAAGCAGAACAGAAGCAGGTAGCGCGTCCACCGCCACAGGCTGGACAGGGCGGACAGGGGGATGTGCTCGGCAATCAGCCGGGGCAGGTTTTCCTCCAGAAGCCAGAAGAACCACTCGCCGGTGAAAATGACCACCACTGACAGGTAGATGGTGAGCAAAAACAGAACCGACAGCAGCACGCTGAGGACCACCCGCCGGAGGGTATGGACGTTCTGTCTGCCGTGGAGCTCGTCCAGCACCGCCAGCAGGGTCCGCAGACCCGCCGAGGCGGAGATCAGGATGGTAAACAGGCCGGCCAGCAGCAATGCCCCGGACTGGCTGTCCGCCACATAGCCCAGATAGTCCCGCATCACCAGCAGCGCCCCCTCGGGCAGAAGCTGGTCCAGCGATTCCAGAAGATTCTCCAAATCCAGGTGAAACAGGCCGATGAAGTAGTTGACGAACATCAACAGGGGGAACAGGGTCAAAATCAGAAAGTAGGACAGCGCCGCCGCCGCCCGGGGCGCGCCCACCCGCAGATAGAGCTCCGCCGTCTCCAGTCCAAAGGAGACCGGCGGGAGCGAGAGGAGCTTTTTCATGGGCTGGGCCTCCTTTGAGCCTCCCTCAGAGAGGGGCCGATTTTTACAATTCTACCACACAGCTCCGGAAAATAAATACGAAAAAAGCCGTCTGTTCCTCAGACGGCTTTCAACGCGCTTCATGCTCAAGCCAGCTTGCTCAGCTTGATGGTCATCTTGCTCTTCTTGTTGGCGGCATTATTGCGGTGCAGCAGACCCCGGGCAGCGGCCTTGTCCACCGCCTTGACAGCCACCTTGTAAGCGGCATCGGCCTCGCTGCGGTTGCCTTCGGCCACCGCGGCCTCAAACTTCTTAATGTTGGTCTTCAGCGCGGACCTCGCGGCCTTGTTCTGCGCGGCCTTGGCCTGAGACACCAGAACGCGCTTCTTAGCAGACTTAATATTCGGCAAACCAAACACCTCCTCCGATTTTCAATCTCTTATTTGGATGAAAATACACCCATGCAGATTTGTATTGTACCACCCTCCGGCAGAAAAATCAACTGTTTTTTCAAAAAAATTCGTTTCCCTGGATAGTTTTTTCAAAGCCGCAAAAGCTAGGGTGGATCTGGGCATATTTCACAACATGTTGAACGGAGGAGGCGGGCGGTATGCTGGTACGGCGGACCGACCTGGCGCTGGAGGCCAGGGAGCTTTGGCAGGAACGGACAGGGGCGGTGACCGCCCTGCCCGGGGTGGAGGCCTGGGACAGCGCCCGGGAGGGCATCCCGGTGAGCACCGTCAAGGTGCTGGACAGCCGGGGGGAGGAGGCCCTGGGCAAGCCGGCGGGCTGTTACGTCACCCTGACCCTGGAGGGGCTGGCCCGCCGGGAGGAGGACATCTTCCGCCGGGCCGTTGAGGCGGCGGCGGCGGAGCTGTCCGCTCTGCTCCAGCCCGTCCCGCCGGAGGGGCTGGTCCTGGTGGCCGGGCTGGGCAACCGGGCCATCACCCCCGACGCCGTGGGCCCCAAGGTCCACCAGAACGTGCTGGTCACCCGGCATCTGGTGCGGCAAATGCCGGAGCACTTCGGTGCCCTCCGCCCGGTGGCCTCCCTGGCGGCGGAGGTGATGGGCACCACCGGCGTGGAGAGCGGCGAGCTGGTGCGGGCGGTATGCGAGAAAATCCGGCCCGCCTGCGTCATCGCGGTGGACGCCCTGGCCTCCCGGTCGCTGGCCCGGCTGTGCAAAACGGTGCAGCTGGCCGACACCGGAATTACCCCCGGCTCCGGCGTGGGCAACCACCGTATGGGCCTGACCCGGGACACCCTGGGCGTGCCCGTCATCGCTGTGGGCGTGCCCACCGTGGTGGACGGGGCCACCCTGGCCGCCGACCTTCTGGGCACTGACGAGCTGCCCGACCTCCACGGAGACGGCGGCCTGCTGGTCACCCCCAAGGACATCGACAGCCAGGTTAACGACCTGTCCAAGGTGATCGGTTACGCCATCAGTATGGCCCTCCAGCCGGGCATGGCCCTGGAGGAACTGGAGCTTCTTCTCAGCTGATTTTGCGCCCCCCTGGGGGCGCTCTTTTTTTGCCCGCCTCCGCTGTTGACAGGCATAGCGCTCACTGCTATCATTGAGATATATTTTAAGACTGCCGGGCGGATGTAAACCTGTGTTTACATTTCCGTTTTTGTATAGAATTGCCAATGTCAACAGGTGATGGTTGCCTTTTTGGGGGAGGAGCACTAAAATGAACGCAAAGCAGACGATTAGGAGCATTAGAACAGAACGGGGTATTTCTCAGGAGACCCTGGCGGAGCTGCTGGAGGTCTCCCGTCAGACCATCTCCAAGTGGGAAAACGGCCAGGGCCGGCCCTCTGCCGACAGCGTCGCAAAGCTGAGCGAGGTATTCGGCATACCGGCGGAGGCCTTTCTAAAGGATGATTGGGTCCCGCCGGAGGAAAAGCCGCCGGAAATCCAGGTTGTCGAGGTCCCGGTGGAGATCAAGGTTGAGGTCCCCGTGGAGGTCCCCCGGCCCAGAAATTACCGCCTGCTGGCCCTGCTGGCCGCTGTGGTTTTGGCGGCGGGTGTTCTGATTGGCACGCTGCTCTTCCGGGAACGCCCTGAAGAATCTGTTTCACAATCAACTTTAGAGAGCGAGGTGATAGATGTCCCGTCTATGGGGGGAATTGATTTACTTCCCCTGGAGTAACTTGCATTAGGAAGGGGGTGAATTTCTTGAGGCGCAAGCGACTTTGGTCTTTACTGCTGGCCTGCGTTTTGGTGTTAGGCTGTTCCGTAGTTCCTGTAGGCGCGATTGATACCGCAGATGATAATGCTCCCATTCTTCGGGTTTCTAACCGGATCAATCAAAGTATTTCGGCAAACTCTATCGTTGCCATAGAAGATTGGTTCTATTTAGACGTAGGTGATACTGTTGGGTTTAACTGTACCTATTCTCCAAAATCCGCTAGCATAGACTTCGGTATTGTTAGCCCCAACGGCGTTTTCCAGCATCTAAACTGTACCAGCGGAAGCTTCGACAAGTCGATTAAAATTTCTCAAACCGGCCAGTATACGCTGGCCATCCGCAACAACGAGTCTTATGCCGTTATTGTGACGGGAACGGTGAGGTATTGATTGTTTTTTAGCGCAACAACTCAACAGAATTGTAAGCTTCACATAATGAAAGGAGAAAAAAATGAAGAAATTGTTGTCCATCATTCTGTCCCTGAGCCTTCTCTTTGCTATTGGCATTAATGCATTTGCGTCCGAGGTGAACGGAGAAAATGAGAGCTGCATAGTTGACGTTGACCCCAACGCTCCTAGCCCCTATTTGATGACTGAATCCTTCACAGCGGTTCTCGATAAGAACACCTCTTTACAAAAGCAGATCACCTTTACAAAGGAGTACAAATTTTTTACCATGACAGTGCGGAACACTGGAGATTATGCTATCAGTGTTGATGTTGGCAATAAGGTATTTACTGTTGACCCTCATGATAGCAAAATTATTTATAGCTCAAGTGCATGGAGCGCTGGAACTTACACCTTTGGATTTGCAACTAAAACCACAGGAAAGCCCATGTACGGTTCTGTAGTGTGTATGTTGGCATCCACACTGGAAGAAGTGCAATGAAAAGATAATTTCCCAATGTGCAGCCGAAAGGTATAAGCAAAATTTTAGATTAAGGAGCGCCCCCCACCGGGCGCTCCTTCCGCAACGGAGAGCCCTGTTACCATAACAGGGACAGCGAAATAAGGATTTTCTTTAACGAATTAGATTGACAGAAACGTATGATTCGCATATAATGAAAGGAGAACAAAATGAAAAAAGTTATTTCCGCTATTCTTTGTTTGTCCATGATCTTTTCACTAATGGCTCCCGCATTTGCATATTGTGACAGTATTGAGGAAAATGAGTCTAAGCCTTTTTCATATACTACAAAGGAAATCTTTGTTCCTATTATTGATGATGATGGAATTGTACACGAAATTGCTGTCACTGTGTGTGTTCCAAATGGTATAGATATTTCTGCTTATGGTGTGTATCCTGATCCCAATTATTAAAGTAGGAGATATAACATCATTTTCTTTTAGAATTGATAATGCTCAAATACAAGCTATCACAGATATTCCAGGCAAAGCTGGTATGATTGTGGAAAGGTTTGCTAAAAAGGGAATTGCCGAGATTGCGGCTACAGTTGTTGGGGAATCATTAGCAGGGCCGCTTGTATCAGGTTTGCTCTTAGCCCCTGCTATCTTGGATGTAATCGTTGATGTACTCTTAATATATGGCATTAATGGTTTTGACATAACTGTAAACATGGTATACACTGAGCACTATATACATAGTGGAGGATATTACATGTACGGGTGGGCGCTTGATAGTGTTAAGATTAAAACATACTAGGATGGAATGATTACTTTTATGGGAAAGCAGATTATATTTGTATGTTTTATTGGTGTAGGCATTGTAAATGTAGTCTTAGCGCGCTTTGAGAAATTAGACCTGTTCTGGGTTGTACTGTATTTTATTTTAGGTGTCGGATATTCTCATCAGCGCTACCGAGAAAATAAAGAAAAAATATGGCTCTTTTTCGTTATTTTGTTTGCAATAGCCTTATTAGCTAGCATTTTCAAAATGATTCAGCATGTACCCTGAACACAATAGGAGGTGTCCATGAGTAGGTGTTGCTTCCAGAAAGAAATTGGACGAGTTATAGAAAGGGGTGGACAACATGAAAAATAGGGGCATATTGTTTTCTGTCTGCGTGTGTTGGGCTTTAGCTTTATTCAATCTGTGGCGCGGAAGCGCGGCCAGTGCGGGCTTTTGCTTTGTGATCGCGGTTTGTGACACCATGCTTTGGTTCAACGGACAGTGGCCGGCAAGAAAACAGGCGCAAAACCGCAACTACCAGATTTTACAGCGGACCTTCGGTCCCTTCACATGGCTGGCCGCCTACGGGACCTTGGGGATATTGGCCTCGCTGGTCCTGTTGTACCGAATTTACACGACCCCGTGGACCGGGCGAATCATGCTTGCGGGAGTTGGGCTGTACCTCCTGTGGGGCCTCTATCTATGCTTTTTGGTTTTCGCCGGAAAAAACAGCGCGCAGGAATAAACGCTGAATCGAACCCATCACCAGGAGCGCCCCAGCCGGGGCGCTCCTTTTCTGCCCGCTTTCCGATGTTGACAGGAATGGCGCCAACTGCTATTATCGAGGTATATTTTCTAATCATTTTCAGCCTGCTGCGAGGATGTAAACTTGTGTTTACATTCCCCTTTTTATGTCCAAAACCGCCAATGACAACAAATGTTGGTAGCCTTTTCTGGGGAGGATCACTAAAATGAAATCAAAGCAAACAATCAGGAGTATTAGAGCCGAACACGGCATCTCTCAGGAATCCCTGGCGGAGCTGATGGAGGTCTCCCGTCAGACCGTCTCCAAGTGGGAAAACGGTTTAGTCTATCCGTCCGCCGACAATCTGGCGAAGCTGAGCGAGGTATTCGGAATACCGGTGGACGCCTTTCTAAAGGACGACTGGGTTCCGCCGGAGGAAAAGCCGCCGGAAATCCAGGTTGTCGAGGTCCCCGTGGAGGTCCCCCGGCCCAGAAATTACCGCCTGCTGGCCCTGCTGGCCGCTGTGGTTTTGGCAGCTGGTGTTCTCGTTGGCGCGTTTCTCTTCCGGGAACAGCCCGAGGACTCTGTTCCAGAATCAGCTTTGGAAGGTGAGGTGATAGATGATTTAACGATATTGGGACCTATTGATCTGCTTCCTCTGGAATAATTTTTGAAAGGAGGGGTTTTTTGTGAGGCGCAAACAGCTCATTTCTGCGCTTTTGGCCTGTATGCTTGTGTTCAGTTGTTCCTTTATCCCGGCAACTGCGGTAGAAGCTTATAGCACTGATATTGTGATGCCTCGAGTGGTTGGGCAGTTAAATCATAGTATTTCTGCTGGCGGCATTACCCCTGTAGGTCAGTCGTTTTCTGCCGCAAAAGGGGATACAATAAAGTACGACTGTACCTACACGCCCAAATCCGCCAGCGTTGACTTCGGCTACATTGCACCGAATGGCTTGTTTTATTCCTTAAACTCCACCAGTGGAAGCATCAACAAGTCGATTATCGTCGGTCAAACCGGCCAGTTTACCCTGGCCATCCGCAACAACGAGTCTTATGCCGTTACTGTGACGGGAACGATAAGATATTGATTTTCTTTAACGAATTAGATTGACAGAAACGTATGATTCGCGTATAATGAAAGGAAAACAAAATGAAAAAATCATTTCTGTGGTTCTTTGTCTGGCTCTGAGTTTTTCTTTGATGATCCCCGCTTTTGCAGCAGAGTCTGAACCTGAGAGGGTCACAATTGAAGTAAATACAATGGACGATATTGATGCATTCTATAAATCAACAGAGTATGATAATACCAAACGATACTCCTTTATCATCAGAAATCATCCCATGTCCAGGATCGCATGCCCGCTTTGCGGCAAAGCTGCATGGACCGGATCGGAATACCGCGTTGATGAAGTAGATGCTTTTGCGGAGGAATGTCCAGTTGGATCATGGCTTAGTAGTGACATTGTCGGTGTTTTTCACTATCACTATCTTGAGCGGTGCCGTAGCTGTGGATATGAAATTGTACATGACGAACATTTCTTCAAGATTGAGTGTCATCTCGCGGAAGATATTTTCAGCTATTATGAGGCGTGGAATAAGAATTCAATAGAAAATGGCGATGACCTTCATGAAATAAAATCCACATTTAAAAAAGCTTATGAAAAATACCCCTGGTAATATATAGAGGTGATCATGATGCTGTCTAAGTTTTATACAAGATCGTTGGCGTGCGCAGTTCTGGTCCCGGCCCTGCTTCTGTCCTCCTGCCAAAAGCGGGAGGTCCTGCCCAAGTCGGAATTTCCCCTTTCAGAGGAAACCGTTACCACGGCGGTGACAGCGCAAGGGTTGGACTGGACCTTCGGCCAGGACGAGCAGGAGGGGCAGACAGATATAAAAACTGTGTACAGCCTGCGTCGGCCTGAAAGTGGACAAGAGTTCAACACGGTCTTCATCACTTCCGCCCAAACCGAGGAGCTGGGCCGCTATCTGGACACCGTCCTTATGATTTCTCACACGCAGCTCCAATGGCCCCTTGAGGAGCCTCACAGCTGGGAGGAATGGAAGGATCTGCTCATGCTGTCCGCACGGCTGTACGGCGGGTTTGAGGATGAGGAGGAGATCTTCCAGGCCTGCGCGAAGGAGGAGCTTCCGCTGGACAAGACCACCCTCTGGGAGGGGACCCTCACTGGTGGCTACTGCCAGGTCAGGGCCTCGGCGCCCATCCAGGACTGGAGTCCCTTTGCCGGCGGCGGCCTAATGTACAACATCCACGTGGAACTCTTTGAAAGTGAAGACACTTATCATGCTTTCAAATAAAATAAGGATCTGCCGGAGCGGGTCATAGATCATAAGCTGCCATAAAACAGGAGCGCCCCAGCGGGGCGCTCCTGTTCGTTTCCGAGATATTCAGTTGGACGCGGTATCGGGGTCGGTGTCGTCGCCCCAAAGCATGTTCTTGCGCAACTCGGCGCCCACGGTCTCCATCTGGTGTTTGGCCAGCTGGGCCCGCTTGGCGTTGAAGAAGGTGCGGCCGTTCTTGTTCTCGGCGATCCACTTCCCGGCGAACACGCCGTCCTGGATGTCGGTGAGGACAGCCTTCATGTTCTTCTTGGTCTCCTCATAGGGCAGGATGCGGGGGCCGGAGACGTACTCGCCGTACTCGGCGGTGTCGGAGATGGAGTAGTTCATCATAGCCACACCGCCCTTGTTGATCAGGTCGATGATGAGCTTCATCTCATGGATGCACTCGAAGTAGGCGTTCTCGGGGGCGTAGCCCGCCTCCACCAGGGTCTCGAAGCCCAGCTTCATCAGCTCCACCACACCGCCGCAGAGGACGGCCTGCTCGCCGAAGAGGTCGGTTTCGGTCTCGTCCTGGAAGGTGGTCTCCATCACGCCGCCCCGGGCTCCGCCGATGCCGGCGGCGTAGGCCAGAGCCAGCTTATAGGCGTCGCCGGTGGCGTTCTGCTCCACGGCGATGAGGCAGGGCACGCCCTTGCCCGCCACGTACTGGGATCGGACGGTGTGACCGGGACCCTTGGGGGCGATCATGGATACGTCTACCCCGGCGGGGGGCACGATCTGCTTGAAGTGGATGTTGAAGCCGTGGGCGAACATGAGCATATTGCCCGCCTCCAGATTGGGGGCGATGTCCTTCTTATAGACGTCGGCCTGGACCTCGTCGTTGATGAGGATCATCACGATGTCGCCCCACTTGGCGGCCTCGGCCACGGTCTTGACCTTCAGACCGGCCTTCTCGGCGGCGGTCCAGTTCTTGGAGCCCTCCCGCAGGCCGACGCACACGTCGCAGCCGGAGTCCTTCAGGTTCATGGCGTGGGCGTGGCCCTGGGAGCCGTAGCCGATGATGGTGATCTTCTTGCCATCCAGATAGTTGATGTCACAGTCCTTCTCATAATACATTTTTGCCATAGTTATATTCCTCCTTCAATTTGTTGTCGTCGTATATGGTGCTGCGCCCTCTTTCGATGGCGATGGTACCCGTTTTCGCGATTTCCAGAATGCCGAAGTCCGCCAGCATTCCGGTGAGCGCCGCAGTCTTTTCCTTGTCCCCGAAGATCGCCACGGTGAGGGTCTCCCGGCTCACGTCGATGATGTTGGCCCGGAAGATGTTAGCCATCTGGATGACCTCGTCCCGGGCATTGCGGTCAGCGGCCCGGACCTTGATGAGGGAGAACTCCCGCTGGATGGAGGTGCCCTCGTCCAGGATCTTCACCGCCAGTACAGGGATGAGCTTGCGGCACTGGTCGGCGATCTGGTTGATCATCAGCTCGTCGGCCAGCAGGACGATGGTGATCCGGGTGACGTGGGGCCGGTCGGTCTCGCCGGAGACGATGGACTCAATGTTGTACCCCTTCCGGGAGAAGAGGCGGGCCACCTGGCTCAATACGCCTGGTATATCCTGAACCAGGATAGACAGGGTGTATTCCTTCTTCTTGGTGTCAAATTCACGCTTCATCCTGTCCGCCCCCTTATTTCAGTAAAAAATCAGTGATGTGGGCCCCGCCCGCCACCATGGGCCGGACCATCTCGTCCATATCCAGCACGCAGTCAATGACGCACCCGCGGCCCGCCTCCAGCGCGCTCTGGAACGCCTCCTCCATCTCCGCCATGGTGGTGGCCCGGAAGCCCTTGAGGCCGTAGGCCTCGGCCAGCTTGACAAAGTCGGGTCCCCGGTCCAGGGTGGTCTCGGAGTAGCGCTCCTGATAGATCAGGTGCTGCCACTGGCGGACCATGCCCAGGGTGCCGTTGTTGAACACCACGGTGATGATGGGCAGGTGATAGTGCTCCACGGTGGCCAGCTCATGGCAGTTCATGCGGAAGCAGCCGTCGCCGGTGGTGTGGACCACCACCTTGTCCGGATTGCCCACCTTGGCCCCGATGGCCGCCCCCAGGCCGAAGCCCATGGTGCCGAAGCCGCCCGAGGTGAGGAGCTGGCCTGGGTAGTCAAAGTGGAAGTGCTGGATGGACCACATCTGATGCTGGCCCACGTCGGTGGCCACGATGGTGTCCTGGGGGGCCAATTTGCGGATGGTTTCCAGCACCTGCTTGGGGGTGAGGGCCTCGCTCTGCCGGGGGACGGAGGGCTCCCTCAGGGGGAGGATGTGCTCCTTCCAATCCGGGTGGCTGTACTGGGGCAGGCGCTCGTTCAGCAGAGCCAGCACCCGCTTGGCCGAGCCGATGATGTGGTGGTCGGTGAGGACGTTCTTGTCAATCTCCGACCGGTCAATGTCGATGTGGACAATTTTCGCCTGGCTGGCGAAGGTGTCGGGCTGGAGGGCTACCCGGTCGGAGAACCGGCAGCCCACGGCAATCAACAAATCGCACTCGTTGCAGGCCACGTTGCTGGCCTGGGAGCCGTGCATCCCAATCATGCCGGTGGTGAGGGGGTGCCCGCCGGGGAAGCCGCCCCCGCCCATGACGGTAATGGCTACCGGGGCGTCCAGCTTCTCGGCGAACTCCTTAAACTCCGCGTCCGCCCGCCCCCGGACCACGCCGCCGCCGCAGATGAGAAGGGGCCGCTCCGCCTGGGCGATCATGTCCACCAGGGTGTTGATGTCCCCGATGTCGGGCTCGGGGGCCTTCAGGTCGTGGCTGCCGGCCAGGGACTTCAGGCTCCCGCACTTCCGGTTCTCGGTCCAGGGGACAAACTCATAGTCGATCTCCACGCTGGGGAAAGTGACGTTTTTCAAAAAGTCAATTACCACCGGACCGGGCCGCCCCGTGGCCGCCACGGCGAAGGCCTGACGCATCACGTCGGGGATGGTCTGGGCCTCCCGGACCAGATAGGTGGCCTTGGTGATGGGCATGGCGATGCCGGTGATGTCCACCTCCTGGAAGGCGTCCTTGCCCAGGGTCTGCTCGGTCACGTTGCAGGTGATGAAGACGATGGGGGAGGAGTCCATGTAGGCGGTGGCGATGCCGGTGACCAGGTTGGTCGCCCCGGGGCCGCTGGTGGCGAAGCACACCCCCACCTTGCCGGTGGACCGGGCGTAGCCGTCGGCGGCGTGGGAGGCCCCCTGCTCATGGGCCGTCAATACGTGGTGAATTTTGTCCTTGTAGTTATACAGTTCGTCATAGAGATTCAGGATGGTCCCGCCGGGATATCCAAAGACGGTGTCCACCTCCTGCTCCAGCAGGCACTCCATGATGGCCGCGGTCGCTCTGATTTTCATAGTTTCGCCTCTTTTCGCTGATTCTTTCATCCCCCGCAGGGGCAAACCTCCTTTTGAAAGGAGCCTTTTTGGTGCAAAACTGTCAGTTTTCTCTATTGATCTACGTCAAACAGGACCCAAAGCTGTTTTTCCGCCGCGTTTTTCCAGAAGGGAATCGAATCCGACAGATAATACCAGGTGTATTCAAAATCTTCCTCGCTCAGCTCAAAGCCGTACTCCTCGGGGTCGATGGCAAAGTATAGTTTGCAGAATGCTTCCTCCGTCAGCTCTTGGAGGAACTGGTAGATCCGCTTGGCCTGATGGGGGTTCTTGCAGGTGACGATATAGTCCTCCTCCCCCTCCCGGTCGCCCCGGAGGGCCTCGCCGCCCAGGATCACCCAGCAGCCGGGCGGATTTTTGCCGCCGAACTCCAGCTTTCCGTTGGTCAGGGCCCGGTGGATGGCGTCCCAGGCCTTGTCCAGGTCGCAGGAGTCCACCATCTCCATCTCGTCCAGGTAGTCCGGCACCCGGTCCGCCCGGGGAACCGAGCGCAGCCTGTCCAGCTCCTCCTTTGTAATGGCCCGAAAGCCGCCAAGACAGCTCATAAAAATGCCTCCCTTAATCCTCTTCCCAGGGTTTTATCACCTTCAAATAGGCAGGGCGGTTCTCCGCCTCTTCGCCATAGACATAGAGTGTATTGGTCCCGGTGTCCAGGCAGGTGTGGCAGAAGCGTCCGCCGGGGAAGGGGTAGGGCTCACACAAGCGTTGGAAATCCACGCCGCCCTGGGACAGGACCTCTTGTATTTTGGCGGGGTCCTCGATCTCGTCCGAGCCGGTCTCTTCCTCCAGGTTTTCCAGGATGGTGGACAGAAGGAAGGAATGTATCGAATTTGCAAAGGGCGCCCAGTGGTACATGGTGTCTTGGTCGTTGAAGTACACCGGCGGGTCAGGCTGGTCCAGGTCCTGCTTCCGGATGCCCGCATACCAACAGCCCTGGTTCTCCCGCCAGAACAGCAGAAAGTTATCCAGCAATTCTTCCCACCGCTCTTTGGGCAGCGCCCACAGCCGCTCCTGTTCCTCATTTCCGGTCTCGTTGTGCCTTCTGAAATCCAGCATGGCATCCTCGATATAATCGTGAGAGAAGGTCAAATGTCCGCCAAAGGGCTTGGCGTCCTTGTCCGGGATATGCATAGGGTGAAGCATATCGTTTAGGCTGGCCCGGCCGCAGGTCAGCAGATAGTCTCGCAGGGAGGCGGGGAGCCGGAAGCCCGCCGCTGCCTCATAGGAGGCGACCAGCTCCTGGGATATACCTTGGGCGGGGGATTCCTCGTCCCCGAACAACGGCTCCGCCCACTGGACCAGCTCGATGGGGGAAATCTGATATCGTTTCTCACTCATAGCGGCTTCTCCTTGTCCTAAATCAGCATTCCCATTTACAGGGCGGCGGGCCGTCCATTTTGATCCGCTCCAGAAACCACTCCCGCTGCTCCTGCTCCCCCGGGAGGAAAAACAGATCCAGCAGTCCCTGGAGCAGCTCCGGCTCCTTTTGCAGGTAAATGGGGTTGGATCCTCCGCGCCCGGTTCCCTCATACCAGCCGATGACATAGGCCGCCGTCTTGGGCCGGAACAGGTCAATGGCCCAGCACTCCGGCCAGGTCAGCCGCAGGCAAAGGGCCGGTTGTTTCTCCTTTTCCCGGTAGACCCGCAGCTCCCGGTATTGGGGCCGGTCCACCAGGGACCAGTGGTAGACCTTTTCTCTGATTACGATTTCCCGTGGGCTTTTCCACCAGCGTTTCATGATCTCGCTCAAGGGCTAAATCTTTCCCCCGCCCTTTTGCAGGGCGATCACGCCGGTGCGGACCACCTCCAGGATGGAGAAGGGCCGGAGCATGGCCTCAAAGGTGTCGATGCGGTCGGGGGTGTCGGACAGCTCCAGGGTGAGGGAGTTAGGGGAGATATCGTCCACCTTGGCCCCCATGATGTCGCAGATGGTCATAATATCCTGCCGGGTCTTGTTTGTGGCGTTCACCTTGAGGAGCACCAGCTCCCGGCCAATTTTTTTGTCCTCAGGGATGGTGCGCACCTTAATGACCTCCACCAGCTTGTTCAGCTGCTTCTCCACCTGCTCCACCACACTGTTGCCGCTGTCCACGATGATGGTGATCCGGGAGATAGTGGGGTCGTCGGTGACGCCCACGGCCAGGGAGTCGATGTTGAACGCCCGGCGGGAAAACAGCCCGGTAATGCGGTTGAGCACGCCGGCCTGGTTCTCCACCAGCACGGAAATGGTCTGTTTCATCTTCTCCCTCCTTTAATCAGTGGTGGCTGCGTCGGGGTGGACTTCACAAATCAGCAGGCAGGGTCCCGCCTCAGACAGGAAGCGGTCGATGGAAGCGTCCAGGTCCTCCTCCTCGCTCACTGTGACACAGGGGATGCCGTAGGCGGCGGCGATGGTCTCGAAGTCGGGGGAGCCGTCCAGGCTGACCCCGAAGGGGCCGTGGTAGGGGGCCCGGCTCTGAATCTGATGGACCAGCCCCAGGGTGTTGTTCCGGAAGAGGACAATTTTCAGGTCCATGCCCGCGTATTTGACAGCGGCCAGCTCGTTCATCGCCATCTGGAAGGAGCCGTCGCCGCAGATGACCACGGTCTGCCGCTCAGGCTGGGCCACCTTCACCCCCACCCCGGCGGGCAGAGCGTAGCCCATGGTGCCCAGGCCACCGCTGGTGAGGAGGCGGCCGTGCTTCTGGGGCAGGTATTTACAGGTAAAGATTTGGTTCTGTCCCACATCGGCGCAGACCACCGCGTCGTCGGCCAGCTTGTCCCCCAGCCTCCGCATAACGGTGCCGGGAAAGACAGAGCCGGGGCGGCTGGGAAACTGACGGCTCAGCTCCGCTTTCCGGTAGTCGGCCAGCTGGTCCCGCCACTGGGCGCAGTCCGGGGCAGTAATTCCCAAATCCAGCAGCTGCCGCAGGATCACCTTCACATCCCCCACCAGGGGGACGGCGGCCTGCATATTTTTCCCAATCTCCGCCGGGTCCACGTCGATGTGGATGGTGGCCATCCGCCGCTGAATCTCGTCGGGCTGGACAATAGCCCGGTCGGCCGCCCGGGTGCCCACCATAATCAGCAGGTCGGACTTGGCCAGGGCCTTGTTGGCGCAGTGGTTGCCGTGAGCCCCGATCATCCCCATATTCAGGGGGTGACGGGTGGGCATCAGGGAGATGCCCATCATGGTTTTCACCACCGGGATGCCTGTCCCCTCCGCCAGCTCCAGCAGCTCCTCCTGGGCGTCAGCCAGCCACACGCCGCCCCCGGCGCAGATGATGGGCTGTCTGGCCCTGCCGATGGCCTCTGCCACCCGCTTGATCTGCAAATCGTTGCCCTTCACGCTGGGCTTATAACCCCGGATGCTGACCTCCTCCGGCCAATCGAAGGACTTCAGGGTCTGCTCCTGAATGTCAATGGGGATATCAATCAAAACCGGCCCGGGCCGGCCGGTGGAGGCGATGTGGAAGGCCTCCCGGACAACACGGGGAATCTGGTTGGGGTCCTTCACCAGGTAGCTGTGCTTGGAGAAGGGGGCCACCGCGCCGGTGATATCCACCTCCTGGAAGATATCCCGGCCCAGCAGGTGGCTGGGCACCTGGCCGGTAATGGCCACCATGGGGATGGAGTCCATGTACGCGGTGGCGATGCCGGTAATCAGGTTGGTGGCCCCCGGGCCGGAGGTCACCATGCACACCCCCGCCTTGCCGCTCACCCGGGCGTAGCCCGAGGCCATGTGCCCCGCGTTCTGTTCGGTCCGCACCAGGGTGTAGCCGATCTCAGGTGCCTCCCTCAGCGCGTCCACCGCCGGGCAGATGGTGGCTCCGGCGTAGCCGAAGATATGCTCCACGCCCTCCCGCTTCAAGCTCTCGATCAGCGCCTGCGCTCCATTCATGAAACGTCACCTCCAAAAAACAGAACAGCTCCGTCCTATCTGAATAGGACGGAGCTGAATACTCCGTGGTACCACCTAAATTCATGGTCCTTGACCATGCGCTCATTGCCCCGTAACGGAGGGAAACCGTTCCCGCCTACTGCGGCCTTCCGCCGGTTCAGCCAGACTGCTCATGGGTGAGGTTCAGCAAAAGGTCCTTCACGGGCGCTTACACCAGCCGCGCCCTCTCTCCGCATCCAGACAAGCTTACTATCCCAGTCATCGCTTTTATAGTAATTTCGTACTATCTTACCCCATCCCGCCCCATTTGTCAATTCCCTTTTTCTTGTTTTTTTTCGGGTATTTTTCCCCCCATGTCTACCAATGGTCTACCAAAAAGCCCTGTCGAACCCTTGCGCCGCAAGGGATTGCGGGGACTGGAATATTTTAGGATGTCTACCAAATGTCTACCAGCTTCACTTTTTGACAGGTTTAGAGGCCTGTTTTTTGTGATTTCCTCCGGTTTTCGCAACTTTTAGGACCTACGTCAGGGGTGTGACACAAGTCTAAGGTTTGGGAAAAGCTGAAAATGCCTCAAATTTTTGGGCAAAACGTAGAAAATTTCGGCAAAAAAGTTGGCTGGAGACGGTTGACGGTGGGGCCGAAACGGACCGCGTTAAGCCATAAGGCCGCTCCACTGGCTGGGTGACTGGCGGCTGGCTGAAAGGCCGGCCGCCGCCATCTAAACAGGCAGGGCGGACCGAAAATTTAAAGGAGGAAATCCAAATGAGAAACCTGAAACGGGCTCTCAGCCTGGCTCTGGCCTCCGTCATGCTCATGGGCATGATGGTCGTCGGCTCCAGCGCCGCGAGCTACCCCGACGTGGACGATCAGGACCACGTCGAGGCCATTGAGGTCCTCAGCGCCGTCGGCGTCATCGTCGGCGACAACGGGAACTTCCGGCCTGACGACTCCGTCTCCCGTAATGAGATGGCGGTCATTATGGCAAAGCTGATCCTGGGCACCTACGAGGCCGACAGCTATGTGGGCAACCACCCCTTCACTGACGTGCCCGACTGGGCCAGCAAGTACGTGGCCGCGTGCTACAACAGCGGCATCATCGCCGGCCGCACTGAGACCACCTACGACGGCACCGCTACCGTGACTGCCGTCGAGGCCGCCGCTATGATGCTGCGGGCTCTGGGCTATGAGGACCTGTCCAAGGGCGCGGCACAGTGGGATCAGCCTGTGGCCGCCAAGGCAAACGAGATCAACCTGTTCGTGGGCCTGAACGGCGCGGGCAACGCCGCTATGAACCGCGACGGCGTGGCTCAGCTGGCTCTGAACACCATCCAGGCCACTATGGTCACCACCGTGCGCACCGGCCAGGACATCACCCTGCCCGACGGCACCACCATCAGCGGCACCCGCAGATATGATCTGCGCACCACCAACTACGGCTGGCAGGACGCCATTGATGACGAGGGCAACGGTACCTACGGCTACCTCCAGCTGGGCGAGTACCTGTACCGCGGTGACCTGAAGCGGGAAACCGATGAGGCTGACGACTTTGGCCGTCCCGCCACCAAGTGGCTGTACAACAGCAGTGAGGTCATTGCCGCTGTTGAGGAGGCCGACGCCACCTACACCAAGGAAGTCAAGGTCAAGGACCTCTACAAGGACCTGGGTCTGGGCAAGCAGACGACCGCTACCCGCACCACCGACGGCGTCCCAGCCGCCGATGTCACCCTTACACGCACCAGCGAGACCAAGCTGGGCGGTAACGGTGTGCTGATTCAGGCTTTTAAGGACAAGGACGGCAATGTCTCCATCGTTGAGATCAACACCTACCTGGTCCGCGCTACCGCCGACTACAACACCAAGGACGAGAAGCTGTCCGTTATGCCCTACGGCGTGACTCTGACCAACTCCAAGATTGCCAATGAGGATGTGGCCGTCTCCGAGTTCGAGAAGGACGACCTGATTCTGGTCACCGGCGTGAAGAACGAGAGCGGCAAGCTGGAGGTCAAGACCGCTGAGCTGGCCGTTCTGGAAGAGGACGTGAAGGTCAGCGCCTATAAGAACAACGACACCGTCACCGCCGGCGGCACCAAGTATGAATACAGCGCCCATAAGGCCGCCGGCTTCGGCGAGGGCGCTGCCATCGGCAGCGGCTACAACCTCCAGAAGACCAGCTACACCCTGTATCTGGACAAGTACGGCTATGTCATCGGCGTAGAGAAGTACAGCGACGAGGTCACCCTGGACGACATCCTCTTCGTGAAGGAGGCCGACAAGAGCGGCTTCAACTGGCTGGCCAAGGTCATCTTCATGGACGGCACCGAGGAAACCATCACCGTTGCCGCTACCCAGGGAGCGTCCGGCTCCAGCTATGAGTCTGTCACTGGCTGGCAGGACACCGACAATCACACCAGTCTGGTAACTGGCGACGGCAAGATGGGCGAGAAACAGTTCTTCGAGTTCAGCAAAAAGAGCAGCGGCGAGTATGAACTGAAGGCCATCGCCTCCAGCCGTCAGGGCAAGGCCGCTCAGTCCGGCAATGACAGCAGCGCGAACATCGACGGCGGCAAGGTTCAGCCCATTATCAACGGCTCCTCCAATATTGGAAAGACCGCCACTAACGACACCATCTTCATCACCAAGACCGACGTGTACACCGGCGTGAAGAACGCCCCCACCGTGAAGAACGCGGACGTGTACTACCTGCTTGACAGCGCGGACGGCAACAACTACATCCTGGCCGCCTACACCGCCAAGAAGGGCGTGAGCACCGTTGACGCCTCTGAGTACGTGTACATCTTCACCGGCAACGGCAAAGCCCAGGACGACAAGGACAAGACCTACTACACCTACACCGCCATCAAGGACGGCGAGAAGGTCACCGACTTTGCCGCCGCCGCCAACGGCAAGACCAACGGCCTGTACAAGATCGAACAGTATGAAGACGGCTACCCTGTGCTGGGAGCCGCGCTCACAACCCACAGCGATGACGACTACGACTTCGCAACCAACAAGGCCCAGAGCGATTTCAGCTACAAGAGCGGCACCGTAAGCGTAGCCGGCATGGGCGGCTATGTCATGGCCGACGACGCCCAGGTCTATGTGGTCGACGTGGCCGACAAGAGCGTGGACGTAATTGATCCCTCCAGCGTAGACAGCGCCAGCCTGGATGAGGGCACCTACAATGTCTGCGCCATCCACACCTCCAGCAGCGACAGCAAGATCGCGGTCCTGTGGCTCATGAAGACCGCCGCGCCGGTTCAGCAGACGGTCGACGAGAAGGCCGCGGATGCCGCCAGTGTGACTGAGATTACTGGCCTGGCCCCCGCGAACACCACCGTCACCATCGAAGGGACCAAGAAGACCAACGTAATTCCCAGTGAGGCCACGGGCGCATTTGCCGCTAATATTGTGGACAGCCTTAAGAGTGGGAATGAACTTATGGTGATCGCCCTGAACCTGCCCGGCACCGACAACGATAAGCCCCACGCGTTCAGAGTCACCACAGCGGCCTACAATGAAAGTGGATGGAACACCTTCCCCTATCAGAGCGACGCGCGGATTAACAAGACCGAAGGGAAGCAGTATACGGCAAATAACACCAGAGACTACACCAGTAATCGTCAGTTTGCTTTCCTCGCCTTCGCGGGTACGACTGTCACGGTTGAGATCATGCTGGATTCCACCGGCGTAACTCTTGGCGGGTCTGCGGGAAGCGCCGCATTTGAAGGGACCTTTACTCCCGACTACACCTACACTATCGACCTGACCGGCGTGACTGCCGCTAAGTGACACTGGTTAAATCAAGAGCGAAACCCCCGGGCTTTTGTCCGGGGGTTTCCCCCTGTTTCAGTCGTTCTTCCCGAACACCACGTAGCGGTAGACCATATTTCCCACATTCATCTGGGAGTAATCGCTGGGCGAACCCGAGCTCCCGCTGGCCCAATTCACCCGTTTGATGTACCAGGACACGCTGTTCCCGGTCCAGGTCAGACTCCAGGTGTGTACCAGGTCCGTGATGTAGCGGTACTCCTCCGTCCCCGGAATCAGGACCGCTATACCGCCGCCACTATTGGCGGAAATCACCACCAGCAGCGGTTTGAAGGGAAAGGTCAGTGTGTTGGGAGAATTTTCGCCGAAGGTCCCGGAGCCGGTGTAGCTCCCGGCGGCGACGCGGCAGTTGCCCTTCCCCGCCATCGCCACCGACAGCGCCGACAATGCCGCCGCCTCCGCCTTCCCGTCCCTCAGCGCCCCCAGCGCCTGGTCGATTTTGACGTTGTCCTCGTTGAAGTCGGTGCGCCGCACCCGGTCCGTTTCCTCCCATTGGCAGAGATTGTAGCTGCTTGTGCGATTCATAAAATACCTCCAATTTTTGTAATGTAACCCCCCGTCCCCGCCGCGCAGACAAGGCTCCCTCCCCGAGGGAGCTGTCAGCGAAGCTGACTGAGGGAGTCACCCTCCGTCCCCGCCCGCAGGCGAAAGCCCCCCTTGCCAAAGGGGGGAGGGCCGTGAAGCGGCGGGGGGATTCCGTATGAGCGGCGGTGCTCCGGAGGACTCCCTCCGACACGGCTTCGCCGCGCCACCTCCCTCTAGGAGGGAGGCTTTGCCCTGCGGGGGACGTTGGGTGTAGGGCGCGACGACCCCGGCGCGCCGTCCTCTTGAGGGCACCCCGCTCTCCGTGGACGGCGGGCCGGGTCGTCCCGCCCTACGGGTGCCCTTGTAGGGGCGGATATCATCCGCCGCGGTGCACCGCCTAAACCTGACGGGCGGATCATATCCGCCCCTACGGAGACCTGCGTGCCCTCCACCCCGGGCGGAACTCCGTGAAAAATTGCACGTTTGCATACATTTAATGGAAATTTCGCCCCACTATGCCCGAAAAGAAAAGCGCTCTGAGCTGAGCTCAGAGCGCTTTGTTCATCGAATAATGGTACCGTTGAGGACGGCGCGGACGAGGCGGTCGCCCTTGTAGCAGACCTTGAGGGAGAAGAAGGGGGCGTCCTGCCAGATGAGGTTGAGGAAAATTTCGTCTCCCTCCCAGTGGGGGATTTTCAACAGCTGCTCCTTGGGAATCCACTCCAGCACGCCCTCGTCGCAGTCCTTGAGGGTACCGGTAAAGCCGTCGGCGGTGAAGAGGTGCATATACTCGGTGGCCCAGCGGTCGGAGACGAAGGTGACCACGCCCCGGCAGCGGTAGCCGGTGAGGGTGAGGCCGGTTTCCTCCAAAACCTCCCGAAGCAGACAGTCCTCGGGGCTCTCTTTGTCCTCGAACTTGCCGCCGATGCCAATCCATTTATCGTGGTTCAGGTCGTTTTCCTTCTTGATCCGGTGGAGCATCAAATACTCCTCCCCCCGGCGGATATAGCAGAGGGTTGTGTTTATCATGGCTCAATCAGCTCCACATCTACAGTATGGCGCTCCCCGTTCCGCAGGTAGGTGAGGGTCACGCTGTCGCCGGCGCCCAGGTCCAGCTTGAGGCGGGTCAGCACCTCCAGGCCGGTGATGGGGATGCCGTTGGCCTCCAGGAGAACGTCTCCCGACCGCAGGCCCTTGGCCCAGGCGTCGCTGCTTCTCTCCACGCTTTGCAGCTCCAGCCCGCCCCCCTCGGCCAGGGTCCGGTAGACCATGAAGCCGAAGATGCCCGCCCGGACCTCCTCCCCGGCAATGAGGCGGTCGGCCACGTACTTCACCCGCCGGGAGGGGATGGCGAAGCCCAGCCCCTCGGCGGAGCCGTCCTCGCTGACAATCTTCACCGTGTTGATGCCCACCACCTGGCCGTACTGGTTGAACAGCGGCCCGCCGGAGTTGCCGTAATTGATGGCGGCGCTGGTTTGAATGAGGGTCATTTTGGTGTCGTCCACCTGGACCTCCCGGTCCAGCGCGGACACGATGCCGTCGGTAAAGGTGGCCCGGTAGCCCAGGGAGTCCCCCAGCGCGGCCACCGGCTCGCCGATGCGCAGGGCGTTGGAGTCGCCAAACTCGGCGGGAACCAGCCCCTCGGCCTCCACCTTCAAAACGGCCAGGTCCTCCACCGCGTCGAAGCCCACCAGGCTGGCGGGCAGTGCCCGGTTGTCGTGGAGAATCACCCGCACCGACTGGGCCCCGGCCACCACATGGGCGTTGGTGATGAGGTAGCCGTCCTGGGTGAGGACCACTCCGGTGCCCGAGCTGTAGCCGTCAGCGTGCTTTGACTCGATGGACACGGCGGAAGCGGCGGTCCGCTCATAGATGCCGGCGTAGTCCAGCGCCTCCCCGTGGACGGGGAGAAGGGAGACCGTCACCCCTGAGCCGGTGTCCGCCCGGGGGATGTCGGGGGGGTCGGTGCTTTGCTGACCGGTATCCTCATACTGCCAGTCCTCCCCGATGTAGGGGAAGGGGGCCTGGAGGAGGGGGCGCTGGTCCAGCAGGCGGTCCAGCAGCAGGATGGACAGGCAGACCGCCGCGATCAGCGCCCCCAGTCCCAGGAACCAGGTCCATTTTTTCCGCCTCCGCCGCACCCGCAGCACAGGCCGCCGGGAGGTATAGGCCCCCTTGGGGACGCGGACGGCGGGCGGGTCAGGGAACGCCGGGGACGGCTGCTCCCAGGGTCCGCCCCGCCACAGGCCGTCGTTTTGGTTGTCCATCGCGGCACCTCCTTTGTTACGCCAGCGTCAGCGTAAACTGAAATTGGGTCACTCCGTCCTCGCTGCTCACGGTGATGCTCTCCTTCAAGCTGCACAGAATCGTTTTAACGATATACAGCCCCAGGCCCACGCCCTCCCGGTCCATAGAGCGGGAGTAGTCCGCCTTGTGGAACCGCTCGAACAGCAGGGGCAGCTCGTCCGGGGGGATGGTGGCCCCCAGATTGCGGATGGTGGTTTGGGCCTTGCCGTCCTTTTTGACGATCTGGATGGTGATAGCGGTGCCGGGGGCGGCGAATTTGGCGGCGTTGTCCAGCAGGTTATAGCACACCTGGGTGACGGCGTCCGGGTCGCCCCACACCATCAGCTTGTCCTCGGGCATCTTCACGTCCACGTCCAGCTGCCGCCCGGTGATCTTGGTCTCCAGGCTGATGAGCACCTGAGACATAACCTCCGTCAGGTCGAAGGCCTCCTGAGCGGTGACGGTGCTCTCCGCCAGGGCGTTGAGCCGGCTGAGGTCCAGCATCCGCCGCACCAGGCGGCTGAGCCGGCGGGTCTCGGAGACAACAATCTCCAGGGACTCCCGCTCCCGCTCCGGGGGGATGGTGCCGTCCAGAATGCCCTCGGCAAAGCCGGCGATGGTGGTCATGGGGGTTTTCAGCTCGTGGGAGACGTTGGCGATAAATTCCGCGCGCTGGCTCTCCACCTTCTCCAGAGAACTTGCCATCGCGTTAAAAGCCTCCGCCAGGGCGCCCACCTCGTCACAGCGGTCCTCATAGCCGTCCACCCGGACGTCGAACTCCCCCTGGCCGAATTTCCGGGCCGCCTCGGCCATTTCGTTCAGGGGCCGGGTCTGGTGGGCGGAGGTGAGGGTACTGGCAATGACGGAGATCAAAAAGACCACCACGGCGGAGAAGAAAAAGATGGTAGCGGTAGCCGTCCACATCTCGGACAGGTTGGAGGCGTCCGCCGCCACCAGCACCATCCCCTGAATCACCGTCACCTGCCCCAGCTGGTTGGCCACGGGCAGAGCGGCCAGATAGCGTTTGTCCTCATAGAGCCCCCCCAGGGTGGTCATGCCGTTGAAGGAGCCCTCGTTGAGCACCTGAGCGGTCAGGGCCTCGGGCAGGACGCTGCCCTCCGAGACCTTGGGCTCCTCCTCGGCGGTGTTATAGATGATCTTGCCCTTGGGGTCGGCCACAATAATGTCCGAGTTGGAGATCCTGGCGATGGAGGCCACATAGTTGCGATAAAAGTCATCCTGAAACTCCAGCGAGAGGAAGGTCCGGTAATAGGAGGCGGTGAAGCTGGTGACATAGCCCGCGTTGCGCTCCACCGAGTCCCGGGTCTCGCCGATGATATAGCGGTAGGACAGCAGCATGAAGGCCCCCGCCAGCAGGGTAAAGGACACCAGCATGATGCTCACCATCATGGTCAGCTGCCGGCGGTATAGGGAACGCATGGGATATCACCTCGCTTTTTCGGAAATGCCTGTAGGGGCGGATATCATCCGCTCATGTACGGCAGACAGTCAAATCAGGACGGGCGGATAATATCCGCCCCTGCAGAAAAGGCGTGCCTTACCCCGCCGTGCCCAGCTCGAATTTATAGCCCACGCCCCAGACGGTTTTCAGCCGCCACTGGTCGCTGACGTTCTCCAGCTTCTCCCGCAGGCGCTTGATGTGCACGTCCACCGTGCGGCTGTCGCCGAAGTAGTCGAAGCCCCACACCTCGTCCAGCAGCTGGTTCCGGGTAAATACCCGGTTGGGGGAGGAGGCCAGGTGGAACAGCAGCTCCAGCTCCTTTGGCGGGGTGTCCACCCGCTGTCCGTCCACCAGCAGCTCATAGGAATCCAGGTTGATGACCAGCTTGTCAAAGGACAGCTTTTTCTCCCCCGGCTCCTCCTCCGCGCCGCTGCGGCGGAGCACCGCCCGGATGCGGGCCAGCACCTCCTTCATCTCGAAGGGCTTGACGATGTAGTCGTCCGCTCCCTGTTCCAGGCCGGAGACCTTGTCCTCGGTCTCCCCCTTGGCGGTGAGCATGATGACCGGAGTGCGGTCGCCCTCCCGGATTTTTTTCAGCACGGACCAGCCGTCCATGATGGGCAGCATGATGTCCAGCAGCACCAGGTCGGGCTGGAAGGCCCGGAAGAGCTCGATGCCCTTCCCGCCGTCCTTGGCTACCTGGGACTCGAAGCCCTCCTTCTCAAGATAGAGATGGAGCAGCTCGGCGATGTTGGCGTCGTCCTCCACGATCAGGACTTTTTTTGACATAACAACGGCACCTCATTTTCCAATATCCGACAATCGCGTATCGTCTGTTTTCAGGGCGCGGCCCTGATACGGTATTACCTCTATTATATCGCAAATGGAAACGCTTGGGTGAATAATCTGTGAATTACGGCGCTTTTGGGCCCTCCACATAGGAGTGGTCCACCTGAATCACCGGGAAATAGCGGTCGGAGAGCTTTTTCAGCTCCAGGGACAGGGTCCCCCGGACCTCCTCGTCAGACAGGCGGAAGCCGTAGGGCACCACCACGTCGAAGAGGACATTGGTGTGGATGGGCCCGGCGGTGACCCGGAAGTCGTGGATGGTGAGGACGGGGTCGATCCCCCGGGCCAGCTCGGCGGTCTGGAGCCGCAGGGCCTCGGTCCGCCCGTCCCGGACCACCGGGTCCATATGGATGCAGGTCTCGATGTGGTGCTTGGCCTTCAGCTCCCGTTCGATGTGGTCGATAACATCATGGACCTCCAGCAGATTGGCGTTGGCGGGCACCTCGGCGTGGAGGGACATCATGGCCCTTCCGGGGCCGTAGTCATGATAGACCAGATCGTGGATACCCAGTATGTACTCATGACCCAGGACGATACGGTCGATGTCGGAGGCCAGCTCCGGGTCCATGGGGCGGCCCAGCAGGGGGTCCACGGTGTCCTTAACCGCCTCCCAGCCGGTACGCAGGATGAACAGGGCCACCCCCATGCCCAGCCAGCCATCCAGGGGCAGGGACAGGAAATGACCGGCCACCAGGCCCAGCAGCAGGATGCTGGTGGCGGCGGCGTCAGACAGGGAGTCGGCGGCGGTGGCGGCCAGGGCGGCGGACTGGATGCGCCGGGACAGGCCCCGGTTGAAGAAATACATCCACAGCTTCACCGCCACCGAGGCGGCCAGAATGACCGCGGGCAGGAGATCGAAGGCCACTGGCTCCGGGTGCAGGATCTTCTGAAAGGAGGACTGGGCCAGCTCGGCCCCCACCAGCAGGATCAGCAGGGCCACCACCAGTCCGGCCAGGTACTCCATCCGGCCGTGGCCGAAGGGGTGCTCCTCATCGGCCTCCTGGCTGGCCAGACGGAAGCCCACCAGGGTGACCACCGAGGAGGCGGCGTCAGACAGGTTGTTGAAGGCGTCGGCGGTAACGGCGATGGAGGCGGTGGCGATTCCCGCCAGCAGCTTGCCCAGGAAGAGCAGAAGATTCAGCCCAATACCGATGCTTCCGGACATCACGCCGCACCGGCGGCGGGTCTCCGGGGTCCGGGGGTCTCCTCCCCCCAGGCAGAAGCGCAGAAAAGCATCCAAGAAAAACACCTCTGAATAATTTTGATTATTTTACCACGGGAGCGG
Source organism: uncultured Bacillota bacterium (assembly GCA_947645675.1). GTDB lineage: Bacteria > Bacillota > Clostridia > Oscillospirales > Oscillospiraceae > Lawsonibacter. The sequence goes on from CANSDP010000002.1 coordinate 73,225, forward strand.
GACTTTATCAAGATAAAATCCCGCCGTCCCGCCCTGCAAAGGCCCGCTGTCCCCGGGACTGTTTACAAAAAGTTCACCCGCCGGTCATGATTTAGCCTTATTCCCAGGCTATGATGATATCGTAGTCAGGTGAATGAAGTAAATGAAATGTATCTCCTTTCTCTCTCCTTTACAACACACAAAAGGTAAAGCGCTCCGGGATAGCCGGGGCGCTTTGCTTTGGTCAAGCAATGCAAATTCACAAAAAGTTCACGGGAATGTCACGAAATCGCCTCATTTATATCTTATGATGACATCGTAGCTTAGCTACATCTCATGTATCTCCCATTTCTCCCTCTCCTTTTACAACACACAGGCAGAACGCCCCGGCTTTAGCCGGGGCGTTCTGCCGTTCCCTGTAAAAAGGGGTCCGCCGCTTTTACAGCGGCGGACTCCTTACTGCTTATTTGTCCAGCTTATCAAACTGCATCAGCATCTGCGCGGCCTGGGCCCGGGTGATGGTGCCCTGGGGATTCAGGGTGTCGTCGCCCATGCCGTTGATCACGCCGGTCTCGACGGCCCAGCGCATGGCGTCCAGGCAATCGGCGGACACGGAGTCCGCGTCGGTGAAGGCCAGCTCGGCCTCAGCCTTGGGACTGCCGGCGTAGAGGTACAGGACCTTGGCTACCTGCTCCCGGGTGATGAAGACGCTGGCCTCAAAGCTGCCGCCCTCGGCCAGACCAGCCAGGAGGCCCTGTTCCGCGGCCCAGTTCACTGCGTTGGCGTACCAGTCATCGGCGGTCAGGTTGTCGAAGCTGTCTCCCTCCACGGCGGGCTCGCCGGCCATGACGTAGAGGATCTGCATTACCATCTCCTGGGTCAGGGTGCTGCTGCCGTCAAAGAGGCCGTCGCCCACGCCCTGTATGAAGCCCTTCTCAAAGGCGTACTGAGAGGCCTTGAAGTACCAGTCCTTGGTGATCACGTCGGTGAAGGGGCGCTTGTAGGATTTTTCCAGGAGGTAGTCAATGAGCTCCAGGCCCTTCTCATGGGCCCGCTTGGCCATGTCCTTGCCCACCTCGGTGGTGTCCTTGGGGTCCATCTTCTCAAACTCGGCGTAAAACTCCTTCTGGAGGGCGCTGAGCTGGTCCAGGACATACTGCTTGTCCTCGGCGCTGACGGGCTTGCCGGTGATCTCCTCGGCGTAGAGAATATAGCCGCCCAGGCCCTCGAAGGTGAAGTAGAAGGAGTCTCTCCAGTTCTCGGGGTATTCCACATACATGCCGTCGTTCCGGGTGGTCCAGGTGTGGAAGCCCTCGGGGACCTTGTCGCTCTGGGTCACCACCTGAGTGGAGACCTGATAGCCCTCATACTGGTCCTCCAGCAGCAGGGGGTAGTAGGGGATGAATACGTTGTTGGACATATTACCGACGCCAACCCAGCCCACAGTGCCGGTCTGGACGGGCTCGTCCTTGAAGAGCTGGAAGATCTCGATCTCCTGGTTGCTGGGCTTGCCGATGCTGCTCAGCTTGTAGTAGTTGAACACATCGTCCTTGGTCAGCTTGCGGTCCACCTTGATGTTGGTGTAGAAGGGGACAAGCTTGCCGTCCTTCACGTTGGAAATGGTGAACTTGGTGTTGTCCGCGAAGAGGTCGGCGGGGGTGTAGTCAGAGTCCTTGTCCAGGAACTTCAGGCCGTCGGACATACGGGGGGTGCCCACCCGGGGGCTCTCCTCGGTGCCCAGGTTGGCGTAGGAGGCCCGGAAGTCGATGATGTTCTTGTCCGCGTCGCCCACAAAGGTACCGGCCTGCTGAGCCACCTTGATGAGCTTTTCAGAGGCGATCACATTGTCGGTGTCGTTCAGGTCCACCAGACCGATAACGGCAATGTTGGGCTCCAGGAAGATCAGGTCCTCGTTCAGCTTGATGGCCACATACTGGGTGCCGGAGCAGTTCTCGATGTACCAGGTCTCCTTCTGGTCGCAGACGAAGATGCCGGAGTCGAAGAACGCGCCGTACTCGTCATAGATCTTGGCGAGCAGCTCGATGCCCTCACGGGCGGAGGCGGCCTCGGCCAGGAGGATGGTGGGGATATCGGTCTCCTCAATGCCCACCACGCCGTCTACCTTTTCCTGAACGTTCGGGTCAATCTTCTTGACCTCGGCGTTGCCGGAGATGGTCTCGGTGGCGGAGACAGAAAGGCCCTTTTCGTTGGTGCCGAACTCGGTGTAGGACCAGTGGGTGGGGTTCTCCTGGCCGCACTCGGGGCACTTGCCGTTGTAGATGTCGTTGGTGAAGTAGGTAAAGCGGTAGCTGTCGTGGGTGAAGGTCCACTCAAACTCGCCGTACTCGGGGCAGCCAAGGAACTTGTCGCCCTTCTTGAAGTGGCCGGCCTCGCTGATGAACCACAGCTTGTTCATATCGGAGCCGTAGTCCTCGGTGCGGGCCACGAAGGGGGTGCCCTCCTCGGTCAGGTTGCCGCCCACATAGATGGTGGTACAGGCGGAGGCGCCCACGGTAGCCGCCAGGGTCAGCGCGGTCACAGCGGTCACGGTTGCCAGGAGTTTTTTCCATGCTTTCATGTAATCTCTACATCCTTTCCTGAATGTTCCCGCTCCGGCGGGAGATAACAGTTTCTCTGTCCCGCGGATGCCGTACCCAGGACAAGGTCCGCTGTTATTAACAGTATATCACCATAATTTCCAAAAAGCAACAACAATCCCTCTGTTTAATTGACAAAAATAACAGTGCCGAGATGAGGGAAGCCTGCAAAAGGCCTCATTTTACCCGGTTAAGCAGCGCCTCCCCCGCCAGATACCGGCGGAGGTTCTCCTGGGCCATTTCCACGCACCTCCGGCGGGTGATTTCCAGCCGCATCCCTCCCGCCACATGGGGCGTGAGGAGCAGGTTGGGCACGTCCCACAGGGGGCTGTCCGGGGGCAGGGGCTCCGGTACGGTGACGTCCAGCGCGGCCCCCCACAGCCTGCCGCCCTTCATGGCCTGGGCCAGGGCCTCCTGGTCCAGAACGGAGCCCCGTCCGGCGCTGATCAGGATGGCGTCGTCCTTCATCCGGGCGATGCGTCTGGCGTCCATCAGCCCCGCCGTCTGGGGGGAGTGGGGCAGGACCAGGGCCACCACGTCTGCCAGGGGGAGAAGCCGGTCCAGCTCGTCCATGGGATACACCTGGTCAAAGCCCTCCACGGGGCCGCTGACCGTCCGCTTCAGGCCGATGGTTCTGGCCCCCAGACACTGACACAGCCTGGCGAAATCGCTCCCCACATGGCCCGCCCCCGCCACCAGGACGGTACCGCCCAAAATGGTCTTCATGGGGCCCTCATCCTGCCAGAGGCGGGCCCGCTGGCTGTCCATATAGGCGGGCAGGCGGCGGCAGACGGCCAGAAGGCAGGTGAGCATATGCTCGGCCACGCTGCGGCTGTTGGAGCCGCTGGAGGAGGTGAACAGCACTCCCTCGGGCAGCATCCCGTCATATTCCTCGGTGCCCGCCCACATGGTCTGGAACCACTTGAGGCGGACCGCCTCCCGCATCCGCTCCGGCCTGGGCCAGCCGAACATGATGGTGGCCCGCCCCATCTGCTCCGCCGTGACGGTGCTGCTTTTGGCGAGGACGTGGACGGCGCCGGGGGCGATGGCCTCAAATTCCTCCCGCTCCCCCTCCTTCAGGGGGAGGAGGTTTACAATATATTCGGACATGGAAATGCTCCTTTCAGGTTTGGGCGAGCCTGTTCACAGCGGCGCGCCGGGTCGTCGCGCCCTACGCAAGGGCCGGATATGTGTTGTAGGGCGTGACCACCGGGCACGCCGCTTCCCCACATTATACCGGACCCTGTTCTCTGTGACAACCCCCATTCTTCGTCTTTACTCCCCGGCCGGGCTGTGGTAGAATAGGACAACTATTCCCGCAAAAGGAGGCCGCCCCCATGGAGATCACCCGCGACACCCCTCTGACCGACTTCCCCGGTGTGGGGGAGGCCCGTGCCAGGAAGCTGGAAAAGCTGGGCCTGTCCAAGGCGGGCGACCTGCTCACCTGGTACCCCCGGGACTATGAGGACCGGCGGAAGGTCCACACCATCCGGGACGCCCCCCTGGAGGGCCGGGTGTGCGTCGCGGCCATGGCGGCGGAGCACCCCCGGCTGTCCCGTGTCCGCAAGGGGCTGGAGCTGGTACAGGTGAAGGTGGTGGACAATACGGGGGCCCTCCACCTCACCTTCTTCAACCAGAGCTATGTGGAGCGGGCCATACGGGCGGGGGAGGAATACATCTTCTATGGCACAGTGGAGGTCCAGGGCCGGCGGAGGACCATGGTCAACCCCATCTTTGAGCGGGCGGGAACCCAGTCCGTCACCGGCTGCATCATGCCCGTCTACCGGCTGACGGCAGGCATCTCCAACCATCTGCTGGCCTCCCTGGTCCGGCAGGCCCTGCCCTGCGCCGAGGGGATTTCTGAGACCCTGCCTCAGCGCGTCCGGCAGGCCCGCAGTCTGGCGGCGGCGGAGTTTGCCGTGAAAAATATCCACTTCCCCCAGGACGAACAGGCCCTGGACCTGGCCCGGCGGCGGCTGGCCTTTGAGGAGCTGTTCTATCTGGCGGTAGGCCTCAGCTTCCTTAAGGACCGCCGGGACCAGGGGGGCGGGGGGCTGGCCGTCCCCCCTCGGCCCAAGGAGGAATTTCTCGCCCTGCTCCCCTTCGCCCCCACCGGGGCTCAGAGCCGGGTGATGGACGAGGTGGCGGGGGATATGGCCTCGGGCCGGCCCATGAACCGGCTGGTCCAGGGGGACGTGGGCTCAGGCAAGACGGTGGTGGCGGCCTACGCCGGGTGGCTGTGCGCCGGGAGCGGCTGTCAGGGGGCCCTGATGGCCCCCACCGAGGTGCTGGCGGAACAGCACTTCAAGTCCCTGTCCACCCTCCTGGCTCCCGCCGAGGTGCGGGTGGGCCTGCTCACCGGCTCCATGACCGCCGCCGAGAAGATAAAGACCCGGACCGCCCTGGCCCGGGGGGAGATCGGCTTTGTGGTGGGCACCCACGCCCTCATCTCCGATGGGGTGGAGTTTGCCAACCTGGCCCTCATCGTGGCTGACGAGCAGCACCGCTTCGGGGTAGCCCAGCGGGCGGCCCTGGCCGCCAAGGGCGGGGAGGACACGCCGCCCCATGTCCTGGTCATGTCGGCCACCCCCATCCCCCGGACCTTGGCCCTCATCATCTACGGGGACCTGGACGTGTCGGTGATCGACCAGCTCCCCCCGGGCCGGACCCCCATCTCCACCTACGTGGTCCGGGAGGACAAGCGGCAGAGGATGTACGGCTTTGTCCGGAAGCAGGTGGCCGAGGGGCGGCAGGCGTATATCATCTGCCCCGCCGTGGAGGAGAATCCCGACGCCGCCCTCCCCGGGGAGGAGAGCCCCGCTTTGAATTTAAAGGCCGTCAAAACTTATGCGGACAAGCTGCAAAAGGAGGTCTTTCCCGACCTGCGGGTGGACATCCTCCACGGGAAGATGAAGCCCCGGGAGAAGGAGGCGGCTATGTCCGCCTTCGCCCGGGGGGAGACCCAGGTACTGGTGGCCACCACTGTGGTGGAGGTAGGGGTGGATGTGCCCAATGCCTCCCTCATCATCATCGAGAACGCCGACCGCTTCGGCCTCAGCCAGCTCCACCAGCTCCGGGGCCGGGTGGGCCGGGGACAGCACCCCTCCCACTGCGTCCTCATCACCGCCACCCACAGCCTGGAGGCCATGGAGCGGCTCCACACCCTGGCCTCCACCACCGACGGCTTCAAGATATCCGAGGAGGACCTGAAGGCCCGGGGACCCGGCGACTTCTTCGGCAACCGGCAGCACGGCCTGCCCCAGATGAAGCTGGCCGACCTCACCGGGGATATGCGCCTGCTCAGCGAGGCCCAGGAGGCCGCCCGGGAGCTGCTGGAGGCCGACCCCTGCCTTGCCGCCCCGGAAAACCGCCCCGTCTGGGAGCGGGTGCGCCGGCTCTTCGCCGATACGCCGGATATTTTTAATTAGAATCCCTCCACCCCCGTCCCGCGGACAAAAGGCTCCCTCCCCGAGGGAGCTGTCAGCCGCAGGCTGACTGAGGGAGTCACCCGCTCCCCGCAGCCCTCCGGAGGACTCCCTCTGTCACGGCTTCGCCGCGCCACCTCCCTCGAAGAGGGAGGCTTTGCCCTGCGGGGGACGGGGGGCATAGGGTGCGAAGAGGGAACATTAACTAAAGGAGAAAACAATTATGCTGACCTTTCGAGATATCACCCCCGGCGACCGGGACCTGGTGATTCCCATGGTCCGGGACTTCTATCAAAGCGACGCGGTGGACCACCCGGTGAACGCCGCCGTTCTGGAGCGGTCCTTCCAGGCCGCCGCCGGCCCCGCGGAGCCCCTCCTTCGGGGTCTGCTTATCCAGTGGGAGGGCCGGCCCGCCGGATACATGTATATCACCCAGTGCTACTCCGCCGAGGTGGGGGGCCGGTGTGTGTTCATTGAGGAGATCTTTCTGAAGCCGGAGTTCCGGGGACAGGGGCTGGGCACGGAGATTATGGCCTGGCTGGAGCGGGAGTATCCCGCCGCCCGCCGCTTCCGGCTGGAGGTCACCCAGGTCAATCAAGGGGCCGTCCGCCTGTATCAGCGGGCGGGGTATGAATTTCTGCGTTACGACCAGATGGTGCTGGACAAAATCAACTGAGAGAGGAAGAATTTTATGACTCACCTGGAAAAGGCACGGGAGCTCCGGGCCCGCACCGACATTCACTTCAACTGCTGTCAATCCGTCCTGGTTCCCTTCGCCCGGGAGATGGGCCTGACCGAGGACCAGGCCTACGCCCTGGGGGACAATTTCGGCGCGGGGATGCGCTGCGGCTCCACCTGCGGGGCCCTGTCCGGGGCGCTGATGGTGCTGGGGATGACCCACTACCCCCCGGAGGAGGCGGACAGCTTCCGGCGCAAGTTTCTGGAGGACCACGGGGAAATCCACTGCGCCGCCCTGCTGAAGGCCGCCCATGAGGCGGGCATCCCCCGGAAGGAGCACTGCGACGGCCTGGTGCTGGACACGGTGGAGGCGCTGGGATAAAACCAAACAGGGACACCCCGTTAGGGTGTCCCTGTTTGGCGATCTGGAAGGATGGATGAAAAAGGAATGATGGAGTCCAGGTAAAAATTTGGAACAGCCGGCAAGAGCGGCAGCCGACTCTTCGTTAAATTTTTAACCTTTTCTCTGTCACAAACTTTACCACTTCGCCTGAGAAAATACCATCCCCAAATCCATTATACATGATATTACTGTTTTCTTATGATTTCAATCATAGAGCGGCCCGCCCGCAAATCCGCGCCCGGAAGGGAGATAATGGGCCATAATTCCACAAGAGAGGAGCCTGACCGTGAACGAACTGTCCCAGCTGGCCGTCCCCCTGCTTACCTGGTATCGGGAGAACGCCAGAGCTCTGCCCTGGCGGAGCGACCCCACCCCTTACCATGTGTGGGTATCTGAGATCATGCTCCAGCAGACCCGGGTGGCGGCGGTGCTGGACTACTACCGCCGCTTTCTGGAGGCCGCCCCCTGCCCCGCCGCTCTGGCCTCCCTGTCCCCGGACCAGCTGATGAAGCTGTGGCAGGGCCTGGGCTACTACAGCCGGGCCCGGAACCTGCAAAAGGCGGCGGTTCAGATCATGGAGGACCATGCCGGGGTATTTCCAAACACTTATGAGGCTATCCGGGCCCTGGCCGGGGTGGGAGACTACACCGCCGGGGCCATCGCCTCCATCGCCTTTGGCCTGCCCGTCCCGGCGGTGGACGGCAACGTCCTCCGGGTGACCGCCCGCATCACCGGGGACGGCGGGGATATCTCCACCCCCGCGATGAAAAAGAAGGTGACCGCCGCCCTGGCGGAGGTGATTCCCCTGGACGCCCCGGGGGACTTCAACCAGGCCCTGATGGAGCTGGGGGCCACCGTCTGCCTGCCCAACGGCGCGCCGCTGTGTGAAAAATGTCCCGCCGCCGCCCTCTGTCAGGCCTTTCAGGAGGGCCGCACCGGCGAGCTGCCCGTCAAGGCGGCGAAGAAGGCCCGGCGTGTGGAGGAGCGGACCGTCTACCTCCTGTTCCACGGGGACAGGGTAGCCCTCCGCCGCCGACCGGATCGGGGCCTGCTGGCGGGGCTGTGGGAGTATCCCAACGAGTTGACGGCTGGGGCGGACTGGCCGGAGCGGTGGGGTCTGTCCGCCCCGTGCCTGGAACAGGCGGGGACCGGGAAGCACATCTTCACCCATATCGAGTGGCGCATGACCGCCCTGGCCGGGGAGCTGGACAGCCCCGCCCTGCCCGAGGGCTGGGTGTGGGCCAGCCGTGAGGACCTGCGGGACGCCTACGCCGTCCCCAACGCCTTCCAGTCCTTCCGGGGGACCGTCCTGGACCGGCTGGGCCATTTCTGAGAGGAGGGGCGCTATGATCTGCGCGCTGTGTCCCCGAGGCTGCGGGGCGGAGCGGACCGAAACCGCCGGGAGAGGCTATTGCCGGATGCCCGAGAGGCCTGTCCTGGCCCGGGCCGCCCTCCACCTCTGGGAGGAGCCCCCCATCTCCGGTACCCGGGGCTCGGGGACGGTGTTCTTCTCCGGCTGTTCCCTGGGGTGTGTGTTCTGTCAGAATGAGAAAATCAGCCATGAGGGTTTCGGAAAGGCCGTCTCCCTGGAGCGTCTGCGGGAGATCTGTGTGACGCTGATTGCCCAGGGGGCCCACAACCTGAATTTCGTCAACCCCACCCACTACGCCCATGTGCTGTCCGCCCTGCTGGAGGACTGGCGTCCCCCTGTCCCTGTTGTATTCAACACCGGGGGATATGACAAAGCGGATACTCTGCGGACGCTGGAGGGCAAGATCGACATCTATCTCCCCGACCTGAAATACCTGGACGGGGACAGGGCGGGGCGGTACTCTGCCGCCCCCAACTACCCGGAGGCGGCTCGGGAGGCCATCCGGGAGATGGTCCATCAAACCGGGCCCTGCCGGTTTGATGATGACGGCCTGTTATTAAGAGGGACGATAATACGCCACCTCATCCTTCCCGGACAGCTGAACCAGGCCAAGGCGGTGATGGACTGGACGGCCCGGGAATTTCCCGCCGGGACGGTGCTCTTCTCCCTCATGAGCCAGTACACTCCCTGGGGGAACCTGTCCGCCGTCCCGGAGCTGGACCGCCGCCTGCGCCCCGGGGAGGTACGGACGGCTCAGGAATACATGAAAAATCTGGGCCTGCCCGGCTTCGTCCAGGAGCGGACCTCCGCCCGGGAGGAGTACACCCCGCCCTTCGACCTGACGGGAATCTGACCCGATACTTGGGGCGGGCTTTTCGGCAAAATTCCCCTGTGCAGGGAGGGGGAAGTCTGATATAATGTTGAGCATCAACAGGTACGGAGGAGCTATCATGCGAAGGAGACAGGCGGCGGGGGAGCGGCTGGGTATTTATATCCACATCCCCTTTTGCCGGAGCAAATGCGATTACTGTGATTTCTATTCCCTGGCCGGCCAGGAGGGGCGGATGGACGAGTATCAGCGGGCGCTGCTGGCCCATCTGAGGGAGACCGCCCCCATGGCGTCCAGCTGTGTGGTGGACACGGTCTACTTCGGCGGGGGCACCCCCAGCTGGTACGGGGCGAAGCGCCTGCGGGAGCTGCTGTCCGCCATCCGGAAGGCCTACCGGGTGGAGAAGGGAGCGGAGGTCACCCTTGAGGCCAACCCGGACAGCGTGGACTTCAAGTCCATGCAGGCTCTGCGGCGGGCGGGGTTCAACCGGGTGTCCTTCGGCATCCAGTCGGCCTGCCCTGGGGAGCTGGAGGCGGTCCACCGTCCTCACACGGTCCAGCGGGGGGACCAGGCGGTGGAGGAGGCCCGGCGGGCGGGGCTGAAAAATGTGTCGCTGGACCTGATCTACGGCCTGCCCGGGCAGACCGGGGCCAGCTGGCGGGAGACGGTGGAGCACGCCCTGTCTCTGGCCCCGGAGCACCTGTCCTGCTACGGCCTGAAGGTGGAGGAGGGCACCCTCCTGGCCGCCCGGGTCGCCCGGGGAGAGACCCTGCCCGACGACGACAGTCAGGCGGATATGTACCTCTGGGCGGTGGACCGGCTGGCCCAGGCGGGCTATGAGCAGTATGAGATCTCCAACTTTGCCAAGCCCGGCCTTTTCTCCCGGCACAATCTGCGTTACTGGCAGCTTCGGCCCTATCTGGGCTTCGGCCCGGCGGCCCACTCCGACTTCGGCGGACGGCGGTACGCCTGGGTGCGGGACCTGGAGGGGTACATGAGCGGCGTGCTGTCCGGAGGGGAGCTGCTGGACAGCCAGGAGCTGATTCCCGAGAAGGAGAGGGGGAGCGAATACCTGATGCTGGGCCTGCGCACCGTCCAGGGGGTGGAGGAGTGGGAGTACCGGGGGCGGTATTTTATGGACTTCTCCCCCATCGAACGCCGGCTGGAGGAGTTTGCCGCCCAGGGCTGGTCGGCAAAGACGGCGGAGGGCCGCTGGCGGTTCACCCCCAAGGGCTTTCTGGTGTCCAACCAGCTGATCGGCGACCTGCTGGAGCGGCAGGAACGGGCCAGCCTGGGCGAGCTGCTCCCCAAGGCCCAGGCCCGCTATCAGGACAGGACCCGGCGGCGGTAGCGCCGCCCCTGTCTGCCAAAAATTGAATATTTTTTTCATCATCGGACAGCGGAGCGGCTCTTTTGCCTCCGCTGTCCGTCTTTTTTAACAATTCATTCACACCTGCGTAATTTTTGTTGCAAGCGGGATATAATAGTGCTATAATATATCCGATTTGTTATGCCCTGACTGAATCAGGGTGTTCTTTATGATATTACATATGGCTCTCCAGCCATATCTTCTATAGATTCCAAGACTTGGAAAAGAGGGTGCTGTCGCTTGACAAAATATTTGATTCACGGAGGAAATACCCTCCACGGAACCATCCAGATCAGCGGGGCCAAAAACGCCGCTGTAGCCATCATTCCCGCCGCTCTGCTGGTAGACGGCGTGTGCCGCATTGAAAACGTCCCCCAGATCAGCGACGTGACGCTGATCCTTCAGATTTTAAGAGAGCTGGGCGCCGACGTGCGCATGGTGAACCGGACCACCCTGGAGGTGGACTGCTCCCATATCCGCAACCGCCAGGTGCCCTATGAGCTGGCCCGGAGGATTCGAGCCAGCTATTACCTGGTCGGCTCCCTGCTGGGCCGGTTCGGCTGGGCGGAGGTCCCCCTGCCCGGCGGCTGTGACCTGGGCGGACGGCCTGTGGACCAGCATATCAAGGGCTTTGTGGCTATGGGGGCCGAGGTGGACGTGCGCAACGGCCTGATTTACGCCCGGGTGCCCAACGGAGCCCGCCTGTCCGGGGGACAGGTCTATCTGGATATCGTCTCCGTGGGGGCCACCATGAATATCATGCTGGCCGCCACCCTGGCCAGCGGCCTCACCGTCATCGAAAACGCCGCCAAGGAGCCCCATATCGTGGATCTGGCCAACTTCCTCAACTCCATGGGGGCCGACATCCGGGGGGCGGGCACCGACGTGATCAAGATCAGAGGGGTGTCCCGGCTGAGGGGCGGCGCCTACTCCATCATCCCCGATCAGATTGAGGCGGGCACCTATATGGCCGCTGTGGCCGCTGCGGGGGGCGAGGTGCTCATCAAGAACGTCATTCCAAAGCACCTGGACTGCATTACCGCCAAGCTGGTGGAGATGGGGGTGGACGTGGAGGAGCGGGACGACGCCCTCCTCCTCCGCCGGGAGGGTCCCATGGGCCGGGTGAACGTAAAGACCATGCCCTACCCCGGCTTTCCCACCGACATGCAGCCTCAGATCGCCGCCGTCCTGTGCGTGGCGCAGGGCACCAGTGTCCTCACCGAGGGGGTCTGGGACAACCGCTACCGCTATGTGGACGAGTTCCGCCGCATGGGGGCCCACATCCAGGTGGACGGCAAGGTGGCCGTCATCGAGGGGGTGGACCACCTGACGGGAGCTCCCGTTCACGCCTGCGACCTGCGGGCCGGAGCCGCTATGATTATCGCCGGTCTGGCCGCTCAGGGCGTCACCGAGATCGACGGCATCCACCACATTGAGCGTGGCTATGAGACCATCGTGGAAAAGCTGGCCAGTCTGGGCGCCGACATCCAGACCGTCGCTATCCCGGACGAGGATAGTCAGGCGCAGGTGGGATAACAGCGCCTGTAGGGGCCGGCGCGCCCCGCACAGCATTTCCCAGGGTCCGGCAAGGGTGTCGGACCCTGAACTCTTTTTATGAGGAGCGATATTTTGTTCACCTTTACCACCCTTGCAAGCGGCTCGCTGGGCAACGCCGCTCTGGTCTCCTGCGGAGACACCCACATCCTGCTGGACGCGGGGATTTCCGCCAAGCGCGTCACCGCAGGGCTGGCGGAGCTGGGGGTGAAGCCCCGTCAGCTGTCCGCCATCCTGCTGACCCATGAGCACAGCGACCATGTGTCCGGCCTGCGGGTGCTGACCAAAAAGGCGGGGGCTCCCATCTACGCCACCCGTCCCACCCTGTGGGAGTGGTGCAAGCGGAACCGGTGCGACGAGGTAAAGGCGCTGTTCCAGCCCCATGAGGCGGGGACCGGGTTTCAGATCGGCTCGCTGTGGGCGGAGTCCTTCCCCACCCCCCACGACGCGGCGGGCAGCGTAGGCTGGTCCATCGCCGGGGAGGGGGGGCGCATGGTGCTGTGTACCGACCTGGGCCATGTCACCGAGCCGGTCCGCCGGGCGGTGGCGGGCTGTGACCTGCTGGTGTGCGAGGCCAATCACGACGTGGACTGGGTCAAATCGGGACCCTATCCCTACTACTTAAAGCAGCGCATTTTGGGAGACTACGGCCACCTGTCCAACGAGGCGGGGGCCGAGCTGGCCGCCTTTGCCGTGGAGAACGGCACCCGGTCGGTGATTCTGGCCCACCTGTCCCAGACCAACAACACCCCCGCCCGGGCCTATGAGACGGCGGCTCTCCGCCTGACGGCTATGGACCGCAATCTGGAGCGGGACATCTCCCTGTCCGTCGCCCCCGCCGGCAGCCTGGGGCCGACCGTTGCCCTGGGAAGGGAGGCGCCGGTATGCTGAGCGTCTATGTGATCTGCGTGGGCAAGCTGAAGGAGAAATTCTACAAGGACGCCTGCGCCGAGTATGTCAAGCGGCTGTCCCCCTACTGCAAGCTGACGGTGGTGGAAATTCCCGAGGTGAAGCTGCCCAAGGACCCCACCCTGGGGGAGATCACCAACGCCCTGGCTAAGGAGGGCGACGCCATCCGCGCCAAAATTCCCCCCGGCTCCCGGGTAGCGGCCCTGTGCGTGGAGGGCCGGATGCGCTCCAGCGAGGAAATTCCCCAAATGTTTCCCGTTCCAGGCCGCAGCCCGGAGAAGCATATGGTATTCCTCATCGGCGGCAGCTACGGCCTGCACCCCTCGATCAAGGCGGAGGCCAATACCCTGCTGTCCATGTCCCCCATGACCTTCCCTCACCACCTGGCCCGTGTTATGCTCCTGGAGCAAATCTACCGCGCCTTTAAGATCAACGAGGGCTCCAGTTACCATAAATGAAAAGCGTCCCCGCCTCCGACCCGAGGCGGGGACGCTTTTTTGGGCGCAATGGGGCCCGACTTCCATTAAATGTATACAAACGTGCAATTTTTCAGGGAGTTCCGCCAGGGGTAGAGGGGCGCGCCCCCACACATCTTAAAAATCGGAGGTATTTTATGAATCGCACAACCAACTACAAGCTCTGCCAATGGGAGGCGGACGACAAGGTCCAGCGCACCGATTTCAACGCGGACAACGCCAAGCTCGACGCGGCCATCAAGGCGGTGGCTCAGAGGGCGGCGGCGCTGGAAACCGGCAAGGCCGACAAGGCGCAGTGCCTGCGCATTATTACCGGAAGCTTCACCGGCACCGGAAGCGCGGACCCTGTCCATATCTCCATCGGCGCCCGGCCGAGGCTCCTGCTGATCGCCACCAACAACACAATCGGAAACAGCAACGAAAGAGCCCGGTTTGTGACGGAAAACGGTATCAATGTCTGGTTTTCCCATCAAAATACCCCGGTTGTCACATTTAATAGCCTCATCACTTTCACAAATGACGGCTTCACCATCACCTTTACGGAAAGCCCCGACCGGAGCTATAACCGGGCGGGATGCGAACAGCGGTACTGGGTCCTCGTCTAACGGGGAAACCCCCGGGCCTTTCAGCCCGGGGGTTTTAATCAGTTAAATCACAGGACTTAACAATTAGGCGGCTACTTCCACGGTACCCTGGAACACAACGCCCTGGTACTCAATGGTGTAGTAGTAGTTACCGCCGGCGACAGTCTGGCCGCTATCCTCGGTCAGGGTCAGAACGACTTTGCCGTCAGCAACCTTGCCAACACTGGTAGTAAGTTTGCTCGTCGCGGCCTCGGTAGTGTAGCTGCTGTCGTTGTTATACCACTTCAGGGTCACAGTCTCACCGTCGGCGATATTCCCCACTGCGTGATCCTTGGTGACAGTCTCGTCAGTGGCACTGGTAAACGCGGCAGACAGAGCCCCGCCCATGGTGATGTCAATCACGCTGACGGTTACAACCTTGCTCTCGATGGAGACAGGAGCCTTCCCGGCCTCCTCGTTCGTTACGACACAGCGATACTGGGTGGTGCCAGCCGCGGCGACGCCAATATCAGCCTGAGCAAGTGTAGCATTTGTTTTACCGGTCATATCTTCCCACTCCGCATCAACAGCGCTTCCTTTGGATTGCCACTGATAGGTAGGAGTCCCGCTGGTTGCGCTGGCCGCGACAGTCAGAGCATCGCCTGAGCTCAGGGTCGCCCCCTTGGCGTAGTACTTGGTAGCCTCAGTCAGATCGGTGGTAAAGCTGGGGGTAGCAGAGTCAGGCACCTTAACAGAAACGGTGTAAGCCTGGGGGTCACCGTTCTCGGCGGTAACGGTGATAGTGCCCTCGCTCCAACCAGTGGTGTAGGTCAGGGTAGCGGTGCCGCTGACCGCCGCCTCGCTGTCGGTCGCGGTAGCGGTAACAGTGATCTTGTCGCCATTGTTGGCGGTCCCGCCGACAGTGACCTTGATGGTGTGCTCGGTGTTGTCAACATCAGCCCTCTCGGTGACGGTGAGGCCTGCACCAGCGCCCTCCGCCTTGACTGCCTTGGCAGAAGCCACAGTGTTGTCACTGCTCCGGGTATCGGCCATAGCGGTCACGGAGATCAGCTTGACCTCGCCGTCGTCCACGTAAGCGGTGGCGGTGACAGCGCCGCGATCCATAGCGGCTTCCAGCTTGGACAGGTCGGTGATCTTCTGGGTGTAGGCGTGGTTCTCACGGCCAGAGCGGACGTCCACGACCTGGAGGTCCTCGCTCAGGGTGATGTTCTCCAGCTTCCCGTTCTGAGCACCAGCACCAGTGAAGGTGATATACTGGCTCCGACGGATGCTGACGATGGTACTGGCGGTAATCACGCCGGTCTCGTCGTCGTAGTTGCTGCCAGTCACGCTCACGTTGCCAGGAATGGTACCCAGCTCATACACGCCGTCCTTGTTGACGTCGTAGGTGTAGAAGCCCACAGCACTATCGTTGTCAACAACGACATCTTCCTTAGTGCCGTCCATCAGGTACACGGTGGCCTCATAGCCGCCCTTGGTCTCCACGGTGGGCTTGGCGTCCAGGTACAGGACCTTGTCGCTGCTCACGCCGTCGGAGACATCGGTGTCGGCCACGACGACCACAGCGGCCTCATAGGAGGAGCCCTCCTTGGAAGCGATAACAAAGAGCTGCTTGCCGTTGGCAATCTTGGCGGAGCCCACAGAGGTGCTGATGTCCAGCTCGGCGGTGGTGGCGGTAGCGGCATTGGTACTGATGAGAACGAACTTGGTGTTCTCGTTGATGTAGGCGCTCTTCACGGTGTTGCCAGCGCCGAAGCCGCCGGTGGTCACCTTAACGGTCTTGGAGCTGGAGGTGACCACGCCGTCCAGAGTGTCCAGCGTGTCGCTGCCAGCGGAAGCGACCTCAAAATCGGCATTGTCCACGTACTTCTTGGCGGAGAACTTGCCGTTGTTGGCCTTGGGATCAGGAACCTCAATTGCGTTGGGAGTTCCATCGGCAATAGGGTCGCCATTGGCGTTGTTAGCGCCGCTCTTGTTGTCCTTGTCGGTGAAGGTGTACAGCTTCTGCACAGCGCCAAAGCTGTTGGCCTGCGCCTCGTCCAGGTTGAAGGTGTTCACATAGGTGGTGGCCTCGATCTCAATTTCGGACTCCACGCCCTCCATGTCCACGACTTGGGCATAGAACTTCTGGAGACCGTTGCCGGACTGGGTGTAATAAGCGCTGTGGACGTAGTAGACATCGTCCAGCTTCACGCCCTCGACGCCGTCGATGGCCAGAACGTAATCGTTCTCAGTCATGTAGAGAGCGAACTCGCTGTTGTCAAAGTCGAAGCTGGTGACAGATCCAGCATCCAGGGCGTTGACCAGGTTGTACTTGTCGCCGTCCAGGGTAATGACCTTGTTAGCCTTGTAAGCGGTGACCTTGCCCTCGACAACCTTGGCGGGGTGGCTGGCTACGATCTCGCTCTCGCCGTTCTGGGCGATGGCAACGAAGGTATCCTCGGTGTAATCGGCGGCGTTGAAGCCGGCGAAATCGTTGTCGTTATAGGTGCCCTTACTGGTGCCGTTCAGGCCCTTCAGGGAGACATAGTAGGCCGCGCCGTCCTTGGCGTCAGCGGAGGACACATCGTCGTCCACCTTGGAGACCTGAGCCAGGTTGTACCGGGTCACGATCACCTTGTTAACCTTGTTGTCCTCGCGGAACAGCTCCACCACGTCGCCAGACTTGAGGACCTCGCTGGCGGTCTTGCCGTCGCCATTCAGCTTGTACTCAACACTGGCATCCACGTTGCTGGCCTTCAGGTCGAAGTAGTCCTTGCTGGTCGCCACGTTGCCGATGGTAGCGGCGTCGTCGGGGTTGATGACCATGCTCTTCCAGGCCTCTTTGGCGGTCTCGGCCACGTCGTCGCCCTTGTACTGCCAGAGGTCAGTGGTCCGGCCCAGGCCGTCGGTGCTATCGGTCAGGGTCAGGTCCCGGCCGTACAGGAACTCGCACAGCTGGAGCTTGTTGTCCTCACCGCTAACGTACTTGCCGTCAGACTGCGTGTAATTATACACGCTGGTGGTGCGCTCGTTATAGTTCCGGGCGCTGACGATGGTGGTGCCGTCGGGAAGGCTGATGTCCTGACCGCTGCGGCTGGTAGTAACCATAGTGGCCTGAAGGGTGTTCAGGGCCAGCTTAGCCACGGTGTTGCGGTTCATGGGGGCATTGCCGGCGCCGCTCAGGCCGTCAAACAGGTTGATCTCGTTGGCCTTGGCGGCAACAGGCTGATCCCACTGGGCGGCGCCCAGGGACAGATCCTCATAGCCCAGAGCCCGCAGCATCATAGCGGCGGCCTCAACGGCGGTCACGGTGGAGTTGCCGTCGTAGATGCCCTCGCCGCGGCCGGCGATGATGCCGGCGCTGTAGCAGGCGGCCACATACCGCTGCGCCCAGTCGGGCACGTCGGTGAAGGGGTGGGAGCCTACGTAGCTGTCGGCCTCGTAGGTGCCCAGGATCAGCTTGGCCATGATGACGGCCATCTCGTTGCGGGTGACATTCTTGTCAGGTTCAAACTCGCCGTTCTCGTTGCCGATCATGACCTTGACAGCCTCGAGAACTGCAATCGCCTCGGTGTTGTCCTCGCTGGACACATCGGGGAAGCTCGCCGCGCTGGAGCCGACGACCATCATGCCAACCAGCATAACGGAGGCCAGAGCCAGGCTGAGAGCCCGTTTCAGGTTTCTCATAGTGTTTCCTCCTTGTTAATTTTTTCGGCCATGAGAGGGGCCGTTTTCCGTAAAAACAGGGCTTCGCGACGGTCTTGGTAGAACGCAAAGTTTTAACATTTCCGTAACAAAGTTCTCTATTTTTACCGAAATTTTCGAGGTTTTTCTACTTTTTCCTCCCCTCACCGGGGTGTCACACCCCTGACGCAGGTCCTAAAAGTTGCGAAAACCGGAGGAAATCACAAAAAACAGGCCTCCAAACCTGTCAAAAAGTGAAGCTGGTAGACATTTGGTAGACATCCTAAAATATTCCAGTCCCCGCAATCCCTTGCGGCGCAAGGGTTCGACAGGACTTTTTGGTAGACCATTGGTAGACATGGGGGCAAAATAAAAATCCACCGGCAAAGCCGGTGGATTTTTATTGTTATTCAAGAATCGCTCCCTTGTCGGCGGAGGAGACCAGTTTCGCGTAGCGGGCGAGGTAGCCGGTTTTGATTTTCGGCTCGGGGCAGGACCACTTAGCCCGGCGGACGGCCAGCTCGATATCGGTAACGGCCAGGGTGATGGTGTGGTTGGGGATGTCAATAATGATGGTGTCACCGTCCTCCACCAGAGCGATGTTGCCGCCGGAGGCCGCCTCGGGGGAGACGTGGCCGATGGAAGCCCCACGGGTGGCGCCGGAGAAGCGGCCGTCGGTAATGAGGGCCACCTCCTTGTCCAGGCCCATGCCGGCGATGGCGGAGGTGGGGTTGAGCATTTCCCGCATGCCGGGCCCGCCCTTGGGGCCCTCATAGCGGATGACCACCACGTCCCCAGCGCGGATTTTCCCGGCGTAGATGGCCTCAATGGCGGCCTCCTCGGAGTCGAACACCCGGGCGGGGCCCTGGTGGACCATCATCTCCGGGGCCACGGCGGACTGCTTCACCACACAGCCGTCTGGGGCAAGGTTGCCCCTCAGCACGGCGATGCCGCCGGTCTTGGAGTAGGGCTTGCTGATGGGCCGGATGATCTCGGGGTCCCGGTTGACCACCCCCTCCAGGTTTTCAGCGATGGTCTTGCCGGAGCAGGTGGGCAGGGTGGTGTCGATGAGCTTTTTCTTGGCCAGCTCGGCCATGACAGCGTAGACGCCGCCGGCCCGCTCCAGGTCCTCCATATAGGTGTCACCGGCGGGTGCCAGGTGGCACAGGTTGGGGGTTTTGGCGGAGACCTGATTGGCCGTGTCGAAGGAGAGCTCGACCCCGCACTCATGGGCGATGGCGGGCAGATGGAGCATGGTGTTGGTGGAACAGCCCAGGGCCATGTCAACGGACTCGGCGTTGCGGAAGGCCTTGGGGGTCATGATGTCCCGGGGGCGGATATTTTTCTCGACCAGCTCCATGATCTTCATGCCGGTGTGCTTGGCCAGCCTCAGCCGGGCGGACCACACGGCGGGGATGGTGCCGTTGCCCCGGAGAGCCATGCCGATGGCCTCGGTGAGGCAGTTCATGGAGTTGGCGGTGTACATCCCGGAGCAGGAGCCGCAGGTGGGGCAGGCGTTATTCTCATACTCCTCCACGCCCTCCTCGTCCAGCTTGCCGGCGTAGTAGGAGCCCACCGCCTCAAACATGTGGCTCAGGCAGGTGCGCCGCCCGTCGTTGAGCCGTCCGGCCAGCATGGGCCCGCCGGAGACGAAGATGGTGGGCACGTTCACCCGGGCGGCGGCCATCAGCAGGCCGGGGACATTTTTGTCACAGTTGGGGATCATCACCAGGCCGTCAAACTGGTGGGCCATAGCCATGGCCTCGGTGGAGTCGGCGATGAGGTCCCGGGTCACCAGGGAGTACTTCATGCCCACATGGCCCATGGCGATGCCGTCGCACACCGCGATGGCCGGGAACTCCACCGGCGTGCCTCCCGCGGCCCGGATGCCCGCCTTGACCGCCTCGGCGATCTTGTCCAGGTTCATGTGGCCGGGGACAATCTCATTGTAGGAGCACACCACGCCGATCAGCGGACGCTCCAGCTCCTCCTTGGTGTACCCCAGGGCGTAGAGCAAAGAGCGGTTGGGTGCGGCGGGAATGCCTTTTTTTACAACGTCAGAACGCATAGCGGTTACCTCCTGGATTTAACGAAAATAACATTTGTTTGATTTCAGAATACCGCAGGATTCTGAACCTGTCAAGAAAAATCTAATCCCATGGCAGGGTAATTGAACGAGTGAACAAGGTACCATTGACCGCAACCAAAGGCTCCCTCTCTGAGGGAGCTGTCAGCCGCAGGCTGACTGAGGGAGTCCCCAAGGTCCCCGCAGTCCTCCGGAGGACTCCCTCCGTCACGGCTTCGCCGTGCCACCTCCCTCTAGGAGGGAGGCTTTTGGAGCCTGGTCGTTCACAATTTATTTGCTCATTCAATTACCCTGAATCCCATGGGTATTTACTTGACCTCTGACGCGAATTATGGTATGTATCTTGCGGTCACGTTCCACTTTCGTGGGTACTCCGTCAGCATACATATTAAAAAGCTGAAAACCGCCACCCCAGCACGGTGACGGTTTTCTGATGAAAACATGATCTTGGGCTGGACCGCTTCGTGAGCGGCATCCCTTTATACCAATATACCACCGCCCTGACGTTTTGTCAAGGCGGTTTTCAGTTCTGCTCCTCCTGTTCCTTCAGGTTCTCCAGCGCCCACTTCGTGGCCGCGATCACAAAGGCGGAGAAATTAGAATCTTTCCCCCGGATGGCAATTTCTACCTCCTCTATAACGTCATTTGGGAAACGAATGCTCCTCTGTGAAGTCTGAGGGATGATAGGTATCTTAAATTTTCTAGCCATATTCTCACCTGCAATACATTTTGTACTTTACATTGTGATACAAATGAGGTAAAATTTATGTGTTCCATTTGAATCCCATTCGAAATTCGATTGAATGTCAGGAGAGATAGCTATGAACTACTTTGAGAAACTGCTGCTGATCTACCTACAGACCAGCAAGCTGGAGGCGAAGGTCACCGGCTTAGACATGGATGGCTTCCGGAAGGCGCTGAACGACGAGGGAAAGCGCCGGCTGGAGGTTGTGGAGCAGATCGTCTTTGAGGACAGCGATTTGAGATCAGACGCACAAAAAGTAGCGGCCCTCAAGCTGTGCTTTCAGAAGGACTTCTACGCCTGACCCCCGGCGCGCCGTTCTCCGGGGGTGCGTTGTAGGGGCGCTAAGCCCTTGTTTTCTTCGATATTTTGGCTTCGCCAAAAGGAGGCTGGCCCCGCGGGGGACGTGGGGGTTAACCCGTGGGGGGCGAAAAGCATTTCCGCAAACCAGTTGACAAGCGCGGTCTTTTTCATATAATGGAGGTATGGACGCTTTTATTTTTATTTTGAATTTTTTAGGGACGCTGGCCTTCGCGGCCTCGGGGGCTATGATCGGGCTGAGAAAGAATATGGACATCTTCGGGGTGTGTATTCTGGGTCTGACCACCGCCACCGGCGGCGGAGTGATTCGGGACCTGATCCTGGGTCTGACGCCCCCCATGGCCTTTCAGGACCCCACAGCGGCGATTGTGGCCCTGGTGACCTCGGCGGTGTTTTTCTCCCGGCATGTCCGCCAGGTGCTGACCCACAACCAGCGGCGGTATGACCTCCTGCTCTTCTGGATGGACACCCTGGGGCTGGGGGCCTTCTCTGTGATCGGAGTGGAGCTGGCCTTCTCCCAGGCCCAGCGGCCCACCTTCTTCCTCCTGGTCTTTGTGGGCACCCTCACCGGCGTGGGGGGCGGCGTGCTCCGGGACCTGCTCGCCCAGGAGGTGCCCTACATCTTTGTCAAGCATATTTACGCCTGTGCCTCACTGACGGGGGCGGCTCTGTGCGCTGGGCTGTGGCACTATACCGGCAGCGTGACCGCTATGCTGGCGGGAATGACCGCCGTGGTCCTGGTCCGGGCGCTGGCGGCCCATTTTCACTGGAATCTGCCCCGGGCAAAGCTCTGAGCGCCCAAAAACGATGAAATCCCCCGGCCCAAGGCCGGGGGATCTGTGTTATTCCTTTTCTCGCTCAGCCTGTTCCCTCAGCGCCTTGATGGCGAAGTCCAGGGCGGGGATCGCCTTGGCGGTGCTGTACTGCTTCATGTGCTCCAGCTCCCGAATGGCCTCTTTTGCTGTCATAGCGCTCACACTCCTTTACCCCTCTATTTTACCACAACAGAGCGGGAGCGCGCAAGGATTTTTTAATACTCCTTCCCCGCCGCCACCCGGCAGGAGATGAGATAGGAGATAAACAGCGCCGCCAGCCCGACCAGAGGGAGCAGGGCGGCTCCGCCGATGATGAAGGCGGGGGACAGGGCCTCCAGAGCATTCAGGGCGGACAGGTCGAGGAGATTCAGCTTGGACAGCAGGACGACGACGATGACGGGGATAAAGATCACAGTGTACAGATAGGGCCGGGCCCGCTCCGCTCCCAGCTTGTAGTTCAGGGGGAGGATTATAGCGGGCACCAGCAGGCCAATGCTGGCGGATACCATCAGAGTAAGCAGCATTTCCACCAGGTCCTCCTGTTGGAGCAGATAAATGATTGCGATGCCAAACAGGGCTAAGGAGAAGGTACACAGGGCCAGAACCAGCACAAAGAGATACCGGGCCCCCACCACCTTGCTCCGTCCCAGGGGGAGGGACATTGCGTACCGGTCCCACTTGGCCTGTTCGTCGTAAGCGAAGGCGGTAATGGGCAGCACCATGAGCATCACTTGAACAAACGTGATAATAAAGCCGAAATTAAAAATATCCAGCAAGGCCATCACGGCATAGAGCACCATGATAAACAGATAGGACGTCAAGGTCTTGCGCATCACAAGGATATCCTTCATAATCAAACCGGTCATTTGTCTTCTCCTTTCCCCACAAAGAGCATAATGTCCTCCAGCGTGGTCCGCTCCACCAGCAGCATGGGATACTTCCGGGCGAAGGCGGAGCGATCCTTCACCAGGGCCTCACAGCCGAAGGTCCCCCGCCGGGTGCGGAGCACGTCCCTGGGGTCAATGGATTCCAGCTGAGCGGCGGTGCAGCCCACCCGGCCGTAGGAGTCCAGGATGTTGTCCTTGGCGTCGGACAGCACTACTTCCCCCTGGTGGATGTAGGCGATGTAGTCGGCCACCTTCTCCAGGTCGGAGATGATGTGGCTGGACATCAAAATGGCGTGGTCCTCGTCCTGGATGAGACCCAGGAACTCGTCTAAAATCTCGTCCCGGACCACCGGGTCCAGACCGGCGGTGGCCTCGTCCAGAATCAGCAGCTTGGGGCGGTGGGCCAGGGCGGCGGACAGGGACAGCTTCATCTTCATGCCCCGGGAGAACTCCTTGATGAGTTTCTTTTCCGGCAGACCGAATTTGCCCAGGTAGTCCCGAAACAGCTTCTGGTCCCACTCTCTGTAGGCGGGGGCCAGAATTTTTCCCACGTCCAGGGGGCGGAGGGTGTCGTGGAAGAAGCACTCGTCCAGCACCAGCCCGATGTCCTGCTTGGCCAGCTGCTCTTCTCTCACATTGTCATAGCCCAGCAGGCTGATCTCCCCCGCGTCCCGGTGGATCAGGTTCAGAATGCACTTGATGGTGGTAGTCTTGCCCGCGCCGTTCTCCCCGATCAGCCCCAGGATGGAGCCGCCAGGCAGGGTCAGGTCGATATTCTTCAGGGCGAAGTCCCCATAGGACTTGCACAGCCCCTTGATTTCAATACAATTTGTCATAGCTCCTCACCTTTATACAATAAGTCAAGCATCTCATGAAGCTCCTCCAGGGGGAAAGCTCCCTTCCGGGCCTCCTCCACCGCCTGAGACAGCTTTTCCTCCACCTTCCGCAGCTGGGCCTCCCGCAGCAGCTCCCGGTTCTGGGGGGCCACAAAACAGCCCTTGCCCGGGACGTTCTCCAAAAAGCCGTCCCGCTCCAGCTCCTCATAGGCCCGCTTGGTGGTGATGACCGAGATGCGCAGCTCCTTTGCCAGCAGCCGCATGGACGGCAGGGCGTCCCCCGCCGACAGCGCGCCGGACATGATCTGCTCCTTCACCTGGTCGGAGATCTGCTCATAGATGGGCTTTCCGCTGGCGTTACTCAATATGATATCCAATTCGTCCCGCCTTTCAACAGCCCGAAGCCCCTGGCTGCAAGCCTGCGCACGGTCCCGCGCCGAAGCCTCTCGCTGTCATGTTGAATTTACTGTATATATACTATATGCACAGTATAGCGCCGGTGCACCGGTTTGTCAAGAGGTTTTTTGTAGGGCGCGACGACCCAGCGCGCCGCCGGATACTGGGCAGGGCGTCAGGCAGGCGGCCCTCCTCACGTCATTTGTCGAAAAACGATATAATGGCCGTGCTATCCCCGCCTGCACCGGCAGCGGAAGGACCATGCAAGCGGATTTTTTTCTTGCTACCTCAGCCGTCTTATGATACAATAGTCTGTCAAAGAAGAAAATTCTGCTTTCCCGGCCCTTTGGCGGCGGAGGCAGGCGAGTATGAAGTAAGTAAGGGAGTGGACCCTTTTGTCAAATTACGAAGCGGAAATCAAGCGCCGGAGGACCTTTGCCATCATCTCCCACCCTGACGCGGGCAAGACCACCCTGACGGAGAAGTTCCTGCTCTACGGCGGGGCCATCGCTCAGGCGGGGCAGGTGAAGGGCAAGAAGAACACCCGGGCCGCCACGTCGGACTGGATGGAGATCGAGAAGCAGCGCGGCATCTCGGTGACCTCCTCGGTGATGCAGTTTCAATATGAGGGCTTCTGCATCAACATTTTGGACACCCCCGGCCACCAGGACTTCTCCGAGGACACCTACCGCACCCTGATGGCCGCTGACAGCGCCGTCATGGTCATCGACGCCGCCAAGGGCGTGGAGGCCCAGACCCGGAAGCTGTTCAAGGTGTGCGCCATGCGGGACATCCCCATCTTCACCTTCATCAACAAGATGGACCGGGAGGCCCGGGACTCCTTCGAGCTGCTGGAGGAGCTGGAGAAGGAGCTGGGCATCGAGACCTACCCGGTCAACTGGCCCATTGGCTGCGGCAAGGAGTTCAAGGGTGTGTACGACCGGGGCAGCCGCAAGATTATCCACTTCACCTCCAACGGCGGAGCCAAGGCGGCCACCGCCACCGAGGTGGAGCTGGGCGATCCCAACCTGGACGGACTGATCGGCGAGCGGCTCCACCAGCAGCTCACCGACGAGATCGAGCTGCTGGACGGCGCGGCCGCCGCGTTTGATCTGGACCGGGTGCGCCACGGCAAGCTCTCCCCGGTGTTTTTCGGCTCCGCCCTCACCAACTTCGGCGTGGAGCCCTTTCTGGAGCACTTCCTCCAGATGACCACCGCCCCCCTGCCCCGGCGGGCGGGCGAGCTGGTGGTGGACTCCCTGGACGACGACTTCTCCGCCTTTGTGTTCAAGATCCAGGCCAACATGAACAAGGCCCACCGGGACCGCATCGCCTTTATGCGGGTGGTGTCCGGCAAGTTCGAGGCGGACAAGGAGGTCTATCACCTTCAAGGGGGGAAGAAGATCCGTCTGTCCCGGCCTCAGCAGCTGATGGCGGCGGAGCGGGAGATCATCGAGGAGGCCTACGCCGGGGATATCATCGGCGTGTTCGACCCAGGGCTGTTCTCCATCGGCGATACCCTGTGCGCCCCGGGGAAGAAATTTGCCTTCGACCCCATCCCCACCTTCGCACCGGAGCACTTTGAGCGCATCCGTTCCATCGACACCATGAAGCGCAAGCAGTTCTTGAAAGGCGTGGAGCAGATCGCCCAGGAGGGGGCCATTCAGATCTTCAAGACCCCCTACTCCGGCATGGAGGAAGTGATCGTGGGTGTGGTGGGCACACTGCAATTCGACGTGCTGGAATACCGCCTGCGCTCCGAATACAACGTGGAGCTGTACAAGGAGGGCCTTCCCTTCGAGTATCTGCGGTGGATCGTCAAGGAGGACGAGGAGGCCCCGCCCCTCAAAGAGGAGGACCTGCTGCTCCCCAACGACGCCAAGCTGGTGGAGGACTACAAGGGCAATCAGCTGCTGCTGTTCGCCTCCCAGTGGTCCATCCAGTGGGTGACCGACCGGAACAAGGGCCTTAAGCTGGCCGAGTTCGGCGGCGCGAAGTTTTAACGCACAAAAGAAAGTGAGGTAATTATGAAAAAAAGCAAACTTACCGCAGGTATGGCGGCGCTGGTCCTGACGGCCAGCCTGATCCCGGCCCAGGCCGCCGAGGCCGGCTACAGCGACCAGCCCGTTCTGCCCAGTCAGCCTGAAATGACCGTACCCGCCGGGTGGGCCAGCCGGAACGGCCAGCCCGGGCGGGTGGCGGCGGCGGCGTGGGCCGACGGCGACAACTTCCTGGTCCCCGACACCCCGGAGAGCGGCCCCATTCCCCCCAACAGCTATCTCAGCGAGTGCTTTGTGCTGGACCAGAACGGCTACCTCTCCTACACGGCGGGGCCCAGCTTCCGGGGGGTGGACGTGTCCTCCCACCAGAAGGAAATCGACTGGAGCCGGGTGGCCCGGTCCGGGATGGACTTCGCCATGATTCGGGCGGGCTACCGGGGCTACACCGCCGGGTCCATCAACAAGGACGCCTACTTTGACCAGAACATCCAGGGCGCCCTGGCCAACGGCCTCCAGGTCGGAGTGTATTTCTACTCCCAGGCCGTTACCCCCGAGGAGGCCCGGGAGGAGGCCTATCAGCTCCTGGCCTGGATCAGCGGCTATCCTATTACTTACCCTGTGGTTTTCGACTGGGAGAAGCCCGCCGCGGATGACGCCCGCACCCGCTTCATCGACGGCGAGACCACCACCGCCTGCGCCCGGGCCTTCTGCGAGGTCGTCCAGGAGGCGGGCTACATCCCCATGACCTACGGAAGCCCCAACAAGGTCTATAACGGCGGACTCCTCCTGGACCAGCTCCGGGACTACCCCGCCTTCTGGCTGGCCAACTACACCCGGAACAGCGCCCCCACCACCTTCCGCTATCACTTCGATATGTGGCAGTACTCCAGCTCCGGCTATGTGGATGGCATTCCGGGCAATGTAGACCTGAACATCTGCCTCACCGACTGGTCCACCCTGCAATAACGCCCTCCGCAACCGGTGGTTGCGAAAGATTCCAGCCCTCCCTGGTGGAACGCAACCGCCTTTTCTGCTATGGTAGACAACAGGATACCCCCGCCCTCCGGGGCGGGGGTACATTGATTTCGGGATTAGAAGAAAGGGGACCAGGTATGAAATTGAATGAAAAGATCGCCTATTACCGCCGGGCAAAGCGGATGTCTCAGGAGGAGCTGGCCGCACGGGCGGGCGTGTCCCGTCAGGCGGTGAGCAAGTGGGAGCTGGGGGAGGCGGCCCCCGATATCGGCAAGCTGCTGGCGCTGTCCAAGGCCTTCGGCGTCACCACCGACCACCTGCTCAACGACGGCGAGGAGCCAGAGTGGGCCGCGCCCCCCGCGGAGCCCCAGACGCCTCCCCCTCCGCCCCCGCAGGGACAGCTTGACAATCTCCCCGGCTTCATCGGGAGAATGGTCCGCCGGTGGGGCTGGCTGGCCGGCATATACCTGGCCCTCCAGGGGGCGGGGGTGACCCTGGTGGGGCTCGTTGCCCGGTGGGGGTTTGGCAGCATGTTCGCCGCCTCCAGCCAGATGATGGGCGGTATGAGCATGGGCGGCATGGGCTGGAGCTACAGCGGCCCGCCCGAGCTGGAGGGAGCCGTGATGGACGCCCTGGGCGTTGCCCCCCAGGCCTCCCCCTTCTCCGGAGTCCAGAGCTTTTTCCTGGGCTTCTCCACCCTCATTCTGGTCATCGGGATTGTGATGGTCGTGGGCGGGCTGGTCCTGGCCTACGTGCTGTGGAGCCAGGGCAGAAAAGGGGATTAAAATGAACCGGGACCCCGTCAGGGGTCCCGGTTTGCGTGTTTACAGCTTCATGATCCAATCATGGGGGTCGGACACCCGGCCCCACTGGATTCCGGTGAGCTCATCGT
This sequence comes from uncultured Bacillota bacterium, assembly GCA_947645675.1. Lineage (GTDB taxonomy): Bacteria > Bacillota > Clostridia > Oscillospirales > Oscillospiraceae > Lawsonibacter. The sequence continues at coordinate 101,016 of CANSDP010000002.1, forward strand.
AGAGCCTCTGGGTGATCTGGCCGATCTGGTTGTTGGAGACGGTGACCTTTTTGTCCCCCATAGCCAGCTCGCCGATGGGGGAGACCACGGCGGCGGTGCCGGTGCCCCAGGCCTCCTCCAAAGCGCCGGTCTCGGCGGCCTCGAAGAGCTCCCCGGCGGAGATGCGGCGCTCCTCCACCTCATAGCCCCAGTCCTTCAACAGCTGGATGCAGGACCGGCGGGTGATGCCGTCCAGCACCGAGCCGTTCAGGTCGGGGGTGATAATCTTGCCGGACACCTTGAACATCACGTTCATGGAGCCCACCTCTTCGATGAATTTGCGGTGCACGCCGTCCAGCCACAGCACCTGGCTGTAGCCCGCCTTCTCGGCCTGGTCGCCGGCCCGGAGGGAGGCGGCGTAGTTGCCGCCCGTCTTAGCCATGCCCATACCGCCCTTGACGGCCCGCACGTCCTTCTCCTCCACATAGATCTTCACCGGGTTCAGCCCCTCGGGGTAGTAGGCTCCCACGGGGCAGACCACCACGATGTACTGCACATGGTGGGAGGAGTGAACGCCCAGAGCGGCGTCCAGACCGATCATGAAGGGCCGGATATACAGGGAGGTGTCCTTTTCGCTGGGCACCCAGTCCTGCTCTACCCTCACCAGCTCGGTGATGCCGGCCAGGGCCAGCTCCTCGGGAATTTGGGGCAGGCAGAGCCGCTGGGCGGACTGGTTCATCCGGGCGATGTTGTCCCGGGGGCGGAACAGCTGGATGGAGCCGTCCTGAACGCGGTAGGCCTTCAGCCCCTCAAAGATCTCCTCGCCGTAGTGCAGGACCTTGGCGGCGGGGTCAATCTGAAGGGGGCCGTAGGGGACGATGCGGGGGTCGTGCCAGCCCTGGCCGGCGTCGTAGTCCACGATAAACATATGATCGGTCATGGCCTTGCCGAACACCAGGGTGGAGGAATCGGGCTTCTCTTTCAGCGCCGTGGCGCGGGTGATTTTGATTTCCATAGCGGGTCACTCCTGTTTCCAGTTTAGGATAACCTATATTATAACAGCATTTTTCCTCCGGTCAAGGCCCAGAGCGGCATTTTATGCTTGTACTTCCCGCTGTGATTTGATATAATAAACTACCTTGTTGTTGTTTGTGATTCACTGAGAGGGGGCTGTTTCCTTGAACCGAAAGCTGAATAAACTGCTCCAGCCCAGCTTCCGGCTGTATTTTGTCTGTCTGACCATCTTTGCTCTGCTGTCCGCCGCCTTCTCCTGGCCGCTGGCCGGGATCGAGCTGGCGGTAGTGGCCGCTCTGGCTCTGTACAGCCGGGAGGAGTCCCGGCGCAGGCGGAGGGAGATCAACAAATATCTGGACAACTTTACCGGCACCGTGGACACCGCCACCAAGGATACCATGGTCAACTCCCCTCTGCCCATGGTGCTCTTCCGCCCGGAGAGCGACGATATCATCTGGACCAACGACCGCTTTTTAAAGCTCTCCGACCAGCGGGAGCACCTGTACGACGCCAAGCTGTCCGCCCTGATCCCCAACTTCGATGTCCACTGGCTGATGGAGGGCAAGAACCAGTGCCCCGGCGAGGTGGAGTACGCCGGCCGGCGGTTCCTGGTCTTTGGCCACCTGGTGCGCGCCGGAGGCCGCGGCGGCGGCTTTTTGGCCACCACCTACTGGGTGGATGTCACCGAGCTGTCCCTCACCCGGGAGCGGTATCAGGACAGCCGCCCGGTGGCGGCGGTGCTGCTGCTGGACAACTATGACGATCTTTTAAAGAACCTCAGCGAGAACGAGCGCTCCAACATCATGGCGGAGATCGACTCCCGTCTGGAGAAGTGGGTGGCCCACACCGGTGGCTTCCTGCGCCGCTATCAGCGGGAGCGCTACCTGTTCATCTTTGAGGAGCGCTACCTGCCTAAATTTGTGGAGGAGAAGTTTGACATTTTGGACGCTGTCCATCAGGTGGTCAACCCCAGCGGGATGAACGCCTCCCTGTCCATCGGCATGGGCAAGGACGGGGACAGCTACCGGGAGCTGCTGGACTTCGCCAACCTGTCCATTGATATGGCCCTGTCCCGAGGAGGCGACCAGGCGGTCATCCGCAACAAATTCACCTTCGAGTTCTACGGGGGCCGGTCCAAGGAGACGGAGAAGCGGACCAAGGTGAAAAGCCGGGTGATGGCAAACGCCCTGTCCTCCCTGGTGTCCGACTCCTCCCAGGTCTTTATCATGGGCCACAGGCAGGCGGACAACGACGCCGTCGGGGCCGCCGCCGGGGTGTGCGCCCTGTGCCGGAAGAACGGGGTCCCCGCCCATATCATCCGGGAGTCCGGCTGTCCCCCCTCCCAGGAGCTCATCGACCGGCTGAGCCAGCTGCCCGAGTATCACGACTGCTTCCTCTCCGCCCAGGAGGCCCTGATTATCGCCGACAACCGGTCTCTTGTGGTGGTGGTGGACACCAACCGCCCCGAGCAGGTCCAGGCCCTGGAGGTCCTCCAGTCCTGCAACCGGGTGGCCGTCATCGACCACCACCGCCGGGCGGCCACTTATATCGAGGGCGCTGCCCTGAACTACCATGAGCCCTACGCCTCCTCCGCCTCCGAGCTGGTCACCGAGCTGCTCCAGTACGTGATGGAGCCGGCCAATCTCCTCCGGGCGGAGGCCGAGGCCCTTCTGGCCGGCATCGTGCTGGATACCAAAAATTTCACCATGCGCACCGGCGGGCGGACCTTCGAGGCCGCGGCCTTCCTCCGCCGCTCCGGGGCGGACACCGCCGAGGTGAAAAAGCTGTTCCAGAACGACCTGGCGGGCACCATCGCCAAGTACTCCATCATCCAGAACGCCAAGCTCTATAAGAACAATATCGCCATCGCCGTGGCCAGCCACCCCGTGGGCCGGGTCACCGCCGCCCAGGCGGCGGACGAGCTTCTGAACATCATCGGCATCGACGCCTCCTTTGTCATCTCCCCCGACGGCGAGCGGGTGAACATCTCCGGCCGCTCCATGGGGGACACCAACGTTCAAATTATTTTGGAGAAGCTGGGGGGCGGGGGCAACGCCGCCGCCGCCGGCGGGCAGATCACCGGCCAGACGGTGGACGAGGTGGCCTCCGCCCTGGCCAGGGCCATTGACCAGTACCTGGCGGAGGAGTAAAACATGAGCGGGCCGGAAAGCCGCGGCGCATTTCTATAGAAAGGACAGATTTTAGTATGAATGTTCTGTGCAGAAGAAAAAACCGCATTGTAATCTTTTTCATCGTTTTTGTTCTCAGTACGGTACTGATTCTAGCGTCTATGTCCTTGGGTGAGTTTTTTGCGCGGGATTGGGGCAGTTCCAGCGCTTGGTCCGGAGAGGATGAGGACCGATACGCGCTGACAGTGCGGCAGGCGGGGCTGCTGACAGGTGGAGTGTCCGGCCTGGGGTTGATATTGGACCTGACTAAACTGGAGGAGAAACCTGCGCAGTCCTGGCGAGAAGAACAAAATTAAAGGAGAGAATCAGACTCCGGCGCAAGATCACAATTTCCGACGGACGGCCGTAAGCCGCCCCTACAACAAAAACATAACCAGAAAGGATTTGATTGAAATGAAAGTCATTTTACAGCAGGACGTGCGCGGCCAGGGCAAGAAGGGCCAGCTGGTGGAGGTCTCCGACGGCTACGCCCGGAACTTCCTTCTGCCCCGGAAGCTGGCCGTCTCCGCCACGGCGGAGAACGTGAACACCATGAAGCAGCAGGAGAAGGCCCGCAAGGCTCAGGAGGCCGCCGAGAAGGCGGAGGCCGAGGCCCTGTCCAAGAAGCTGGAGGGGCTGATGGTGAAGATTCCCGCCAAGGCCGGCGAGGGCGGGCGGCTCTTCGGCGCGGTTACGGGAAAGGAAATTTCCGACGCCCTGTCCGCCCAGCACGGCGTCAGCATCCCCAAGGCCAAGCTGGTCCTGGATGAGCCCATCAAGTCCTGCGGCAGCTACCAGATCAAGGCCAAGCTGGGCTATGAGGTCAGCGGCGCCGTCAACGTGATGGTAACGGAGGGGTAACCGCCGAACATATCCGTGTGTAGGGCGCGACGACCTGGCGCGCCGCCACGAAAGCAATTCCGTTAATCCGGCGCGCCGGGGTCGTCGCGCCCTACGGCATAAAAAGAGAGGTGACCTCATTGCCTACAGAGACGGACGAATTACTGCTCCGGCAGCTGCCCCACAGCGTGGAGGCGGAGCAAGCGGTGCTGGGCTCCATGCTCATCGACCCCCGGTGTGTGTCAGAGGTCATCGACAAGCTGCGTACCGACGACTTCTACATCCGCCAGAATAAGGAAATTTATGAGACCATCTACTCCATGTTCAACTACTCCCTCACCATCGACCCGGTGACGGTGCTGGAGAACATGAAGCAGAACGGCTACTATGACGAGAACCAGTCCCGGGGCTACATTTTACAGCTCATGGACACCACCCCCACCGCCGCCAACGTGGGGGAGTACATCGAGATCATCAAGGACAAAACCCTTCTGCGCCGGGTGGCCGAGGCGGCGGGGGAGCTGACCGCCATGATCCAGGAGGGGACCTCCACCGGTCAGGACATCCTGGAGGCGGCGGAGCAGCGCATCTACGCCATCCGTCAGGGCCGCGCCGCCCGGGGGCTGGTGCCCATTTCCGACGTCATCATCGACGTGTACGACCGCCTGGAGGAGCTGGCCGCCAGCGAGAACGCCATCCCGGGCATGTCCACCGGCCTGCGGGACCTGGATCGGGCTATCTCCGGCCTGAACAACACCGACCTGATCCTCCTGGCCGCCCGTCCCGGCATGGGCAAGACCTCCATGGCTTTGAACGTCCTTTTGGACGCGGGCAAGAAATCGGGGAAAAAGGTTGCCTTTTTCTCCCTGGAGATGAGCCGGGAGCAGCTGGCCCTGCGGCTGATCTCCAGCGAGTGCTTTGTAGACAACAAGAAGCTGGTCACCGGCAAGCTGTCCGACGAGGATTGGGAGAGCGTGGCCGCCGCCGCCGACTCCCTCAACCGCTCCACCATCTACATCGACGACGACTCCTCCGTCACTGTGGCCGACATCAACGCCAAGTGCCGCCGGGTGGAGAACCTGGGGCTCATTGTCATCGACTACCTCCAGCTGATGCAGTCAGCCGGAGGCAAGTCCAATAACCGTGGTGAGAACCGCCAGCAGGTGGTCTCCGACATCTCCCGGAGCCTGAAAATTATGGCTAAGGAGCTGAATGTCCCCGTCCTGTGCCTCAGCCAGCTGTCCCGGGCCAACGAGTCCCGGAACGACAAGCGCCCCATGCTCTCCGATCTGCGGGAGTCAGGGGCCATTGAGCAGGACGCCGACATCGTCCTCTTCCTCTACCGTGAGGGGTATTACAACAAGGACACCGAGAACCCCAATCTGGCCGAGTGCATCATCGCCAAGAACCGCCACGGCGAGACGGGCACCGTTGAATTGCAGTGGACCCCCGAGTTCACCACCTTTACCGACATGGAAGGGCGGCGGGAGAAATATCCCTAGGTATTTGTGTAGGGCGCGACGACCCGGCGCGCGGTCTCGAACACGGACCGGTCAACGCGGCGCGCCGGGGTCGTCGCGCCCTACAATGCTACGGCCAAACAGGCGGATTATATCCGCCCCTACATAGAAAGGCAGGTCCTGCCATTGCTGAAAACCGTTGAAAATTTTATTCGTGAGCAGGACCTGATCCCCGCCGGGTCCACGGTGCTGTGCGCCGTATCCGGCGGAGCGGACTCCATCGCCATGCTCCATATCCTCTACCGCCTCCGGGACCAGCTGGACTTCACCCTGGCCGCCGCCCACTACAACCACCAGCTGCGGGGGGCGGAATCCGACCGGGACCAGCGGTTTGTGGAGCAGTTCACAGCTCTGTGCTGCGGGGAACACCGGCTGGCCCGGGGGGATATCGTCCCAGCCGTCCGGCTGTACACCGGCTCGGGAGACGTGGCCCGCCAATCCCGCCTCCGGGGGACGGGCATTGAGGAGACCGCCCGGGATATGCGCTATGCCTTTCTCCGCCAAACGGCGGAGGAGGCGGGAGCGGACCTGATTGCCACCGCCCACACCGCCAGCGACAATGTGGAGACCATCCTCTTCCACCTGGCCCGGGGCGCCGGACTGCGGGGGCTGGGGGGCATCCTGCCCCGGCGGGATAACATCATCCGCCCCCTTCTCACCGTCACCCGCCGGCAGGTGGAGGACTACCTCCGCCTCTGGTGCCTGCCCTGCATGGAGGACAGCTCCAACGACAACGACGATTACACCCGCAACCGCATCCGCCATCAGGTCCTCCCGGTGCTGGAGGACGTGGCCCCCGGCTTTGCCGCCCGGCTGGTGAACACCGCCGCGCTCCTCCGGGCGGACGAAGAGGTGCTCACCGATCAGGCACGGGCTCTGGCGGAGAGCGCCCGGGTCCAGGACGGGGGGCTTTCGGTGAGCGCGCGGGCCATTGCCGCCGCCCCCGATCCTGTCGCCAGCCGCTGCCTCCGGCTTCTGCTGGGGCGGCTGTGGGGGGGCGACCAGAACTGCGGGGCGGCCCACCTCAGCGCCCTGCTCCGGCTGTGCCGGGGGACATCCCCTTCGGCGGAGCTCTATCTGCCCCGCAATACCAACGCCCGCCGGTCCTACGACAGGCTGCTGCTGGTCCCCCGCATCGGGCTCATCCCCTTGGAGGTGGCCACGCTGTCCCTGCCCGGACATCAGGACTGCGGCCCCTGGCACATTTCGGTCCAACGGGAGGACTTCCGCGGCCAGCCTCAGACGCCTTGGGACTTCTGGCTGGACGGGGCGGCCATTCAAGCACTCACCGTCCGCCCCCGCCGCGCCGGCGACCGCCTCACCCCCCCGGGGAGGCTGGGGAAAACGGTGAAAAAATGGATGATTGAGGAGCGCCTGCCCCGCTTCCAGCGGGACGCCCTGCCCGTCTTTGACTGCTGCGGTCAAATCGCCGCCGTGGCCGGACTGGGCCCCGACCGAAGCTTCGTCCCCCGGGAGGGACAGCACGCCTGGCATATCACCGTGTCCAACATTGAATGAAAGGAAGAAAATTTCCATGTTAGAGAAAGATATTCAGGAGATATTATTTACTGAGGAGCAGCTGAAAAACCGGGTCCAGGAGATCGCCCGTCAGATTGAGGCGGACTACGCGGGCAAGGAGATCATGCTCATCAGCGTGCTCCGGGGGTCGTTCATCTTCATGGCCGACCTGTGCCGGGCCATCGACCTGCCCTGCACCCTGGACTTCATGTCCGTCTCCTCCTACGGCACCGGCACCACCTCCAGCGGCCAGGTCCAGATCACCAAGGACCTCACCGAGGATATTACTGGCCGGCACGTCATCGTGGTGGAGGACATTCTGGACAGCGGCAACACCCTCAGCTATCTTTTGAACATTTTGAACCACCGCCACCCCGCGTCCGTCCGGCTGTGCACCCTGCTGGATAAGCCCGACCGCCGGACCAAGCCGGTGGACCTGCACTACTCCGGCTTTACCATCCCAGACGCCTTTGTGGTGGGCTACGGCCTGGATTACGCCGAAAAGTACCGCAACCTCCCCTACATCGGCATTTTAAAGCCGGAGGTCTACGGAGGGTAACAGGAAAGGAATTCATGCTATGAGACGCTTTGGCCCGCGGGATGTCGTCCTCTATGTGCTGCTGGGACTGATGATCTTCTTCACCTTCAGCACCCTCCAGCATATGGACCAGAACGACACGCCCACCTACAGTCAGATCCGCACCCTGTTCCTCCGGGAACGGGTGGAGTACTTCACCCTGGAAGGCAAGACCCTCACCCTGTCCCTCCGGGACCAGAACGGAGGGGAGTCTGTCCGGCTCACCTATCAGGTGGCCAACCCCGCTATGTTCCAGGAGGACATGAGGGAGATCATCAACGAACAGCTGTCCTCCGGTGTGCTGAAGGGGTATGACTATCCCCCCGGCGTGGAGGGCTCCTGGTGGTACAACCTGATTCCCTACCTGGTGGCGGCGGCGGTGCTGTGCCTGTTCTACTTCCTTTTGGTCCGTCAGCGGGGAACCAGCGGCGGCGGAGGGGGCGCGCCCGGCGCGGCCCGGTTCGGCCACGCCCGGACCCGCACCCTGTCCGACCAGGGGAAGAAGGTCACCTTTCAGGACGTGGCCGGGGCGGAGGAGGAGAAAGAGGAGCTCCAGGAGATTGTAGAGTTCCTCCGGGACCCCCAGAAATTCACCTCCCTGGGCGCCCGCATCCCCAAGGGCGTGCTGCTGGTAGGCCCTCCAGGCACCGGCAAGACCCTCATTGCCAAGGCGGTGGCCGGGGAGGCCGGGGTGCAGTTTCTGTCCATCTCCGGCTCCGACTTTGTGGAACTCTACGTGGGCGTGGGCGCGTCCCGGGTCCGTGACCTCTTCGATCAGGCCAAGAAGGACGCCCCGGCCATTGTGTTTATCGACGAGATCGACGCCGTGGGCCGTCAGCGGGGCACCGGCCTGGGCGGCGGCCACGACGAGCGGGAACAGACCCTGAACCAGCTGCTGGTGGAGATGGACGGCTTCGCCTCAAACGAGGGGGTCATCGTGATCGCCGCCACCAACCGGCAGGACATCCTGGACCCGGCCCTCCTGCGGCCCGGACGGTTTGACCGGCAGATCTATGTGGGCCTGCCCGACATCAAGGGCCGGGAGGACATTTTGAAGGTCCACGCCCGGGAAAAGCCTCTGGCGGAGGACGTGGTCCTCAGAGAGGTGGCCCGGGCCACCTCCGGCTTCACCGGGGCCGACCTGGAAAATCTGCTCAACGAATCCGCCCTGCTGGCCGCGCGGTCAGACCGGCGGTTCATCACCCGGTCCGATCTCCATGAGGCCATGCTCAAGGTGATTGCCGGCCCGGAGAAGCGCAGCCGGGTGGTCACCGAGCGCACCCGGACCCTCACCGCCTATCATGAGGCGGGCCACGCGGTGGTGATACATGAGCTGTCCACCGCCGATCCGGTCCACCAGATCACCATCATTCCCCGGGGACAGGCGGGGGGCATGACCATCTCTCTGCCCGACGAGGACCGGGCCTATCAGTCCAAAAAGGAGCTCACCGAGCAGATTGCCCGGTGTCTGGGCGGACGGGTAGCGGAGCAGCTGGTTTTGGGAGATATCTCCACCGGCGCGGGCAGCGACATTCAGCGTGCCTCCTCTATTGCCCGAAACATGGTCATGCGCTACGGAATGAGCAGCAAGCTGGGCAGCGTCACCTTTGAGAGCGGCCACGACGAGGTATTCATTGGCCGCTCCATGGCCCAGGCCAAGAGCTATTCCGAGGAGACCGCCAACCTCATTGACCAGGAGGTCAAGGACCTCATCGACAGCGCCTACGCCGACTGTGAGCGCATCCTCATCCAGCGCCGCCATGAGCTGGAGGTGGTGGCCCGGTACCTCCTGGACCATGAGACCATGGAGGCCGAGACCTTTGCCAAGGTCTTTGACAACCCGGAGGCCGAGGAGCTGGCCCCCTACCGGGATGTCAAGCCCTGAATATAATTTTTCTCGCAAATTGGGAATTTTCCTCTTTACAAACATCCTCAAAGATGCTATACTAGCATAGCGCCTTTGAGATGTGCGTCCGTAGTTCAATTGGATAGAGCGTCAGATTCCGGTTCTGAATGTTGGGGGTTCGAGTCCCTTCGGGCGTGCCAGAAAAAGCCATGAGATTTTTGATCTCATGGCTTTTTGTTTTTCAGTCCGCCCCGCGTTCAGAGACTTTATTTCGAGAAAGAAGCCCGCCCTGTGCCGGTATGGCACAGGGCGGGTCTTTGCGTGGTAAATCCGATTCAGAGCTTGACGCCGGGCGCGCTCATGAAGTTTTTCAGCATCTGCGCCGCTTGGGCACGGGTGGCGGTCCCGCCGGGGATCAGCTGGCCGTCGGTGTAGCCGCTGAGGATCCCCTGCTCCACGGCCCAGCACAGGGCCTCCTTGGCGTAGCCGCTGGCCTGGTCCGCGTCGGTGAAGTCCAGGGACTGGCTGTCTGCCTTGGGGCTTCCCGCGTACTTCCACAGCATGACCACGAACTGCTCCCGGGTAATGCTGTCGTCGGGGCCGAACTGGCCGTCGCCGTAGCCGCTGGCGATGCCGTTCTCCGCCGCCCAGGCGACGCCGCCGGCGTACCATGCGTCGCTGCTGACGTCGCTGTAGCCGCCGGTCAGGGCCTGGTCGGGCCGGCCCTCCAGGTTGTAGAGCACGGTGGCCAGCATGCCCCGGCTCATGGCCTGGTCCGGACTGAAGGTGGTCTCGCTGGTGCCGCTGAACAGCTCATGGGCGCTGGCAAAGGCCACGGCGTCAGACGACCAATCGGTGTCCGCCACGTCGGCGAAGCGCTTGCTGTTGTCCACAATCTCCACCGTGGCGGAGCCGCTCAGCGGGATGCTCACCGCACCGTTTTCCACAACGCTCTTGCGGATGGTCTCCCGGGTGCCGTCCTCATGGACCAGCACGGCTACCGTGCCGGGGCCGGCGTCCGCCGCCGGGACGGCGAGGATCACGCCGCCGGGGACGTTCTCCACCGCCTTGCCGCCGGCGGTCAGGGTCAGGGCAACGCCCTGCTCCACCTGCTCTGTGACCACCTTGACCGTGCCGCCATCGCGGCTCAGGGTGTCCATGGCGCTCTGGGGGATGGTCACGTCGGCGATGGGCGCGGAGACGGTGAGGGCCGCGTTGGTCTCCTTCTCGATCTGGCTCACCGTGGAGGCCGGGATGGAGACCTCCGACTTGTTCACATCGCCGGTGATCTCCGGCTTGATGACAATGCTGCCGCTCTGATTCGCGGCCGCCTGCCGCACCAGCTTTCTGCCGTCCGCAGCGCTCACGACAGTGCTCGCCGTGCCGTTCTGGACGGTGGTCTTTGTCGGGTTGCTGCTGGAGCTGGAACCGCCGCCGCTGGGGGTGGAGCTGGTGATGGTCACTTGGACTTGGATTGTGGCCGTGTTGTAGTTGGCAGTGTAGGCCGGGTCTGGCGTGAAGATCACATTATACGAAGTGCCGTTTACAGCTTGGATGCTGCCATCCTCCCAAGCAAACTTGCCCGTCACATTGCCTTCTATTGCGCCGCCGTTCAATTTAATATCGCTCAGCAGCTGTCCCGCAGTACCAGATGCCGTGGGATAAGTGGTGATCTTCGGAGTCGCCTTCTTGATCTCCACTTCGACAGACGCGGCGGGGATACCGGTGAAGTTCACATCGTCCTCTACCTTATACCAGACGGTGTATGTTCCGGCGTTGGTGCCGGTGGGGATATTCTCCGAATACCCGCTGTTCTGGTCCAGGCTGTACTTGATTGTACCGATGCCGTTAACCGTTGTGCCTCCGGTGACAAGGAGCTGTGCGCTGCCGTTGTACGTCAGGTCGGAAGCAGCGGGGCGGGTGTCCAGTTCCACCTTTGCCTTGTCGATTGTCCCTGTGACACTGTCCGGCCAGTCAATGACGTATCGGCCTGAATTGGTGCCGGTAACAGCCACCTTGGAATAATCCAGCATGACTATCTTGTTTGTACCAGCGTTTACGCTGTCATAAGTGGCACTCAAGCCGGCGATGGTGATGGAATCACCCTCGACCAGATCACGGAGTTTCACAGTGGCTTTGATGGCGTCGGTGGCAACATTGGTACTGCCGTCGTAGTACTTCGGCGCGATTAGCACCACCGGGGTCACAACCTTGGGGTCCGCAACGAGGGTTACGCTGGACCTGCCGGATTCGCTGTAGCCGTCCACAGCCCCATAGTATGCTTCGACGACAAATTTACCTACGCCGTTTACCGTTACCACGCCAGTGTCCTTATCCACCGCCGCAACAGCAGCACCTTCCTTGATCTCCCACTGGATTGGGCCGTTTCCGGAACCGCCCATCGCGCTGAGACGGAAGGTATCACCGTAGTAGACGACAGCCTTGTCGGTGATGATAGACGGGGGATTCTGGCCGTCGGCCACGATCTCGAAGCTTCCTTCCGCAGAATCGGTAAACTCATAGTTGCCGCCCGGTTTGTCTGTGACAGTCACTTTGTAAGTGCCCACTTTGGTCCGGCCTTCCTCAAAGACCGCTGTGTATTCGTCCTTCGGGACGATACGGTCATCGACCCAGACCTCAACATTGGGGGTTTTCTCCTTGCCGTCATACGGAACCGAGCTCGGGGTACACTGGACAGCGGGCGTATTCGTGTTTGCCATGATGGTCACAGTGCCCAAATTCACAGGCGCGCTGTCCTTGTGGTTCTCGTCGCCGGCGACCACCTTGTACCAGACGTCGTAGTTACCCGCGTCCGTGGCCATGGCATTGCGGCTGTAGCTGATGCCGCCGTCTACAGAATAGACGATAGTTCCGCCTGCCGCCTCGCCGCCGTCTGTCAGAAGCTGCTGGGGACTGCCGTTGTAGGTCAAAGACGCAGTCTGACGCGCCGGTTCTCTCGTCGCGCTGGCGGGCTTCGGGGTAATGGACGCCGTGGTCGTTGCGGACCAGCTGATGTCGTATTTTTCACTGACGCCGTCCGGGATCGTCAGGTCGTCAATGATAACAGTCCTGTTTTCCCCGACGCTCGTCTCTGTGAAATGGCCTTCCGCTGTCACGGTGAAGGTATCTGTGCCCACCAGGTCACTGCGGTTGATGGTAACGGTCAATGTGGCGGTATTCTTGCCGTCGTAGGGCTTGCTGGCCGCCGTCACGATGGCGGTGACCGGCTTGGGCTTGGCGTAGAACGTCCAGGTGTCGGTGGAGGCCGCGTAATTGCCGCTGGCGGCCTTGGTGGCCGTGATGGTGACGCTGCCCGACTTGGTGATCTTATACTGACCGTCGCCAAGTCTGTCAACCGGTCCCGTTGCCTCCCACGTTACCGCGCCGTTGCCGGAGCCGCCGGTGGTGCCGAGGTGAAGCGTGTCGCCGTAGTAGACGGTATCCTGCTTGCCGGTGATGGTCAGCGGGATCTGGCCGGCGTCAAGGATGGTGAAGGTGGTGCTGGCCGTAAAGCTGTAGTTGCCGGCCGTCTTGCTCTTGATACTGATCGTGGCTGTGCCCACATTCACATTGTTGCTGTAGGTCACGGTGTACTCATCGGCAGAGATCACATTGCCGTCGTCATCGCTCACGGTGACGGTGGGTTTCACCTCGCTCCCGGTGTAGGGGAAGCTGGAGGAGGACAGAGAGACGGTGGGGTTCTGCACGGTATTCACGCCGATCTCCACGGGGATAACCACAACGTCGCTCTCCTCATAGTTGCTGCTGCCCTGCACCTTGGCGAAAACCGTGTAGCTGTCCCGGTTGATGCCTGTGGGAATCGCCGTGGTATATGCGGAGTTGTCCAGCGAATAGAGCACAACGCCGCCGCTATTTTTCGCGTACCCGGGATTCACCAGCTTCTGGGCCGTGCCGTTGTAGACCAGGTTTGTCTTGGCGGTCGGCTTGCTCAGGAATTCCGCCTTGCCCTTGGTGATCTCAAAGGTCTTGAACGCCAGGAACTGGTAGTTGCCGCCCATACTCTGGACCGTGACCTCCGCAGTGCCCACGTTGGTGTTGTTGCTGTATTGGAAATTATATAGGAGATCACTGTACAGCTTGCTCTCCACATACACGGTCACAGCAGGCTCCTGCGCTTTGCCGTTGTAGGCCACCGAATAGGAGCTCCGATTCTCCAGCCGGATAATGGGCGTGACCTGCTTCGGCGCGATGGTCACATACACGGGCTCGTCGCAGGGATCGGTCTCGGTGGTGCCGTCAGTACTTACCACCTTATACCAGACCTCATACTCCCCCGCGTCGGTCTCTCTGGGAATTGCGGTGCTGTAGGTGCCGTCATACTCCGAGGAATACATCACCTTGCCATTGACTGCGGTGCCGGCTGTCACCAGTGCCTGGGGCTTGCCGGTGTAGGTCAGGTCTTTAGGCTGGGGTTCTGCTGTCAGCGCGGGAATCCCCGCCGTGATGGTAAAGTTCCTGCTACCGCTGACGGTATAGTTGCCGCCGGAGACGTCGGTGATGGTAACCTTGGCTGTCGTACCCACATTGACGTTGTTGCTGTAACTCACCGTGTACTCGCCGGACGGAATCACGGTCGAACCTTCCTTGACCGCGGTCACCTCGGGCTCCTTTGCGGTACCGTCGTACTCCAAGCTATCGGATGACAGCTCGATGGTGGGATTTGTCACCGTCTTGGGCTGGATGGTTACCTCCACCATGCGCACATCGCTGTCGGCGTAGTTCGTGTTGCCCCGGGCTTTGTAATAGACCGTGTACTTGCCCGCGTTTATCTCTGTGGGGACGTTCTCCATGAAGTCAACCCCGTTCCGGGAGTAGACGATGGTCCCGTTTGTGGCCGTGCCGCCGCTGAGCAGAGGCTGCTCGCTGCCGTTGTAGGTCCAAGGACCCGCATTCACGCCGGACACCGTGGCCGCCTGGGCGGTGATGGAGGCGGTGGTCGTGTTGTTGTAGGTGACTGCGTACTTGCCGCCGCCATCGGGGAGGTCGCCGTTGAGGGTGATCCGGACGATCTTGTCCGCGCCCACGTTGGCGTCGTCAAACGTGCCGGTCAGGTTCAGCGTGATGGTATCGCCGTTGATCAGGCCGCCGTCCTTCCAGGAAATATCCAGTGTCGCCGCAGCATTGCCGTTATAAGGCTTGTTCCGGGCAGTCACAATCGCCGTGGCGGGCCGCTTCTCCGCGCTGAACGTCCAAGTGGCCGTCATTTCTCCGTAGCCGCCGCCGGCGGCTTTTCTCGCCGTGATGGTGACCGGTCCGCCGGCCTTCAATATCTCCACCCGGCCGGTCTGGTTGTTGATAGAAGCGACCGTATTGTCACTGGTTTCCCAGGTCACAGCCCCCGTTCCAGAGCCGCCGTTGGTGCTGAGGGTAAAGACGCTGCCGTACCGGACTTCGCCAGGCTGGCCCACGATGGACAGCGGGCTCTGCCCCGCCGGGAGGATGGTAAATGCCTTGGAGGGCGTCCCGGTGATGCTGTAGTTGCCGTCCGTCTTGCCGGTGATCGTGGCCGTGTGGTCTCCCACGTCCTTCCAGCTTGTACTGCCGTAATCCACAGTGTACTCCGCCGCCGGGATTACGCGGCCGTTGGCGTCCTTGAGGATGACCGAAGGCTTGTGCTCTTGGCCGTCGTAGGTCGCGCCGGTGGGGTTAAACTCGACGGTGGGACTATTCACAGTCTGCGGGGCGATGGTCACGTTGCTGGCCAGCTTTGTGCCGCCGGTGTCGTTGTGGTTGCCGTCGCCCTTCACCCGGTACCAGACCTCATAATCGTCCGCGTCAGTGCCGGTGGGAAGACTGGCGGAATAGGTTTTGCCGTCCAGGGAGTACTCCATGATGCCGTCCGGCGAGGAGCCCTCGGACACCAGGACCTGGGCCAAGCCGGTGTATTCCAGCCCGGTATTCTCCGTGGGGGCTGTCACATTTGCTTCATCCACATCCGCCTTGAAAATCGTCGCGGTGGTGGCAACAGGGGTGACGATTTCGTACTTTACGTTGATATCGTCCGGGAAAGTCAGGCTGTCAATGATGACGGTCTTGTTCTCCCCGACATTTTTATCCGTGAAATGCCCCTCCGCTTGTGCGCCGGTAATGCTGTCACCGGAAACCAGGCCGCTGCTGATGGTGACGGTCAATGTAGCAGTCGTGTCGCCAGTGTAGGCCCTGTCTGCCGCTGTCACAACGGCTGTGACCTGCTTTTTCTCCGCGTAGAAGGACCATGTGGCGGTCTGGTCGGTGTAGCCGGTTTTGGTGCTGGTGGCCGTCACCGTGACAGAGCCCACACCGGTGATTTTGAGCAGACCGTTAGCGTCGATGCTGGCGATCGTGGAGCTGCCCACATCCCAGGTTACGGTCCCGCCGCTGCTGCCGCCGGTGGTGCCCAGCGGGATGGTGTCGCCGTAGTAGACACGCTCCCGTGCGCCGGTGATGGTCAGGGCCGTCTGGTCCGCCGGGGTGATGGTGAAGGTGGCGGTTTTCGTGGTGTTGAAGGTGTAATTCCCGTCGGTGGCCCCGGTGATGGTCACGTTGTACGTGCCCACGGCGGTCAAGTCGCTGTTGTTGTTCTCATCCAGATAGGCCACCGTGTACTCACTGCCGTCGATCAGCAGGCCGTCGTCGTCCTTGACAGTGACCGTTGGTTCCTGCTTCTCTCCGTTGTATGTCGCCGACGGCGGCGTAATCTGGATGGTGGGGTTGGTCACGGTGTTCTTGCCGATCTCCACCTTGGGAGACAGCGCTGTAGCCGTACTGTCGCTGTGGTTGGCGTCACCCAGCACCTTGTACCAGATTTCGTACTCGCCGATCGCCTTCCCGGTGGGGATGGCGGCGGAATACTCTCCGGTCTGGCTCAGAGCGTAGGCCATCGTGCCTCCGGTGGCCGTGCCCTGGGTGGCCAGCAGCTCCTGGGCGGAGCCGTTGTAGCGCAGGCCGGTCTTCCCCGTGGGGGCGGTGTCGACTGTGGCGGAGGCCTTGGCGATCTCAAAGGCCGCCTCACCGTTTACGATGTAGTTGCCGCCGTTGGCGTTGGTGACAACAACCGTCGCCGTGCCGGCGTTAACGTTGTCGCGGTAGGACAGGGTGTACTCGGTGTCGGGGATGGTGTTGCCGCCGTCCTTCACCGTGACATTAGCGGTACCCGGTTCCTTTGCGCTTCCGTCATAGGTATAGGTGCCGGACACTGTAACCTTCGGACTGATAACTTCCTTCGGACTGATGGTCACGGTGACCGAGCCTTCCTGACCGTCGGTGTGGTTGCCGTCGCCCACTACTTTGTAAGTCACCGTATAAGTTCCCGCATAGGTCGCCTCGGGGATGTCTTTGCCGTAAGCGCCGCCATCCAGCGCGTACTCGATGTGGCCGCCCGTGGCGGCGCCCACGGTCGCCAGCTGCTGGGGCTGTCCGGTGTAGGTCAGGCCTCTGACCGGCTGGGGAGAACTCACCAGCTCCGCGCCGCCCTTGCGGATCTCAAACGTCACACTGCCGCTGATGATGTAGTTTCCGCCGTCGCTGTTCGTGATGGTGACGGTAGCTTTTTTATCAGTGGTACTCACGTTCTTGTTGTTGCTGTAGCCGACTGCGTACTCGCTGGCCGGAATGACCGCCGAACCGTCTTTGATGATAACGGAGGGTTTTTTCTCGCTTCTGTCATACTTATAGTAATAGGTTCCATCGGCGTCCGTCTGCAAGTCGTTGCCAAACAGCTCAACAGTGACATTAGCATCGGTTAGTGCCACCTGCTTCCGGGTGATGGTCACTTGAATAGCCTGGGGCTGGGAATCGTTGTGGTTGGCGTCGCCCTTTTCCTTGTACCAAACCGTGTAAGTTCCCGCGTTTGTCCCGGTGGGCACTGCCGCGGTATATACGCCGTCCCGGGTGTCGGAGTAGAGGGTATTCGCACCTCCGCCTCCCACAAGGACCTGGGCCGCGCCGTTGTATGTCAAGGTATTCGCTGTTATGGACGGTGTCTCAGCGTCTGCCTTGAGAATGGACGCGGTGGTGGTGGTCGGGATGGTGATGTCGTACTTTTGAGCGGTCGCGTCATTGACCGGATCGCCCTTGATGTTCACCGTTTTGCCAGTACCGGCACTGTCATCCTCAAACTCACCCATCACGTTGGAGGTGTCGATGGTGTCATTGTCCACCAGGTCGCCCGGCTTCCAGGAGATGATCAGCTCGGCGGAAACATCGCCGGCCTTATATACCCGGTCCTTTGCGGTGACAATGGCTGTAATCGGCTTTTGCAGCGCGTTGAGGGGATATTCCGCCGTCACCGTGTCATAGTTGCTGCCACCCAGCTTGGTCGCGGTAATTTTGGCGGGACCCACGCCCTTGATGGTCACAAGGCCATTGCCGTCGATATGGGCAATCGTGTCATTGCTGCTGCTCCATGTGACCGCGCTGTTGCCGGAACCGCCTACCGCGCTCAGGGTGAAGGTGTCGCCATAGTGGACGAGACCGGGCTTGTTGACAATCTCCAGCGGGGCCTGAGCCGATGTGCTGATGCTGAAGTTCGCTGTGGCATCGTTAACAATATAGTTGCCGCCGGTGATATTCTCAACCTTGACTGTGTACGTTCCCTGATCTGTCCAGTTCTCGCCGGAATCATCCACATACGTGACCTTATACTCGCTCTTCGGAATCACGTTGTTATCAGCGTCTCTGACAACGACCTCGGGCCGCTTTACATTGCCGTCATACTGCGCACTGGGGGGCGTCAGCTCGATTTGGGGCGTCACAGTCTGCTGGCCGATGGTCGCCTGCACAGATTTTACCGCGCTGTCCGTGTGGTTGCCGTCGCCCTGGGCCTTGTAGTAGACCGTGTAGGTTCCAGCGTCCTTGGCCTTGGGGATGGCGGCGGTAAAATTGGTGCCATCCAGGGAGTAGACCATGGTTCCGCCAGTGGCAGTGCCCGCCGTCACCAACTCCTGGGCTTTGCTGGCGTCGTAGGTCAGGGTGTTAGGAGTCGGGTCAGTATCCACCGTCGCGGCCCCCGCCAAAATGGACGCGGTGGTGGTCTCGGGAATGGTTACGGTGTACTTATCCGAATTATCACCGGAAATATTCGGATTCGAGCGGTCCACCGTCACCTTCTTGGCCGTGCCCACGCTGTCAGTATCAAAGGTGCCGGTCAAGTCGTCGATTATGATGGCGTCGCCGGCCACCAGGTCGCTATCCGGTATGGCGGCAGTTACAGCAACCGTTTTGTCACCGGCGGCATAGGGCCGGTCAACGCCGGTCAGCACGGCCGTCACCGGCTTCTTGCTCACACTGAACTCCCACTCGGCGGACACGGCGCCGTAGTTGGGCTTGGTACGGGTCACCGTGACCACCAAGGGCCCGCCCACGTCCCGCACGGTGAGCAGTCCGGTCGGGCTGATTTCGCTGTCGATTGCGCTGCCGTCCTTGGCCGCGACCGTCCAGGAAACGGTCCCCGCGCCGGTGCCGCCCGTAACGCCCAACTGGATGTCGTCGCCATAGCGCACCTGGGACTGGGTGCCGGTGATGGAAATGCTCTCCTGGTCCGCCGGGACGATTTTGAAGGTTCGGACGTTGACTGTGCCGTCATCGGTCATGTCGTAATTGGAGGTCGGCGGCGTGGTGATGATGACGGTGTAGGTGTCCACATCCACCATATTGTTGCTCTTAGTACCGGTAATCGTCACCGTGTACTCATGCTCCGGAATCAGCCGCCCGCTGTCATCAGAGACGGTGATAACAGGCTTCTGCTGGCTGTTATTGAACTTAAACTGATCCGGGGACAGAGAGATGCCGGGGGTTTTTACCTGGTTTTTACCAATGCTTACCGTCAGCGTGGCAGGTTCCGTATCGCTGTGGTTGCCGTCGCCCCGCACCATCCACTCGATGGTGTACGTGCCGACCGCAAGCTCCGAGGGAACCGCAGAGGTATAATTCCCGCCGTTCACCGAGTAGTACACCGTGCCGTCGTTGGTAACGCCCGCCTTGACCAGGTCCTGACGCTCGCCGTTGTACTGCAAGCCGGTGATTCCCGCCGGAGGCGTAAATGCGGGCGCTTTTTTGGTGATCTCAAAGGTGGCCGTGCCGTTTACAATGTAGTTGCCGCCGTTGTTGTCGCTGACGGTGACCGTGGCCGTACCGGCGTTGACATTGTCGCGGTAGGATACGCTGTACTCCGAATCGTCAATCGCATCCGTACCATCCTTGACAGTAACGCCGGGGGTTTTCGGGTTGCCGTCATAGACAAAGGAAGTCGGATTCAGCGTGATGGCGGGGGTGATTTCCTTCGGCTTGATGGTCACGGACACCTGACCGGGAGCGGTATCGGCGTGGTTGGCGTCGCCCTTTACCATGTAATACACGGTATAGGTGCCCGCGTTTGTCCCCTGGGGAATGGTTTCCGAATAGGAATCCGGATCATCCTTGTCGGTATCAGAATACACCACCGTGCCGCCGGTGGCGGTGCCTACGTCCACCAGGTCCTGGGGCTGTCCGGTATAGGTCAGATTCTTGGCCGCCGGGTCCTTGGTCAGCACCGCGCCGGCTTTCTTGATGGCAAACTTCACCTCCGCGTCATCAAAGGTATAGTTGCCGCCCTCCTTTGCGGTGACGGTTACAGTTGCGTCGCCGACATTTTTGTTGCCGGTGATGCTCACGCTGTAATCGCTGGCCGCCAGCACCGCATTATCATCGTTCGCCGTGACGGTCACATTGGGGGTTTTCTCGGTGCCGTCGTAGTCGTAGGAGTAAACGGGAGGCGTAACCGAGCTATTCGTCTGCAAATCGTTGCCGGACAGCGTAACCGTCACCTCTACCGGTCTGGGCGTGATATCGCCCTTGGCGGTGGCGGGGTAACTGACGGTGTACTTGCCGTTACCGTCCACTTTGGTCGCACTGCTATCGTCCAGCGTGACCGTCTTGCCGGTTCCGGCGTTGGCGTTGTCATAAGCACCCGTCAGACCGGTGAGAGGGAAGGCGTCGCCGGGGTCCACCAGATCACCGGTTTTTACAGCCGCGGTGATAGCGGCGATGTCCACATCCGCGCTCCCGTCGTAGGTCTTCCCGGTGACCGTCACCTCCGCCAAAACCGGCTTGGGCTCCACGGTAAAGGTCCAGACAGCGCTCACAGTCCCGTAGTTGGAGACGCTCCGCTCCGCCTTGACCGTGACGGACCCGGTGCCCTTGATGGTGAGAACGCCCGAGTCCTCATCAATCTCAGCGCTGGCTCCGCCCGCCGTGACGCTCCATTTTACCGTTCCCTCTCCGGTGCCGCCGGAGGTCCCCAGGGTGGTAATCCTGTCGCCGTAGCAGACATGCTCAGGCGCGCCGGTGATCTCTATCGCGGCCTGCTCCGCCGGGACGATCTCCGCCGTGGCGGCGGCGGTGAAGGAATAGTTCCCGTTGGGCACGTTTTCGATGGTGGCCGAATAGCTTCCGGCGGCGGTCAGCAGACCATCGGTGACCATCGGATTGACATTTTTCCACGTGACCGTGTACTGGTCCGGGTCAATGACGGTTTTCCCGTCCAGCACCGTGAGCTCCGGCTCCTTTTTGGTGCCGTCGTACAGGAAAGAGAACTCCGACGGCTCGACCTTGGGCGTGATGGTCTTGGGGGCGATGGCCACGGAAACCGGCGTTGTGTTTACGGCTACGCCGGTGTAGTCGGCGGTCCCGTCTACCTTATAATAGACGGTGTAAGTACCCGCGTTGGTCCCGGTGGGAACCTCGGGGGAGAAGTTGGTCCCGTCCAGGGAATACACCAGGAAGCCCACATCACTCACGCCCGCCGTGACCAGCGCCTGAGGCTGTCCGTTGTAGGTCAGCGAGTCGATTTTCGCAGGAGCAGTGATAATCGCCGTGGTCGCCTGGGTGATATCCGCCGTTACCGTGTTGGGATAGCTGATGTCGTATTTGGCCGTGTCACCGGTCACCTTGACCTTGGAAGTATCCAGCGTGACGGTCTTCCCCGTACCAACGCCGGGGGTGTCAAAGGCGGCGGTGATGCTGGCCGGGTCGATGGCCACTGTGTCGCCGTTGATTGTGGTAACGCTGGCAGAGGTCACGGCGGCGTCTGTGGTGCCGTCATAATCCCTATTTCCAACCACGATAGAAGCCGCAACGGGCTTGGGCGCGGCGGTGAAGGTCCACTGGTCGGAGACCGGCAGATAGTTCTGGTCGCCGGGGTTGGTGGCCGTGACGGTGACCTCGCCCACACCTGTGATCTCCACCTCGCCGGTGGCCGCGTCCACGGTAGCGGCGGTGCCCGTCACGCTCCAAACCACGGCGCTGCTGCTGGAGCCTCCGCTGGTGGTCAGCGTGAATGTATCACCGTAGATGGCGGCAGTGGGTTTGCCCTCGATCACCAGCGGGGCCTGCGCCGTCTTACCGATGGTGAAGGTCGCGGTATTGGCAGTAACTCCGGTCAGATCGTAGTTGCCGTTCGCAGCATCGGTGATCGTAATGGTGTAGGTACCCTGGTTCGTCGGAGAGGGCACGTCGCACGCCCATGTGTACTCCTCCTCCGGCAGTACCGTCTTGCCGTCCTTGACCGTGACCGTGGGCAGCTTCACCTTGCCGTCGTACTCAAAGCTGTCGGGGGTCAGTTCAATGGTGATGTTGGTCAGCGGCTTGCGCTGGATGGTCACAGGCACGAACTGCACCGCGAAATCGTTGTGGTTTTTATCTCCCACAACCTTGTAATAGACGGTGTAATCCCCCGCTTCGGTGGCCTGAGGGATGGCCGCGTCATACCTGCTTGTCGCGCTGTTCAGGGCGTACAGCACCTCGCCGCCGCTGGTCGTGCCTGGGATCAGGAGCTCATGAGGCTTGCCGTCGTAGGTGATAACAGCCGCGGTCGGGGCCGGAGCAAACACAATATCCGCCTTTTCGATCACAAATGTCTTGGAACCCGACACGGTGTAATTGCCGTTCGGCTTATCGATGATGTTGACCGTTGCGGTATTACCGGCGTCTGTGTTGTTTTCGTAGCGGATCTCATATTCGCCTGCATCAATAGTCGTACTGCCGTCAACGACTGTAACCTGGGGCTCTTTGGCACTGCCGTCATAGGTATAGCTGACAAGTGGGTCCCCATTCTCGTCAAACAGCGTGATGGTGGGGGCCGTCACCGTCTTGGGGGCGATGGTGACCTCCACCTGACCCACCTCGGAGTCGCTGTGGTTGGCGTCGCCCTTCACCTTATAATATACCGTGTAATCTCCGGCGTTGGTTTGGGTTGGGATGGTTTCCGAGTAGGTGTCTGGATCGTCCTTTGTCAGAGAATACACCATTGTACCGCCGGTCCCCGCGCCTGGGGTCACCAGCTTTTGGTTTCTGGCTTTGAAGATAAGCGGATCGCCCGCCGCTTCCGGGGCGGTGGTGACTTTGGCCTTCTCCTTTTGAATCTCAAACGTTACTGTAACAGGGGCGTTTTCAAAGGAGTAGTTGCCGTCAGGCTTCGCCGTGACGGTCACAGTGGCGGTACCCACATTGATATTGTTGCTGTACGCTACTGCATACTCACCGGCCGGAATCACTGTGGTGCCGTCAGCTTCCTTCAGCGTGACAACCGGCTCCTTGGCGTTGCCATCATAGACATAGGAGTAAGTGCCGTCGGGCTCCACTGTCAGGCCCTCGCCGCTCAGCTCAATTGTGGGATTCACCGGCTTTTTGGCGATCTCCGCCTTCACGCTCTGGGGGGCTTCGCCGGTGTAATTGGCCGTCTCCTGGATGCGGTACCAGACGGTATACTCGCCCGCGTTGGCACTCTTCGGGAAGTCGGTGGAGTAGGGACCGTCCTCGCTCAGGGCGTATTCCACAACTACGCCAGTCGTGTTTACCACCGCCCCGGTGGCAATCAGGGCCTGCTCAGTGCCGTTGTAGGTCAGCGTTGCGGCAACAGGCGGGGTTGTAATCTTTGCAATCGCCTTGTGGATGGTTGCCTTGACGGTGGTGCTGGAGTAGGAAACGGCGTAGTGTTCAGAATTTTTGCCAGTGATATTCGCTCCCGTTATATTTACGGTCACCGTTTTATCCACACCGGCGTTTTCATCATCAAAGGCGCCGGTCAGACCTTGAATATTGATGACATCCCCGGGCAGAACGCCCTCTTTCACATCAGCGTGGACCGTGGCGGTCATTTTGCCGTCATAGTCCTTATCCTCCGCCGTCACGATGGCGGTGACAGACTTCTTACTCGCTTCAAGCGTCCAGGTCGCGGTGGCGTCCGCATAATTGGTCAAACCGGTGACAGGGTCCTTACCGGATTTGGTAGCTTTCACCGTGGCCTTTCCATCGCCGACGATAGTGACCTGTCCGCTGTCCTGACCTACCTCCGCAACAGTTGCGCCGTCAACGGCTATGACCTCCCAGGTGACAAGACCGTTGCCTGAACCGCCGGACGTACCCAGTGTAAACTGATCCCCGTAAATGACCGTCCTGGGCTGGCCGGTGATGGACAGGGCCACTTGCTCCCGGAGGGTGATCTGGAACGTAACCGTAACCGCGGTAATGTCATAGTTGCCGCCCGTTTTATCGGCAACAATTACCTTTGCCGGTTTATCCGCAGTGCTTACGTCCCGGTTGTTTTCATAGGTCACGCTGTACTCGCTTGTCGGCAGAACGGTATCTCCGTCCTTGACTGTGACCGCAGGCTCTTTCCAGTCGCCGTCATACTGGTATTTCGTCTGGGACAGCTCCACCACGGGGGTGATCGGCTTGCGCTGGATTGCTACGTCGCTGACCTCCGCCGGATTTGGGTTCGGTCCGATGTAGTTGCCGGTCAGCCCGACCACTTTATACCAGACACTGTAGCCCGTCCCCGCGCTGGTGCCGGTGGGGATGGCGGTGGAGTAGGGGCCGTTTTCATTTTCCGAAAATTGGATCTCCAGGCCGTCACGCTTTGCCACAGGGTCCAGCGTGCCCGCGGTCACCAGATTCTGGGCGGTGCCGTTGTAAACCGGCTTTGCGGCTTTGGGAGCAGTGACAATGGGTCTGATTTGGTTGATTGTCAGTGTAATGGGGGCGCTGACAGCGGCCTCAAAGTTCTGCATCTCCGGGAGGCTGACGATCACATCATAAGTGCCCGCGTTGGTGGGCAGGCCGTCGGTGTAGCCGGCATCCCCCTGTTTCTTGTAGGAATACTGGAGATATTGCTGCAAATTATCTTCGGTGGACAGGATATTGATCTTCACAGGCGGGAGGTCGCCCGTCTGGGCAGGTGTGCTGGCCTCCACCGGCTCGCCGTCATAGTCCACCTCTACCGGAGCGGGCATGACAGAGGTATCCCAGACAAGGGCAGGCTGGTCCGGGTCCACAGTGTAGGTCTTGGTAAAGGTCCCGTTGAAGGTGATACCAGTAACTGTCACCTTAATTTCTCCGGCGTCCTTGCGGGGCTCATATTTGACCTCATAGTCAGTCCCCTTCACCAGCACCCTGTTTGAACCGTCGGTCAGGGTAACCGTAATCTTTACATCCTCCGGTTGGATGGTGCCGTTATAGACCAGGTCGGTCAAATCGTTCTCGTCCACTTCAATCGTGAGGGTATTGCCGCACAAGGCGCAGGTCCCGTCCTTGTCCTCGAAGTCGAAGGTACACGGTTCTGTATCCTCCGTCCCGCAGGCCGGACAGGTCCAGGTGTGCTCTGTGGTGCCGGTGGTATGTGCGTAGCTTTTGCCCGCGTGGCCGGTACACTCGCCTACTACGACTGTCGTGGCATCGGCCATATCCCCTGGCAGGATCGGATTGCCGTCTCCGTCAAAATAGGCACAGCCCGGAGCGAGCAAAGCGGCAAAATCGCCGTCCGCCGTCCGAATCGCGGCGTTTTTTCCATAATACCTGCCGGCGGAGAGCTGCACAGTCCCGCCGGAAGCAATATCCAGGGCATATGACCCACTGTGGACGTCCGTTCCAAGGTCCGTAACGCGCAGAGTACCGCCGGACAGAACCTCCACACCGACCGCCTTCGAGTCAACCTTGCCTATGAGTTCTAAATCGCCGTTTTCGGTGACCTGTATAGCACTGGAGCCCGTTCCAAACAGGGTAAACTCCTTTGTATTGATAATTGTGAGGCCCGACACCACGTGGGGGGAGTTAAATGTCTCATTCGCCGACAATATATAGTCATATTTGTCGTTCTGCGCCGCATCGTTCAGCATGTCTGCCTGCTCCCACAGGGAAACACAGGGCGACAGGTCCACAAGCTGACGCTCGTCCTCGGTCAGCTCGTCGTACAGGGCGTAAATTTCCTCGATCTGGGCCTGGACCTGAGCGCTGTTGCGTTCCGAAACGCTGTCGGGCAGTTCACCGATCAAGTCTTCGATGGGGCAGACCCGGCAGATAAACGCGCACGGCGCACCGGGGTCCTCCGGGGCATAGCCGCAAGCACCGTCGTGCTCATGCTGGCAGGACAGGGTCCGCGTGACGCAGCCGCTGTCCTCTGTGCACTCATGCGCGCACGAAACAGACTCGCCGGAACCGGAAGCATCCTCCGGTTCCGGTACGCACTCAGCTGTATGCTGATGTGTACAGCTCGTCTCTGTTGCATAGCAGCCGTCGTCGTGGCTATGTGTGCATTCCCGCTCCGGCGACGGCGCGGTATACCCGCACTCAGCCGTGTGCTCCTGATGGTGCGGACATACTCCGCCGCCCGTCTCCTCACCGGCGGCCAACACCCACACGGGGCACAGGTTCAGGCACAGAGCCAGTGTGAGAACAAAGCTTAGTACTCGGCGTTTCATACTACGACCTCCCAAACTCATAGGAAAATTGCCTTGAGGCACACTCCCTCAATTTATCATTTTTATTTTACCACTGGGAAAGAAAAATGTCCACAGGCGAAACGATGATTTTCGCGGCAATTGACCGAGCAAAAGACTGTGAACAGGCGGAGGCAAGGGGGAGAAAAATCCAATATGCCGCAAGCAATTTATGCGCCTTCTGGACAAATCTTTCCGTGAACAAATCCTTGCCTCCACGTGCTGTCCAAGATCCCCTAACACACGCAATACCCTGCTTTCGGCCGGCCGCAAAAAGGGACCCCGGAGATTGTCCTCTCCAGGGTCCCTTTGTATCATTTGTCGTACTCCTCAAAGGCCTTGACCACCTCGGCCTCGGGGGCCGGGGTGAGCAGGGAGACCACCACGATAGCGGCCAGGGCCACCAGGAAGGCGGGCAGGAGCTCATAGATATTCCAGATGCCGCCCAGGGGCTTGACCAGGAACTTCCAAACGAAGATCATCGCGCCTCCAGCCACCAAGCCGGCCATAATGCCCTGGCGGTTGCTCCGCTTCCAGAACAGGGCGCACAGCATAGCGGGTCCGAAGGCAGCGCCAAAGCCCGCCCAGGCGAAGGAGACGATCTGGAACACGTTGCTGTCCGGGTCGGAGGCCAGGAACATGGCGATAACGGCGATGACCACCACGGTGAGCCGCGCGGTGAGCATGGTCTGCTTCTGGGTCAGCTTGATGCCGAAGACGTTCTGCACCAGGTTCTCCGAGAAGGCGGAGGAGGCGGCCAGCAGCTGGCTGTCGGCGGTGGACATGGTGGCGGCCAGGATGCCGGCCAAAATGCACCCGGCCACAATGGCGGGGAAGATGCCGTAGCCCGACAGCAGGTCGGACAGCTTGACGATCACCGTCTCGGTGGCGCTGCCCTCCAGGAAGGGGATGCGCCCGGCGGCGGAGACGGCGTGACCCACGATGCCGATGAACACCGCGACCCCCATAGAGATGACCACCCACACCGAGGCAATGCGCCGGGACAGCTTCAGCTCGTTCTCATCCCGGATAGCCATAAAGCGGACCAGGATGTGGGGCATTCCAAAGTAGCCCAGGCCCCAGGCCATCATGGACACGATGCGGATGAAGCCGTAGGGCTCGGCGGAGCCGGTGGCCGCGTTGTAGGTCTCACCGAAGCTGAGGAAGCCGGGCAGGGTGCGGGCGTGGTCCAGCACGGCGTCCATGCCCCCGGCCTGAACAATGCCGAATACCACGATAATCGCCAGGGCGATGGTCATAATAACCGACTGAATCAGGTCCATGGTAGCTACGGCGGAGAAGCCGCCCATTGAGGTGTAGCTGATGATAACGATGGCGCCGATCACGACCGCCGTCATATAGTCCCAGCCAAAGAGGCTGTTGAACAGCTTGCCGATGGCGGCCAGTCCGGAGGCCACATAGGGCACGAAGAAAATGAGGATAATAAGGGCGGAAATGCACATAATTACCGGCTTTTTCTCGCCGTAACGCTTGGAAATGAAGCTGGGGATGGTGATGGCGTCCAGCTTCACGCTGTACCGCCGCAGACGCTTTGCCACCAGCAGGAAGTTGAGATAGGTGCCCGCCGCCAGACCGATGGCCGTCCAGCTGGCATCCGCCACGCCGGACAGATAGGCTAGACCGGGTATGCCCATCAGCAGATAGCTGCTCATGTCGCTGGCCTCGGCGCTCATGGCAGTGACCAGAGGGCCCATGCCCCGGCCGCCCAGGTAGAAGCCCTCGGCGCTCTTCTTGGACCGGCGGCCGATCATCACACCGGTGAAAATCACGAAACAGAGATAGAGGATGATGGTCCCCATGATACAGACTTGCGCAGTTGTCATAATGTTCTCCCTCCAAAATAGCCGCCCCCGGCGGCGAATTGCTGCTATCATAACAGGAACGCAACTAGAATACAACACAGAACGAACTCCGTACAAAAGCAAATAATACAGTCAATTTTCATTGAAATATCAACGAAAATTGACTGTACATTTTTTATAATCTATTTTTAGACGTTTCTACAAACTTTTTCGAAACTCCCGCAAAAACATGGGCATCATGGCCGCGCTGTACTGGGTGAGGGAGTAATCCCCGGCGGACAGGCACCAGTCGTAGATGAGGGCCCGCTCGCACAGGGCGTAGGCCCGGACGATCTCATTGGCGGTGACATCCCCCCGCAGCTCCCCCCGCTCCTGGCCCTGGAGGACGATCTGACGCAGCAGCTTGTAATAGGTCCGCCCGTGGTCCAGAAGGGACCGGTCCCCCCGGGTCACCAGCTGGGAGGAGTACAGCCGGGCCAGCAGGTCCAGAGAGATGGAGTTCTCAATCATGGCGAAGAGCTCCCGGTTGAGGTACATCAGCTGCTCAAACCGGTCCTGCTCCGGGTCGATGGTCTCCATCAGCTCGTCATACTTCTGGTCGAACACGTCGGACAGGGTGGACAGCAGGCCGTCCTTGCCCTGGAAGTAGTGGTAAAAGGACCCCCGGGAGGTGCCCGACTCCTCAATGATCTCCTCCACCGTGGTGTCGTCATACCCCTGGCGGTAAAACAGCCGCCACGCCGCCTCGATAATCTTCCCCCGGGTGTTCTGCGTACGCTTTTTCCTCATATGGACCTCCTTACCCGCGATTGCACCACCTACTATAGCGGAGAACCGCCGGAAGGTCAAGTCTGTGGAGCCGAATTTCCCACCCCGCCGCCGCGGCCCAACAGCCTGAAGGCGGGGCGGTCACCGGAGGGGGCCGGCCGCTCCGTTTTCGATGGGGAGATACCAGTCCTGACAGGAGATACCTATAATTTGCTCCACGTCCAGGGGCTCCACGTCCTCCGGCTGCACCAGGTTATAGGGGTCCATAAACAGCCAGCTGCCAGTGGCCAGCCGGAAAGAACCGCCCAGGCTGTCCCGCACAGACACCCGGGTACTGCCGTCCTCAAAGTGTACCGTGAGCGCCCCCCGCAGCTTGTCATGGTCCCGGGTGTTCTCAAAGCTGGCGTCCTCCTTATACTGCGTCACCGCGTTGATCCCCAGCGGGGACAGCTCCAGCCGGTCCAGCGGGGGCAGGACTCCGCCGGTGTCCAGCCCGCTCAGGTCGATGGTCTGAATGGGAACATATTCCAGGGTGACGGGGATCTTACATTCCATGGGCTTGACGATCCGCAGAGTCATATTGGGGTCGCCCACGTTCTGGCCGCCCCACTCCATCACGGCGGCCAGGGCGGACTTGCCGTCCGCCTCACAGCGGATGATCTCCCCTCCGAACACCGAGCTGGAGATGCCAGGGTTATCCGGGCCGTTCTGGTCAAAGTGAGCCCAGATGTCCATCCCCTCCTGAAGGCGGTTTCCCTCCAGGTCCTTGATCTCCAGATAGCCCACAATCAGGTAGTGGTCGGCAATCACGCTGTCCACCCGCAGCTCATAGCCGTCCTCTGTCACCACCCTGCTCTCCGCAGGCCGGACGTAGGGGGCGAAGGGCCCCGCCGCGCCGAAAATATATTCCCGCAGCTGGGAGGACAGGGCCACCGCCGAGGTGAGCATGGCGAAAATCACCGCCGCCGTCAGCAGCACCCGCCCCACCCGGCGGGGCAGTCTTTTTTTGTTCTCCTCCAGCGCGGCCAAAATGCGGGCCTCACAGTCTTTGGGCATCTGAATCATATCCATAACCTCCTGATATTCACGTTTCATACGGACAATCCTCCACCAAAATTTCTTTCAGCTTTTTCCGGGCCCGCAGCAGCCGGGTGGTGACGGCGCTCTGACTGATATGGAGCATATCCCCCACTTCCCGGGTGGAAAATCCCTCATAGTAGTGGAGATAGAGCACCGCCCGGTCCTTGGAGGGCAGAGCCATCACCTGGCGCAGCAGCGTCTCCGCCTGGGGCGCGGCCACAGACAGCGCCTCGTCCAACGGGACGGTGGACCGGCGGCGGGTCCAGCGCCAGAGACTGCGGCACTGATTGGCCGTCACCTGGAGTAGCCACGCTCTCTCCCGCTCCGGCGGCAGGTCCGGCCTTTTTTCCAGCAGCTTGAGAAATACCGTCTGACACACATCCTCCGCGTCGGCGGGAGAGCCCGTCATGGACAGGGCCAGCCGGTAGACCGGGTCCTTATACCGCTGGAAGAGTGTCAGGGCATCGTTCATATGGACAACCTCCTTCCTGTATATAAAACGCCCGGGGTGGGGGTGTTGTCACAGCGAAAATAAAAAGACCTCCCCGAAGGGAGGTCTCGCCTCAGCCGAAAATGTCCAGCTCCTTATATTTGGACAGCCGTTCGCCCACGGCCTCCCAGGTCAGGCCGGAGCGCACGAAGTCGTAGTCGCTCCAGATCCGGTCCAGCTCGGCCTTGAACCGGGGGGCCTCCTCCGGCTTGGCGGAGCCGGTGCGGACATAGTAGTCGGGCAGGAGGGCGCAGCCCACGGCGCCGCTCTCGGCGATGGGCAGCTCCTCCGCCCCCTGGCTCAGGGCGGCGATCAGCCGCAGATGGCCGTCTATGTAGCCATTGAGCTCCTGCTCCGTCCCCATCATGCCGTTCAGGTCGAAGAGCTGGAAGGGGGCCCCGCCGGGGACCTCGACCTCGCCGGTGTAGTAGACCGCCTTGCCGTTGAGCTCATAGAGGGCGTTGCAGACATCCATCAGGCGCTGGTACTCCTCCTGGGCGGGCGGGGTCTGGAAGGACTTGAACATCATGTCCACAGCCCAGCCCAGCTGGCCCAGTACCTCACAGCCGGGGAGCCTGGCCAGCCGCTCCCCCAGCTTCACCAGCCGGGCGGCGGACAGCAGGCCCCACACCCGGACCTGGGGGTCCTCCAGGCCGCCGGCCTTCTCCTCAATCTGGGCGGGGACGGCGTTGTACAGCAGATCTTCCTCTTCCTCCAGCGCGCCGATGCGGTCGGAGCAGTCGTCCGTCAGCTTCTCGCCCACCTCGTCATAGACATCATCGTCGGCGCTGTAGATGGTGTCCGCCCGGTGGAGCCACAGCTGGGCCCAGTTCAGGTCGCCCTTGTCCATGGCCTCCACGCCCAGCTCATAATAGGCCTTTGCCAGGCCGGTCCAGTCCCGCTTCTTTTGCAGCTCGGCCAACCGTTCCTCCGGCGTCTTGGCCTCCTTCTTTCCAAATCCAAACATAGCAGTCATCTCCTGTTTAGTTGTTGGGTGCGCTGACTGGATTATAGCCCCGTTGAAAAAACTTGTCAAATTAAGATTTTATGGACGGTCCGGAGACCGTCCCTGTTTATTTAAACCGCACCGCCGTGCCGTAGGCGATGACCTCGGCGGCCCCCTGCATCACGGCGGAGGAGCCGTAGCGGATATTCACCACCGCGTCGGCTCCCAGAGCCTCGGCCTCGTCCACCATGCGCTTGACGGCAATCTGACGGGCCTCGTTGAGCATCTCGGTGTAGCTGGTGATCTCGCCGCCCACCAGGGTCTTCATACCGGCCATGAAGTCCTTGCCGAAGTTCTTGGACTGGACCACGGTGCCCTTGGCCATACCCAGCACCTCAAATTCCTTCCCGGGGATGTAGTCAATGTTTACCAGCAGCATAATGTTTTCCTCCTTATAAAAATGGAATCAGTATTTTTTGGCTTCTTCCAGTTCGCCCTTTTCAATCTCCCGCACCCGCTGCCACAGGGCGGCAAAGGTAAAGGGGATGGTAATCAAATCACTCATGGCCAGAAAGAGCATCAGTCCCCGCAGCCAGCCGGTCTGGGTGACCGACCGCAGGTAGAGCAGCGCCCCTGCCGTGATCAGCTGCAACAAGACGTTGAGCACCACCGACCGCACCGCCGCCCGCTTCTCCGCCGGGCGGTCAATACTTTTTGGCCGCATCCTCTTCCCCTCCCTGAATTTCCTTCCACCGCTGGAACAGGGCGACGATGACCCCCGCCGCAACAGCCAGGTACGAAAACGCGGCAAACAAAATCACGCCGGTGGCAAAGGGCTCGGTAAAGCCGTTGAAGTACCCCGCCAGCATGGCCCCGGTGAGCAGGAACATGAACCCGGCCACCAGGATGGTGACCGTCACCGCCCCGGCAAAGCCCTTTCCGTCAGTAGTTTTTCGCATCGTCTTCTTCTCCTTTCTGAATTTCTTTGATTCGTTGGAACAGCGCCAGCAGCACCCCCAGGATAATCACCCCCGGGATGGCCACCAGCACCAGCAGCAGGGCCAGGGGCGGGGCGTCTGTCGGGTCCACGGTGAAGCCCCACACCATCAGCACGATGAGGGCGGCCATCAGGGCGGTGGTCAGCAGAGCCATGACGACGGCCCCGGCGTACCGGACGGGCTTGGCGTCGTGCTTCTGCTTGTCCTGGAAGGTGGTGCCGGTCTGCTCCAGGCGGTCCATCTCCTCCAGCAGGGCGGCGGCGTCCAGGCTGTCCAGCCGCTCCTCCCGGTCCTTCAGTGACTGACACAGCTGAATGGACTGCTCCAGGCTTTTCCGCTCCCGCTCCAGGGTGACCAGGTGCCGGCGCATCCCGTCGGCCACCGTTCCCCCGGCCTGCATTCTGCGGATCTCCTCCAGCGGCACGCCCAGCTTTCGCATCAGCTTGATCTGCCGCAGAATGGCTACCTCCGCCTCGCCGTAGTCCCGGTAGCCGTTGGAGCTGTCCCGCCGGGGGGACAGCAGCCCCTGCTCCTCATAGAACCGGATGTTCTTTTTGGTGATGCCCACCTGGGCCTCCACCTCGTTGATCTTCATGGGCACTCCCCCTTTCTGAGACTACTTTACACCTTCCATCAGGGGGAAAGTCAAGGGGTTTTTGAAATTTTTTTAGGTTCCAGCCGCTGTAGGGGCGGCCTGTGGCCGCCCGCGGGCACGCGATTGGGCGTGTAGGGCGCGACGACCCGGCGCGCCGTTTCCCCAAGGGCACCCACTCTCCGTGGACGGCGGGCCGGGGTCGTCCCGCCCTACGGAGCCTGCGGGCGCGTTGTAGGGGCGGATATTATCCGCCCGTCAGGTCTGGGCGATGTCCGGCGGGCGGATGATATCCGCCCCTACAGACCGGTGTCCGGCGGGCCGGGGTCGTCCCGCCCTACAAAATCTCCGTCACCATCAGCCGCCCCTCCACCACCTGGAACCTGACCTCCACGTCGGCGAAGGACATGCCATAAATTCGCGCCGGGTCGTTTTGATACTGAGGCCGGGGGTCCTGGGCCAGGACGGCCAGCAGGGCGGCGCGCTTGTCCTCCGGGACGCGGTCCAGAAGAGCCGGAGAGCAGTCCACCGTCAGCTCCGCCTCCTTGGGCTGGGCGGCGAAGCCGCCCACCGCGTCCGGCTTGCAGTCGGCGTAGGGGAGGTAGGGCTTGATGTCATAGATAGGGGTGCCGTCCAGCAGGTCGGCGCCGGCCACGGTGAGGACGGGCCCCAGCGCCCGGTCCTGGCGGACCTCCAGAAGGCGGACGCAGCTGAGGCCGATGGGGTTGGGCCGGAAGGGGGAGCGGGTGGCGAACACCCCCATGCGCTGGTTCCCCCCCAGCCGAGGCGGGCGGACGGTGGGGGACCAGCCCTCCCGCCGGGCTTTTGAGAACTCCCAGATGAGCCAGAGGTGAGAAAAGCCGTCGATGCCCCGGAGGGCGGCGGGGTCTCGAAATTCCGGCGTGAACACCACGTCGGCGGTGAGCTCCTCCACCAGGCCGCTCTGACGGGGGATGCCGAACTTTTCTGAAAAATCGCTTCGAATATGGGCGATGGGAATGATTTCCATAAAAATTCCTCCTGTCCCTATTATAAGGCACAGGAGGAATTTTGTCCAATCAACGTGTGATGATATTTTCTGAAATTTCGCTCAGGGCCTGGGCGGCCTCCATGTCGAAGCGGCCGCTGCGGGCCAGGTCGGACAGGGAGATCACGCCCACCAGTTTCCCGCTCTCCACCACCGGCAGGCGGCGGACCTGGTGCTGGGCCATCAGCCGGGTGGCCTCCCGGCAGTCGGCCTCCGGGGAGACGGCGGCACAGGAGCGGGTCATGATGTCCCGCACCGGGGTCTGGGCCGGGTCCTCCTCGGCGGCCACGCACCGCAGAACGATGTCCCGGTCGGTGACTACCCCGCGCAGCCGCCGGTCCGCTCCGCACACCGGCAGCGCCCCTACGTTGTGCCGGCTGATCAGCCGGGCCGCCAGCGCCGTGGAGGCCGTGGGCTCCACCGTCACCGCGCTGGGATTCATCAGATCCTTTACCCGCATAAAACCACCCCTTCGGTAAACATTGGCTTATGGGCAGTTTAACCGAAAGGGTGGTATTTTATGCAAGATGCACCACTGGATTAAGGTAAGTCCTCTGAGCTAAAAAACGATTATCCAGGATTGGTGGCATACTGTGCTGCTGCTATGGTGCCTTGGATAAGACCACCGGACTCAGACGCTTCGATGGAAAGATAATAAGTTGCGGAGCCTGCGTCAGACGTGTGATAGACTTTCGACTGGCCAGAATTTCCAGAAACATTCATAATGCAAACCGGTAATCTGCCCAAAAGGGTGTTGTAGCGATAGAGAATTACTGTTACACGTTCATCCGTAGTATTCTCAAACCAAATACGGATATAATTGCCGTTAGATGGAGTTGCAGTAAAATCATACGATTTCCAACTTCCGCTTGTATCTGAAACAGTGTTGCTGTAAAGAGACGAAAGCGGCATAATCCCAAAATCGTTGTCAGCGGTATCTACAAGAGGAAACTCCGCCGCAAGCGCAGGGGCCGCAATTGCGAAAGTCATCGCAAGAGCCAGGACTAAAGACAGTAACTTCTTCATTATATACTAATCCTTTCTATATTTATTGCCTGTTATTTTGTGATAAGAACTGCTAATACTTGACTGAACCAGTTACAATAATGGTGCGAGACGAGTTGTTGCGAATTGCCAGCATATACTGCCCGCGCTGGCTGGCTTCGATTGATTTGTTGATACTCCCGTTTGTACAGTTCAGATAGTAAAACACACCATCAGCGTCAATACAGCCAAAATCAACGTTGGCGGACTTGGGCGTGTAGGTGCAGTTGTACGTTATGGTATCGCCCGCATTGATATAGAACCAATCGTTAATAGGCACAATGGTATTTGCGGAGATTTCGTGGTTTAACGAGGTTGTAATCCTTGCGGAAATGACAGGTATACTTGAAACCTCTGCCGCTCCAGCAAAAATGGTGCTACAGCCGAGTATCAGTGTACAAACCAGAAAAGAAGCCAATAGCTTTCGCAAGCGCATAGATCCCCCCCCTTCATATAAAGTTTAATCCATCGGGGGAAGCCCATTAATTGCCTCACCCAACGTTGAAAAGTCTATCACCTCGCTTTCCAGTTTATCCATAGGTACAGGCCGCTCTCGCCATCCAAGAAAGAACATTGTCCCCACCGCAAGGCCGATGCCCAAAAGGAACACGGCTAGAGGCACGCCCCATTTGAATCGTTGGAGAATGGGCTTTTGGGGCGCTTCGTGTACGGCGTCCTCTAACGGGGTGTCCGGTTCGGCCTGGGCCGCCAAATTGGGCACGGGTTCCGATACGGCGGACGGCACCCAGTCCTTGTTCATCCAGTTGTCCAGCGGAACCTGATACAACTCACTCAGCCGCATCAGGTTTTCTGTGGTGGGAATAGAACTGCCTGCCTCCCACCGGGAGACCGTCTGGCGGGACACATCCAATTCCTCCGCCAGTTCTATCTGTGAGATATTGTTTTCTTTTCTAAGGTAGCGGAGCTTTTCCTGTAACTCCATCGTAAGCCCTCCCTATTTATTTTTCAACCACATCCGTACTGCGCTTGGGAAAATGATGTAACATCTATGTGACACTACATGTAGTTCGGCCTATGTCAACAAAACTTAACAGTCAGGCAAAAATGGCGGCGGACTAAGTCCGCCGCTGAATGCGCAATATATCTGATGTTATCGTCCCAGCCGTCCTACGGCGGACAGGGAGGCCGTGGGCTCCATCGGGCGCTTTGGCTGCTTTACGATAGCGCAGTATCTAATTTAGAAGGATTGGAAGGAGAGCTTGGGATCGTTCTGATAGGCTTCGGCGCTGGTGCAGACGCCGCTTTCATCATAGTAGAAATAAAATGTATAGGTGCGTCCGCTCTTTTTATAGATATATTTATCGTATTTGTCATCATACTGCTCCGGGTTTCCCAGACCGGAGCGGATGGCCTCCTGTGTACTGCCCAAGGTCTCCACGCCGTCGCAGGTCATACGTCCGCCGTCGGCATAGCGCAGCTCAAAGGAGTAGACCATGCACTCCACGCCCTTCAGCCATTTGTCGCCCTTGTTGACCAGATGCCCCTTTCCGCAGGACTGGGCCCGGTCGGCGTTGGGGTATACCGCCAAATTGTCCTGGCTGCTCAGCCCCGTATAGGTGTGGTCCTGAGTATTTTTTCCCATGTAAAGGCCGGCGGCGTTAAATTTCTCCAGCGTGTCGCCCAGCTGACAGGTCTCCGAACCGCCAAAGGACAGCTTTGGCCCGCCGGGAGCGGTGGTGCCCAGCATGGGAAGAATGATAAACACGATGGCCGCCCCCACGATCACAAGAAACAGTATAACCCGAATCCAATTGCTTGCCTTTCTCATTTCTGTAATCCTCCCCACTATAAATATATAGTGTATTTAAGACTATAATATTATAGTATATCAAAACATCTTCTGTCAAGCTAAAATAATACTATGAGGTGAGCGATTATGGCGGAAGAAATCAGAATCAAGAAAAAAGCGGCGCGCCGAGGGGACGACGGGTATAAGATCGTGTCGGTTCGAATGAGAGACGAGCTGATTGAGCGGCTGGACGCCCTGTCCGTGCAGACAAACCGGTCCAGGAATGAGCTGATTAACATTCTGTTGGTATCCGCCATCGACCTGGTGAAAATTGAGGAGTAACATGTGGAATGCCATTTTGGCGTTCCATTTTTAATTTTGAGGGCTCACAGGGCTGTAAGCCATTGAGAATACTCCGCCGCCGGACTGACCCGGCCTACGGCGGACAGAGAGGCCTGTTCCATCTGGAACAGCTCTCCGGCCAGGGCGCGGAGCTGTTCCGGGGTAACGGCGTCGTAGAGGTCCAAAATTTCCTGGGTCTCCCGCACCCGGCCATAGAGGAGGGCGGAGGAGCCCATATGGCTCATGCGGGCCTGGACCGACTCGCTGCCCATGAGCAGGCCGGCCTTGGCCTGCTCCCGGACCCGGTCCACCTCCTCCCGGGCGGGCCCGTGGTCCGCCAGCTCCAGCACCACCCGGCGGGCGGCCTCCAGGGCCTGGCGCTCCTGGTCCGGGCTGACGGCGGCATAGACCCCGATCAGGCCGGTGTCCTCATGGTCGGCCACATAGGAATAGACGGTGTAGCACAGCCCCCGCTCCTCCCGCAGCTCCTGAAACAGCCGGGAGGAACAGCCGCCCCCCAGCAGGGAGTTGAGCAACAGCACCTGAGGCCGGCGGGGGTCCAGATAGGCGGGGGCGGGGAAGGCCAAAATCAGGTGGTTTTGCTCTATGGCCTTCCGCTTGACGGTGACGGCGCCGTGATAGGCGGCGGGTCTGACCTTGGGGAGGGGCCCGGCGGGGAGGGAGGCCAGCAGCTGGGTCAGCCGCTCCTCCTGGGCGCGGGTGAAGCTGCCCGCCAAAGCGGCCACAAGCACCCCAGCGTGGTAGCGCTCCCTCTGCCATTCCCTCAGCCAGTCCCCTTCCATCCCGGAGAGGGTGGACGCCCTGCCCAGAATGGGCCGGGCCAGGGGGCTGCCCTTATAGACGGCGGCGGACAGCCGCTCAGCCACCAGGTCCTCCGGGGTGTCCTCATACATCCCGATCTCCTCCAGGATCACACCCCGCTCCAGCTGGGTGTCGGCGGGGTCAAATTTGGAGTGGAACAGCATATCCTCCAAAATGTCCAGCCCCTGGTCCAGGTGGCTGTCCAGGGTGCGGGCGTAGAAGCAGGTGTGCTCCTTGGTGGTGTAGGCGTTAAACTGACCGCCGATGGCGTCGGTGTCCTTCGCCAGCTGGGCGGCGGTGCGGCGCCGGGTCCCTTTAAAGAGCATGTGCTCGATGAAGTGGGCGGCGCCGTTTTCCTTCGCCCCCTCATGGCGGGAGCCCACCCCCACAAAAAAGCCCAGAGCGGCGGACCGCACGCCGGGCATCGCCTCGGTGAGCAGGCGGGCCCCGTTGGGCAGAGTGACCTGTCGGTACATAACGGCCTCCTAATCAGATGAAATGTGGTCCCTCGCGGCCGGCACTCCCATCAGGACGGCCCCTACAGCCGCCAGAAGGAGGCCGTCGGTCCAGCGGCCCCCGCAGGCCCCCAGATAGAGGGTAACTGGCAAAAGCCGGGACAGCGGGGCCAAGGCGGGGAAGAGCAGGGCCGGGTCCAGCAGCACCGGGGACAGGAGCAGTCCCGCCGCCGGAAGAACGGGCAGAAGGACGGGGACCGCGCCCCAGGCCCTTGGAGACCGGGCCAGGGTCAGGGCCAGCCCTCCGCAGAAGAGCAGATAGGGGACCAGGGCCAGCACATAGGGCCCCGCTCCATCCACGGCCAGTCCCAGGGCCAGCGCCCCGGCACACAGGGCGGGGAGCATCGCAGCCGCCAGCCGGGGCAGCAGCAGGGCGGAGGTCCCCCGCAGGGGGGCCAGACGCCTGGCAAAGGGGCTGTCCAGCCACCGGCCCAGGTCCATAGCGGCAAGCAGAGACCAGGCCAGCAGGAAAATGGCCGTCACCCCCGCCGCCAGGCGGGAGAGGCCGCTGTCCGCCAGGGCGATGGGGTCCAGGGGCGCGCCGTCCAGCGTCTCCATAGACACCAGCACCCGGTCCCGGTCCAAAAGGACCTCGTGCAGACGGGGCCGGACGGCCTCCACCTCCCCCTCCTGAAAGATGCCGCTGTCCAGCAGATAGTCCTCCGCCATACCGGGGGAGAGGCACTCCGCCGCGCAGGCGGAAGCAGTCTCCCGCACCAGGGGGTAGACGGTGGAGCCGGGGCCGGTGAGGAGGGTAAACAGCCCCTCCCGGTCCCCCCTGGCCAGACGGGCGGAGAGGTCCTCCGGAAGGACCAGGGCACAGTCCCACCGGCCCAGCCCCACCTGACGCTCCGCCTGCTCCAGGCTGGCGGGCAGGAAGGTGACCACCAGGCCGCCGCGGACCTGGAGCCTTTCCCAAAAATCGCCGCCGCCCTCCTCCGGGAGGACCACGCCCACCTGGACGGGGGCGGAGACCTCCTCCCCGGGCAGGAGGCGGACCGCCCCCGCCGCCAGCAGAAGCAGAAACAGCAGCCAGACCCGTTTCCGGGAGAGCTGGACGGTCAGGGCGCTTTGGAAGCCGACAAAAAGGAACCTCATACCCTCACCTCCCGATCCATCCGGCGGCGGTACAGGCGCAAGGAGAGCAGGGCCATCCCAATACCCGTCAGCCCCAGAGCGATCCAGACGGACAGGGGCGTCTCATAGCCCATAGGCCCCGCCGCCAGCCGGGCCAGCCATGTCACCGGGGACAGCCCGGTGAGCCGCCGCAGGGCCCCGGGCAGCAGCACCGGGGGGACCACCCCTCCAGCCAGCGCCAGAGAGGCCAGCGACACGGCGAAGGACAGCCCCCCGCAGCCGGCGGCGCTTCCCCAGGCCAGACAGCACAGGGCGCAGAATATGGAGCAGAACACCGCCATCCCCAGAGCCGCCCCCAGCAGAGGCAGAGGGGGCCCCTCCCCCAGAAGGAGCAGGGCGGGGGCCAGCAGGAGGAACAGCGCCGCCGCCCCGGCGGTCACGCCGCTGAGGCAGCCCGCCAGGGGCCCCCGGCCCACCGCCCGCAGGCGGCGCTGGAAGCCCATCCAGCTCCCGCTGTACAGGGGGAGAAACAGGGGGGCGGCGGACAGGCCCAGATAGGCCAGCAGGGTCAGGCCGTAGTGCAGATGGACGGGCAGTACCCCGGTGGCCGAGACGGTCCGGCTCTGAAAGAGCTCCCCCCGGTCCAGGGCCAGGCGGATATAGCGCAGATTGATGTCCACCACCACCTGGTCCCGGCTCAGTCCAGGAGGCGGGGACTGTGCGTAGAGGTTCAGCACGGCGTAGACCCCGCTCTGAAAGGCGGACAGGATGTCGCAGGCGCTCTGCCCCACCCACAGCAGCAGCAGGGACTCCAGGGGCCGTTCCCCGTCCACAATGAGCCGCAGGTCCGGGTTGCCGCCGTCCATCACGCCCTGGATAAAGTTCTCTGGCAGGGCCAGCACGGCGGTCACCTCTCCGGCCCGAAGGGCCTCCAGGGCGTCCGCCTCCGCCATCCCCCGAAACTGGCAGTACTGGGCGATGTCCTCCATCTCCCCCATATATCCCTCCAGCAGTCTCGGGGTCTCGTCCCCCTCGGGGGCGGTGACGGCCAGGGTCACCCCGGCGAAGTCCACCCCCTGGGAGAAAAGCTGACCCGCCGCCCGGCCCGCCCCCAGGGGCAGAAGGGCGCACAAAAGGACAAGCCCCGCCAGCAGCCAGCGCTGTTGGCAGAGGCGGTCCAGGGTCAGCTTCAGGGAAAGCCCAAAATAACCAACCGTTTTCATCCGCTGATCAGGGCATAGTACAGCTCCTCCGGCAGACGGGAGGAGAACAGCGCCTCCATGTCGCTGGCCCAGCGGTAGGCCCGCTCCTGGATGTCCAGGGCCGCCCGCAGCGCCTCCGCGTCGCTCATCTGGGTGACGAGCTTGGCGTCGCCGCTCATGGGAATGGGGCCCTGGTTGGGGCCGAGGGAGTATTCCAGGCCCAGAGAGAACATATCCAGGCCCAACAGCTTGAGGGACACGTCGTCCAGGGCCAGCCGGATCGAGTCCCCGCCGGGGGCGGTGAGGGAGCCGGTCATATCCAGGGAGCCCGCGCCGGGGACGGAGATCTCCCAGCTGAAATTGCCGCTGTCCCCCTTGGTGTCGTAGCGCAACTCGGAGCTGAGCGTGGTCATAGACGCCCGAAGGGTGGTTTTATCGGTGAATACGCCGGACTTGGCCCCGTGGTCGCCGGAGGATTTTACCGTCACCCTGTCGCCGTCCACCTTCATCTCCAGGCTCAGATTGTCTACGTACTCCTCGCCGCCGCCCAGGTACAGGGCCAGGTCCACGTCGGAGCCGCCGACCCTTTCCTTGAACAGCACGGCGGAGATATAGCCGTCGCTGAGGCAGAGGTCCAGCTTCAGGTCGCCCAGCTCCTCCAGGCCGTCCTTGATGATCTCCGCCGCCTCGCCGTAGACGTCCATGCTCTCCAGCGCCTCCAGAAAGTCCGTCAGTTCTTCCTGAGAGACGCCCATGGAGCGGAACATATCCTCATAGAGGTCGTAGTAATTCATGGAGGACATCAGCTCCGCCATGGTGTCCACATAGTCCTCCATGGCCTCCTGGGGGACGGTCAGCCGATAGACGGCGGTCTTGGTGCCGGTCCCGTTGACGTTGAGGGTCTTGGCCCCCGACTTCTTCACCTTCGCGGCCTGCCAGAGGGCCTTGTTGGCCTCCTGGACGGCCCGGTCTATCTCCTCCGGGTCCATCATGTCCAGGGCCCCGTCCATCCAGTCGAAGAAGTTGAAGCTGACATTCCTCATCGATTCGTCGCCGCTGGCCTCGGCCAGGTCGGCCCCCATGGTCTCGGTGTTGAGGCCGTAGGCCGTGCCGGTGAGCTGGGGAGAGCTGAAATACAGCTCGGCGTCCCTGCCCGTTATCAGGAGGCTGAGGAGGTCCTCGCCGTCCCAGAAAGCGGCCAGCTCAAGGTCCATGCTGCGCTCCCCGACGTCCAGCCCCATGTTCAGCCGCATGCCCAGCCCGCTGAGGGCGGACATGTCCATCCCCGCCAGACTGTCGTTGACGCTGTTCAGCGTCAGGGCGAACTCCTGCCGCCAGGCCCGGCCCTGGACCAGGCCGTTCAGGTCGGGCAGGCCCAGGGCCTCTTCCGCCCGGGCGTAGGACGCCGCCGACTTGATCAGCGCCTTTTCCACCTGAGCCTTGGGGTTGACGAACAGACCGCCCGCCACAACCACCACCAGGGCGATCACCGCCACGGCGGCGGCCGCCGCCCCGATGAGCAGGCCGGTCCGCTTCTTGTTTCCCTCCGGGCCCTCCCAGGCCGGGACGGGCTGAGCCCCGCTCTGGACCGGCTGGCCAGCCGATCCAGGATCAAGGGTCCGGCCGCAGTGGGGGCAGAATCTGGCGTCCTCCCGCAGCTCATTTCCACAGTATCCGCATTTCATTTCCATCATCCTTCCCATTTTATGTCCGCAAAGCGCCGTTTTCCAGGGTCAGCACCGCGCCGCACAGCCGGTCCAGCTCCCCGGCGTGGTGACTGCACCACACAAGCCCGCCGCCGCCGGCCACAAAGTCCTCCAGCCAGTCCAGCAGGCGGGGGACATAGTCCCGGTCCAGACCGGTGGTGGCCTCGTCCATCAGCAGGAGCCGGGGGCGGGACAGCAGGGCCAGCCCCAAGCTCACCCGCTGGGCCATTCCCCCCGACAGGTCGGAGATCCGCCGGGGCATCAGCTCCTCCAGGCCCAGCAGCTCCAAAACCTCCCCCGGGAGGGGCCCCGACAGCCCGCACGCCCCCTGCCACAGCTGGAGCTGACGCCGCACGGTCAGCTCCCCGGCCAGCTGGGGGCTCTGGGGGACGTAGCCCAGCGCCGTCCGCAGAAACCGCCGGTCGCCCAGCACGGACTTCCCCTCATACAGAAGCTGCCCGCCGTCCGCCCGCTCGATCTGCGCCATCAGCCGCAGCAGCGTGGACTTGCCCGACCCGTTGTGCCCCGCCAGCCCCAGGCACTGACCCTGGGGCAGAACAAAGCTTACCGGCTCCAGCACACGCCGCCCGCCGTAGCTCTTACACAGCCCTCGTACCTCCAGCACGGCGTCACCCCCTTTATTATAGTAGTATTGCACATTTTCCCCGGAAAATCAAGGGCCCCCGTCTCCCTTTTCGGAGACGGAGGCCCGCCGCTTTTGGGCGCAATGGGGCACAACTTCCATTAAATGTATGGAAACGTGCAATTTTTGCGGGAGGTTCGCTAAGGGTGAGGGCCGCCGTCCCCCGCAGGACAAAGCC
Organism: uncultured Bacillota bacterium; assembly: GCA_947645675.1. Taxonomy (GTDB): domain Bacteria; phylum Bacillota; class Clostridia; order Oscillospirales; family Oscillospiraceae; genus Lawsonibacter. Next base: position 144,229 of record CANSDP010000002.1, read on the forward strand.
TCCCTCTCCGAGGGAGGTGGCGCGGCGAAGCCGTGACGGAGGGAGTCCTCCGGAGGTTTGCGGGGGTGACTCCCTCAGTCAGCTTCGCTGACAGCTCCCTCGGGGAGGGAGCCTTTGCCCGCGCGTCGGGGATGGGGTCCACAACACAAAAATATTGGAGGTAACATGATGAATCGCACGAACAATTACAATCTCTGCCAATTTGAGGAAACCGACCGGGTGCGGCGCACCGATTTCAACGAGGACAACGCCAAGATCGACGCGGCGCTGGGGGGGATGGTGAGGCGGGTCGCTGAGCTGGAGAAGTCCCGGTTTTACACCGGCAGCTACGTCGGCAACGGCGCCAGCTCCAGGACCATTTCTTTGCCTTGGGCGCCAAGCTTTATGATCCTGCTCACCTGGGTCCACGGACAAGCCGCTATCGTATTCCTGTACCCGGGCCGGTCGGCCTACGTACGCACTGACGTCACGAACAACGACGCCTCGGCGTACTTGAGGCTCCAGGGCTCGAGCCTGGTGATTTTGCACGACTGGATGAACCGCAGCGGCGAGACCTCCTCATACATCCTCTTCCGCTGAGTAAAAGGCCCCCGGGCCTTGCGGCCCGGGGGATACCCAAGTTAAATCTGGAGCTTGTGATTCTCAGTGGTTGATAGTGATCTCAATATCATAACTAGTGCTCTCGCTATCTCCTTTAGCCTCCGCATTCGGGATAACAGTATACTTCACCTTGGTGACAGTGTCGCCCAGGAACATCGTGACCGTCAGGTTGCCAGCATCGGTCGGACGGCCTTCTCCAGTGTTCGCAAAGGCTCCATTCATAGAAACCCACTCATCACCGACATACTTTTGGCCTTTGATCTTGCAATCGGGCAGGTCGGTCAAGGTAAGTTCATAGAAGCTGCCGGTAGTAGAGCCTGTGGAACCGGTAAACTCATTTTTGAGAGGCTGCGCACCATTGAAAGCTGTCAACTTACCCTCACTAGTGGCATCGATCTTCACGCTCTTGCTGTTGAGAGTCGCGGTTCCCCCCTTAGCTCCGTTGATGGAGAGCTTGTCGCCTCCCAGACTGTTTATGATATCGCTCATGGTATTCTTCTCGCCAGAAGTCAACTCAACACCGATAGCAATTGTGGCCTTGGAGGTCTCTCCCTTGAACTCAGGAAGCTTAGTCATTCCAGTAGTCAGGGTCAGCTTGGAACCCTCTTCCACAGTAACAGGTTTGGTGACATTGCCTTTCAGAGTAACTTTAGCGTTCTTTTCCACGGTAACAGGAGCCCCGGTCCCGTCAATGCTCCCCCCGTCGCCCAAGGTGATGGGGGTCTCGATCTTGCTAGCTCCGGTTACAGCCCCAGTGACCTTAACGGTGCCTTCGCCGGTGATCTTGGCACCTTCGCCGCTGATAGCGCCGGACACGGTCACGGTGGCTCCCTTAGCCACGCGGATTTCTTTATTTACAGTCGTGCCGCTAGGAATGGTGATATCACCGTTGGTGACAATGATATCAGTATTCTCGTCCTCAAGAGCGGTCTTCAGCTCCTCCGCACTCTCGACGGTTGTAATAGCCTCGGCCCCAGAAACCGCCGATAACGCAAACTTCGCGGTACGCTTAGCTCCGTTAGATTTAAAGGCTACGGTGTAGTTAGTCTCGTCGCTAGTATCACTCCCGGCGTCGCGGGTCCAGGTCGGGTTTTCCTCCAGGACCTTCTGAGCAACGGCCTCAACAGCTTTGTCCAGGGTCAGCTCAACGCCCTTCTTTACCTCGAAGCCGCTGACGGTGATCTCAGTGCCCACGGGCTTCCAATTATTGGACACAGGCGTGATGTCCGCTACGTCGATCGGGTTCTTGTCGTCCTCGCCGTCGCTGCTACCCGCTTCCTTATAGAAGATGGTAACAACCTTGCCGTCGTTGATAACGAAGAGGCCGGTGTCGCCAGCGGCGATGGCAGTCTTGGAGGAGGACTCGATCTTGTCGCTGTAGACAAAGACCTGAGCGTCGTCAGCCACGCGGTAGCTGCTCTCGCCAACGGTGATGTTGCCGTTGGTCAGCTTCTTTTTGACCGTGCCGTCGACATAATAGTTGTCGCCGTTCTCGGCGTAGGCCTTGGACTTGGTAACGCTGATGATCTCCTCGTCCTCGTTAGCCCAGGTGATGGACTTCAGCAGCAGGTTTTCATTCTTCTCCTTGATGGAGGTGTCCAGCTTCACGGTGACGATCTCGCCGTTGACAACGGCGGGGCACTCATAGTAGTTGTCGCCGTCCTTGACCTTGACCTCATCGCCGCACTCGGCGCTGAGCAGGAAGACGATGTCGTCAGAGCTGCCGGTGGCGTTGAGGACGTAAACCACGGTAGCCACACTGCCGCTCTCGCAGTAGTAGGCATAGGCGGCATTGGCACTAGTGGTCTTGGAATAAGTGCCCTCCAGGTTGGGCACAGCGTCGTAGCCGGTGTAGGCCTTGTAGTTGTCGTCGCCGTCGTCGGTCAGGAAGATGGTCTTGCTGTCGGCGTAGATGGTAGCCGCACCGCCCAGAGTCAGAGCGGCCTTGCCGGTCTCAATGGAGATGGTCTCCTTGTCATTCAGAGCGGTCTTCTTCACGCCTTTTTCAGTCAGCTTGTAGACATCCTTGGAGTTCTTGGTGAACTCTACGATCTGGCCGTTAAACTTCTTACCCAGCTTGACCTTGTTGCTGTCGCCCTGGGTACCAACGTTACTCAGGTCGATATCATCATAGTTCAGCTCAGCCTCAACGACAGTGCCGTCGGAGAGGAGCAGCTTGGCATAGGGGACACCCTTGTCATAGCGGCCAGAGTCCTCGCCGGCCTCGATGACGTAGGCGTAATCGGTCACGCCCTCGTTCAGCTTGACCTTGACCACGAAGTCGTTGGAATCCAGGTACAGGTCAACCTTGTTCTCCTTCTTGACGTCGGTATTGTCGGCCACGTCAACGGCGGGATTCTTGGTCCAGTTGGCGGCGAACTTATAGGTCTCGCCGTCGGCCACGAACTCGCTGGAGCCCACAGTCTTGGTGATCTCAACGTTCTCCACGATCTCGGCCAGGTACATGCTCTTAATCTTGCCGTCGGCCTTGGTGTAAACGACCACGTCGTCCACGTCGAAGCCCTCGGTCTCGAACTTCAGGCCGCCCACGGTGACGGTACGGGCGTCGTCGCCCTTGGCCTCAGTGACCTTGCTCACCTCGCCCACGTAGGGGTTGATAACGGAGATGCTCACACTGCCGTCGTCATCCTTGTAGGCGTCAACCACCACGCCGTTGCCGCCGATCTTGTCGGAGCCGGTCTTGGTGATGGAGAAGTTGTCAACGGGCTTGCCGTCAACCGTGACGGAGGCTTTGGTGGACTTCTTCAGACCCAGATCCTTGTACAGGTCTTCGGCCTTGACAGCCTTGATGTAGGAGGCGTCAGCGGCCTCGGCCACGGTGACGATCTCGTCGGTCTTGTAGCTCCAGATGTTGGCGGGACGGCCGAAGCTGTCATCGCCGGGCACCAGGCGCAGGTCCTTCTCATACAGGTTCTCGCACAGCTGGAGCTTCTCGTCGCTCACGTCCTTCTTGTAAGCGCCGGTGCTCTGGGTGTAGTCGAACTTGTTGGTGGTCCGCTCGGTGTAGGTGACCTTGCCGGGGATGGTGACAACGCCCTCAACGACGATGTCCTTCTCCACGTCAGAGGTAACCATGGTGGCCTGGAGGGCGTTCAGGCTCAGCTGAGCCACCTGGTTGCGGTTCAGAGGAGCGCTGGCGCTGGAGCCCACGTCGGCGAACAGACGCAGCTCGTTGGCCTTGGCAACCACGGGCTGGGCCCAGTTGGTGCCGGTGCTCTCCAGCTTCTCATAGCCCAGCACGCGCAGGACCATGGCGGCGGCCTCCTGAGCGGTCACAACGGCGCTGCCGTCGTAGATGCTCTCGGTGCGGCCGGCGACGATCTTGTTGTCGTAGCAGGCGGCCACGTACTTCTGCGCCCAGGTGGGCACGTCGGTGAAGGGGCAGGTGCCGACATACTTGTCAGCGTCGCTGCCCAGAATCAGCTTGGCCAGAATGACGGCCATCTCGTTCCGGGTGACGTTGTCCTCGGGACGGAAATTGCCGGTGTCCTCGTCGCCGAGCATCACGCCCACAGCGTTCAGGACAGAAATGGCCTCGGTGTTGTCCTTGTTGGACACATCGGGGAAGCTCGCCGCGCTGGAGCCGACGACCATCATGCCCATGAGCATGACAGAGGCCAGAGCCAGGCTGAGAGCCCGTTTCAGGTTTCTCATAGTGTTTCCTCCTTGTTAATTTTTTCGGCCATGAGAGGGGCCGTTTTCCGTAAAAACAGGGCTTCGCGACGGTCTTGGTAGAACGCAAAGTTTTAACATTTCCGTAACAAAGTTCTCTATTTTTACCGAAATTTTCGAGGTTTTTCTACTTTTTCCTCCCCTCACCGGGGTGTCACACCCCTGACGCAGGTCCTAAAAGTTGCGAAAACCGGAGGAAACTGCGAAAAACAATCCTCTAAACCTGTCAAAAAGTGAAACTGGTAGACATTTGGTAGACATCCTAAAATATTCCAGTTTCCGCAATCCCTTGCGGCACAAGGGTTCGACAGGACTTTTTGGTAGACCATTGGTAGACATGGGGGTACGGTTGGAATCTTAACAAAAGCTTCACAAAAGCGGCTTGACAGTGGGGGGGCTGATCCGTATAATTGTGACAGGCTGTCACATTGCGACACAATGTCACAACATGAGGGGGGAGGACATGCCAAGCAGTACATTTTTTCGGCTCCCAGAGGAAAAGCGGGCGCGGCTGATTGAGGCCGGCTGGGCGGAAATGACCCGGGTCCGGTTTACCGAGCTCTCCATCAGCCGAATCATTGCGGAGGCCCGTATTCCCCGCGGGAGCTTTTACCAGTATTTTGATGGCAAGGAGGACCTGATCCGCTACCTTTTAGGGGACATGCAGGGATATTTTATCACCCTGCTGCGGGACATCCTGGTGCAGGCGGAGGGCGACCTGTTCGCGCTGCCTCTGATGGCCTACGACAGCTTTATCAGCGGAAAGGGCTATGCGGACCCCATCCTGACCCGGTTTATCCAGCTCATCACCCTGAACAAGGGGTATGACCTGCAAAGCATTGTGGGCGGGCCCAGCGATTTGCTCCCTGACAAGCTGTGGGAGGTGGTGGACCCCTCCAAGCTGCGGCGGAGGGACCGGGGCTATGCCGGCAATATTTTTCGTCTGTCCTGCGCGGTGCTGGCCCTTGCCATTATGGAGACCCTGCGGGCCCACGGTCAGATGGACCAAACCCGGGCCTCGATCGAGACAAGGATGGATCTGCTGCGTTACGGCGGCGCGGCGGAGGGATATGGATATAAGGAGGAAACGATATGAAACGAAAGATGTTGGCTTTGCTGCTGTCGGCGGCGATGCTCCTGTCGCTGCTGGGAGCCACCGCCCTGGCGGTGGAAGGGGACGAGCCGGCCACGTCCAGCGCCTCTGTGTCGGAGCCGGAGGAGGGGGAGACCACTGAGCCGGACCCCGCCGAGGACGCGGGTCCCGAGGAGAGCGCGCCTCCCCAGGAGGGAGAGCCCCCCGCCTCAGAGGATGGCGGAGAGGAGGCCAGCTCCTCTGAGCCCCTGGACCGCCCCACGGTGACCGTTGGGGCCCTTACGGCGGAGGACGTACCCCAGGACGGGACGGCCCCGGAGACGGAGCCCGACGCCTATATCCCCGACCCGGCGGGCGCCATTACCTTTGACAACCTGGGCCGTCGGATGCGGGAGAACAACCTGAACGTGCTGGCCCTGGAGGAGAACATACAGGTCATTCAGTCCACCGACTACGACGAGCTGAAGGAGGACCTGCGGAAGGGTCTGAACGAGATCGCCAGCGCCCAGTGGAACCTGATCAGCATAGGATCTGGGATCGGTGCCGAACTTCCCCTTCCGGGGTTGGGTGAAGCCCTTTCCGGCATTGCCTCCCTGTCCACAGCCTCTACCGTTCAGCAGCTTCAAATCCAGTATGACGCCATGCGGGAGACCTTTGACGACATCAAGGACGGCAAGCTCCAGGCGGACCATCAGGACCTGGTGCGGCAGCTGGAGAACGCCCAGAACCAGGTGATCCTGGCGGGGGAGACGCTGTACATCGCCCTGGTGAACATGGAGCAGAACAGCAAGGCCATCGACCGGGGGCTGAACACCCTGGACCGGACACTGAAGGAATTGGAGCTGCGGTATGAGCTGGGGCACATCCCGGCCCAGACCCTGGCTCAGACCCAGGGCGCCCGGGACGCTCTGCTGAGCAATCAGCGGACCCTGAACAGCAACATCGAGGCCTACACATTGCAGCTGGAAATGCTCATTGGGGCCCAGCTCACCGGCAAGGCCCGTCTGGGCGGACTGCCCCAGGTGACGGCGGAGCAGCTCCAGAGCATGGACCTGGAGCGGGACGTAGCCGCCGCCAAGCAGGCCAGCTACAGCCTCTACGAGGCCAAGCAGACCCTGGACCAGGCCAAGGAGGACTTTGACGACACCGGCAGCAAATACAACCACAGCGAAAAGCACTATGAGTATATCCAGGCCCAGCACCAGTGGCAGGCGTCCCAGCACACCTATAATGCCGCCGTGCAGAGCTTCGAGATGAGCCTGAGGGTGCTGTACCTCAAGGTCAAGGACAACGACCAGGTCCTGACCGCCGCCCGGAACGCCCTGGCCCTGGAGCGGAACAACTTCGCCGCCGTCCAGCTGAAGCACAGTCAGGGCAATCTCTCCGAGTCGGCCGTGGCCGAGGCGGAGGACAAGGTAAAGCAGGCCCAGGAGGCGGTAGACAGCGCGCTGATCGAGCTGTTCGCCTCCTACCGCAGCTACCGCTGGGCTGTGGACTACGGTATTCTGAATACTTAAAGGAGACCGCCCATGAAATATCATCGTATTTGTTCCGCGGCCCTGGCGGCCGCGATGGTCCTCAGCCTTGCCGCCTGCCAGAGCGGCGGGTCGGAGAGCGGCTCCGCCTCATCGGAGCCGAAGGACGAGGCGGGCGTGGCCGTCCAGATCCAGGAGGTGGCGGTGGACACCATCTCCACCGGAAGCAGCGTGTCCGGCCAGGTGGTGGACGACAGCGGCCAGGAGTCGGTCTTTGTCTCCGCCAACGCCCGGTGTACCGACGTCTATGTGGAGGTGGGGGACGAGGTGGAGGCCGGAACGGTCCTCTGCACCCTGGACATGAGCGACACCAAATCCGCCCTGAGCAACGCCACCGCCAGCTATAAGGACACCAAGCAGAGCTATCAGGACCAGGAGGCCCTGTTTGACGCCCAGATCGGTCTGGCCGAGAAGAGCATCAGCGACGCGGAGCAGAGCTATCAGGACCAGGAGGCCCTGTTCAATTCCCAGATCGCCCTGGCGGAGAAGGCGGTCAGCGACGCCCAGAAGAGCTATCAGGAGCAGGAGGCCTTCTTTGACGCCCAGCTGGCCCTGGCGGAGAAAAACGTCAGCGACCTGGAGGCCCTGATGGAGATCGGCGCCGCCGCCCAGATCGAGATCGACCAGGCCAGACTGAACCTCCAGAGCCTCCAGACCACCAGGTCCACCACCCTGACCCAGCTGGAGACGGGGGTGCAGAACGCTCAGACCAACCTGCAAAGCATCCAGACCACCAAATCCACCACCATGGCCCAGCTGGAGACGGGGGTGCAGAACGCCAAGACCAGCTTGCAGAGCGTCCAGGTCTCCAAATCCGCCACCCTGTCCCAGCTGGAGTCCGGGATGCGGACGGCGGAGAGCAACATCGACCAGCTGAAAACCGTGATGGAAAATGTGGACTCCAAGGGCAACGTCGTGGCCCCCGCGGCGGGGAAGATCCTCTCCCTGAACGCGGCGAAGAACAGCTATGTGGGCCCCACCGCCCCGGTGGCCGTCATCGACAGCGCCCCCCGGCTGGAGATCTCCGTCATGGTCTCCGAGTCCCTGGTCCCCCGGCTGAGCCTCCAGGATGAGGCGGACGTGACCATCAGCGCCCTGGACCTCACCGTGACGGGGCTCATTCAGGAGATCGACGAGAAGGCCAATCCCCAGACCAAGCTCTACACGGTCACCCTCTGGACCCAGGAGGAGGTGGAGGGCCTGCGGGCGGGAATGTTCGCCGACGTGACCTTCCGCACCGACGTCTCTACCGACACCATCGTTATCCCCACCGAGGCCATCCTCACCACCAGCGAGGGACAGAATGTCTTTGTGGTGGAGGACGGCAAGGCCCGCTATGTGCCCGTGGTCACCGGCCTCACCGGCAACGGCGTCACCGAGATCACCGAGGGGCTGAGTGCCGGCGACCAGCTGGTGGTGGTAGGCCAGTCCTATCTGACTGACGGCGATCCCGTGCGGATCGTATCCGGGGAGGACTGAGGCCGGTGGACAATATCGCCAAATTCTGTATCAAGCACAAGGTGACCACCCTGATGGCGGTCATTATGATCTCCATTTTCGGTGTGGTCTTTACCACCCAGCTCCAGCTGGCCCTCCTGCCCGACATGGAGGCCCCCGCCGCTCTGGTCATGTGCTACTATAACGGGGCCACCCCCACCGATATGGAGGAGCTGGTCACCCGGCCTCTGGAGTCGGCCATTATGTCGGTGCCCGGGGTGGAGGGAGTGCAGTCCTCCTCTGCCGACGGCATGTCTCAGGTCCAGATCACCTATGTGGAGGGGACCAATCTGGACATCGCCGCCACCAAGCTGCGGGAGCAGTTTGACCGCATCACCCTGCCTGACGGGGCCACCGACCCCATTATCGTCAACATCAACATCGGCGACCTGATGCCCTCCGCTTTGGTTGCCCTCCAGGGGGACGACCTGGTCTCTGTCCAGACGCTGGCCGAGGATACGGTGGCCCCCGCCCTGGAGCGGATCGACGGGGTGGCCCAGGTAACCATCTCCGGCGGCGTCACCCAGCAGGTGGCGGTGGAGGTGGACGCCACCCGGGCCGCCGGTCTGGGGCTGTCCAACTCCTACATCGCCCAGATGCTGGCGGCGGAAAACCTTCTCTACCCCGGCGGCGACCTCCAGCACGGCACCCAGACCCTCACCGTCACCACCGACGCCAAGTTTGAGTCGGTGGAGGATGTGGCCGGCATGATCCTCCCCCTGCCCACCGGGGGGACCGTCCGCCTGTCGGAGGTGGCCAACGTAAGGCTGGAGACGGAGGAGCCGGACTCGGTGGCCAAGACCGACGGCTCGGCCTGCGTGGTGCTCCAGGTATCCAAGCAGTCCGGGGCCAACGAGGTGGCCACCGCCGACGCCGTGGTGGAGGCCATGGCCGGCCTCCAGGCCCGGAACGGCGCGGTGGTATACACCGTGCTGTATACCGCCTCCGACTACATCAACATGGCGGTGAACGCCGCCGTGCAGAACATTGAGATGGGCGTGGTGCTGGCCGCCGTGGTGGTGTTCCTCTTCCTGCGCCGGTTCGGGGCCACCACTGCCATCGCCGTCTCCATGCCCGTGTGTATTCTGACGGTCTTTGTCCTGATGAACGTGTTCCACCTCACCCTGAACATGATGTCTCTGGGCGGCATCGCCATGGGCGTGGGCATGATTGTGGACAACTCTATCGTGGTGCTGGAGAATATCTACCGCTACTCCGCCGAGGGACACGGGCGGCTGGAGTCCTGCGTGGAGGGCACTAAGGAGGTGTTTACCTCCCTCACCGCCTCCACCCTCACCACTGTGGCCGTATTCCTGCCCCTGGGCCTCACCGGCGGCATGGCCGGGATGCTCTTTGACGACTTCTGCCTCACCATCTCCTTTCTGATTCTAGCCTCTCTGGTCATTGCTGTCACCCTGGTCCCTCTGCTGTGCTATCTGCTCCTGGACGAGAACCGGGGGCGGCGGCAGGCACAACGGCGGGCGGAGCGCCAGGCCAAACAGCTGGCCGCCGGCAAGGTGGGCCTGGGCGGCTGGCTGACCCAGCACTACACCGCCTTGCTGGGCTTCCTTGTCCGGCATCTGGTTGTCAGCATGGGGATATCGGTGGCTCTGGTGGCTCTTTTCATCGCCGCCTGCATGTCCACCAAGATGGTCCTCATGCCCGAGATGGACCAGGGCATGGTCCAGGTCTCCATCAGCACCCCCACCGGCTCCGAGGTGGAGGACACCGCCGCCATCGCCGACCGGGTGGTGGACCTGGCGATGGAAAATGTCCCCGAGCTGGAGTCCATCTACCACCTGTCCCAGCCTGAGACCTCCTCGGTCAATCTGGTCCTCAGCGACAAGGAGAAGCGGGACCGGAGCAGTCAGGATATTGCCCAGCTTATGCGGGAGCTGGGCCGGGATATCGCCGGGTGTGAGATCAGCGTCTCCGCCTCCGATATGACCGCCCTCATGGGCAGCGGCGCGGACATCAGCGTGGACATCACCGGCAGCGATTACGACACCCTGGTGATGATTGCCCAGGACCTGGCCGCTCGGATTGAGCAGCTGCCCGACGCGGTGGATGTGTCCACCTCCATTGCCAAGGAGGTGGACCAGGTCACCATCACCATGAACCGGGAGGCGGCCTCCCAATACGGCCTCACCGCCGCCTCTGTGGGCGCGGCCGTCCGGTCGGAGCTGTCCGGCTCCACCGCCACCACCGTCACCCTGAACAGCAAGGAGCTGGACGTGGTAGTCCGGGGGGATGGCCGGTCCGCCGCCAGTCTGGACGCCCTGAGATCCATGGCCGTCCCCTCCTCCTTCGGCGGGACGGTGCCCCTGTCCGCCGTGGCCCATGTGGATGTAGTTCGGGCCCCCCAGAGCATCGCCCGTGTCAACCAGTCCCGGCAGATCTCTGTCACCGGCGGCACCATCAGCGGCGACACCACCGCCATCACCGCCCAGGTCAACGAGATTTTGGACGGCTACGCCCTGCCCGACGGCTACACCGCCCAGATTTCCGGCGCCTATGAGGATATGATGGAGAGCTTCGGCGACCTGCTTCTGGCCCTGGTGGTGGCGATGGGTCTGGTGTACTTCGTGCTGGCCTCTCAGTTTGAGTCCTTCGTCATGCCGGTCATCGTCATGATGATTCTGCCTGTGGCTTTCTCCGGGGCCCTCTTCGCACTGCCCCTCACCGGGCGGGACCTGTCCATGATCTCCCTGGTGGCCCTCATCATGCTGGCCGGTACGGTGGTCAACTCCTCCATCATCCTGGTTGACTATATCCGCCAGCGACGGGAGCGGGGGGAGAGCCGGGAGGAAGCCATCCTCCACGCCTGTCCCCTCCGCGTCCGCCCGGTGCTTATGACCACCCTGACCACCATCCTGGCCCTGGTGCCTATGGCGATGGGTGCGGCGGAGGGCGCGGCGGAGATGATGTCCGACATGAGCATCACCATGATCTCCGGTATGGTCGTCTCCACCATTATCACCCTGCTGTTCACTCCGGTTTACTACTCCGTTATCGACAATCTGAGCCAAATTTTCTCTCGCAGGAAGAAAGCGGAGCCTCCCTCCTCCCCTCCCGGGGAGGAGGCCCCGGTCCCCACTGCGGCGGAATAAGAGAAAACGGCCCCGCCGGTTGGCGGGGCCTTCTGCTTTCCTTATAATGTTTCCAATTCCTTCATCCAAAGGGTATTCACCGCGTCGGAGGGCATCCGCCAGTCGCCCCGGGGGGAGAGAGCCAGGGTGCCCACCTTGGGGCCGTCGGGAAGGCAGGAGCGCTTGAACTGCTGGGCGAAGAAGCGGCGGTAGAAGTTGTTCAGCCATTTGAGGATGGTTTCCCGGTCGTAGTCCTCCCCCAGGGCGGCCATGGCCAGCCGGAACACCTTCCGGGGGCCGAAGCCCCAGCGGACAGCGTAGTAGAGGAAAAAGTCGTGGAGCTCATAGGGGCCCACCAGATCCTCGGTGCGCTGGGCGATCTCTCCCTCCTTGGGGGGGAGAAGCTCCGGGGATACGGGGGTGTCCAGAATGTCCCGGAGGACGGCGGACAGCTCCGGGTCAGAGGCCTGGGCCTGGCCGGCGGCGTAGGCGGTGAGGTGCCGCACCAAGGTCTTGGGGATGGAGCCGTTGACCCCGTACATGGACATGTGGTCGCCGTTGTAGGTGGCCCAGCCCAGAGCCAGCTCGCTCAGGTCGCCGGTACCGATGACCAGCCCGCCCCGCTGGTTGGCCAGGTCCATCAGCACCTGGGTGCGTTCCCGGGCCTGACCGTTCTCGAAGGTGACGGACAGGTCGTCCATGGACTGGCCGATGTCCCGGAAGTGGACCCGCACCGCCTCGCCGATGTCCACGGTGCGGAAATCCGCGCCGATACGCTCGGCCAGCACCTGGGCGTTGGATTTGGTCCGGCTGGTGGTGCCGAAGCAGGGCATGGTGACAGCCAGGATTTCTCTCCGGGGCCGGCCCAGCAGGTCGAAGGCCCGAGCAGTGATGAGCAGGGCCAGGGTGGAATCCAGTCCCCCGGACAGCCCCACCACCGCACAGGCGGCTTTGGTGTGCTCCAGCCGCTTTTTCAGCCCCAGGGCGGCGATGGTGAAAATTTCCTCGCACCGCGCCTGACGGTCCCCGTGGTCCTCGGGGACGAAGGGGTTCTTCGAGACAGGCCGGGTGAGGGTGGTGTCCTCCGCGTCCAGAAAGAATGGGGTATATATTACGCCGGTGAGCTGGCAGGGGGCGGGGTAGGTATTCATCCGGCGGCGCTCAAAGGCCAGCCTGCCCACATCGATCTCGCTGATGGTCAGGCCGGTCTGGAACCGCTTTTCCGCCAGGGCGGTCCCGTTTTCCGCGATGATATTGTGGCCGGCAAAGACCAGATCGGTGGTGGACTCCCCCTCGCCGGCGTTGGCGTAGACGTAGCCGCACACCAGGCGGGCGGACTGTCCCGCCACCAGGGACCGGCGGTAGGCCGCCTTGCCCGCCGCCTCGTTGGAGGCGGACAGGTTCAAAATGACGGTGGCCCCCAGGGCGGCCAACCGGGCGGAGGGGGGCTCGGCGGACCACAGATCCTCACAGATCTCCACCCCCACCGCCAGGGCGGGCACAGCTTCGCAGCTGAAGATCATACTGTGGCAAAGCTCCCGATATTGCTCACACAGTGTAACTGACGTATCCAGCCCTTTGCCGGAAGCGAACCACCGCCCCTCGTAAAATTCCCCATAGCTGGGGATGTAGGTCTTAGGAACCAGTCCCAGGATCTTACCTTCCTGTATTACGGCGGCACAGTTATACAGCTTGTTGTTATGCCGCACCGGCAGGCCCACAGCGGTGAGCATGTCCAGGGTGGAGGTCTCCTCCAGGATGCGGCCCAGGGCGTCCTCCGCCCCCCGGAGCAGAGTCTCCTGCAAAAACAGGTCGCCGCAGGTGTAGCCCGTGACGCACAGCTCGGGCAGGGCCAGCACCTTCACCCCTTGGGCCGCCGCCTCCCTCATCAGGGCAATGATCTGCCCCGCGTTGTACTCACAGTCCGCCACCCGAATTTCCGGCGTCCCCGCCGCCGCCTTGATAAAGCCGTCTCTCATGAGAAAGGCCCCTTTCCATTGTGTATTTTCATCTCCCATCATATCCCAATCCCGCCCCGATTGCAAGAAAAAAAGGGCGCAGCACGGCCCGACTTCCATTAAATGTATGCAAACGTGCAATTTTTCAAGGAGTTCCTCCGGGGGTGGAGGGGCGCTGGCCTCCGTAGGGGCGGATGATATCCGCTCCTACAAGGGTACCTGACGGCTCGGCACGCGCCCACACATCTTGAAAAATGGAGGTAACATCATGAATCGCACAACCAACTACAAGCTCTGCCAATGGGAGGCGGACGACAAAATCCAGAGGGTGGATTTCAATGAGGACAACGCCAAGATCGACGCGGCGATCAAGGCGGTGGACCGCCGGGTAGATGGCCTTAACACCGCCAAGGCGGACAAGACCGCCCTGACCGCCCTGCAAACGGTGGTGAACGGCAAGGGCAACTGCCGGATCGAGACGGGCAGCTATGTAGGCGACGGTGATAAACACAGGACATTATCCATTTCTACAAGTTTCTCCCCAAAGCTGTTTTTCGTTATGGCTTTTGCCCTGGGGGTGGCCGTTCGAGGAAGTTCAACACTCCGCCATATCAACAGTGTCGACCGCACCACGAAGGTGGTCTGGCGGGACGATGGCCTGTCCTGGAAGCTCGAGACCGGCAGTTATGACGCTGGTGATATCTTTAACGAAAGCAACACCACGTATCATTACGTAGTATTGGGCTGAGTAAAAGGACCCCCGGGCCGAAGCCCGGGGGCAGCTCAAATATGAACTGAGTCTCGTTTTCAGGAAAGACTGGTCAGCTTGTCACACTCGGTGCAGCCGTCAACTTTGTCAGCAGCAGCGGTGGGAATGGTGTGAGTCTGTTTGTCAGGAGTACAACCGGAAGTCTCACAAGAACGCTCATGGTTTCCGCCACTGATGGACCATGCGCCGTAGCTGTGTTCGCCATACTCACCCTGGCCAGCAAGAGCGGAGTCGTTTGTCTCGGTAGCACCAGAGGCGTCAGAGAACAGTTTGCCGCAGCCGGTCACAGTGCACTTGTAATGAGCCCCAACACCCTTGGTCTGGCAATCGGCGCCCTTGGTGGCGGCGACCGAGACGATATTGTGGTTGCCCACTGCGCCCTCGGGGGCCTTGGCGATCTCGCTTTCGCCATTTTCATCGGAGAACAGCTTGTTGCACTTGCTGCACTTGTAGTGAGCACCGGTGCCCTTGGTCTGGCAATCGGCACCAGGGACTGCCGCAACAGAGGTGATGGTGTGCTCGCAAGCGGAATCACTCACCTCAATATTGGTGACTTTTACCTTGGTAACAGTGCTGTCAACCCTGATCTCGGCAGTAGCAACGCCCTCAGCGCCAGCAGCGTCGGTGGTCACGGTCTTGGCGGCACGGGCGGCGGTGCCATCGTCATAGCTGATGGTGGCGGTCTTACCCACCGCAAGGTTGCTCACGGTGAAGGTGATGGTATTGCCGGACTGGGAAGAGGTCAGGGTGACAGGCTTGGTAGAATCCAGCTTGTCGTCATTACCCAGCGCCTCCAGAGCCTCATCCACGGCGGGAGCCTTGTCGACAGGGATGGCCGCACTCTTGGTGCCAATCGCCACATACACGCCGGTGGCCTCGTCATCCTTCACGGAGGCCCACACGGTGCCTCTGGTGATCTGAGCCTTACCGGAAGCGAAGTCGTTAGCCAGTTTGGTGGCGGTCACCTTGGTGGCGGTAGTGCCCTCGATGACCCAGATGGCGGCGTTATCGGCCAGGTACAGCTCCACGGGGGTGTCCTGGTTGAAGATAACGGTCTTGCCCTTCTGCTCGATGGTGGCGTTGGTCAGGGTCTTCTTGACATAATCGTCAGTGCCGTCAGCAACGGCGCGGACGCTGTCTACCAGGTCATTGGAGTCACGGCGGACCTTGTAGTACAGGCCGGTCTCACCAAAGACACTGTGGTCGTTGGTGCTGATTTTGTCCTTCTTGCCGTTGACGATGGCGTCGAAGGTGTAGTACTCGTCCTTGGAATCCTCCTCGGTGTCATAGGTGATGTCGTAGATGTAGACGATATCGCCGCTGTCGGTGGTAGCGCCGTCGAAGGAGCCGTTGCCAACCTCAACATAGACGTAGGTAGCATAGCTGCCATCCTTGGCCGCCCAGAGCACAGTGTCGGGGGTAGCCGCAGCTGTGGTCACGGTGGGGGCGTCCTTCACGCCGGTGAAGACGGAGATGTCGTCGTCGTCGTTGACCAGGAACACGGTGGAGTTGTTGGCGCGGACGTTGTGAGTGGCGGTGTCGTCATAGCGAATGTTGACCTTACCGTTCTCAACGACCTTCAAACCCGTACTGGTGAAAGCGGTGCCGCCCACATTGGTCTCAGAGGTCAGGCGGTACTTGTCGCTGCTGGTCTTGGTGTAGGTGTACCAGCCGGGACCCTTGGTGGCGCCACCGTCTTTCAGAACGATCTGGCTGGTACTGGGCCGGGAAGCGATGCCCTTGCCGTCCACCTTGTCCAGGGTGATACTGTCCTTGGTGCCGTCGGTGAAGAAAGCCTCAGCAAGGTAAGTCGTGCTGGAGAACCTGCCCTCGTCATCAAAAGCATTGATGAAGACATAGTCGCTGCTGCCCTCGGCCTCCTTCAGGCCGATGATGAAGCCGTAGCCGTCCATGATGACAACAGCGTCCTCGTTGATGTCATAGGTCATGTCCTTATTGGTGTTGTCCGCCACAGTGTTGTAGAAGTTCTTGTTGTAGTTGTAGGCGGTGCCGTCCAGAGTGACGGAGGTGCCCTTGGTATACTTGTCCACGTTGGCGGTGACGATCTCGGCCAAAGCGATGGACTTGATTTCGCCATTAGCCACGGTGACCAGGACATAGTCCTCGTCAGAGAAGTCGGCCAGGTTGCCAAAGTCCTCCAGCTTCAGGGTCTCGTCGTTGACGGCGCCGGTAAGCATGTTGAGCTCCAGCTCCTCGTCGTCCTTGTCGTAGTCGCCCTCTACCTGAGCCAGGTAGGTCTCGACCATGACCACGTTGACCTCGTCGTTGTCGTCGTTCACATAGACCTCAACCAGCATACCCCGGTCACCCAGGTGCTTGTCGGTCTTGGTGCGGCTGTTATAGAGGTTGGTCAGATCGTAGTCGGCGCCGGCGACAGAGTTGTTGTGGTACAGGCCAGTGGCGGTATCGTCGCCGTCCAGCCAGTAGGTGACGGTGGCGTTGCTATCCTGGATGTCCTTGACCAGAGCGCTGCCCAGGGCATTGTACAGGTCCTTGTAGGTGAAGCGATCGGTAAAGGTGGCGGTGGGGGCGTCGGCGGAGAAGCAAATCTCCTTGCCGCTCAGCTTCCACAGGCCGCCGGTCCGACCGAAATCGTCGGGCTCGCTGTTGTCCAGCTTCAGCTTGCCGTCATACAGCTTCTCGCCCAGCTGGACGGTGTAGGTGCCAGACGCGGCGCCGGCAGTCTTGTCAATGGCACCGGCGTATCCATTCCTGTCGCTCTCCACCTTGGTATAGTTCCGGGCGCTGGCGATGGTGGTGCCGTCGGGCAGGGTGATGTCCTGACCGCTGCGCTCGGTAGTGACCATGGTGGCCTGGAGGGTGTTCAGAGCCAGCTTAGCCACGGAGTTGCGGTCCATGGGGGTGTTGCTGGCGCCGGACAGGCCCGCAAACAGGGAGATCTCGTTGGCCTTGGCGGCAACGGGCTGATCCCATTGGGAAGCGCCCTTGGACAGGTCCTCATAGCCCAGAGCCCGCAGCATCATAGCGGCAGCCTCGACGGCGGTCACGGTGGAGTTGCCGTCGTAGATGCCCTCGCCGCGGCCGGAGATGATGCCGCTGTTGTAGCAGGCGGCCACATACCGGCTGGCCCAGCTGGGCACGTCGGTGAAGGGATGGGAGCCCACGTAGCTGTCGGCCTCATAGGTGCCCAGGATCAGCTTGGCCATGATGACAGCCATCTCGTTGCGGGAGACGGAGTCGTCAGGCCGGAAGTTCCCGTTGTCGCCGACAATCACGCCGACAGCGCTGAGGACCTCAATAGCCTCGACGTGGTCCTGATCGTCCACATCGGGGTAGCTCGCCGCGCTGGAGCCGACAACCATCATGCCAACCAGCATAACGGAGGCCAGAGCCAGGCTGAGAGCCCGTTTCAGGTTTCTCATAGTGTTTCCTCCTTGTTAATTTTTTCGGCCATGAGAGGGGCCGTTTTCCGTAAAAACAGGGCTTCGCGACGGTCTTGGTAGAACGCAAAGTTTTAACATTTCCGTAACAAAATTCTCTGTTTTTACCGAAATTTTCGAGGTTTCTGAATCTTTCGCTCCCTTTACCGGGGTGTCACTCCCCTTGCACAAATTCCCCTTGCGTTTTTTCGTGCCCGGAGCGCGGCGCCTCCAGCAGCGGAGCAAAAAGCCGTCCAACCTCTTGTACGCATCATAGCAAACCGAATTTTCTTTGTCAACGGGTTTGCCCCACTTGTAAGGAAACAGTAACATTGACGCAACAGACGGGAAATATTACGGGCCGTCAGGTCCGCGCCCGCCTGTAGGGCGTGACCACCGGGCACGCCGTCCCCCGTTGCCCGTCCCAAAACCAGCGGCGCGCCGGGTCGTCGCGCCCTACGCGCACCGTGTAGGGGCGGATATCATCCGCCCGCATCCCCGGAAATGTGGGTTTCCCTGTAGAACGGGCGGATAATATCCGCCCCTACAAAAAACCCTTGACAAACGGAGCGGACCGTATATAATATGAATAAGGGCACCGTTACAGCGGTTGACCCAAATGCTTCTAACTTACAAAGTTAGCCGCTCGGGTGCGACCGGGCGGCTAACACGCTTTTATGGTTGACAGGTACATGAGAATCGCCGTACCCCTGTAGGGCGTGACCACCGGGCACGCCGTCCCTCGTTGCCCGTCCCAGAACCAGCGGCGCGCCGGGTCGTCGCGCCCTACACGCACCGTGTAGGGGCGGATATCATCCGCCCGCATCCCCGGAAATGTGGGTTTCCCTGTAGAACGGGCGGATAATATCCGCCCCTACAAAAAACCCTTGACAAACGGAGTAAGCCGTATATAATATGAATAAGGGCACCGTTACAGCGGTTGACCCGATTATTCAGTCAATAACAGTTGACCGCTCGGGTGGCTTCCGGGCGGTCAACACGCTTTTATGGTTGACAGGTACATGAGAATTGCCGTACCGGTCAAAAAGCAAATCGTTTTGACGATCCACTTCTTCCACATCCGCGCACCACCTCCCCCATTCTGAATTTCGCTGGGGTTCAAACGGTGGTCAACCGCCTATTTATGTAACAGTGCCCTATAGGGATGCTCCGCCCGTTTGGCGGAGCAGTTTTATTATAGGACAGCGGGGCGTTTTTGTCAAACGCCCCGTTTTATTTTGGTGAGATTTTCAGAGAAGTTGCGTGTTTGCGTACAACTATCCCTCGATCTCCATCATCCGCTTGACCCGCCGCTCATGCCGGCCCCCCTCGAAACCGGTGGAGAGGAAGGTGTCCACGATGCGCTCGGCGGTCATGGGGCCGACGATGCCCGCGCCCATGGCCAGCATGTTGGCGTCGTTATGCCGCCGGGTCATCTCGGCGGACAGCGCGTCGCCGCACAGGGCACAGCGGATTCCCTTCACCTTGTTGGCCGAGATGGAGATGCCGATTCCGGTGGTGCAGATGACAATCCCCCGTTCGCACCGGCCCTCCGCCACCGCCCGGGCGGCGGCCTCGCCAAAGACGGGGTAGTCGCAGCTGTCGGTGCTGTCGGTGCCGAAATCCTCGCAGGTGATGCCCTTGGCGGCCAGATAGGCCTTGATGTGCTCCTTGAGCCGGTAGCCGCCGTGGTCAGACGCAATGGCGATCATGAAAAGTCCCTCCTGTTTTTCTTTTATTGTAGCCCATCGCCCTCAATTTTGCAAGAGGCGTGAAAATTTTCGCCCGTTATGTATAACCAGCCTCCGGTCTGTCCACAATAGGCTTCGGAGGTGGTTTTTTGAAAAACCAGAACTTTTTGAAACGAATAGGCGACTTTGCGCTGGGAAAGGGCTTCTACATAGTCCTTTTCCTGTGTGTTGCCACCATAGGAATTTCGGGCTATTATCTGCTTAGAAGCGTTGTTGGAAGTTCAGAGCTGACTCAGCCGGCGGGGGGCGGCGCCTCGGTCACCGTCCCCGACCAGAGCGTGAGCCGTCCGGCCATCCCCACACCCAAGCCGGTGCAGTCGGACGGCGAGACCGCCGCCGGCTCCGACCCCAAGCCGACTGTCCAGCCGGACGACCCGGAGCCGGTGAAGGACACCAGTCCAGAGCCTGACACCCAGGAGACCAATCAAACCGTCTCGAAGGTGTTCACCTGGCCGGCCCAGGGGGCGGTCCTCCGGGACTACAGCCTGGAGGTGCTGTCCCGCGACCCCACCATGGGGGACTGGCGCACCCACAGCGGGCTGGACATCGCCGCTTTGGAGGGCGTAAACGTGCTGTCCATCAGCGCCGGCACGGTGGAGCAGATCTATGAGGACGCCCTGATGGGCACCACCATTGTGGTGGACCACGGCGGCGGCTTGCAGTCCTGGTACAGCAACCTGGCCCCCGAGACCGCCGTGCAGGTGGGCGATTCGGTGGATATCGGCGGCGTCCTCGGAACCGTGGGCGGCTCCGCCATCGCCGAGTCCGGCGAGAGCCCCCATGTCCACCTGGAAACCGTCCTCAACGGCCAGCCGGTGGACCCCAAAGATTATCTGAAATGAATGACAAGGCGGCTGGTATCCGTTACCAGCCGCCTTGATCTCTATTACAGGCATAAAGTGTTCAGAATGTTCTGCCCGAAGGTGTCCAGCCGGGACCGAATGCCGGGAAGGGACAGGGCCTCACCGGGGTTGTTGGCGGTTTCGATGAGGGCGAATTTTTGGGGGAGGTAGAAGGACTTGTTCATATTCATAGCGGACACAACCTGCCGGGCCACCACGTCCCCGCCGGAGTAGCCCGAGACCACAATGGCAAAGACCGCCTTGTCATAGAACCGGGTCTGACGGAAGAGGGCGGTAAGGCGGTTGATAAAGGCGGTGAGGTTGGCGGACAGGGCGTCGTTGTAGTTGGGGCACAGGAGAACCAGGGCGTCCGCCGCCCGGACGGCGGGGTAGACCTCGTCCCGCATCACGCCGCCGTAGAAGCACCCCCCCCGCTCCCCGAAATGGAGGCACATGGTGTAGGGACAGCCGGAGCAGTCGAAGAGGGTGCCGTTGCGCAGGCCGATCTCGCGGATGGTACAGCGCCCCTCCAGCTTTTCCCGCACGCTGGACCACAGGTCAATGGTGTTGGAGGTGTGGTGGCTGGAGGCGTGGAGGACCAGCACCTGGGGCCGTTCCCTTTTGGGGAAGGTCTCTTCCTCCACCCGGCCCGCCAGCTCCTGGACGGCGTGGTGGTAGGCCCCCATCAGGCCGGTGCCCAGGTTTTTGGCCTGGACGGCAAAATTGACCAGGGAGCCGGTGCCCTCCACCAGGGGCCGGCCCACCAGAGCACAGCCCGCCATATTTAGAGCCAGGGCGGCCTCGGCGGCGGCGGATTTGGTGAACAGCTCCCCCGCCCCGTCCACGACGAGCCCAGCGGTACAGCCCTGGAGCAGCTCCGGCTCCTTCCGCAGCCAGGCCAGCATACGCATGTACTCCAGGTTGACCCCTGTGTCCCCCAGGGGCAGAGCAAGGAGGAGCCGCTGTCCCGCCAGGCCGGACAGCTCCTCCGCCCGGCGCGCCACCCGGAACTCCCGCCCGGTCAGAGAGCGCCGCAGCACATCGTCCAGCCTCTGGCCCGCCCAGCCTACATCTGGGGTTGGATAAATGAGTGTAATAGACATGGTTCATCCTTCTTGCATCCGTGTGCAGGGGCGGATATTATCCGCCCCTGCAGGCAAAGTTCAAATGATGCTCTTGAGGTGCTCCGCCGCCTCCCGAATATGACCGAAGAGCTGGTCGGGGATGCGGGGCAGAAGCTCGGTCTCCACTCCGGCGGGGGTGCAGCGGTTTTTCACGCCCATATAGACGCCGTCCAGGAACACCGACCCGCAGTGCCACTCTCCCCGGAGGGTGAGCAGCAGGGACAGGGCCCCGGAGGACAGAGCGGGGGCCACGTAGGGCTTGAAGCCGATCTCCCGCATTTTCAGGTTGGCGGTAACGGTGAGCCGGGTCAGCTCCTGTGACAGCTCCTCGTCGTAGCGGTCGATGGAGTTGGCGATAAACAGCCCCGTACCGTGGGGGCCGAAGGACCGGCCCTCGGTAAGGAAGGAGGCCAGCCGGGGGTCCCGCTTGGCGAAGTAGGCCGCCCGGGCGTTCATCACCCCCAGGCCAAAGCCCTGGATCTGCTCGGGCCGCAGGCCCTTCCCGTCAAAGACGCCGTTCTCGTCCCGATTGCTCTCCAGATAGGCGGTCTTGGCCAGGGGGTCCACCGGGTCGGACACGGCGCACCACAGCCCCTGGAACCTCTTCTCCCGGGCCATTTTGGCGTAGTGGGCCACAATTTTGGCGTTGTTCTCAAACTGATACATCCGCACGTCCTTCACCTGAGAGCCCACCGGAGGGATACCCTTGGAGGCCACAAAGACGAACATGTCGCAATCAAAGAGGTTTTCCGGGGAAATGACCTCCACCTCGGGGAAAATGTTGTAATTCCAGGGCAGATTGATCTGTCCCATCTCGAACTCCCAGCGGGCGGTGATCTGGTCGCTGAGGTCGCAGATGCCGATGGAGGAGATCACATCCCCGCCCAGCAGCTTCAGGCCGGTGAGGAGGGTGGAGCCCACATCGCCGATGGCCAGGATATTCACCCGCTTTTTGCCCAGGCTGTGGGAGAGCTTCAAGACCTCCTCCCAGCCAGGGCGGCTGATGTTGACGGCGGTGAGCCGTCCGTCGTCAATGGCCTGGCGGATATTCCGGTCCAGCTCCAGGGGGACCACCGTCCCGTCGCTGAGCATGGCGCTGGCGGGGCCGTTGTCAAAATCGGGCAGACGGGAGGCGTCCAGCGCCTCCAGCCCGTGGCCGGACAGCAGCTGGCCAGGGTGGTTGACCTTGAAGGACCCCCGTCCCAGCACCGGGTCGCCGGAGACGGCGGCGAACAGCCGCCATCCCCCCGCGGGCTCCACCTCCGGGCCCAGGCCCTCCAGAGGAATCAGCGAGGCCAGCGCCGCGCCGTTTACATTATAATAGTACATAATAATATCACTTCCGGTATTGATCGTAGGGACACGTCACGACGCGTCCGTTTCTATTCGCGGGACATTTGCCGGGGGCGGACGCTTCGTGAAGCGTCCCTACTGATTCTGCCGCAGCAGCTGCTCCAGGTCGTTCTCCAGATAGACGGAGGCGGACAGATTGGGGTCGTAGCGCAGGCACATGCCCTTGTCGGGGCAGAGGGGGAGGATCACTGCCTCGGGCAGGCGGGAGAGGGTGAGGTTCCGGCCATAGAGGATGCGGTACTCCTGCTCCAGCACCTGCATCAGGTCCAGGGCGGACTCCAGGCAGGTCCGGGACAGGTTCAGGGCGGTTTCCTGGCCGCACTCATCCTGGAACAGGGGCTTGGCGTAGGGCAGGATGTGGTTGATGCCGGGCAGCAGGCCGGGCACCGGCGACTGCCGCCGCCGGACGGTGTTGCCCCCCACAAAGGGGTACAGGGTGGCCTCCACGAACCACTGGCGGATGCGGGGCAGGAAGTACACGCAGTCCACAGGCTGATTCCAGGATGTCATCAAATCCTTTCCGTATCCCGACAGGATACCCACCAGCACCATCAGGACGGACACGCCCTCCTGCCGCAGGACAGGCCCCAGCCGCTTGAGGCGGAAGCCGGGGTGCATCAGGTCGTCCACCAGGATGACCGGGCGGTTGAAGGACTTGAGGGTACGCACCTGGCTGGGGATGGGGGCGTAGTAGGGGAAGGCCTCCAGGGTACTCTCCTTCAGGTCGGGGGAGAACACCTTGTCGGTGTGGAGGGTTTTGGTCACCGTGTTTGGCACCATCTTGCCCCGGAGCAGCTTGCCGAAGGGGACGCACATGTTCTCCCCCAGGGTCCTGGGCTCGGTGGGCTCCTCGGGCACGTTGTTCAGGGCGGTGATCTTGGTCAGCAGCTTGTGGTGGATGGTATTGGCTGACAGGGTGAGGACCAGAGAGCCGGGATACAGCCTGGTGAGGGCCCTTTGCAGACGCTCATGGCCCCGGCGGATGGCGGACAGCACCCGGCGGTTGCGGCACAGGGGCTCCTGAATGGCGGTCTCCAGATTCTGAATCAGGACGGTGGGGGCGTGCATATCAACCTCCCAGAACACCTCCTGGCCCGGGTGGGGGGTGAAGCCCTGCCGGACAAGCAGGTCCTCCAGCTCCGGAGTCAGCGCCCCGCTGTGGGGACGGAATACGCCGTAGACGCACTCCCGCTCCAGGGCGTGGGCCAGCAGCTCGCTGAGGAGCAGCTGGAAATAATACCCGTGCTGCTCGCCGTGCTCGGCGTAGAGTGAGGTAATCAGAAGCACATCGCCCCCCGACCGCAACCGGACATGATTGGCCAGCTCCTGGTCGGGGATGGAGGCGAAGAGCTGAGCGGTGGACAGCATCCGATAGCTGATGTGCCCAAGTCTGTGGCCGCCCCCCGTCTTTGCCAGAACCAGCACCCGGTCCTTCTGGTCCACGATGCTCTTCCGGACCAGCTCGCTGTGCTTGTTGCGGATGTCCAGGGCGGACAGCAGCTCAGCCGACGGCGCGTCGGCCCACTGGAACTCCAGCTCTCCGGCGTTAAGCATGGGCTTATCCTGGCTGTCCCTGAGATAGAGGCCGTTTTGATAGATAAAGTCCTGAATCACCGGGTCGATGAAGTTGGAGATGTCCCGGTTCAGGTCCACGTTCTCCCGGATACGGGTGGAGCTGATGTCCTCCAGATGGGGGGGCAGCTGAAGCTGAATTACCTGACCGCTGATGGGCAGGCGGCCGGTCAGCTCCGCCTCCCCCGCCCGGCGGAAGATCACATGGTTCATCTGGTGGATGGAATAGGGCTGAGGCTCCGCCTTATAGGAGGAGGCGTTGGCCACCACGTCGCTGCCCGCCACGATGTAGACCTCCTGTCCGGGGAACAGGTCGGTGAGCCGCTTCAAATCGGCGGGGTTGGCGATGTTCACCGGGATATCGTCGGGGAAGAGGTGGACGTGGAAGTCCCCCGCCACCGACAGGTTGACAATCTGACGGCGGATCAGATGGGGCTGGGCCTTCTTGGACCAGGAAAATTCGTCCACCGCCAGATAGACCTCGAACCCCAGGTCCCGAATGGCGTGAACAATACCCTTGTGGGACAGGGTGAAGGGGTCGAAGGTGCCGGGGAAGAAGGCGATCCGCTTGGGCTTCTCAAAGGTGAAGGGGCCGTGGTCCAGCCGGCGCACGGAGATAAAGCGGTTGATGTGGGCCAGGGCGGAGGCCCGGTAGAACAGGGTCAGTCCGTCCCGGCTGGCGGACTCCTGGGACAGGTAGAACAGCTTCCGGTAGCACAGGGCAAACAGCCGGGCCTTCTCCCCCATATCCAGGATGAGGCTTTCAAACAGCAGCTTTCCGGAGACCAGAAGGGCCTCCTGCCGCACCGTCTCCCGGTAGTGGGCCAGCCCCTGGAGGAGCAGGCCAAGCAGCTCCTGCCTGCGGGCCTCATAGGCCTCCTGCTTCTCGGAAAAGCGCTGTTGATAGGAGGGATAGTGCTGGAGCAGGACGGCAATGGTGTTCAGCGCTCCGGCCACCGCCGAGTCGTTGGAGGAGCCCAGCAGGTTTTTCAGCCACAGCACCTGTTCGTTCAGCTCGCTGGGGTGGAGGTAGAGGGTGGCCTCGCCCAAATACTGGGGGATATATTTGGAGATCTCATACTGGCCCATCTCCAGGCCCTTGCCCAGCTCCACCACCACCTCGTTGCGCTGTTCCCTGCGCAGCAGGGACAGGGTGTGAACCAGGGCGGAGCCGGCGGTGTGCCGGACCACTACCCGCTCCGACACCTTGACCAGGTTGGAAAAATGGGTGGCGATGTGCAGAACATGGGCGTCCAATCCCCGCTCCACCTGATCCCGGAGCAGCTCCACTCCGGCTACCTTGACGACCCAGGGCGTAGCGGTTTTCAGGTTGTCCAAAAAGACCTCGCTGGTGATATCGTTGTGGTACAGGGTCTCCTCCAGGGCGGACACGTCCCGGCCCGCCCTGCGCAGAATGCGGCATTTCAGAAAGACGGTGGTCAGCTGGCGGGAGGGGATTTCCTCCACCAGCTGGGCGATCCGGGCCATCTGGGGATGGCTGCGGGGGATATTGCGCACCGTCTCCCGGAGGAACTGGAGGGCGGCGGTAACCAGCCGCAGGTCGTCCAGGGCGGCGAAGTGGGCGGCGAAGTCCACCAGCTTATCCCGGGTCGCCTCGTCATAGTGCTTTGGGGGGAGATAACGGGCGGCGTCCAGGAGGGTGAAGGCGGTATCCGGGCTGGTGCGCTCCGGTTCGTCATAATAGGCCAGCAAAGCGTCCAAGAAGCGGGGGATGTCCCCGGGCCGGGCGTGGTGGAGCATGGACTCCACCACCAGCTTCAGGGTATAGCTGATGTGGGAGCGCTGTTGGGGGGTGGTCTTGTGGTCGGGAAAAATAATCATGTCCAGATACTGGCTCCAGAGGGTGAAGGGCACCTCCTCCGCCGGGTCATTCTGGGCGTCAGCGGGGATCTCCTTCCGGTAGACCAGGTGGAACCGGGCGATGATCTGTCCGATCAGCGCGCCGGCCTGACGGCGGATATCACCCTCACGGTGCATGAGCAGCTCATAGAGGAAGCTCAGCGCCTGGGCCTTCTGGCGGGCGGACAGATAGGTGAAGTACTCCTCAAACACGTTGAGATAGGCCCGCAGCTGCTGCCAGCTCTTGGTGGACCGGGCGCCCTCAATGATATTGCCGAACTTCCGCTCGTTGGACAGCATGTGCATCAGCTTCAGGTTGTGCTCCACCGACAGGAGGATCAGTCCCTCCAGCGTCTCCTCCGGTCCCATGAGGGCGGGGTCCTTCCGGGGAGCGGGAGCCTGCCTCTTCCCGGTGAGGTCCACGTCCACCCCCAGGGAGCGCATGTAGTCCTCAAAGTCGTGGAGCTTGCCGTAGACAAACTCATACCGCCGCCGCTTCTTCCTGTCCACATTGTCCAGCTTGGACAGGATCACCTGGAAGGACTCGTCCAGGGGGTAGAGGACTACAATCTCATTGCCGTCCTTGTCCCGCTCGGACTTGGAGCGGAAGTCGGCGTAGATGAGCAGCAGGGACTCCACCGACAGGGACTCCAGCTCCAGGTCCCAGGTGGAGTGGTTGGAGGCGATATGGCTGATGTCCTCCATCTTCCGCTCCAGCAGCCACTGGTCGGTGTAGTAATAGTGGAGGTAAGGCACCCGCTCGCCGGGGCGGCATCCAAACTTGCCCACGTCGTGGGCGGCGGCGGCCCCGGAGATCAGGGCCAGGTCCACCTCCACCCCCGCCTCGGCCAGACCCCGGGCGGCGGTCATAGCGATGTAATGGACCCCGGAGATGTGGCTGAGGGTCTTGAAGGGGGTGTATTCCAGCCCCAGGCGCATCAGCTCATAGAGGAACTCCTGTCTCCAGGCGGTGAGGAACCGGCGGTACTCCCGGGCCTTGTCACATTTCTCATATTCCTCCTCAGTGAGGAACTCGAAGTCCAGCATTGGGTCGAAGGGCAGGGCGGCGCGCTCCTGGTCCAGCAGGATCTGGAGGACGGTGAGATAAAACAGCGCCCCGCCGCCGCAGCGGTCCGCCTCGGGGGCGAAGCCGCCGTTGGGGAACATGATGGAGCTGATATACTGGTAGCAGAAGGGGCCCCAGCCCTTCTCCGGCGGCTCAGGGCAGATTTTTTCCAGGATGGGGGCGCAGAGCTCCAGAATCCCGGCGCAGCTCAGCCTCTCCTTGATGGGAAACAGCGCGGCCAGCCCCTCGGTCCAGCCGGGAGCCTTCATCAGCTCCTGAAGGGTCCGGCGGCTGTTCAGCCCCTCCGGCCTCCGGGCGGCCAGAGCTTCGATGATGTCACGGTTCAGCTGGCGGATCAGTTTGTTCATACCGTCACCTCATTGTCCGCTCCAGACATTGGGAGCGGAAAAATTTTCTCATGATAATTGTAGCACAGATTACCCGGTTTGGAAAGGGGCGCGAATAGAAAACACGGCCCGAACCCCGGGCCGTGCTTAAACGAATTCTTATGGCAAAAGTGTTGATTTAATTGTTTATACGTCTATATTTTTTGATCGTTATGCCAAGAAACGCACTGACGATCAATATAGTCAAAGAAATAAATAGTGCCAGGGGACATCCGCACAAATGATAGGTCTTAATTACGCGGACAGACAAAGCAATAACCAGCGCACAGAAAAATAAGCATCGGATCAAAAGCTGACAAGCAGAATATTTTTTCTTCATGGCATTATTTTTAAAGATAAGCTAAGTCTGTCACAACAGCGGTTCGTGTATTCCCTTTTTTCTCTATGGCTATATCAAAATTATTAGCAACATCAATGACCACCTCTGTTTGCTCATTATAAGCAACACTGGGAACAATGAAAACAGGTAACACCATCGCAAAGACCAGAAATAAAGATGTAATTTTTTTCATGTTCACTCATCCTTTCAAGTAAATTCTTATGCCACCAAGCATCTATACTTAATATTATACATTAAAACCAAAAAAACTGTCAAGCAGTTTTGTCTAATTTATCTAAATTTTTAAATTATTTTCACATTTTGGTAAACATAAAATGAGAAGGTAACATTTATTTCATCGTCCGGTTTTCCAGCACCCTTCCTACCACCGTCCCCAGCAGCAGCAGATTGCCGCACAGGTAGAGCCACACCAGCAGGATAATCAGGGAGGCCAGCGACCCATAGACCAGGGCATAGCGGGAGGACATCCCGATAAACCAGGAGAACAGCACCGACGCCGCCACAATAGCCAGCACCGCCCCCAGGGAGGACGCCGCCACCACCGGCAGGGCTATGCTAAGCTGGACAGCGACCTGGCGGGCGCGCCCGCCGGATCGGAAACGGCGGAGCTGAGCAACGATACCATCTACGTCAACGGCCAGAAGGTGGAGGCCGAGGTCTACAAGATCGGCGGCATGAACTACTTCAAGCTCCGTGACCTGGGCAAGGCCCTGAACTTCTATGTGGGCTGGAGCCAGGAACAAGGTATATTCATCGACACCAGCAAGCCCTACTCCGAATAAAACACGAACCGGCTCCCCGCTTTGGGGAGCCGGTTATTTTTTAGATCATCAGCGAGCACACCAGCTCAGTGTACTCCGCCGGGTCCTCCAGGGGCAGGTCGGCCAGGAGGAGGGCCTGGGCATAGAGCACCTTGGCGTATTTGGCGACGGTGACCTTGTCCCCGGCGTCCACCGCCTTTTTCAGGGCGGCGAAAGGGGCGGCGTCTGGGTTGAGCTCCAGCACCCGCTCGGCCTTCATGGGCTGGCTCCCCTCCACCTTGCGCATATACCGCTCCATCTCGATGGAGACCGGGCCGTCGGCGGACAGACAGCAGGCGCCCGACTTGAGGATGGAGGAGACGCGGACCTCCTTCACCTGGTCCCCCAGGGCCTCCTTCACGGCCTCCAGCACCGGCTTGCCGGCCTCGGCCTTCTCCTCAGCGGCCTTTTTCTCCTCGTCGGTCTGGGGCAGGGCGTCCTCCTCGGTGACGGACTTGAACTGCTTGCCGTCTACCTCGCCCAGGCCCTTCATCACGAAGTCGTCCACGTCCTCGGTGCAGTAGAGGATCTCATAGCCCTTGTCCAGAATGCGCTCCACCTGGGGCAGCTTGGCGATCTTCTCCACGCTCTCGCCGCAGGCGTAGTAGTAGAAGGGCTGGTCCTCGGGCATCCGGTCCTTGTAAGCGGCCAGGGTGGTGTTTTTCTCCTCCTTGGAGGACCAGAACAGCAGCAGGTCCTGAAGCATCTCCTTGTGCTGGCCGTACTCGGCCACCACGCCGTATTTCAGCTGGGTCCCAAAGGCGGACCAGAATTTTTCATACTTCTCCCGGTCCTCCTTCTGCATGGTGATCAGCTCGTTCTTAATCTTCTTCTCCAGGGCGGAGGCGATCACCTTCAACTGACGGGTGTGCTGCAACACCTCCCGGCTGATGTTCAGGGAGAAGTCGGCGGAGTCCACCACGCCTTTCACAAAGCGGAAGTGGTCGGGGAGCAGGTCGGCGCACTTGTCCATGATGAGCACCCCGGAGGAGTAGAGCTGCAAGCCCTTCTGATACTCCCGGGTGTAGAAGTCATAGGGGGTCTTTTCCGGGATATACAGCATGGCCTTATAGGTGACCGCCCCCTCGGCGCTGGTGTGGATGACAGCCAGGGGATCCTGCCAGTCGCCGAACTTCTCCTTATAGAAAGCGTTGTACTCCTCGGGCGTCACCTGGGACCTCTGCCGCTGCCACAGGGGCACCATAGAGTTGAGGGTCTTCCACTCCTTGACGGTCTCCCACTCGGGCTTGTAGTCCTCGGGGGCGTCCTCCGGCTTGTCCTTCTGGCGGTAGTCCTCCACCTCCATGACAATGGGGTAGCGGATATAGTCGGAGTATTTTTTGATGAGCTCCTGTAATTTGTAGGTCTCCAGATACTGGTCGTAGTTCTCCTCGTCGGCGTTGGCCTTGATGTGCATAATCACGTCGGTGCCGGGGACCTCCTTTTCGCACTGGGTCACCGTGTAGCCGTCGGCCCCGTCGGACTGCCACATCCAGGCCTCCTCACTGCCCCAGGCCCGGGAGATCACCGTCACATGGTCGGCCACCATGAAGGCGGAGTAGAAGCCCACGCCGAACTGACCGATCACGTCGATCTTATCCGCCGCCTCGTCGCCCTCGGCCAGACCGGCCTTGAACTGGCCGGAGCCGCTGCGGGCGATGGTGCCCAGGTTGGACTCCAGGTCCTCCTTGCTCATGCCCACGCCGTTGTCAGAGACGGTGAGGGTCCGCCCCTCCTTGTCGGGGACGACGGTGATTTTCAGGTCGCCCCGGGCCACGTCCACGCTCTTGTCGGTGAGGGACTTGTAGGCCAGCTTGTCCTCCGCGTCGCTGGCGTTGGAGATGAGCTCCCGGAGAAAAATCTCCTTGTGGGTGTAGATGGAGTTAACCATCAGGTCCAGCAGCCGCTTGGATTCCGCCTTGAATTGCTTCTTTGCCATGATTGTGATTCCTCCGTGTATATCAATTTACTTAGATAACAATACGGTTAGCACTCCTTCTTTTTGAGTGCTAACCGTATTCTAGCGCACCTCCCGGCAAAATGCAAGAGGGTTCATAATTTGTTTACACTTTCAGTCGCCCATGTCCAGATTGCGGAAAAAGATATACTCCCCCTTGTCCAGGTCGTAGGCCCCGAAGAAAATGCCGTCGTTCTCTTTGAAGGTCAGCAGCCCGTCCTGGAGGGAAAACTGCACCCAATTATCCCGCTGGGTGGGGGGCAGGGTGAGGACGGGCTCCAGCCGGTCGTTGAAAACGGTCCAGGCGCCCCGCTCATAGGCGGCGGGAAAAATAGAATTTGGCCGGAGCCGGTCAGCAATGAGCTCGAAATCCGTCCCCTCCATCAACCGCTCCCCGGTGGACAGGCGGTACAGGGTCCAGATGTTGTTCCCCGCGTGCTGCTCATCCAAAATGGCGAAGTCTCCCCGTTTGACAGACAGCCTACCCGTCTCATAAGTGTCCTTCAGAAAATAGGACTGGCCGTCCACCGTCAGCGTGGCCCCGCTGTTCTTGTGGACCAGCTTCCCCATATCGCTCCAGCGGCGGTCGGAGTATTCGTCATACCACTGGTCCCACTGGCGCTGCTCCACCCAGTAGACTTCCCCGGTCTCAGGCCGGAACACACGCGCCGGGGTGTTATCCCAACTGAGGTCCGGGTCCGACTCGCCCCACCCCAGGCAGACCCCCTGGTCCAGCCAGTTCAGCCCGGTGACCCATTGGATAAAGGAGAGGGTCTCCGACAGTTCCTCCCCGGACGCGGGCATGTCCAGCTCCTTCCAGCTCCAGTCCTTTCTGGAACCGGTTTGGCTGTCCAGCACAGTACACCCCTCGGGCCGCAGGAGGAAAAGCTGGTCCTCCTTGTTGGTGTAGTTCAAAAACTCAAAATCCGTCATCCAGCTGCCGTCCTCCGCCGCCACGGCGCACCGGCTTCCGCTGCCAAGCTCCTTCCACTTAGGGTCCGCCCGCGTCAGGATCAGGACGGGCAGAGCGTGGTCCTCCCCCTCCCAGCGGTAGCTGTAGGGCCACACGTTCTGATACACCGGGTCCACCACGATTTTCCCCTCCCGGGTCATCAGGCCGTAGAAGGAGGTGGGCCAGTAGGAGAAGTACTTCTGCATTTCGCCCTCATGCTCCCAGCGTTCGAAGGAATAGGCCTGGTCCCCCAGATAGGGGACAAGCGGTCCGTAGTCCGCCCCGGTAATGAGGTGGTCCATGTACTGGGGGTAACACCGGCCCCCGTCCACATTGGGCTGGGGCTGGGACCGCCCGCCCAGCCGGGACCAGTCCACCCGCACACCGCCCGCCGTCTCCCACTCCGGCTCCTTTATGGGCTCCTTCGGCGGCTCCTCCGGCTGAGAGACGGAGACGTCCGGCTCAGAAGCGGCGGGGCCGCTTGATCCCGGGCTTTGCGGGGCGCATCCGGCCAGCAGCAGGCCGGCCAGCAGAAACGCTGCCCATCCTCTCTTCATCCCCTATCCCTCCACATCGGTTACAGGGACATAGCCCTCTATCGCCGCCAGCCTCTGGCCCCCCGGCCCCAGCACCCAGTCGTAGAGGACGCGGGTGGGGCTGTCCGCCGGGGCGGCCTTGGCGATGGCCACAAAATAGGGGTTGAGGAAGGGATACTCCCCCGCCCGGATGGCCTCCGCCGAGGGGGATACCCCGTCCACAGCCAGCACCTTCAGCCCCTTGGCCATCTCCATGTCGTTGGCGTAGTAATACACCGTGTACCCCAGGGCGGCGGCGGAGTTGTCATACTCCCGCACCGCGTTGAGCAGGCCCTCCATGCTGTTGGCCGTCCAGGTGGTGGGCGGCTCCATCAGTTCCAGGCCATCCATCACCAGCTTTTCAAACATAGTTTGACTGCCCGCCCCCTGGTTGCGCTGGAAGGGGATGATCTCCAGGTCCTCGCCCCCCACCTGGCTCCAGTTGGTGATCTCGCCGGTGTAAATTTTTTGCACCTGTTCCACCGTCAGGCTGTCCACCGGGTTGTCCTGGTTGACCACAAAGACCAGGGCGTCGGTGGCGAAGGGGGTCATCAGCCAACGGTTCCCCGCCTCCAGCTCGGCCAACACATCGGGCGCGGGCTCCGCCGCCAGCAGCAGATCGGCCTCCCCGTCCATCAGGTTCCGGTAGGACATGGTGGTGCGGTTGAAGCTGACCAGGTCGCTCACCTCAGAAATGTCCTCCCCCAGCAGCACCGCGCATATGGCCTGAGCCAGCGGAGCCGTGGAGGTGGAGCCGTCCAGCCGGGGCATGTTCTCCCGGGTAAACACGAAGGCATCGGAATCGGCCTCGCCGCTGGAGTTCTCGCCGGAGGACCCGGCCCCGCTGGAGGACTCTGGGGAGCTGGACGCCCCTCCGCTCCGCACATCCGAGCCCTCCGCTGGAGCCTTGGGCCCGCAGGCCGTCAGCAGGATCGCCCCCGCCAGGCCCATCGCCAATAAAATTTGCCTCATAAAAGTACCTCCTCATTGATAACCAAATTTTCCATCCGCTATATCAGACGCAAAATGCTCCAAAAGGTTTCAAAAATAGTATATAACCTTCTGCCCATTTCCGCAAGTCTACCAAACGTCTACCAAAAAGTCCTGTCGAACCCTTGCGCCGCAAGGGATTGCGGGGACTGGAATATTTTAGGATGTCTACCAAATGTCTACCAGTTTCACTTTTTGACAGGTTTGGAGGCCTGTTTTTTGTGATTTCCTCCGGTTTTTACAACTTTTAGACCATACGTCAGGGGTGTGACACCCCGGTAAAGGGAGCGAAAGATTCAGAAACCTCGAAAATTTCGGTAAAAACAGAGAATTTTGTTACGGAAATGTTAAAACTTTGCGTTCTACCAAGACCGTCGCGAAGCCCTGTTTTTACGGAAAACGGCCCCTCTCATGGCCGAAAAAATTAACAAGGAGGAAACACTATGAGAAACCTGAAACGGGCTCTCAGCCTGGCTCTGGCCTCTGTCATGCTCATGGGCATGATGGTTGTCGGCTCCAGCGCGGCGAGCTACCCCGATGTGGACGATCAGGACCACGTCGAGGCTATTGAGGTCCTCAGCGCTGTCGGCGTGATTGTCGGCGACAACGGGAACTTCCGGCCTGACGACTCCGTCTCCCGCAACGAGATGGCTGTCATCATGGCCAAGCTGATCCTGGGCACCTATGAGGCCGACAGCTACGTGGGCTCCCATCCCTTCACCGACGTGCCCAGCTGGGCCAGCCGGTATGTGGCCGCCTGCTACAACAGCGGCATCATCTCCGGCCGGGGCGAGGGCATCTATGACGGCGCTTCCACCGTGACCGCCGTTGAGGCCGCCGCTATGATGCTGCGGGCTCTGGGCTACGAGGACCTGTCCCTGGGCGCGACCCAGTGGGACCAGCCCGTCGCCGCCAAGGCCAACGAGATCAACCTGTTCAAGGGCCTGTCCGGCAACAGCCAGACCCCCATGGACCGTAACTCCGTGGCTCAGCTGGCGCTGAACACCCTGGAGGCCACCATGGTCCGCACCACCCGCACCGGCCAGGACATCACCCTACCCGGCGGCATCGTGATCGCCAGCACCCGGACCTATGTGGACCGTGAGGATGTCAACGGTCGGGACTATCTTAAGGAGGATGGAGTTCTTTCTGGTGACAATAAACTCCAGCTGTGCGAGCATCTGTATGACAAAGACCTGACGAAGGACACCGGTAAGGGTGACGACTTCGGCCGCCCCGCTACCACCTGGAGCTATGACGGCAAGGAAGTCATCTCCGTGGCCAACGACGCCACCCTGACCTACACCAAGGAGGTCAAGGCCAAGGATATCTACAAGGCTCTGAACCTGCGCGCCACCAAGTCCGACGTTGAGTACTTTGTGAACGGCGAGCAGAAGGCCGATGAGACCCTCAGCAGCACCGCCTCTAGCACCCTGAACAGCGGCAACGGCACCCTGACTCAGGTCTACAAGGACGGCGACGATGTCACCATCACCGTCATCGAGACCTTCCTGGCTCAGGTTTCCGGCGACTATGACGAGGACGACGAGGAGCTGACCATCGCCGCTGTCAGCGACGATTCCGCTCTCGGCACCGTGGATTACACCCTGAAGCTGGAGGATTTCGCCAACCTGGCTGACTTCTCTGACGAGGATTATGTCCTGTTCACCGCCGTGACCGACGGCACCGATGCCACCGTCAAGACCCTGGTTCCCGCCGAGGTAGTCACCGCTACCGTTAACGGCTACACCAAGGACAACGACGGCACCACCCCCAAGGACGTCACCTTCGACGGCAAGACCTACGAGTACAACGTCAATTTTGACGCTCAGGGTCTGGACACCAACTACACCGTGAAGGAAGAGAGTGTCTTCATCATGGACGGCTATGACTATGTCATTGGCCTGGATGAGGTCGCCAACAGCAACGACTACGTCTTCATCCTGGAGTTCAAGTCCGACGGCTGGAACACCAGCAAGACCGTCAGCGCCAACGCCTACTTCACTGACGGCACCAACAAGGACATCAAGCTGGAGAAGGTAAACGGCAAGTCCATCAACACCGTCACTTCTGGCAAGCCCGACCAGACGAAGGTTGTGACTGACTCCGGCACGTTCTACGCCGGCTGGTACACCTACACCGAGAAGAACAACGCCTATCGCGTGACCGGAACTGCGGGCAGCGCTCCAAGCGCCGTGGGCAATAACACCAAGGTAATTGAGAACGGCAAGGCTACGATTAACCTCGCTGGTCCCGCTACTAGCAAGGGTTCTGACAAGACCATCCTGGTGGTGAAGGACGGCAACGACATCGACGTCTACACCGGCGTCAAGGAGATGCCCACTATCACCACTGACAGCGCCAGCTCCAAGACCTACGCCTGGGTCTCCGAGAAGAGCAACGGCTATGCCTCCTATGTGTTTGTTGACGTAGCCAACGGCGACGTTGAGGGCGCCAGCAGCGCCAGCGGCGACCTGATCTTCATCATGGATGAGACCTCCTACAAGGTGAGAGTTGACGAGGACGACAACACCTACTACCTCTACGACAAGGCCATTGTCAACGGCAAGAGCGAGTCCGTCAAGGCCGCCAGCAATGCCACCTTCTCCGCCCCCGGCCTGTACCACAGTGTCCGTTACGACGAGAACGAGTTCGTGGACGACGCCGACCTGGCCCTTGATCCTGACGAGGACTACATTGTGAACACCAGCCTCTCCGGCGCGGCTGTGGCCGGCGAGGGCGGCACCGTTGAGGTCGGCGGAACCTCCATGCGTCTGGCTGACGAGTTCGTCATCCGCGTGGTTACCTCCGACAACAAGATGGTCACCATCAAAGACGCCGAGGCTCTGAACAACCGCTACAAGAACAAGGTGGTTGACGGTGAGCTCTGGGCCGCCCTGAAGGACGACGAGGTTACCACCCTGATTCTGGTTGTGGATAGCGTGGGTGACCCCCCCAGCGGCAGCGCCGCCGTGAAGGCTGTATATGAGTCCACCAGCGCGGTTACTGACGCCGCTGTAACTACCGTGACTGCTACTAGCTCCATCGCTGGCGTGACCGTTGACCTCAGCTCTGCGACCGAGGCCGACAAGATGAACACCGTCAAGACCGCTCTGGCCGCTGACGGCACGTTTAATAGCGCCTGGACTGTCTCGGAGCCCGATAGTACCACCAAGGTCATCACTGTGACCAAGAAGGTTGCCGGCGTCACAACCAATCCCGACAGCAACTTCTTCGTTGAGAAAACCGCTGGCGTGGCCGCAGTTCCGGCTGTAGCAGCTGTGTACAACAGCGGCACGGTGACGAAGCTGGATGCTGACGGTGATTTAGAGATTGGCGGCTATTCTTCCAGTATTGTGGTTGCAACTCAGGATGACTTGGCTAAGCAGCTGGCGAAATTTGTTGCTGACTACAATGCGGATGGCGCAAATACAGAATGGACGGTCGCAATAAATGATGCTAGCGATGGGATCAAGTTCACTGCCAAGACCGCTGGTGCGATCGGCCAGACAGGCCCTGCCAACGCTCCCACAGGTGCCACTGAGGTGACTGAGGGTGCGGAAGAGATTGCCGCTGTTGCCGCCGTGTACACCCTGGATCCCAGCAAGGTACTTCTGGGAGGAAGTGCTATGGAGATTCACGGCAAGAAGTACGCCGTCACCGGCGCTGACCTGGCTGAGAAGCTGGCCGCTTGGGTTCAGGCTTACAAGAGCGACTCTGGTAACACTGAGTGGGACGCTGCGGTGAAAGCCGGCGAACTCAAGGTCGTGTTTACCGCTAAGACTGCGGGCGCTCTGGCTACGACCGGAGCCACTGCTCCGACAGACACCACAGAGGTGACCGCCGGCGCGGATGCCGTAACTCCTTAACATCCCAGCTACAATTCCTGATTTCTGAAGGGATATCAGAAAATCAAGAGGAACCCCCGGGCTTTGGCCCGGGGGCTCTTTTACTCAGCCGAGGATGGCGTACTGATAGACGTGGGCGCTACCGTTCAGGTGGTTATATGAGCCGTCAGTACGCTTCAGAACCACACCGGTTTCTGTCCAGGTCGTTTTGAAGGAAAAGGTGGTTCCATTTTTGATAACATGGCCTTTGGAAGCGCCGTAGGTCATGAAGGCAATAACATCATTGGCTTGAATGATTAAGGCCTTTGCGGGAAAACCGGCGTGGATGGTCCACTCGTCGGCACCGGTGCCAGTGTAGGCCCCGGCCTTGAGCTTCACCCCTCCGGCAATCGCGGTGTTGAGCGTCCGCACCGCCGTCTCCCGCGCGGCCCGCTCCGCCGCCACCGCCGCCGTCCGCGCGTCAGCCTCCGCCTTGATCGCCGCGTCGATCTTGACGTTGTCCTCGTTGAAATCCGTGCGTTGTACCCGGTCCGTTTCCTCCCATTGGCAGAGCTTGTAGTTGGTTGTGCGATTCATCGTGTTACCTCCAATTTTTTATGTAGGGGCGGCCTGTGGCCGCCCGTTCCAGGCACAAATCCTTGTGTGCGGGCGGATCATATCCGCCCCTACAGAGACCAGCGCCCCTCTGCCCCTGGAGGAACTCCTTGAAAAATTGCACGTTTGCATACATTTAATGGAAGTCGGGCCGCATTGCGCCTATTTTTGGGCGCTGCCGCTGAGTCCCGGGGGAGACATAAGGCCCGCGTTATGCTTTGCCGCCGCGGCCACAAAATCCCGAAACAGCGGATGCGCCCGGTTGGGCCGGGATTTCAGCTCCGGATGAAACTGCACCCCCACAAACCAGGGGTGTCCGGGCAGCTCCACCATCTCCACCAGCCGCCCATCGGGGGACAGCCCGGCCAGAGCAAGGCCGGCCCCGGTGATTGCCTCCCGGAAGTCGTTGTTGAACTCATAGCGGTGGCGGTGGCGCTCGCTGATCTCCCGGGTCCCGTAGGCGGCGAAGGCCCGGCTGTCCCGGCTTGTGAGCCGGCAGGGAAAGGCCCCCAGCCGCATGGTGCCTCCCTTGCCGGTGATCTCCCGCTGGCCGGGCATCAGGTCGATAACCGGGTGGGCGGCGGCGGGGGAGAACTCGCTGGAGTGGGCGTCCTCCATGCCGCAGACGTGGCGGGCAAACTCCACCACCGCCATCTGCATCCCCAGGCAGATGCCCAGGAAGGGCACGCCTTGCTCCCGGGCGTACCGAATGGCGGAAATCTTGCCCTCAATCCCCCGGCTGCCGAAGCCGCCGGGCACCAGAATCCCATCCGCGCCGTCCAGTACCTGGGCGGCGTTTTCATCAGTGACGGACTCGCTGTCCACCCAGCGGATATTCACCTTCACCCGGTTCTCAATCCCCCCGTGGGTAAGGGCCTCGGCCACGGAGAGATATGCGTCGTGGAGGGCCACATACTTGCCCACCAGGGCGACGGTCACACTCCCCTTCGGATCCCTGGCCCGACGGACCATACCGGTCCACTCGGTGAGGTCGGGCGGGGAACAGTTCAGCCCCAGCCGCCGGACCACCGCGCCGGCCAGCCCCTCCCGCTCCAGCATCAGAGGGACCTCATAGAGCAGGCCGGCGTTCAAATTGGGGATGACATTTTCCCGGGGAATACCGCAGAACAGGGAAATTTTCTCTAACATATCGCTGGGGACGGGGGCGTCGCTGCGGCAGACGATCACGTCGGGCTGAATGCCCAGAGAGAGCAGCTCCTTGGCCGAGTGCTGGGTGGGCTTGGATTTCAGCTCCCCGGTGCCGGGGACGGAGACGATAAGGGAGACATGGAGAAACATGACATTGTCCCGGCCCCGCTCCGCCGCCACCTGACGGATGGCCTCCAGGAAGGGCTGGCTCTCGATATCGCCCACCGTGCCGCCGATCTCCACAATGGCCACGTCGGCCTCGGGGCCCTCCAGAGAGTAGACGCGGTTTTTGATCTCATCGGTGATGTGGGGGATGATCTGGACGGTGCCCCCCAGGTAGTCCCCCCGCCGCTCCCGGTTCAGGACGTTCCAATACACCTGCCCTGCCGAGACCGAGGAGTTTACGGTGAGATTTTCGTCAATAAACCGCTCGTAGTGGCCCAGGTCCAGGTCGGTCTCCGCGCCGTCGTCGGTGACGAAGACCTCCCCGTGCTGGTAGGGGGACATGGTGCCCGGGTCCACGTTGAGATAGGGGTCCAGCTTCTGCACCCTTACCCGCAGCCCCCGCTGCTTCAGCAGCCGGCCTAATGAGGCCGCCGTAATCCCCTTGCCCAGCCCGGACACCACCCCGCCGGTCACAAAAATATACTTCGTCATACCCTTCACTCCCATTCCACCGTGGCCGGGGGCTTACTGGTAATGTCGTACACAACCCGGTTAATGCCCGCCACCTCATTGACGACGCGGGTGCTGATCTTATCCAGCAGGTCATAGGGGATGCGGGCCCAGCCGGCGGTCATGAAGTCGGAGGTGGTCACCGCTCGAAGGGCCAGGGTGTAGTCATAGGTGCGGCTGTCTCCCATCACCCCCACCGACCGGCTGTCGGTAAGGACGGCAAAATACTGGCTGAGCCGCCGGTCCTCCCCGGCCCTGGCCAGCTCCTCCCGGAAGATGAAGTCGGCCTGACGGAGCCGGTCCGCCTTCTCCTTGGTGACCTCCCCAAGGATGCGGATGGCCAGCCCCGGCCCCGGGAAGGGCTGACGGCTTACCAGATATTCGGGCAGTCCCAGCTCCCGGCCCAGCTGACGGACCTCGTCCTTAAAGAGCAGGCGCAGGGGCTCCAGAATCTCCTGAAAATCCACACAGCCGGGCAGACCGCCCACGTTGTGGTGGCTCTTGATGACGGCGGCCTCGCCTGCTCCCGACTCAATCACGTCGGGGTAGATGGTGCCCTGGGCCAGAAAATCCACCGCGCCGATCTTTTTGGCTTCCTCCTCAAAGACCCGGATGAACTCCTCCCCAATGATTTTGCGTTTTTGCTCCGGGTCGGTGACACCGGCCAGCCTCGTCAGGAAACGCTCCCCGGCGTCCACCCGGACCAGGTTCAGATCCCGCTTGGAAAAGGCCTCCGCCACCTCGTCCCCCTCGTTGAGGCGCATCAGGCCGTGGTCCACAAAGACGCAGGTGAGCTGCCTGCCCACCGCCTTGGCCAGCAGGGCGGCCGCCACGGAGGAGTCCACACCGCCGGACAGGGCCAGCAGCACCCGGCCGTCCCCCACCTGCTCCCGGACGGTCTGGAGGATGGTGTTTTTGTAGTCCCCCATAGTCCAGTCCCCCATAGCGCCACAGACGCTGTAGAGGAAATTCCGGAGCATATCCAGGCCGTGCTCCGTGTGGCTGACCTCGGGGTGGAACTGGACGCCGTAAAGGCTCCGTGCCTCGTCGGCGATGGCCGCGTTGGGACAGGCGCCGCCGCGGGCGGTGAGGACAAAGCCCTCCGGCACCTTAGCCATGTAGTCCCCGTGACTCATCCAGGACACCCCCTCCCGGGGCAGACTCTGGAACAGCTTACAGCCGGTGTCGTAGTGGGTAGCGGTTTTGCCGTACTCCCGGGCGGAGCCGTCCTGAGCCGGGACGACCTGTCCCCCCAGCAGGCTGGCCATGAGCTGACAGCCGTAGCAGATGCCCAGAATGGGCACTCCCCAGGTGAAAATCGACTTGTCCACAGTGGGGGAGCCCTCCTGATAGACCGACCGGGGCCCGCCGGTGAAGATAATGCCGATAGGGTCGAAGGCCTTCAGCTCCTCCAGAGGCGTGTTCCAGGGCTTCACCTCGCAGTATACCCCGCACTCCCGCACCCGGCGGGCAATGAGCTGATTGTACTGGCCGCCAAAATCCAGAATCAATATTTTCTGCATCCTTACACCCCGCTTTCCCCGTAGTTGGCCAGCACCCGGGCGGAGGGGTCGTCCACATCGCAGCCCGTCCAGGATCTGTTTGGCATCCAGAAATCCGCCACCATCCCGCTCTGGCCGGGATAATATTTCTCAAAAATCTCCCGGTAGAGCAGGGATTCCTTGGTGAAGGGCCGGGCGTGGTCATAGTTCCGCCTCAGCTGTTCAAACTCCTTGCCGGTGTACCGGCCCTCGGCGTACTCCTTCAAATCGTCCACCAGGGAGTGGCCCACCGCGTCAGAGAAGGCGGCCTTCTCCCGCCACAGGATGCTTTCAGGGAGCCATCCCCCCTCAAAAGCCCTGCGCAGCAGGTATTTCCCCTTGCCATAGGTGTTCAGCTTCTTCTCCGGGTCAATGGCCATCACGTATTCTACAAAGTCCAGGTCGCCGAAGGGCACCCGGGCTTCCAGAGAGTTGGCGGCAATACACCGGTCGGCCCGGAGGACGTCATACATGTGCAGCTCCCGCAGCCGCTTCTCCGCCTCCTCCTGGAAGGCCTGGGGCGTAGGGGCGAAGTCGGTGTATTTGTAGCCAAAGAGCTCGTCGGAGATTTCCCCGGTGAGGAGCACCCGGATATCCGTCTGTTCATGGATGGCTTTGCACAGCAGATACATGCCCATACTGGCCCGGATGGTGGTGATGTCGTAGGTGCCCAGCAGCTCCACCACCCGCTCCAGGCTGGACAGCACGTCCTCCCGGGTAATGATAACCTCGGTGTGGTCGCTGCCGATGTAGTCCGCCGCCTGTCTGGCGTATTTCAGGTCGATGGCGTCGGTATCCATTCCGATGGCGAAGGTTTTAATGGGAGCTTTGCTCCGGCGGGCGGCAATGGCGCACACCAGGGAGGAGTCCAGCCCGCCGGACAGGAGGAAGCCCACCTTGGCGTCGGAAACCAGACGCTTTTCCACCCCGGCCACCAGCTTTTCCCGGATGTTTCCGCAAACCTCCTCCAGCCCGTCAGAGCAGAACCGGTCCACCTTGGCTATATCGCGGTAGCAGACAAACTTGCCGTCCTTATAGTAGTGCCCAGGGGGGAAGGGCATAATCTCGCCCGTCAGGCCCAGCAGGTTTTTGGGCTCGCTGGCAAAGAGAATGGTCCCAGCGCTGTCATAGCCATAGTAGAGGGGCCGGATGCCGATGGGGTCCCGGGCGGCTATAAATTCGCCGGTCTGCCCGTCGTAGAGGATGCAGGCAAACTCCGCGTCCAGCATGGCGAACATATCCACCCCATACTCCCGGTAGAGAGGGAGGAGGAGTTCGCAGTCGGAGCCGCTGTGAAAGGCGTACCCTTTCCCCTCCAGCTCCCGCTTCAGCCTTTCAAAGCCGTATATCTCGCCGTTGCAGACGGCCCGGCTGCCGTCCAGGGAAAAGGGCTGCATCCCCTCTGGGGTCAGGCCCATGATGGCCAGGCGGTGGAAGCCCAGCAGGCCCTCTCCCGCCCGGACCACCCGGCTGTCGTCGGGCCCCCGGCTCCTGGTGCGGTCAAAGCCCCGCTGAAACGCCTCTGAATCGGCCACAGGGCCGCAGTATCCAATGATAGAACACATATCTTTCCTCTTTCTGCCCGCCTGCGGCCCCGGCGGCAGGATGGCGCCGCCGGGGCCGTGGGGGCCTATATTCACCTCACGCCAAACAGCAAATCGCCGTAGGTGGGGAAGGGCCAGTATTTTTTGGGGGTGAGGGTCTCGGCCTGATCGCAGGGCAGGCGCAGCCGGCCCATCCCGGGCAGCACCGTGTCTCGAATCCGCTCCGCCTCCGTCTT
The DNA here is from genome assembly GCA_947645675.1 of uncultured Bacillota bacterium. Taxonomy (GTDB): domain Bacteria; phylum Bacillota; class Clostridia; order Oscillospirales; family Oscillospiraceae; genus Lawsonibacter. The sequence goes on from CANSDP010000002.1 coordinate 187,040, forward strand.
GATATCTCCGGCGGCGGCCAAAACCAGCACCGCCTCCTCCAGCGCGCCGGCCTCCCGGTATATCTCGTCGGTGAGGGCGGTCAGCCTTTTGACCAGCTCCGTCTCACAGACGCAGGGACAGCCCGGGACCAGCTCCCGTTTGGCGGCGGCGGTTTTCGCGGTGTCCAGGGCAAAGGCCTGAACGGCGGGGATGATCTCGGTGCGGGCCATGTCTACCATAGTGTTGGCCTCGATGAGGATGGTCTTGCAGTAGTTCTCCAGCGTCACCTCATACCGGGAAACCAGCTCCGCCTTGGATAGCACGCCGTGGGAGGTGAGCAGCGCCACATTTTTTTCGTCCAGCAGGCGGGGCACGCAGTCGGGAGTGGCGGGATAGTTCAGCAGCCCCCGCTTCTCCACCGCTTCTTTGATCCAGGCGCCGTCGTAGCCGTTGCCGTTGAAGATGATCCGCTTGTGGTCCTGGATGGTCTTGCGGATCATGTCCTGGAGGGCGGTTTCAAAGTCCTCCGCCCCCTCCAGCCGGTCGGCGTAGACCCGCAAGCTCTCAGCCACGGCGGTGTTGAGCATGATGTTGGCGCAGGCGATGGAGTCCGCCGACCCCACCATGCGGAACTCAAATTTGTTGCCGGTGAAGGCAAAGGGGGAGGTACGGTTGCGGTCGGTGGTATCCCGGCGGAATTTGGGCAGTACATCCACCCCCAGACGGACCTTGCCGGTGTCGATGCTGGTGTAGGGGGCGTCGTACTCAATGCAGCCCAGGATGGCAGCCAGCTCGTCCCCCAGGAAGATGGACACCACGGCGGGGGGCGCCTCGTTGGCCCCCAGGCGGTGGTCGTTGCCGGCGGTGGCCACCGAGATGCGCAGCAGGTCCTGGTAGTCGTCCACCGCCTTGATGACGGCGCACAGGAACAGCAGGAACTGGGCGTTCTCATAGGGGGTATCCCCGGGGGAGAGGAGGTTTGCCCCGGTGTCGGTGGACAGCGACCAGTTGTTGTGCTTGCCCGAGCCGTTCACCCCCGCGAAGGGCTTTTCATGGAGCAGGCAGACCAGATTGTGGCGGGAGGCCACCTTCTGCATCCGCTCCATGGTCAGCTGGTTGTGGTCGGTGGCGATGTTGACGGTGGTATAGACGGGAGCCAGCTCATGCTGGGCGGGAGCCACCTCGTTGTGCTGGGTCTTGGCCAGAATGCCCAGCTTCCACAGCTCATCGTTCAGATCGGCCATATAGGCCGCTACCCGGGGCTTGATGGTTCCAAAATAGTGGTCGTCCATCTCCTGTCCTTTGGGAGGTTTGGCCCCAAAGAGGGTGCGGCCGGTAAAGCGCAGGTCCCGGCGCTTGGCCCACATGTCCGCGTCCACCAGAAAGTACTCCTGTTCCGGGCCCACAGAGGGGCTTACCCGTCTGACCTCCGTATTGCCAAACAGGCGCAGTACCCGCAGGGCCTGCCGGTTCAGCGCCTCCATGGAGCGCAGGAGCGGGGTCTTTTTATCCAGGGCCTCCCCGTTATAGCCGCAGAAGGCGGTGGGGATACACAGAGTCTTATCCTTGAGGAAGGCGTAGGAGGTGGGGTCCCAGGCGGTGTAGCCCCGGGCCTCGAAGGTGGCCCGCAGCCCGCCGGAGGGGAAGGAGGAGGCATCCGGCTCCCCCTGAATCAGCTCCTTGCCGGAGAACTCCATAATAACCCCTCCGTCGGGCGAAGGGGAGATAAAGCTGTCGTGCTTCTCGGCGGTGACGCCGGTGAGGGGCTGGAACCAGTGGGTAAAATGGGTCGCTCCCCGGGCGACGGCCCAATCCTTCATGGCCGCCGCCACGGCGTTGGCCACCCCGATATTCAGCTTTTCTCCCTGGTCAATGGTCCTCTTTAAAGACTGATACACCTCAGCGGACAAATTGGCCTTCATCACCCTGTCGTCAAATACCATGCTGCCAAAATACTCCGGGACTGCTGCCATTTTTCTTCACCCTTTCCGCGATAAAACGCATAAAAAGAGGCAAAGACACCTTTCAGGAATCAACCTAAAAGACGTCTTTGCCTTTATGAGCGCATTATACGCCCTGGGCGGGGCGCTGTCAACCCGTTTTTTCTATTTTTCTGGATTCTGTTCACAGTGGTGGAAAACCGCCCCGGCCTGTGGTATAATACCTGGGAATTTCAATAAAGAGGAGCGGGAGCGGTCATGAAATATACCAAGGAAGAGGTTCTTCAGTATGTCCAGGAGGAGGAAGTGGCCTTTATCCACCTGGCCTTCTGCGATGTGTTCGGGCGGCAGAAGAATATTTCCATCGTGCCCTCGGAGCTGTCCCGGGCCTTTGAGTACGGCATTGCCTTCGACGCCTCCGCCATCGCCGGCTTCGGGGACGAGGCCCGGTCCGACCTGTTGCTCCAGCCCGACCCGGACACCCTGATGCTCCTGCCCTGGCGGCCGGAGTATGGGCAGGTGGTGCGTATGTTCTGCTCCATCCACTACCCCGACGGGCGGCCCTTCGCCTGCGACACCCGGGCCCTGCTCCGCGACGCCATAGCGCAGGCGGAACAGCGGGGCTTCCGCTTCCTCTTTGGCGCGGAGCAGGAATTTTACCTGTTCCAGCGGGACGAAAACGACGAGCCCACCAAAATTCCCTATGACAAAGCCGGATATATGGACATCGCCCCCGACGACAAGGGGGAGAACATCCGCCGGGAGATCTGCCTGACCCTGGCCCGTATGGGGATTTCCCCGGAGTGCTCCCACCATGAGGAGGGGCCGGGTCAGAATGAGATCGACTTCAAATACTCCGACCCCCTCACCGCGGCGGACAACGTAATGACCTTTCAGGCCATTGTGAAGTTCATCGCCCAGCGAAACGGCCTCTACGCCGACTTCTCCCCCAAACCCCTGGCGGACGCGCCGGGCAGCGGCTTCCACATCAACATGTCAGTCAAGGCCGGGGACGGTCGGGACCGCCTGCCTCAGATGATAGCCGGGGTGCTGGACAAGGTGGCCGACATGACCGTATTCCTCAACCCGACGGCGGAATCCTACACCCGCTTCGGCGGCCACAAGGCCCCTAAATACATCTCCTGGTCCCATGAAAACCGCTCCCAGCTGGTGCGCGTCCCCGCCGCTGTGGGGGAGTACCGCCGGGCGGAGCTGCGCTCCCCCGACCCCGCCGCCAACCCCTACCTGGCCTTCGCCCTGATGATACAGGCGGGGCTGCGGGGCATGGAGCAAAATCTGGAGCTGCCGCCCGCCGCCGGCCTGAACCTCTACCAGGCGGACGGCGAGAGCCTGTCCAGATTCCGGCCTTTGCCCCAGGACCGGGCGGCGGCGGTGGCGGCGGCGCAGTCCAGCGAGTTCATCAAGTCTGCCGTCCCGGAGGCGGTGGCGGAGGAGTATTTTAAGGGATGACACCGGTTTCAGAGGGAGGAGGGGATGTGTATGGGGTTACAGGAGCGGGTCTACAGCGTGCTGATTGTGTCGGCCTCGGAAAAATTTCAAAATGCCCTGCGCTCCCTCCTGCCTGAGAGCGCCTACTCTCCCATTGTCATTGTGGCCAGCGTGGGAGCGGCGGAGCGCACCCGAAACAGCCAGGACTTTGACTTTGTGTTTGTCAACTCCCCCCTCCCCGACGACGCCGGCGTCCGCTTTGCCATCGACTGCTGCCGCTCCGGGGGAACGGTGGTGCTGCTCTTCGCGGCTGCGGCGCTGTGTGATTCGATCCAGAGCCGGGTGGAGCGGCACGGAGTCTTTGTTCTGCCCAGGCCCGTTCCGCGGGACGCCATCCTCCGGGGCCTGAATTGGATGACCGCCGCCCGCGAGCGGCTGCGGAGCTATGAGAAGAAGGTCCAGCCCATTGAGGAGAAAATGGAGGAGATCCGCCTGGTGAATCGGGCCAAGTGGCTGCTCATCCGGGAGCTGAAGATGTCGGAGCCAGACGCTCACCACTACATCACCCATCAGGCTATGGACCGCTGCTGTTCCAAGCGGGCGGTGGCGGAGGAGATCATCCGGCTGTACACCTGATCCGACCGCTGGCACTGGCAGGGGCGATAAATACTTCTTATCGGGCCGGAGATATTCTCCGGCCTCTGCGGGGAGCGGGAATCACATGGGCACTTTCTGATTGGGGAACACAAAAGCGCAGGTCAAGCCTTGCCTGCGCTTCCCTGTTGATACACTGTCCGAATGATATCGTCGATCTTCGCTTCCTCCAACCCCACTTCCTTAATGGGCGCTGTATGGGAAATATCCTCAATCAGCCGGGCGGCTGTAATCTCATCCTTACGGAAGCGGTAAACAGAGCGGGCCTCACTGACAGAGACAAGCTCCGCATGGGGGTGGGGAATGGCGGCAGGATGATAGAAATCAATGATGAGATGGCGGTAAGGGGCGATCTTATCGATCAGCTCGTCCAGCGAACCGTCCTCAATAATCGCTCCCTCGTTAATGATAATGACCCGCTGGCACAGCTCCTGGATATCGCCTAAATCGTGGGTGGTCAGGATAATGGTGGTCTTGCCCCGTTGGTTGATCTCCTTGATAAACTTCCGGACGGAATATTTCGCCTCCACATCCAGGCCGATGGTGGGCTCGTCCAAAAACAGCACCTCCGGCGAGTGGAGCATGGCCGCCACCAGGTCACCCCGCATTCGCTGCCCAAGGGAGAGCTGGCGCACCGGAGTGTCAAGAAAGCGGTCAATCTGAAAAATCTCATTGAGCGTTCCCAGGTTTTCAGTATAGGTTTTATCTTCGATTTGATAAATTCGTTTCAGCAGCTCAAAGGTCTCGCCCAGCCGCAGGTCCCAGTTCAGCTGGCTGCGCTGTCCAAACACCACCCCCAGATTCCGGACCACCCGTTTGCGGTCCCTCTGGGGGGATACGCCGTCGATCAGGATCTCGCCGCTGGTGGGCCGCATGATGCCGGAGAGCATCTTCACGGTGGTGCTTTTTCCGGCGCCGTTGGGGCCTATGTAGCCTACAATGTCCCCTTTTTCAATGGAAAAGGAGATGTCGTCCACCGCCCGGACGATTTCCGTGTTCTGTACAAAGAGGTTTTTTACCGCCCCCCGCAGTCCGCGCTCCTTTTTGATTTTTTTGTATTCCTTCACCAGATGGCTCACTTCAATGATGTTCATGACCAGGCCTCCATGATCCCCTCAAAATCAATGCCGCGCGTCTGCTCATTCTCGATCCAGTCCAGGATCTTTCCCACCTTCGCCGGATCGTTCTGGTCCCGTTTCAGCGCATGAAGGGGACGCCACCAGAAGGGCCGCAAATACCGGTAGAGCAGCGGCGCGGCTTTCTTTTCCGCCTGGGTAAAGTGATAGCTGTCTTTTATCAGAAGAAGGTTCTCAAGGAAGGACTGGAGCGCCTTTTCACTGTTCTTCTCCACATAATACATGTTGTTTTCCCTCTTGTCGAAGATGTCCTCGTCAAAATTGATCCACAGCTCCCGGAACAAAACATTCAGCGCGGTATCCCTGCCGGAAAGGTTGAAATCCAGCACGCCGGCAAAGCGCATATCAGCGTCCAGCAGAATATTGCCCGGGTTCAGATCGGCCTGAAAGACAGAGACTGGGAGCTGGCTGTACAGCCGCTCCAGAGAGCCGCGATTCGCGAGAAAGCGGGACCATATTCCCTGAAACCGTTGTGTATATTGGGGGAGCTGTTCCTCTATGACCCCCTTGAACTCCAGGGCGCACTCCATGATTTCATCACAGGGGTCAGAGGGGCAGAACCGCTCCAAAATACACAGACCAGAGGGAAAATCCCCGAAATCCAGTCCCGCCGAACCAACCTCGCAGAGGAACCGGAGGGCGTCGTCATGGTAAATATACCGTCCGTTTTGCAGGATTACCCTTTCTCCAAGCTGGTCCGCCGTCTGAAATCGGGACCGCTCTTCCGCGTACACAACGCAGGCTCTGCCCTCATATTCCACGGTCTCCGCCAGATTCCCATTTTTACCGGCGATGATCTGGGGACAGTAATACCCCATAGCGCTGTAAGCCGCCGCCGTTTTCTGCCAGATCTGTACGCGGCGCGGGGAAGTAAAATCATTACAGGCAATTTTAATGACCAGCCTCTGGTCCGCCCACTCCGCAAAGACCGTGCGGCGGAAATCCTCCTCCCCCCGGCTGGTGTCTTTGTATTCCCAGCTGGATGGCGGGTCCCTGCGATAAAGCTGAACTATCTCCGTAACATCCATAAAACAGATACACCTCTTTCGTGCTATGATCGCTCTCCTAGCTCCCGGCACTCTCATACCTCCCCATCCCGGCCCGGAATACCACGCAGCTCCCCGCGAACAGGAGCAGTCCCACCGCCAGGGTGACGGCCGCCATGGGCACGGGGAGGATGCCGGCTCCCGGCTCCAGGAGGTCCTTGACGGGCCAAAAGGTGATCCACGCCAGAGGCAGGAGGAAGGTAAACAGGGCCTGGGCCCACCGGGGGTAGATGGTAAGGGGGTACATGGACACCCGCTCGAACAGCTCCCCTACCATGTCGGTGAAATTGGCGGGGCTCCTGGTCCAGAAGGACATGGAGCCGCAGAACATCCACACCGCCCCCCGGATCAGCGTTCCGCCCGCCAGGGTGCAGAGAATCAGCAGAATATTGCCGCAGCTCGGGGCCAGGTTCACCTTGACACACCCGTAGACAAACACCATCAGACCGGGGAGGATATCGGTGAAGCCGATGAGGTTGAAGTCATCGAACAGGAACTGAAAGATCAGGTTCATGGGCCGCAGCAGAAACCGGTCAAACTCCCCGTCGATCATCCAGTACCCCAGGAACCAGGTCTGGATGAAGAGCACCACCGCCAGGCCGTGGCTCAGCACCGACATGCCGTACAAAAACGCCAGGCTTTCATATCCCCAGCCGCCGATACTGCCAAACTGGTCCACCACGAACTTGATGGTGGCAAAGCCTATCACCCACTGGATGCAGTTGGCCAGCACATGGCCAATGAGCATAAAGGGGTACTCCAGCCGGGATTGGATGGACTGCCTGATGGAGATAGCGGCCACAGAGGCGTAATACCGTATGGTTTTCACCGCGCTCAACCTCCTTGAATCAGTATGGCCGCCGCCATTTTCTTTTGCAGCACGTCAAACAGGACCCACAGCGCCGCGCACCAGAACAACTGAAGCGCCGTGCGGAGCATAATGTCATCCATCGTGTACTGCCCGATGTAGATGCCCAGGGGGAGCTGGTAGATGTTCATGAAGGGCAGCGCCTCCAGTACCCGGCGGAACCCGGCGGGGAAAAACCACAGGGGAAAAATACTGCCTGAGAGCAGCTTCATGATAAAGCCCTTGGCGTTGACCAACGGGCCAAGGGTCAGCGTCTTAAAGGCGCACAGCCCCAGCAGGGCCGCCAGAATCCAGTTGATGAGGTAGCCGATGGCAAAGCTGAACAGAAACAGCAGGAGGTGAACGGCTGACGCGGGCATGGGGAACCCGAACAGGACTGTCCCCGCCAGAAGCAGAGGGATGGCCTTCTGGAAGAAGGCGGCGGCGCAGTCACCCAGGTCCTCTGCCAGATAGATGCCGTAGATGTTCACTGGCTTGAGCAGGTCCAGGGCCACACTGCCCGTCCGGACGCTTCGAGCGATCCGGTTCTGGACGCCCATGGTCAGCAGGTTTCCCATAATGACGGAGATGGTGGTGTAGGTGATCATGTCCCGCTGGCTCACGCCGGACACCGTCTCCGCTCCGCTGTAGGCTGCGGCCCAGAAGCAGGACATGGCGTACATGATCAGGCACTGAATCAGAATGGTGGAGATCACGTTGAACCGGTAGGCCAGCGCGGTCTGTATCCTGATTTTTGAGACAAATAAGTAGGATTTCATTTTGCAACCTCATGTGGTATTAAAACTTTTTTGTGTTGTCAAAGCTGCGCGGCTCTGTTATAGTAAACGCGCGAGTACTCGCAAGAAAAACTGTGACCCATTTGCGGCAGACGAAAGGAGCGCATGGCTATGATTTGGAAATTCAAGTACGGGCATCCCTTTGAGACGGAGGCCGTGGCCGAACATATAAAAGAGACGGAAGAAGCCCCTCCCCTCGGAACGGTCAGCCTTCAAAACGGCTTTCGCTGGCGGTATGAGCTGGCCAAGGATGATATCGTCTATGGGCTGGGCGAGGCAGTCAGGGGGATCAACAAGCGGGGGCATCGCTACATCAGCCACGCCTCGGACGACCCGCACCATATGGAGAGCACACAGTCCCTGTACGGCGCCCACAACTTCATCGTGATAGCGGGAGAACAAAATTTTGGCCTGTTTGTGGATCATCCCGCCAAGGTCACCTTTGATATCGGCTATACGTGTTCCGATATTCTGGAGATCAGCTGCCAGGAGGCAGATCTATATTTATATGTGATAGATGGGGAAACGCCCTATGAAGTGGTGAAGCAGTTCAGGAAAATCATCGGGAGGAGCTATATTCCTCCTAAATTCGCCTTTGGATTCGGCCAAAGCCGGTGGGGCTACCGGACAAAGGAGGATTTCCGTCGGGTCGCGGACGGATATCGATCCAATCACATTCCCATTGATATGCTCTACATGGATATCGACTATATGCAGGATTTTAAGGATTTCACCGTAAACGGAGGGGAATTTGAGGATTTTCCCGGGTTTGTCAAGGAAATGAAGGAGCGCAACATCAGACTGATCCCCATTATCGACGCGGGAGTCAAGGTGGAGAAAGGATACCCGGTCTATGAGGAGGGCGTCAAAAACGGATATTTCTGCAAGAGGGCGGACGGCAGCGATTTTGTGGCGGCGGTTTGGCCGGGAGATACCCACTTTCCGGACGTCTTGAATCCGGAGGCCAGGCGCTGGTTCGGCGGCTGCTACCGTTCCCTGATCGAACAAGGCATTGAAGGCTTCTGGAACGATATGAACGAGCCCGCAATCTTTTATACGCCGGAGGGGCTGGAGGCGGCCTCCCGGCTGATGCTGGAATATATGGAGGATGAGACGGGCGCGGTATCCATGTTTCAGGTCCGAGAGGCGTTGACAGGGCTTCAGAATCATCAGGATTATTACAAGGCTTTCTATCATCAGGCAGACGGCCGCATGGTCCGCCATGATAAGGTACATAATCTGTTTGGCTATAATATGACCCGGGCGGCGGACGAGGGCTTTGAGCGGATCGCTCCGGGCAAGCGGTTTCTGCTGTTTTCCCGCTCCTCCTACATTGGAATGCACCGCTGCGGCGGGATCTGGACCGGAGACAATAAGTCCTGGTGGAACCATATCCTGCTGAATCTGCAAATGATGCCGGCTCTGAATATGTGCGGCTTTTTGTACGCGGGAGCGGACCTGGGCGGCTTTGGCGGCCACACGACCCGGGACCTTCTGCTGCGCTGGCTGGCTCTCGGTGTGTTCACGCCGCTGATGCGGAATCACTCCGCCATCGACACAAGGGAGCAGGAGTGCTATCAATTTGAGGGCGTGGAGGATTTCCGCCACATTGTGGGGGTCCGCTACCGTTTGCTGCCCTATCTTTACAGCGAATATATGAAAGCGGCCCTCTCGGACGATCTGTATTTCAAGCCGCTGGCCTTTGAGTATCCACGGGACACGTTCGCTCCCCGGGTGGAGGACCAGTTGATGCTGGGCGGGGAGATCATGATCGCCCCCGTCTATACCCAGAACGCGAAGGGACGGTATGTCTATCTGCCGGAAGAAATGCGGTTCGTCAAGTTTATGCCCGACGGCTCCATTCATCAAGAGACGTTGTCTCCGGGGCACCATTATGTGGAAATTGCCTTGAATGAAGTGCCTCTGTTTATTCGCTCCGGGAAATGTATCCCAGTTGCCAAGGCGGCCGAATGTGTGGCGGAGCTTCAGACAGACGCTCTTGAACTGCTGGGGGATCCGGGGACTGAATATCTGCTGTATGACGATGACGGAACGTATAAGGACTATGATAATCCGGCAAACAGAAGGCTGCTGAAAAAAATGTCATAAAAAGGACTGCTCCAATCAGAGCGGGACAAGCGGATCTCACCGCCTGTCCCGCTCCCCGTTTGGGCAGATTATGTTGCCAAATACGCAATATACTGGACAACGGCGGGAAGCCGGGGGCTGTTGCCCACCACGCCCAGATATACGGGCTCCGGGAAGGCCCCTTGAAACAGGGGGAACTGGGAGAGGTCAAGTCCGTTTGCGGCCTCCTCCGTCACCGCCCTGTACTGCTCCGCCTGGTTGAGGGTGTATTCAATGGAGTTGTCCTCCAGAATTACCGTGTTCACGGTCAGGCACGGCTCCAGACGGCGGTACAGGGCGCCGTCCGAAGCGAGCAGGCCGGACAGGTCAAGGAGATATCCCTTCCGGGAAAAAATATCATAGGCCTCCTGGTTCATCAGGACGACGTCCAGCTGCTCCGCATTGATGGCGGCCATGAGCTTCAGGCTGGAGGCGTACTGATATTCGTGGTTCTCCAGGGAGGGGTGGTCCGACAAATAGAGCCCCCGGGACAGGTCGATCTCAGCCCGTTTGGGGTCGGTACCGCTGGCGGAGAGAAATCCTCCGGTCAATCGGGCTTCCAGCTCATCCCCGACAGAAATATTGATATGAGCCATGTATAAAACGACCTCTTTTTTGGCGAGCTGCCGGTACGCCGCGGAGCCGGCCAGGTACAGCGCGATGAGGCCCAGCAGGATGGGCAGCTTGCAGTAGGTATAAATGTACTCCGCCTTGCCAGCCGGAGTCATCCTTTGAAAGGCCGCCCTCCGGGCAGCCTTTTCCTTCTTCGACAGACTCATACGTCTCCACCGGCCTCTGGGATGCTCTCATCCTCCGCCTCCGGATCATAGGAGCAGGCGTCGATCACTCTGGACAGCAGATAGGAGCTGAGCAGGGCGCACAGGCCCTCGCCGAAGATGATCAGCGGGGTAAACACGCTGACCACCAGAAAGAACATGGCAAAATGTACCGCGAACACCAGAATGGTGCAGAAGAGATAGTGAGTCCCAATGAAAAAGGAATTTTTCAGCATGGCCCAGTTGGTGTTGGAGACGCTGGCCACCAGGGGAAAGACAAACAGCAAAACGATGGTGTAAGCCACCGCCGCGGCGATCACCAGGGCCAGGATCAAGGTCCACAGAACGGCGGCGGCGCCGGTGGAGGAGGCGCGGAGATGATACACGATGTATCCGTCGCTGGCCAGCAGCCCGCCAACGGCCAGCAGGATCAGCCACAGGACGGTGGACTGGCGGAAATTTTCCCGGAAGGAGCGGAAGAACATGCGGGTCAAGGCGTGGTCCTCCCCCCGGACGATTTTCAGGGAGGTGTAGTACAGCGCCGTGGTGGACGCCCCAATGGTAACGATGGGAATGCAGCAGAGGAACCAGAGGATATTCAGGCAGCAGCTGTAGCAAAGCTTCATCATCAGCTGGCCAAAGGGACTGTCGTAGGAAAGAAATTTCATTTCACTTCCTCCTTCACGGTCAGCTTTGTGGAATCCCGGCAGATCAGCTCAGTAGCCGTATAGACGGTCCGGTAGTCCAGATAGGGCTCTTTCATTCTGGACAGCAAGAGATGGAGGGCGGTAAAGGCCATGATCTGGGTGTGGATGTGGACGGTGGTCAGCGCCGGGGTCATGATCCTGGATTCCGGGGCGTCGTCGAACCCGCATAAAAGGATATCGCCTGGGACCGATTTGCCCAGCTTGCGCAGCGCCTGCATGGTGTCCACGGCGATAAAGTCGTTGGCGCAGAGAAACACCTCCGGCAGCTCCGGCAGGGCGGAGAGGGGGACATCCATATCCGTGGAATGCCGCTTGATACAGAACGCCTCGTCCACGGGGACGCCGGCCAGGGTCATAGCGGAACGGAAAGCGACATAGCGCTCAAAAAAGGACTGGCAGTGCTCATAATCGCCAATAAAGCCGATTTTCCGGATGCCCTTCCCCAATAAATCATGGACCAGCTTGGTAATCCCGGTGGTATTGTCCATCAGCAGCTGGTCGGCGGGGAGAGAATCGCCATACCGCTTATGGGGGCCGTCCACGAACAGCACAGGCAGTCCCAAGGTGCAGACCATCTCGTCATAGGCCCGGTCAAACATCTCTATGCACATGATGGCGCTGGCCCGTTCCGGGTCGAATGTGGCCGGGAGGGTGTGCTGAGCCAGATTCTCCCGGTCCACCTTATAAATATTGAACGAATAGCCCAGCTGAGACAGCTCCTGCTTGAACCGGTCCAGCATGGGGATGGCGAAGTGGTTGGACAGCAGGGAGAGGTTCGCGGTGAACACGGCAATTTCGCTGGCTGCCGCGGGGGGCTCTGAGTCCCCGGTGGGAACAAACCTGCCGCTTCCCGAGAGGGCGGCCACATAGGAGAACTGCTTATAGCCCATTTCCACCGCTTTCTGGAGAATTTTTTCCCTTGTCGCCTCCGCCAGACCGTCAGAGTTGTTGATTGCCTTAGACACGGTGTTTCGTGAAACGCCCAGGGCGTCCGCAATATCTTGAATGGTGACCCGTTTCATGGAATACCTCCTCACTTTTGTGCCTTTTCAAGGAACCTCTGATTGAATCGTTTCTCACTGTTCAAAGCCCTGAATGTTCAGGCGCTTCCCCCGCCGGAGACGGGGAAACACGAATCAATCAGAGGTTCCTCAATTTTGTTTTGCACATCGTACCACAGATAGGTGCAAATGTCAAGTTCGAGATTGTGCGAATGACAATATCAATTGTCACAATATTTGCCCCAAAAATTCTACACTGCAAACGCAAAAATATAGTTGACATACGCAAGGTATCGTGCTAATGTAAACTTACCGAATCGGATAAATGTGCAAATACATATATTTAAATTTAGATGGTGCATTTGCTCATTTTCCGGGAGAGGAAAAAACAGAAGGAGGAACATCTATGAGCAAGTCCCAGACAAGCGCTGTTGTCCCAAAGGGCGGAAACACCAAGCTTCACAACTCTCTGGTGTACATCCGGCAGCACTGGCAGCTGTATGTGTTATTCATCATGCCTGCCTTTGTGCTGACGATTGTTTTCCGCTACATCCCCATGGGCGGCATCGCCATCGCGTTCATGGACTACAACCCCTTCGCTGGCATCTTTGGCAGCGAATTTGTGGGGATGTATCACTTTGAGCGCTTCCTGACGTCCCCGGATTTCCTGAGCTACCTGGCCAATACCCTGAAGCTGAGCGTGTTCGGCCTGCTGTGGGGGTTTCCGGCCCCCATTCTGCTGGCCTTCCTGCTCAACCGCATTCTGAGCAAGAGCAGAAAGCAAAAGATCCAGCTGGTGCTGTATATGCCCAACTTCATCTCTGTCATCGTGCTGTGCGGTATTGTGCGGATTCTTCTGTCCCCCACGGGCATGATCAACATGCTTTTGGGTACCAACTATAACTTTATGACCATGCCGGAGGCGTTCCGGACGATATATATTGCCAGCGGAATCTGGCAGGGCGCCGGCTGGGCCTCCATTATTTATACGGCCGCGCTCTCCAACGCCAGCAAGGACCTGAAGGAGGCCGCCATCCTGGACGGCGCCAACATCATCCAGCAGATCAAGGCGGTGGAGTGGCCCGCCATCAAGGACACGGTGCTCATCCAGTTCATCATGTCGGTGGGCAACATCATGAGCATCGGCTTCGAGAAGGCCTACGCCCTCCAGACTGACCTGAATATGGCCTCCTCCGAGATCATCTCCACCTACGTGTATAAGCAGGGCCTGATCAACGGCGACTACAGCTTCTCCACCGCCGTGGGCCTGTTCAATACCGTCATCAACGTAATCCTCCTGATCTCCATGAATGCCGTTGTCAAGAAAATGAACGACGGCAAGGGCATCTGATAGAAAGGGGAGAGAATGCTTGAAAACTAAGAAAAGCAGCGCCTTTGCCCGGCAGTCCGCCGGTGACAGGGCCCTCCTGATTGTGGCATATGCCATCCTTGGCCTGTTTCTGGTTGCCATTATTTTTCCCATCATCTATATCATCCTCTCATCCTTCATCGACCCCATCACCCTCCAGAACAAGGGCGTGACCTTCGATTTCAGCAAGTGGACGCTGATGGCCTATGAGCGGGTTCTGGGCAACGCCCAGATATGGGTGGGCTTCAAGAATGCCTTGCTCTACTCCATCGAGGCTACCATCCTGGGCGGGGTCGTCACTCTGCTGGCCGCCTACCCCATGTCCCGGCCTGACTTCCGGGGCAGAGGCTTCTTCAATGTGATCTTCGTCATCACTATGTTCTTTGGCGGCGGCCTGATCCCTACCTACCTGCTGATCAACGACCTCAACCTGCTGGACAACCCGTTGGCCATCCTGCTGCCCTGCGCCTTCAACGTATGGAACATGATCATCGCCCGTACCTACTACCAGGGCATCCCCCGGGACCTCCAGGAGGCCGCGGACATTGACGGAGCCACCGAAATGGCCTACTTCTTCAAGATCCTGATCCCCGTCTGCACCCCCATCATCGCTACCATCTCCATGTGGAACTTTGTGGGTATGTGGAACAGCTACTTTGACGCCATGATCTACCTGAAGGACCCCGCTAAGCAGCCTTTGCAGCTGGTCCTCCGCTCCATCCTGATCCAGAGCCAGCCTGAGGCCGGTATGGTCTCCGATATCCAGAGCACCGCCGAGCGGGCCCAGCTGGCCGAGCTGCTGAAGTACGCCACCATTATCATCTCCAGCATTCCCCTGATGATCATGTATCCCTTCTTCCAAAAGTACTTCGACAGCGGTATTATGGCCGGCGCCGTAAAGGGATAAGGCCCCTCTTTTCACGAAACGCAAAACATACCAACCAACTATCATAAAAAGGAGAATTGATATGAAAAAGTTTGTTCGCAGAAGCATCTCTCTCGCCCTGGCGCTGGTCATGACCACAGGTCTGCTGGCAAGCTGCGGCGGCAACAAGCTGGGCGGAAACAGCAAGGGCCTGGAGGTGGACCCCGCCGAGGTGGCCCTGCCCCTGGCGGAGAAGGCCACCATCAAGGGCCTGACCCAGTTCCCCGCCGGTACTGAGTCCGACCCCAACAACCGCACCATCTTCAAGCGCCTGGAGGAGCAGACCAACGTCCATGTGGAGTGGCGGGCCATTCAGAAAGACCAGTGGGGCGACACCATCCAGCTGGAGATGTCCAACGCCAAGACCCTGCCCGATTTCGTGTTCGACGCAGGCTTTGGCGAGGTCGATCTGCTGAAGTACTCCAAGCAGGGCGTTATCATCCCCCTGGAGGACTATATTGACAAGTATATGCCCAACCTGAAAAAGGTCTTTGAGCAGGTGCCTGAGTATGAGGCCATGTGCAGGGACTCGGAGGGCCACATCTGGGGCCTGCCCTGGATCGAGCAGCTGGGCTACCACAACACCGCCATTCAGCTGCTGGGCAACATGCCCTTCATCAACACCGCGTGGCTGGACTTCCTGGGCCTGGAGATGCCCACCACCGTGGACGAGTTCGAGGCCGTCCTCATCGCCTTCCGTGACAACGCCGCCGCCCTGAAAGCCCAGTTCAACATCGACGGCGACATCATCCCCATGTCCTGCATTGTCAACGACGGCGGCCAAGACCCCTTCATCCTCATCAACGGCTTTGGCGAGGGCTACGGCGACCCCGACGCCGGGAAGCACCTGGCCGTGACCGACGAGGGCAAGGTGGTCAGCGTGGCCACCTCCGAGGGCTTCAAGGAGGGCACCGCCTGGCTGCACAAGCTGTATGAGGAGAATCTGATCGACGTGGAAGCCTTCACCCAGGACTGGTCCACCTACGTGGCCAAGGGCAAGAGCGGCCGCTACGGTGTCTGCTTCACCTGGGACGTGGGTAACGTCGCCCCCTCCCTGGAGGGCTGGGCGCCCCTGCCCATGCTGAAGGCTGACACCGTGAACCTCACTCCCGCCACCGCCTCCTACACCTCCGGCTTCCAGCGCGGCCGCTGCGTTGTCACCTCCGTGGCCGAGAATCCCGCCCTGGTCTGCGCCTGGCTGGACCAGATGTACGCTCCCCTCCAGTCCCCCCAGAACAACTGGGGCACCTATGGCGAGGACGACGGCTTCGACATCTTCACTATGGGTACCAACGCCAAGGGCGAGCCCATGCTCCAGCACGCCCCTCTGGGCGACAAGTCCCCCGTGGAGGTCCGGGAGGCTGAGAGTGTCAACGGTCCTCTGGCCATTCTGGACAGCTACTACGGCGAGTATGTCACCCTCCCCGATGACGCCGCTTACCGCCTGGACTGGATCAAGGAGATCTACACCCCCGTCTGCACCGCCAAATACTGCCTGCCCAGCTTCTTCATGACCCAGGAGGACTCCGTGACCGATTCCAACCTGGGCGCCGATATCGGCAAGTGCATCAACGAGTTCAAGGCCCGCGCCGTCCTGGAGGGCTTCTCCGACGCCGACTGGGATCAGTTCCAGGCCGACCTACAGTCCTATAAGCTGGACGAGTACGTGGCTCTGTATCAGAAGTATTTCGACGCCTATCTGGAGGCCCAGAAGTAAGCATTCCCAGGCAGAGAGCTGCCGTTCCTACGTTCCCCCGTCCCCCTGTGGGGGCGGGGGAGTTTTAAAAAGGTCAGAATAAAACGCCCTCTATGGCGGGCGTGTGCAATGATGGAGGTTCCTATGATCAGTAACATTTTAAGGGAAGCGCGGAGACATGAGGAGATCGCGGAGCAGCTGATTCCGCCCCAGGCCCGCCCCTCGTTCCACCTGTCTTCCCGGGTGGGATGGATGAACGATCCCAACGGCTTTTCCTATTACCAGGGGAAATACCACCTGTTTTATCAGTATTACCCCTACGAATCTAAATGGGGCCCCATGCACTGGGGGCACGCGGTCAGTGAGGACCTGCTCCACTGGGAGTATCTCCCGGCCGCCCTGGCCCCGGATACGCCGGCAGACAAGGACGGGTGCTTTTCCGGCAGCGCGGTGGAGCTGGCTGACGGCCGGCAGCTGCTGATGTATACAGGCGTCTCCGCCGGGCCCAAGCGTCCAGACGGGACCAGCGATGACAGGCAGACCCAGTGCGTCGCGGCGGGGGACGGCGTGAACTATGAGAAGTACTCCGGCAATCCGGTCCTGACCGGCGAGGACATCCCCGAGGGCGGCAGCAAGGTGGATTTCCGGGACCCGAAAATCTGGCGGGAGGCGGATGGGACCTACCGCTGCGTGGCAGGGAACCGTCCGGCCGACGGCAGCGGTCAGATCCTCCTCTACTCCAGCCCGGACGGGTTCCACTGGAAGTTCGAGAGTGTGCTGGCCGAAAACAAAAATAGGTTCGGCCTGATGTGGGAGTGCCCGGACTTCTTCCAGCTGGACGGGAAATATGTCCTTCTGACCAGCCCCCAGGATATGCTGCCCAGTGGGTTCGAGTACCACAACGGCAACGGGACCCTGTGCCTGATTGGCAGCTTTGATGAGCAGAGCAAGACCTTCCAGGAGGAGCGCGACCAGGCCATTGACTACGGCATCGACTTCTACGCCCCCCAGACCCTGCTGGCCCCCGATGGCCGGCGGATCATGATCGCCTGGATGCAGAACTGGGACACCCTGTCCATCGCATCCCTGAAAGCCCCCTGGTTTGGACAGATGACGGTGCCCAGGGAGCTGTCCATCAAAAATGGCCGGCTGTATCAGTGGCCGGTCCGCGAGCTGGACGGGCTACGGAGCGGACGTGTCTCCTATCAAAATGTAGACTTCCAGGGAGAGCTGACCCTGGAAGGGATCAAGGGCCGAAAGGTTGACGTCACCATCACCCTGAGACCCGGCGACAAGGAACATATTTATAAAAAATTCTCTGTCTGGTTCGGGCAGGACGATACTTACCATACAGCGATCAGCTTCCGGCCCTATGAGTCCATTCTGAAAATCGACCGCAAATTCTCCGGCTCACGCCGGGCCATCATCCACCAGCGGAGATGCGAGGTCCCTCAAAACGGCGGAGAGATCACGTTCCGTATGATCCTGGACCGCTTCAGTGTGGAGCTCTTCGTCAACCAGGGGGAGCAGACCCTGTCGGCCACCATGTATACCGGCCAGTCCGCGGACGGCTTCCAGTTCTTTGCCGACGGGAAGGTCACCATGGATATTGAAAAGTACGATCTGGACGGGGAATAGGAGGCCGAAATGAACCGAAAATTTGACGCCGCGGCCCTTGGAGAACCGCTGGCCGGCCTGGTATTGCTTCTATTGACCGCTTTTTTACTCAGCGGCTGCGGACAAAATTCCGCTGGAGACGGCAGCTTTGCCGTCCCGGGAAATGACAAGGATTTTTCCCAGCTGACCACACCGGAGCAGCAGGAGGCAGCTTACAGCTATCGGGCTTATTTCCGGCCCGCCCCGGATGGAGGCAAACAGCCCTATGTGGGGGACACGATGCCCTTCTATGAGGACGGCGTCTATTACATCTACTATCTGAAAGAAAAGGGTGATTCCCGCAACCACTCCATCTACCTGGCCACCACAACGGATTTTGTCAGCTACACCGAATATGACGAGGCGATCCTGGAGTCTACCCCAGGCGCCCAGGATGACTGGACCGGCACCGGCTCCGTGGTAAAGGTGGGTGAGAAATACTATTTGTTCTACACCGGCCACACCGATGGGCCTATGGAGTTTAAGGAAAAAATCATGGTGGCGGAGGGGGACAGCCCCTTGGCGTTCACAAAGCTTCCGGACTGGGAGCTGATCCCGCCCGAGGAGCTGGGGCAGAAGCGGGACTTCCGCGACCCCCAGGCCTACTACGACCCCGAGAGCGGGAACATCACCCTGACGGTAACCGCCGCTCAAGACGGCGTGGCCCGGATTTTGAAATTTACTCTGAGCGCTGACCTGCAGGCCAGCGTCTATGACGGCATCATCTTTTCCGACCCCACCGAGAGCTTTTGGAACCTGGAGTGCAGTGACACCTTCCGTCTGGGTGACACCTGGTACCTCACCTACTCGGGCCAGGACGATACCCTCTGGTTCGCCAGCTCCAACACCCCCTACGGCCCCTACGGAGAGGCCAAGCGTCTGGACGGCAAGCTGTTCTACGCCGCCAAGCATGTGGAGGATGGAGAAAATTCCTACATGGTGGGCTGGGCCCGCCGGTCAGAGGCGATGTTCTCCACCACGGGAGTCACCGACTGGGCGGGCAATCTGGCAGTACAGAAGATTGTTCAGAAGGAAAACGGGGATTTGGCGCTGGCGCCGGTGGATTCTGTTGCGGAAGGCTTTACCGCCCGCCGGGCGCTGGCGGTAAAGAAACCGGAGGTGCTTGTGAAGGCTGAGGATTCCTACGCCTATACGGACGTCTTTACCTGCTATGAGAGCTTTCTGATCCGAGGCGAGTTCTGTTACAAGAGAGAGGGAATGTTCGGCCTGAGCTTTGACTTTGACGCAGACCCCGGGTTGAATAAGTTCATTGCGGTCAATCCCGCTGAACACAAGCTCCAGCTTTGGTTCAACGAGGGTGATACTCTGATTACTGAGACGGCGGCGGAGCTCCAGCCGGGAGAGACGTATTCCTTCACTTACATTCAGGAGGGCTCTGTAGGTATTTTCTACATTGATGGTGTGGCGGCCCTGACCGTCCGCCTGTATGGCGCCAGCGGCAAGCCGGTTCAGCTGTTTGCGAAGGGTAACAGCGTGCAGTTCACGTCGCTGGAACAATACACACGGCCTTGACCGGCCGCTATTTCTGCAAGGAGAACGCGATGCCGAAAATGGCGACAAGGTACAGGGCAATCATTGCTGGCTCCACAGTTTCGTCCTCTATATTTATTGGTTTGTCAGGGCTTAGAATTCCAGCTCGCCCAGCTCCTTTTCCAAAATGTCGGTGAGGGAGCAGTCCCGGACCCGGTCGAAGATGTACTCCATGTCGGGATAAAGGAAACGGTCGTTGTCCACAAAGGGGATGGTCTCCCGCAGGAAGTCCCGGACCTTGGCGTCGATATACTTGGCGCCGATCTGGCTGCCTGCCAGCATCCGGGAGAGATTGCGAGCGGAGCTGGCCTGCTCCTCATGGCGCTTGGCGCCGTGAATGCGGGGGTCCAGAGCCTTGGTGGTGCCCCGCAGGGCCTCATAGCACATGGCGCCGGCCAGCTCCATATTCCGCATCGCGGTGATGGACTCATACAGGGCCAGCAGACCCAGCGCGGTAACGGTGATGGTGCCGTTGAGCATGGTCAGCCCCTCCTTGTAGGAGAGAACCAGGGGCTTCAGGCCATTGGCCTCCAGTACCGGGAGGGCGGGGACAGGCTGGCCGTCCTGGAAAATCTTCCCTTCTCCAATGTAGGCCATGACCAGGTGGGCCTCCACCCCCAGATAGCCCACGGAGCCCTCGCTGGGGGCAAAGGGAATCAGGTCCTTGTTCAGCATCTGCCGGATCAGCTCCAGGGTGGACAGCCGGATACCGGAGTGCCCCTTGCCCGCGTTGAGGATGGTCATGAGCATGACCGCCCGGGCCTGGACCCGGTCCAGCGGCTCGCCTACCGCTACAGAGTGGGTACGGACAATGTTTTCCTGTAGGGTGGTGGCATCCTCAGGGGAGATGGTGTAGCGGACGTTTTCGCCAAAGCCGGTGGTAACGCCGTAAATAACGCGGCCCTCCTCCAGAAATTTCTCCAGCGGCCTGCGGTTGGCCTGTACGGCCTCCTTCATCTGGTTCGAGAACTCCAGCTTGGCGCCAAACTTGACTACGGCGATGAATTCCTCCAGGGTGGGCTTGCAGTCGGTGAGCGTGACGCTGGTAATGGTTCGGGCGGCTTTTACAGACAGATTCATGATTGGTTCTCCTTTCTCACATTGGGTCTTGGTCTCCGATATTTGCTTGCGATATTAAAAAGCAATCATCGTGCCAACTTCCGTAATGGAAGAACTTAAATCAAATAGTGGATATTTTAGCCGCAAAAGGCAAAAACAGGACAAATAAGAGGACAGACAAAACATCTCTCACCGCGAGGGGGGTGAAAAAAATTTTGTCTGTCTGATATTTAGGCGCAAAAAAATTTTTACAGCACCGGTCCGCTACAGGTCATATTTCTTCTTGTAGTATTGAAAGCTCTGCCGGCTGATTTTCAGCAGCTCCGCAGTTTGGGTGGCGTTTTTCCCGCAGGCGAGGTAGGCCTGGGACAGGACCTGCCGCTCATACTCCCGAACCAGGACGTCCAGCCCCTTTTGAAAGGCCTCCTTTGGGGAGGACACCACAGCCGGCGGGGTCGTCTGTGTAAGAGGCGTGGAATGCCGGAGAAAATAGACCGGCAGATCGCACTGGCGCAGAACACCCCGCTTGGCCACGCTGACGGAGCACTCCAGAATGTGGAACAGCTCCCGTACATTGCCGGGCCAGCTGTACTGCCGCAGGCGGGGCCAGAAGTCGGGGGCAATCATTTCGATTGGCTGAGCGGAGCGAGGGCTTCGCTCCCGCACAAAGTGCCAGACCAGCTCCTCCAGGTCCTCCGTCCGTTCCCGCAGCGGCGGGATTTCCACCACGGTCGAAGCAAGCCGGTAAAACAGGTCCCGCCGCAGGGCTCCGGACTCGGCCAGGGCGAAGGCGTCCGATCCGTACAGCTGGATTCCATCATCCATAAAGTCCAGCGCCGCTTCCATCAGACGCTCCCGCAGAGGCTCGCGGCGCAGCAGCAGGCATTGGGTAAAGCTGTTCAGCGAAAACCGGATGAGCTCAAAGCGAAGCCCATTCCAACGGACCGTGCCCTGGTTAAAATCCCATTCCGTATCCGGGATCTTCGTTATCTCAACGCCCTGCCATCGCAGAATTTTGACCCGGAGCTTATCGTCCGAAAAGCCTTCGGAAAACAGGATCTGGTGGATGACGGATTGCTGGTCCAAAAGGATTAAAATGTCGGTCAGCCGAGCCATAAAAGCCCCCTTTTTTTGGGCGCGCGGTTTTATGTTCAATATAACAAAATATTTGGTCCTTGTCGAGGAATAAGTTTTGCGGATTTTCTTCGTTCACGCATATCAGTCCCTGTATGGTGCAGCGGCTGCTTTGTAGTTGACCCACACCGTGCCCCAAACGCGGAAGCAAGCGTGCGGAGTCAATGGGCAGGAAGGTGCCAAAAGCCACGGTTTTCCGCGGCATTGGATTTGAAACGAGGACCGGGCAGGGGTTTTCCCTGCCCGGTCCCGCTGTTTTTATTTTGCGCTTCGAGGGCGCCCCGGACAGTCTGAGCGGCCCGGTGTACGCTTTCCTCATTGGCGAGGGCATACATGCGCAGGGTGACAGCGGTATCACTGTACCTCCATCCTCTGCCCCTCTGTTTCCTGTCCATCAAAGGCCAGATCGTATTTTTCCACATCCATCAGCACGGAGCCGCCGGCCTCAAAGGTGATGGCGTCCGCCTCCTGACGGGTGTAGATGACGGCGCTGGCCGCCTGTTCGCCGTCATTGACAAACACCTCCACGCTGAACCGGTCCAGGATAATGCGCAGCTTGATTTCACCATTCCGGGGCCGGACCAGAAAGGAGCGGGTGTGGACGATATCGTGGGGCAGGCCGCCGCGGGTGCGGTCAATTTTCACGGTGTCATTGCCAGGGCGGTAGCGGATGATAGTCTCATGCTCCCCGTCCTTGGCCACCCGGATTCGGAACCAGCGGTACATCTCTCCGCCGGTGGGACGGACACTGACCGTCATATCCAGTACTCGGCCCTGGACTCCGGGCAAATTGACCTCTCCACAGACAGGAATGTTGCGGTGTGTTACACAGCAGCTTCGACAACCCTCCAGCTCCCTGACTGGATTTTGGTACAGCCGCCCGTCCTTTACGGACAGCTCCCGAGGCAGGGTCATCTGGCCGAACCAGCGGCAGTGATAGGGCTTGGCCCCCACCGTGCCCCAATTCTGCATCCAGGCAATCATAACCCGCCGCCCGTCGGGGGAGAGAAGGGTCTGGGGGGCGTAGAAGTCCAGTCCGTAGTCGATGGCCTGAACATTCTGCCGGGTAAAGCCCTTCGGCCGGTCATATTCCCCGATCAGGCACACGGTGCCGTTGCCCGCGTGGAACTCCAGGCCTACAGGGGACATCTCCTGGGGGCTGGTTATCAGCACCTGTTTGCCGTCCAGGGGGAAGAAATCGGGGCACTCCCACATTTTACCGTACTGGTTGTGACTGGCGTCCAGCGTACAGACGAATTCCCCCTTGAAGTCTTCGATGCCCCGATAGAGGAGGACAGCCCCGCTGCCGTCGGCGGTGCGGTTGCCGATGACGGCATAGAAGGTCCCGTCCGGGTCACGCCACACCTTGGGGTCCCGAAAATCCACGGCGCTGCCCCCCGCAGGCAGGTCCTTGGCGTCCAAAACGGGGTTATCCCCCCACTTTTCATAGTTTAGCCCGTCTCCCACGGCAACGCACTGGGTCTGAACGTCCTGGAGAAAGCCCTCGGCGTTGTGGCTGCGCTGGACGCCGGTGTACAGCAGCAGCTGCCGCCTGTCGGGCAGCTCTACAGCCCCGCCGGAGAAGCATCCGGCGGCGTCATAGTCCTTATCCGGAGCTAGAGCGGCGGGCAGGCGTTCCCAGCGGATGAAATCCCGTGTCTTGAGATGCCCCCAGTGCATGGGGCCCCACTCGCTGGAGTAGGGGTGGTACTGGTAGAACAGGTGGCACTCTCCCTGATACATGGAGAAGCCGTTGGGGTCGTTCATCCAGCCGATGGTGGGGGTGGCGTGGAAGGCGGGGCGCTCGCTGTCGGGGATGTGGGGGCCGTACTGGGCTTCAAAATCCCGGGCCTTTTGCAGCAGTTCACTGGTCATAGGGATACCTCCAATCTAAAATGCTGGAAGCCATGTAGGGCGCGACGGCCCCGGCGGGCCGTTCGCGTTATGGTATCATTCGGCGGGCCGAGCCGTCCCGCCCTACAAGCTGTTACTTCGCCGCGGAATAGCGGTTGTAAGCGTTCTGATAAACCTGGAGCAGATCGTCCATACCGCACTTTTTGGACAGGCGGTCCTTGTACGCCTGCCACTCGGCGTCGGTGGGGCCGTATTGCAGCTGCATCACCGTCTCCCCCTCATACCACTGGTCGAAGAACTTCAACAGGTTGATGGGGCTCTGGCACTTGCCGGTGATATTCAGCTGGCCGGAGGTGATGGGGGAGCCGGGGCGGATGGTGACGCCGCAAATGTTCTCATATTGGGTGCCCTTGGGCCCGGTGAGGGGCGGCAGGAATACATAGTCCCCGGCGTACTCGCCCATCAGTTCCTCAATGTACCACCATGTGGACACCCCGACATAGCCCTGCTGGCACTTGGCGATGAGCTGGCTGTCGCTCTGAGAGAACATCTCCACGTCCATCAGGCCCTCCGCGTACCAGTCGTGGAAGTAGGTCAGGCAGTCCCGGTAGGCGTCGCTGGCGCAGACAAATTCCACGGTGCCGTCGCTTTTCAGATGCAGGTCATTGATAACATCGTTGGGCCAGTTGGTGAAGCCGAAGCCGGAATAGAAGATATTCTGACCCCAGCACCATTCGTCAAAGCCGGTGGTCATGGGCAGCGTAGTCCCGGCGGCGTTGCCGTAGTACTTGGCGGACATGTCGTTGTCCTTGAAGGCCTTCAGCGCGTCGTGGAGCTCGTCCAGGGAGGTGGGCACCTCCAGCCCCAGGTCGTCCAGCCAGGCCTTGTTGATCATGCTGTACTGGGGGACGGAAAAGA
The DNA here is from genome assembly GCA_947645675.1 of uncultured Bacillota bacterium. Taxonomy (GTDB): domain Bacteria; phylum Bacillota; class Clostridia; order Oscillospirales; family Oscillospiraceae; genus Lawsonibacter. The sequence continues at coordinate 211,662 of CANSDP010000002.1, forward strand.
TGGAAAAGGCCTCGTCCATGGGGGCGCCGATGCCGGCGGTGGTCATCTGCTCGCCGGAGGGCAGGCCGTAAATCTTGCCGTCCTCCTGGGTGATGGCCGCCTGGATCTCCGGGTGCTCCTCCAGGATGGCGCACAGGTTGGGCATGATGTCCGGGGTGAGGTAGGGGGTCAGGTCCAGAAAGGTGCCGTCGTCGCCGTACCGGGCGATGTCATAGTTGGAGAAGCCCACCCCCATAAAGGCGTCGGGATACTGCCCGCCGGTGATGCGGATATTCACCTGCTCGGCCAGGGAGTCGGACATGGTCTCCCAGTTGATTTTGACGCCGGCGCTGGCCTGGAGGGCATTGAGCACCTCGTTGTTCTCATAGCCGCTGGACAGGGCGGAAACACCGCCCATGATGTCGAACTCGGTTTGGTCGGTGTTGGGGTTGACCGTGCCGTCATTCACATTATTTACCAGCCCCCCGCCGCAGCCGGACAGGGCGCCCAGCAGCAGCGCGGCGGACAGGGCCGCGGAAAAAATCTTCTGTTTCATGAAATCTCCTCCTCTCTTAACCCTTGACCGCGCCGGCCATGAAGCCCTTTTCAAAATATTTCTGGACAAAGGGGTAAATGACCAGCATGGGCAGAGCCGCCACAATCATGGAGCAGAATTTCAGCAGCTCGGTAAGCTTGTTCAGCTCGGCGTAGCCGCCGGAGATGGTAGCCGCCTGGCTGGCGGTGGCGGAGCTCTTGATGAGGATGTTCCTCATAACCAGGGGCAGGGGGGAGCCCTTGCCGCCCAGGTAGATCAGGGCGGTGAACCAGTCGTTCCAGTAGGCCACCATGGAGAACACCACCATCACCGCCAGAATGGGCATGGACAGGGGAATCACTACGCTGAAAAAGGTGCGCAGCTTGGAGCAGCCGTCGATTTCAGCCGCCTCACCAGGTCATGGGGGATGGAGCTTTGGAAGTAGTTGCGGACAATAATCATGTTGCCCACCCCTACGCCGCCGGGCAGGAACAGGGACCACATGCTGCCCACCAGTCCAGTGGACTTGACCACCAGATAGGTGGGGACCAGTCCGCCGGCAAAGTACATGGTGAACAGGAAGAAAACGCTCAGGGCCTTCCGCCCGGGCAGGTCCTTCTGGGCCAGGGGGTAAGCGGTGATGTACAGCATAACTACCGAGAAGATAGTGCCCACCACGGTGTATTTCACAGAGTTCAGGAATCCGGAGACGATGCCGTCATTGAGGAACACCGCCTTGTAGCCTTCCAGGGTAAAGCCGCTGGGGAACAGGAAGGTTTTCCCGGCGTAGACCTGGTAGGGGTCGGAGAAGGAGGCCACCACCACGTAATACAGGGGGTAGGCCACGATAAACAGGATAATGCCGCAGATGACCGTCAGGATGATCTGGCTGGTCCGTTCGGACATGCCGGAGGCTTTTCTCATTTCCGCTCCCCTCCTTTACACGAATTCCACGTCCGAGACCTTGGACGCGATCTTGTTGACAATGAGCAGCAGGGCGATGTTGACCACTGTATTGAACAATCCCACCGCCGTGGAGTAGCTGTATTTGGCGTTTTGAATGCCTTGTTCGTAGACGTACACCGCGATAACGTCGCTGGTGGCCTTGTTCAGGTCGGTCTGAAGCAGCCACACCTTTTCAAAGCCCACGTTCATCAGTCCGCCGGCGGCCATAATCAGGTTGAGGATGGCCATGGGCAGCAGGGCGGGCAGGTCGATGTTCCGGATGCGCTGAAAGACGGAGGCGCCGTCCACCTTGGCGGCCTCATACAGGCCGGGGTCCACGTTGGCCAGAGTGGCCAGGTAGATGATGCAGCCCCAGCCGGCGTCCTGCCAGATGCCGGAGGCCACATAGATGGTGCGGAAGGCGGAGGACTGGGTGAGGAAGTCGATCTCGGTGCCCAGGATCAGGTTGAGCAGGCCGCCCGAGGAGCTGAGGAAAATTTTGATCATACCGCAGATAACCATAACAGAGATAAAGTGGGGGGCGTAGAGGACGGTCTGTACCACCCGCTTATATTTGGCACTGCGCAGCTGGTTAATCATCAGGGACAGGATGATGGGCACCGGGAAGCTCCACAGCAGGCTGTACAGGCTGATGAGCACCGTGTTTTTGATCATCCGCCCGAAGGTGGGGGCGCTGAAGAACCGCTGGAACCAATACCAGCCCACCCACTCGCTGCCGGTGTAGCCCTGGCTGGCCTTGAAGTCCCGGAAGGCGATTTGGATGCCGTACATGGGGATGTATTTGTAGACGAACGTCAGGATCACGGGAACCAGGAGCAGCGCGTAGAGCTGCCAGTTGTCCGCGATTCTTTGACCAAGGGTCTTGCCCGGCCGGGCAAGCGCGGCGGGGACCGCCGTGGAGGGGTTCATTTTTGCCATTGATCGGTCACTCCCTGCTTTTTCCTTTTCTGCCGGCGATATGAAACGTTACATATGCTATGTGCTTATGATAGTACAGCTATTTACCGGCTGTCAAGGCATTTTTTTGCTTCAATTCAGATTCCTCGTTTTTCCACATAAACGGACGACCGATTTTGTGTAGATGGACGATTTGTTGTGAATTATCAGAAAGTACTTGAAAAATAACGTTTCACGGTTATAATGGAATTATCGGTGAAACATTTCACGCTCTGCGAGGTGAACTCCATGAAACAAAAAGAAAACGCCCCCACGATGAAGGACGTGGCCCGGGAGGCCAGTGTGGCTCTGGGCACCGTGTCCAAGGTATTTAACAACCTCCACGTGGGCGAGGATTACCGCCGCCGGGTAGAGGAGGCGGCCAAGCGGCTGGGCTACCAGGTAAACAGCTACGCCCGGGGCCTGAAAACCAACCGGACTTACTCGGTGGCCCTGATCCTGCCCGATGTTACCAACCCCTTTTTCTCCACGCTGGCTCAGGGCATCTGCTCCGCGCTCAGTCAGAAGGGCTACCGGACGATCCTGTCCACCACCGCCTACGATCCGGAAGCTGAGCAGCGGTGTATTCAGATGGTCCAGCAGAACAAGGTGGACGGCATCATTGGTCTGACCTACAACCCGGCCCTGGAAGTGGACCCCCAGCTGCCCTATGTGAGCATCGACCGGTATTTCAGCCCCAGCGTCCCCTGCGTCTCCTCCGACAATTTCGGCGGCGGACAGCTGGCGGCGGGGAAGCTTCTGGAGCTGGGGTGTACCCGCCCCCTGTTCCTGCGTATCGGCTCCAAGGTCCCCGGCGAGTCGGACAAGCGGGGGGACGGCTTTGAGTCCGCCTGCCGCCAGAGAGGGATCAGCTGTACCTCCCTGCGGCTCTGCGATGAGGAGGGGTACGCCCCCTTTCAGGACTTTCTGGCCAGCCATATAGAAGAGGGCCGCTTGGCCTTCGACGGCATTTTCTGTGTCACCGACGCCCTGGCGGTCCATATCCGGGCTATGCTGTGTGAACTGGGCCTGCGGGTCCCGGAGGACGTGCAGCTCATCGGCTTTGACGGTATCCGCCGTTTTGCGGAGGACGGCTTTATCTGCTCTACCATTATCCAGCCCATCGAGCGGATTGCGGAAACCGGCGTGGAGCTCCTGCTCCGGGAGGACCGGAGCAACCTGCCCAGCCTGGTTTGCCTGCCCGTCAGCTACGCCCCTGGCGGGACCACAAAGGAGTGAGGACATGGCCAGCGAATATTTGAGGTGGAAATACCGGGACGTACAGCCGGAAACCCCCGTAGAGCTGACAAAAAAACAGCGCCGCCAAAACTGGTGGCACTATCACAAGTGGCATGTGGGGCTCGGCATCGCGGCGCTTGCGGCCGCGGGTAATTTGACCTGGCACGCTCTGACCCAGGTCCATCCAGATTACCAGATCGCCTATGTGGGGGCCTGCCCCCTCTCCAAGGAGGGGGCTGCCGCCTGGGAGGAGTGCCTGTCCGCCCTGGGGACCGACTGCAACGGGGACGGCAGGGTGGTGGTCCAGCTGAACCAGTACCCCACTGGCGGGAACGGCGGCGATCCCATGTACGCCGCTGCGTCTAACGTCAAGCTGATGGCCGATTTGGATTCCTGCGAGAGCTATTTTTTCCTGCTGGAGGACCCGGAGGGGTTCCAGGCTGACTACCAGGTCCTGCAAGGGGACTGGTTTCCTGTGGAAAACGGCCTGTTTTTGGCGCGGCGGGAGTTTTGGGAGGACCGGACGGTCCAATATATGGACGAGTGCGGCGCGCTGTGGGCGGAGCTGTCCGAGGAGGTAATTTCATGAAAAGATTCATCTGCTGTCTGGCGGTCCTATGTCTTCTCCTGACCGGCTGCGCCAAATCCATTCCGGAAAGCGCGGCTGACGGCGCCGCTTGGGACAAGGGCTGGACCACCCTGGGCGGAGTCCTGGGGGTGGAGGAGCCTGGGCACGATTTGGAGCTGCGGGACAACAACGAGGCCCTGTCTGTCTCCGACATGTATCTGGCCTCCTGGACCATCGGGGAGGGCGCCCCCTATGTAAACGAGGACGGGGACGAGGTGGTCCTCTACCCCGCCCGGTTGGACGTGCTGGTTTACGGCCGCAAGGACGCGGACGCCGCCCAACAGGCGGTGGATGACTGGACCGCCCGTCAGGCGGAGACCTATAACGTTGCCAGTTCTCAGACGCGGACCTGCGGCGGACAGGACTACACCATCTCCGCCTATACCTGCAAATCAGATGCCAACCCTTACAGCCGAGGTGTCTCCGCCTTTGGCGTGTACAGCGGCTACGCCATCAGCGCGGAGCTGAACTGCCTGGACAGCTTCACTGGAGACGAAGCCTCGATCCTGATCGATTTTTTGGACGGCTGTCACTACGCCGCCTGAGAGGAGCGAACTAACATGGGACTGTTTTTTCCGGAGGACCCCCACTTCGACGAAAACCAGCGTCAGACCGGCTTTTACCGGTACCGGCAGCTATTGTCCACCCGCTTTGGGCGGTGGTGGAAGATAAATCTGCTCACCCTGACGGGCTTTGCTCCCCTGGCGGCGGGAATCTTTTACGCGGTGGCCTCCAGCAGCCTTTTGGCGCTGCTCCCCTGCTCCATTCTGGGCGGCGTGATTGCCGGGCCCTTTCTGGCCGGAATGTACGACGCCATCCTGCGGGGCCTGCGGGACGACCCGCTCCCTTGGCGGGACGGTTATAAGCGCGCCTGGAAGCAGAACTGGAAGGGCAGCCTGATCCTCGGGGCTCCGCTGGGGCTTGTGCTGGGCGTTTACGTCTTTATGGCCATGCTGTTTTGGTGGGCGGAGCGGGCCCCCTCCCTGGGGACGGTGGCCCTGTACCTGTCCGCCCTGCTGGTAGTCCTCATCATCAATACCCTCTACTGGCCCCAGCTGGTGCTGTTCCAACAGAAAAACTCGGTCCGTCTGCGCAACTGCCTGCTGTTCTGCATGAAATATTTTTGGCGCGCCCTGGGTGTCGGGCTTTTGCAGCTGGGCTATTGGGCGGTGTTTGTGCTGTTCGCCCCCTGGACCTTGTTCTTGCTGCCCATCCTCGGTGTGTGGTATATCCTGTTCCTCTCTCAATTCCTGAGCTATCCCCAGATGGACGAGGCGTTCCAGATTGAGGAGCTGTTTTGCTAAGGAACCTCTGGTTTAATCGTTTCTCGCTGTCCTAAACCCTGAATTTTCAGGCGTTTCCTTAGAGATACCCATTCGTCCCATGGGATAATATCGTCCATGATCTCCAGGAATTCTTCCCGTTTTGTTTTCTTTTTCCGCCAGCTGTATTCTATATCGCTGAAGCTTTCCTGTTTCATGTTCTCTCCCCCTTTTCTCTATTTTATCACATTTTCTTCCTGAACGGGGATTTTATCAGTGGTTCCTTAACTCTCCGCCCGCTTCCAACAAGCATATTTCTACCACTCGGACAGGATACGTCCATAGATCAGGCCGCGTTCGTAGTCATACTTGACCACCGCCAGGATCACAATGTCCCCCTTGCGGAAGTCCCAGTAGCGCAGGCGGCGCGGCATGGCCTCAGCGTGGCTTGGTTCTTTCCGCGGCTCATTGATCCGCAGCAGCGGCAGCACCCGGCAGATAGTCCCCAGGGATCGCCCAGAACGCACTCGCCGCCAAAGGCAATGGAGAGGCCCCTGGAATTGCTCCGGAGGGGCAAAGTAATCCCACAGCAGTCCGGACATCCGGCCCTCCAGGGCCATCACTTCTGGACAAATATACTCCACTTATGTTAGTATAGGGAAAACGACAAGGCGGTAACAGCCATATGCAAAAAATTATGATAATCGAGGATGACCCGGCCATTCGGGAAGAGTTAGCGCTGCTCCTGGAAAACGAGGGATATACACCTCTGGCAATTACGGAGTTTACAGATGTACCTGGTCAGGCGGCGCGGGAACACCCGGACCTTATTCTTTTGGATATTGGACTTCCGGGTAAAGATGGCTTCTCCCTGTGCGCCGCATTGCGGAAGGCCGTTCCCGCGCCAGTAATTTTTGTTACCAGCCGGGATGCTGGTACGGACGAGGTACGGGCGCTGAGCCTGGGCGGGGACGACTACATCACCAAGCCATACAGTGTTCCCGTTCTGCTGGCCCGGATCAAGGCGGTTCTGCGCCGGAGCGGCGGCGGACCGGAACAGACTGATTTACTGGAGGCCGGTGAACTGCGATTGAGCCTGACAAAAGGGGTTGTATCGTCCAGTGGAAAAGCCGTGGAGCTCAGCCGGAACGAACTGCAAATTTTGGCTTGCCTGATGGTTCACACCGGGCGGATTGTTTCTCGGGCCGATCTGATTGACGCCCTGTGGGACCACCGGATTTACATTGATGACAACACCCTCAGCGTGAATATGACCCGGCTGCGGGGAAAGCTGGCGGAGATCGGTCTGCCGGACGCCATCAAGACCCGGCGGGGAATGGGGTATCAACTATGACCCTGTGGGAATTTTTGTCGGACCGGCTGAAGCGTATCGCGCTCCAAGTGATCTGCGCCGGACTGGCGGCGCTGTTCCTTTTTGCCACGGGAACACAGCCAGGAGTTCTGGTGATTTTGCTGATTGTGTTCCTGCTGGTTTTCCTGACGGTGAATATGTTTGATTTCTTTCAGCAGCGCGCCCGCCTCCTGGAATTGAAATCTATTCTGGATGGTCTGGACCGTAAATATCTGTTTACAGAGTGCGTTCCGCAGCCAAAAGGGCTGTTTGAACGGCGGCTCTTTGACCTGGCCCGTCTGGCTGGCCGCGATATGACTGGCGCCGTATCTGACGCCCAGGCATCCCAGAGGGAGTACCGGGAGTATGTGGAACGCTGGGTGCATGAGATCAAAGCCCCTCTCACCGCCGCCCGGCTCATTTGTCGGGAGTTGGATGGGGACACCCGCCGGAAGCTCACCGCGGAACTCAGTCAAATCGAGGCCCATGTAGAGCGGGCATTGTTCTACGCCCGTGCGGAGAACCCGGAGCAAGACTGCGTGCTTCGACAGGTGAAGCTGGAGAAAATCGCGGCTCAGGCGATTGAGAACCATCGCTCCCTGCTGATTCAAAATGGCATCCAGGTGGAGACAAAGGGGTTGGACTGCACGGTCTATACCGATGAAAAGTGGGCGGTATTTATCCTGGGTCAGCTGCTGCAAAACGCCGCCCGCTATCGGGGACCGGAACCGGTCATCACCCTTTCAGCCAAGCCGCTCGGAAGGCAGACCCAGCTTATTGTTCACGACAACGGCATCGGTATCCCCGCCCATGAGCTGCCCCGTGTGTTTGAGCGTGGCTTTACCGGCAGTAATGGACGGATTCGAGGCGGCTCTACCGGCATAGGTCTGTATCTGTGCAGGAAGCTGGCGGCTTTCCTGGAATTGGAACTGCGCATGGATTCACAGGAGGGGGCTGGCACTACAGTAACGCTGACTTTTCCCGCAAAGGAAAACCTTACAAAACCGTAAGGTAAATCAATATGACTTCGATACAACAGCCTTCGCTTTTGGTGTACCATAGAGCCACAAGCAAAGGAGGCAAACCGCCATGTTACAAGTACAAAATATCGAAAAGTATTATGGGAGCAAAAACAACGTCACTAAGGCGCTGGACCGGGTGAGCTTTGACGTGGAGGCTGGGGAGTTCCTGGCCATCATGGGTGCGTCAGGGAGCGGAAAAACCACTCTGCTCAACTGCATCTCCACCATAGATACCATCAGCGCCGGGAAGATTCTCCTGAACGGGGTGAGTGTGGCCGACTTGTCGGAACATGAACTGGCCAAATTCCGCCGGGAGCGGCTGGGCTTTGTGTTTCAGGACTTCAATCTGCTGGATACCTTGACCATTGAGGAAAACATCGGCCTGGCCCTCTCCCTGAATCACCAGGACCCCGGAACGGTACAGAACCAGGTGCGGGAGGTGGCCGGAAGGCTGGGTATCACCGACATCCTGACGAAATTCCCCTATCAGGTTTCCGGAGGTCAGAAGCAGCGGGCCGCCTGCGCCCGGGCGATGGTGGCGGGACAATCCCTGCTCCTGGCTGACGAACCCACCGGGGCGCTGGACTCCAAGGCATCTAAGAATCTGCTGGAAATCATGACCGCTATGAACCGGGACATGGGCGCTACCATTCTCATGGTCACCCACGACGCCTACAGCGCCAGCTACGCCAAGCGGGTACTGTTCCTGAAGGACGGGCGGGTGTTCAACGAGCTGCTCCGGGGAGAGCGGGGACGGCCCGTATTCTACCATGAGATTCTGGATGTGCTGGCAGCGCTGGGGGGTGATGTCAGTGACGTTATCTAAGCTCTCCCTGCGCAACGCCAAGCGTCAGGCCCAGGACTATCTGGTCTACTTTGTCACGGTGGTCATGGCCGCCGCTCTGCTCTACTCCTTCAATGCCCTGACCTTCTCCCAAGAAATCAACACCCTGGCCCAATCCATGGAGATGCTGCCTGCGATGGTCGCCATGGCCACGGTGGTGGTGGTGTGCGTCTTTGGCTGGCTGGTGGCCTACGCCACAAAGTTCATGCTCCTGCGCCGGGGCCGGGAGCTGGGCACCTACCTGCTCATCGGCCTGGAGAACCGGCAGGTGGCCCGGCTGTTCTTTCTGGAAAACCTGGCGGTGGGGGGCTGCGCCCTGGCGCTGGGGACGGTCCTGGGCGGACTGCTCTATCAGGCCTTCCGGGCCCTGACCCTCGCCCTGTTCAAGCAGCCCTACCGCTTCTCCTTTGGCTTCTCTCTCCCCGCCCTGGGACTGACGGCCGTTTGCTTTGGTCTGATCTATCTCTTTGCACTGGGCCGGAGCCGGAAATATATCCGAAAGGCTAAAATCCACCACCTGATCTATTTCGACCGGCTCAACGAGGGCGTGGTCATCCAGACGCGGAAAAAGCGCCGCTGGATTTTCGGGGCCTCCATCCTGCTGGGTGTGGTCGGGACGGGGCTGCTGATGGTCCGGGACCTTGCCATCGCCACCGCCGGGGCGGGGTGCCTGATTTTATTTTTGTTCGGCTTCTTCCTCAGCTTCGCCTCCGGGGTGCCCGCCTTCTTTGACAAACGGCCCGCCCGGAAGTATCGGGGGGTGACCCTGCTGGTGTTCCGCACGCTTACCGCCAAGCTGGCCACCATGGGAGTGCTTATGGCCACCATCTCCATGATCTTTACCGCCACCATCCTCTCCGAGGGCAGCGGACTGGTCTTCCAGGGATTGTTTGAGGGCCGGGCGGCGGAGAACGCCTGCTTTGACCTGTATCTTGGCGTGGGAGACGGTCGGGACCCCACTGTCTATACGGACTACATCGAGGAGAATATCCCGGTGGAGCGCTCCCTGGAATATCAGGTCTATCTCAGCGGCGGCCACACCGTGCGGGACTATATCGAATCTCAGACCGTCTATTATTACTTCAACTTTGTACAGGAGCCTGTCCTGCGCTGGAGCGACTACGCCGCTCTGCGCTCCATCGCCGGCTACCGGGCGGTGGAGCTTCCGGAGGGACAGTATCTGTTTCACTGCATGACCTATCTGGAGGACGCCTTGAAGTCTTATGATCGGCCCCTGACCTTCGGGGACATCACCCTCCAGCCCGGGGGCGTGTATACCGAGCACCTGTCCCAAAGCGGCGGTACTGTCAACGGGCGGGGCTACATTCTGGTGGTCCCGGACGAAGCGGTGGAGGGGCTGGAGGTTCACCACTGGGCCTACGTCGCCAAGACGGCTCAGCCGGTGACAAGGGCGCAGTTTTATGACCTGTGGGATATCAACGAGCGCACCAGCTCTGGGATTGCCAGTAATGCCATCACCACCAGGGCCAACGAGGAGGCAGAGGTGGCCACTCAGACCGCCCTGTGCGTCTTTCCCCTGTTCTACCTGGCTCTGTCCCTCACCATGACCGCCGCCACCATCCTCACCATCCAGCAGCTCAGCGAGAGTGAGCGGTATAAGCGGCAGTTTTCCCTGCTGCAAAAGCTGGGCATGAACCGCCGGGAGATGGCAAAGGCTCTGCGCACCCAGTTTGCCATCTACTACGCCCTGCCCGCCGTGCCGCCGGTGCTCATCGGCGCGCCCTTCATCCTCCACCTGGCCAGCCTCCCTGAGCCAGGAGTGATGGTTGGAATGAGCAGTCCTTTGTCCATTGTGACGATCTCGCTGGGGATCTTCTTCCTGATTTACGCAATCTATATTTTGCTGGCCTATACCAGCTTGAAGCGAAATGTACTGCCCCAATAAGGTATTACTCCCGAATTAGAACAGAGGAAATTCGGCTATGCTGAAAGAAAGCGGGGACCTTATCCGGGCAATGTTGTAAGGATCGCATAAAAATCTGTTTTATGGCGGATATCGTGTTTGGTCTGAGGCAAGCTGCCAGAATGGACCGAGAGCTTCAGCGCATGATTGAGATATTCGTCCGGATTGCTCTCCGGGGCATAGTGTCTAAACGATCTGGTGGTGAGCGGCAAAATGCTGCTCCCCACCATTTTTCTTTTTGAGGGGAGGTTTTGAAAATGGCAAAAACGTTCATCCACTTGCAGGAAAACGAGCTGACCGGCCTTGGAGAATTGGAGAAAGCCTGTGGTGCGGCGGTTCAAAAATTCAACGATTTATCCGGCCAGTCGGAAGCCGCCAGCAGGAGTTGCAGCGATGATCTTCTCTCCCTGCGGGTAACAGCAGCCGCCGGAGGCGGCTTAAAAAACCGGGCTCAAGTGCGCCCGGTTTTACAGGGCTTGGGGGCAGTCTGCCACCAACAAGCACGCGCCGGTATAGACCGGCGCATTGCTTGCCGCTACCGGGAACTTGCTGCTGAGAGTCATTGTTTGACCACTGCCGGGGGTTTCGACTGAGCCTCTATGCAGTCTAATACCCGGGGGGCGGCGGACAGAAACCAGACGGAAAAAGCCTCCGGGTGCTCCACCAGCTCCCGCCGCAGCTGGGAAAACTGAACCCAGCGCATTTCCTCAGCCTCGTCCGGGTTAAAGTCGGGCGTTCCTGAGTACTCTCCAAGAAATACGTGATCGTATTCGTACTCAAAGAGATGTTTGGAGAATTGAGCAAAGTAGAGAAAGGAGAACAGCTCGGTCAGCGGAGCCTGAATGCCCAATTCCTCCCGCAGCCGTCGGGACGCCGCCTCCTCCAAGGTCTCGCCCGCGCGGGGATGGGAACAGCATGCGTTGGCCCACAGCCCGCCGGAGTGATATTTATTTCGGTTCCGTCTCTGCAGCAGCATCTGTCCATCTGAATAGAGAAAAATAGAAAACGCCCGGTGCAGCATCGGCTTGGCATGAGCTTCCAGCTTTTCACAAATTCCCACTGGCCGGTCTGCGGTATCGACCAGAATAATATTTTCCACAGCAATCCCTCCTGTACCTGATGATGTTCAGTGTAGCACAGCCGGCGTCAAAGAGCAACGATTCCAGAATACCTTTTAGGTATTATTGACAAGAAAAAAGAGTATTTGTCATTTCCTCTTTGCAAATTTATAATAAGGGGCATAAGAACAGGCATACGGAGGCAGCGCTGCAGAGAAGGAACCTGTTCCAAAAAAATATTGGAGAGAGTGTGATGAAAAATGGAGAATCAATCTCTGGGTCATTACCTGAAGACACTGGAGGAGCGCCGCCCAGGTGACATTTTGAATCTTTCCGACCCCATCGACCGGGACCTGGAATTCCAAGCGCTGGCGCTGGAGCTGGAAAAACAGCAATATCCTCCTATCATCCGCACCCGCGTCAAGGGGTATGAGGACATCCCGGTGGTGGGCAACGTATTTGCCAGCCGCCGGAGAATCGCCGAACTGCTGGGTGAGGGCGGAGAGGCCGCTGTGGCTCAGAACTGGGTCCGGCTGGAGAAGAGCACCATTCCTCCTGTAATCGTTCCGGAGGGGCCGGTGCAGGAGGTGGTGGAGACCGAGGGCATTGACCTGAAGGCTCTGCCTCTGCTGAAATACTACCAGACCGACGCCGGGTACTATATTTCCTCCTCCATCGTGGTGGTGAAGGACCCGGACAACGGCGTCCATAACCTGAGCTACCACCGTATGCAGTTCAAGGGCGGGAATAAATTCGGCATCAGTATGCACACTAAACAGCATCTATTTTATGAGTACGAAAAGGCCCGCATGGCGGGCCGGGATCTGCCGGTGGCCATTATTGTGGGCTGTCACCCTGCCGTCTCCATGGGCGCGGTGGCCCGTCCTGGTCTGAACGACGACGAGTATGACGTATCCGGCGCCATCCTGGGCGAGCCGCTCCAACTGGTCAAGGGCCGCACAGTGGATGTCGAATACCCGGCGGAGGCCGAGATGGTGCTGGAGGGATACATATCCACCACTGAGCATGAGCCGGAGGGGCCGTTTGGCGAGTTTACCGGCTTCTCCACCTCCCGTTCTACTGAGAATGTGTTCTACTGTACCGGGTTCGCCCACCGGAAAAACCCGATTTATGAGGTCACGGCTCCTGGGCGCACCAAGGACCACTTGTATCTGGCCCACATGGTCTGCGAGACCGCTGCATTGACCCGCATCCAAGAGAAAGTGCCTTGGGTTACTGATTTGACCTATCCCATCTCCGGCGGCGATATGCAGGCATACATCCAGATGAAGGAGGCCCCCGAGGGGATGGCCAAGGTGGCCATGACGATGCTGATGGGGCTGGACTACATGGTGAAGCTGGCCGTTGTGGTGGATACCGACATTGACATCCGCCGGGATGAGGAGGTTATGTGGGCCATTGCCACCCGCGTGCGCCACGGCCAGGACACCTTCCTGATTCCGGACTCCTTTACCATCTCGCTGGACCCCGTTTCCCACAATAACCTGGTGAACAAATACGGCATCGACGCCACCATGTGGCCCGCCATGCGGGAAGAGGTGGTGGTATGCCGGCCCCGGGAGGAGGACACAAAGCGGGCCAGGGAGAAGCTGATGAAGCTGGGGTATTGAGCAGAAAGGAAGTAGATAGATGAACATTCAGCAGCTGAAATACTTCGTAACCATCGCGGAAACCGGCCAGATTACAGAGGCGGCTCAACGGCTCTATATTGCCCAGCCTCCTCTGAGCCGCAGCCTGCGGCGGCTGGAGTCTGAGCTGGGTGTCATTCTGTTCACCCGGACAAAGCGAGGTCTGGAGCTAACCGATGCGGGAACGGTGTTTTATGAGGAAAGCAAGCGGCTGCTGTATAACTATCAGGAGATGCTCTCCGCCCTCCAGGAGGCCAACTCCGGCGTACGGGGGAATATCCGCATCGGCTCCGGCTATCCCACCATCCCGCTGCTGGCGGAAAAGCTGGCTCTGTTTCAGGAGGAATACCCTTCAGTTGAGATCTATATCGAGCAGGAGGACCCGGATGAGTTGATCGAGATGCTGAAAAAGGATGAGGTGGACATGATTTTCCTGCCCCATCTGGTGGATGACGCCTCCTTCAATATCATTCCCCTGGCACCGGACCCCATGGTGCTGGTGGTGAATCCCCTCCTGGACCCCGCGCCGGAGGAGGAGACTGTACCAGTGGAAAAGCAGAAGGGGATCCCCTTCTGCATGCTGCGCGGCGGCGACTTTTACGGCTATAACGGCATCCTCATCCGGGAATGCCAGCGGCACGGCTTTATGCCCCGCATCCTGTGTCAGTGCAACAGCGCCGCCACCGCCATGGTGCTGGTGGCCCAGGGTCTGGGCCTGAGCTATCAGCCCAAAATGATCGTGGACGCCCTGGCCCACCAGAATCTGTACGCCAAGGCCATCCGCGGCTTTGAGAGCACTGTGATGCCGGTGATCGTGCTGAACCGGAACGGCTATATCAACAAGGCGGCACAAACCTTTCTGGCCCAGTTCCAGACGGAGGAGCCGCCCCGAGGCGATGAACCGCAAAGGATGATGAATGATGAACCTACTGAAGACAATCCAGGCGGGGCAGGGACCCTTCCAGGTGACGCTGACGGTCCATGAAACCGGCGGGCACGGGCTGCAGTGTCTGCTGACCGGCGGCGAGCTGCCCCATGTGGGGGGCGTGGCGGCGGCCTATCCCCGTCCCAAAACCAGCGGGACGGGACTGACCTGCGACATGTGGGTCATCAGCCTGCCGGGGCATAAGGACGCGGAGCTGGCACAGCCGCTGGCTAAGCGCCTGTGCGTCGCCTCGGGGCAGGCGGTAAGCCTGACCGCCGGTCTCCACATCGACCACGCCGGCCAGGCGGATATTCAGGCGCTGTGCGACAGCTGCCGTCAGGCGGTGGAGCTGTATCTTGCCGCCGGGGAGGAGGATCGGGATGACTGATCGGAAGCTGCGCGGAGCGGAGCTTCGCCGTATTATAGTTGGGATATCCGGAGCCAGCGGCGTGCTGATGGGGTATGAGCTCTTGAGAGCGCTGCGGGCTCAGCCCAACGTAGAGACCCATCTGGTGGTATCCTCCGGCGCCCGTCGCAACTTTGCGCTGGAAACCGGCCTGACAATGGAGCAGGTATACGCCCTGGCGGACCATGTATATGACGAGCAGGATATGGCCGCACCCATTGCCAGCGGCTCCTACCAGACGGACGGGATGATTGTGATGCCATGCAGTATGAAGACCTTGTCGGCCATCGCGGTGGGATACAGCAGCAATCTGCTGGTACGCGCCGCCGACGTCTGCCTGAAGGAAAACCGTCCGACGGTCCTGGTAGTCCGGGAGACCCCCTTTTCCAAGGTGCATCTGCGCAATATGCAGCTGGCGGCGGAGGCCGGGTGCACGATCCTGCCTCCGATGCTCACCTTTTACAACGGGGCGGATACCCTGCAAAAACAGGTTGAGCATATCATTGGAAAGACGCTGCTTCAATTCCGCTTGGCAAGCGACCGTTTTGTTCCTTGGGGCGGACCTGGGGAAACCGAAGGAGCAGACCGGTGACAAAGTCAAGCTGTTTCAAAGAAAGGAACTGCATTATGAAAAATGAAAATGGGAGCGCCCGCCCGTCCCTTGCGATTTCTATTATAGGCTTGATCGCGATTATCGGTGTAATTGTCGTGGGGATCAAGCTGAACTTCGGCACCCAGATGGCCGTTTTCTGCGGCGCTGTTGTGGCCGTGATTGTCGCGATGCTCCTGGGGGAGAAATGGCCGGATATTCAGGATCTGCTGGTGGAGCAGATCAACGGCGTCACTGTGGCAAATATTATTATCATTGAGGTCGGCATCCTGGTCGGCATCTGGCTCATCGGCGGCGCCCTGCCCACGCTGATTCATTTCGGCCTGGGTGTCATCTCCCCCTCCGCCATCGTGCCGCTGACCTTTGTGCTGTGCGCATTCACGTCGCTGTGTACCGGCACCTCCTATGGCAGTGCGGCGACCATGGGCCTGGCTATGCTGGGCATCGGCCTGAACATGGGAATCAATCCAGCCCTGCTGGCTGGCGCTATCGTGTCCGGCGCTTATTTCGGCGATAAGATGTCCCCCATGTCCGACACCACCAACGTCGCACCCGCCATGTCGGGCACCGATCTGTATTCCCATATCAATTCCATGCTGTACACCACCGTCCCCGCCGCCGTAGTGGTGCTGATTCTGTATACTGTGATGGGCATGAACGCCGCGGCCAACGTGGACGTGGATATCTCCGATGTGGCAATGCTGCAGGCGAAGCTGGCGGAGCACTTTAACATCAGCTTTATCTGCGTCATCCCCATGCTGCTGGTCATTGTGCTGTCCATCCTGAAGGTGCCCGCGATCATCGCCATGGGCGGCACCGCGATTGTCAGCGTGATTTTCGCGGTGGCCACGCAGGGCGCCCCCCTCAGCGACATTATGGGCGCCGCCTTCAACGGGTACTCCTCCAACACCGGAGTGGCCCTCATCGACACCATCCTGAACCGCGGCGGGGCCAAGTCTATGGTGGGCACAGTCTATCTGGTCATGTTCGCCAGCATCATGTCCGCCGCCATGAAAAAGTCCGGGATTCTGGATATCGTAATTGACAAGGGCGTGCGGCCGGTTATTCGCTCCGCCCGCAGCCTGGTGATCGTCACCATGCTGGAGTCCTACCTGGTACTGCTGCTGACCGGCAACCAGACGATGGCCATCATCATCCCCGGCCAGACCTTTGCCGATACCTTCGACGAGTATGATGTTCACCGCAAGGTCTGCTCCCGCTGTCTGGAGGACGCCGGCACCATCGCCTGTGCGGTTGTGCCCTGGAGCTCGGCAGCCCTATATATGAGCGGTGTACTGGATGTGTCTCCCCTGGCCTACGCGCCCTATACGCTGCTGACCTTTGTGGTGCCCGTCTTCTCCATGATCTGTGCCTTCACCGGGTTTGGCATGTGGAACTCCAAAGGCGAACCCATGTGGAAAAAGGCCCGGTCCGCCAAATAAACCTTACTTACCGATAACTCTTCTTTCTAACACCAAATCCAGACCAGACATACCCTCTCCTGTCTGGTCTGGATTTGGTGTTTTATGGTTCTGACCCTTGCTTCTCAGCAGATTATCTGTTTTGTGAGTCCCCGGCGCGCCTCTCTTTTTCTATGGAATGACAGTATTAAAGCAGACAGGATAGTTTTCAACTAAATTTTTAGAATAAAATTATTGGTGAATTTAGATTATCTCTTTAGAAGTTCTTATATGTCGGTATAG